>CAZTTY010000180.1:0-1574 GCA_964616815.1 uncultured Gemmatimonadaceae bacterium | reverse complement strand
TTTCCTGTTTCCTGTTTCCTGTTTCCTGTTTCCTGTTTCCTGTTTCCTGCTTCCTGCTTCCTGCTTCCTTCCTCCCCCCTTCCGCCGGGGATAACTTTCACGAACACCCCCTCCAGCGGAGCAAGAACATGGGCGCCATTGTACTCGGGATCATCGTCGTCGGGGCGCTGCTGATCGCGGTCAACGCGTTCAAGATCATCGGCCAGGCCGAGGTGATGGTGGTGGAGCGGCTCGGCCGCTTCAACCGGATCGCGCGTTCCGGCTTCAACATCATCATCCCGTTCATCGAGCGCGCCAAGACCATCGACGTCCGCTACTTCGAGAGCGACCTCAAGGGGATCAAGAAGGTGATCTCCAGCTCCACGGCGCGCATCGACCTCCGCGAACAGGTGCTCAACTTCCCGAGCCAGCCGGTGATCACCAAGGACAACGTGACCATCGACATCGACGCGGTGCTCTACTACCGGGTGGCCGATCCACAGAAGGCGGCGTACGCCGTTCAGAATCTCCCCTACGCGCTCGAGACGCTCACGCGCACCACGCTGCGCAACATCGTGGGCGAGATGGAGCTCGATCAGACTCTCGCGAGCCGCGAGATGATCAACAACCGGATGCGCGAAGTGATCGAGGAAGCGGCTATGAGCTGGGGGGTGGACGTGACGCGCGTGGAGCTGCAGGCGATCGAGCCGCCGCGCGAGATCCAGCAGGCGATGGAGCTGCAGATGCGCGCGGAGCGCGAGCGGCGGGCTGCGGTGACACAGGCGGAGGCGGGGAAGCGCGCGGCGATCCTCGAGTCGGAGGGAGTGCGCGAGTCGCAGATCCAGCGCGCCGAGGGCGAGAAGGAGGCAGCGGTACTCCGCGCGCAGGGTCTGGCGGAGGCGCGGCTCGCCATGGCGCAGGCGGAAATGGAGGCGCTGCAGCGCATCGCCGGCGCGCTCCCCGATAATCAGGCCGCCATGTACCTCCTGGGACTCAAGTACCTCGAGGCACTACCCGTGCTGAGTCAGGGAAGCGGAACGACGATATTTCTCCCGACTGAAGCAACGGGAGTGCTGGGCGCGGTGGGCGGCATCAAGGAGCTGCTCGCCCGAACCGGGAGGCACGAGGGAGTGCGCAAGGGCGAGCCGGGCACCAGGGTGCCCCCGGCGAAGCGTACGCCATCGAGCATCGGCGGCACGACCGATGATGCCGCCGACATCCGAGCGCTCGCGAGCGGTCCACTCACTTCCCCGACGGACGAGGAGCACTGAAGTTGGCAAAGATCACGCGTCAAAGGGCCGAGCTCGTAGCCAAGGCGCATGCGTGCGAGAACTGCGGCGAGTACAGCTACAAGAAGCTCTCGGTGAAACCGGCGCGGCGCGAGAACCAGCGCGAGTTCGGCGAGGCGTGGCACGCCGTGAAAATCTGCGGCGTGTGCGGAATGGAACAGGAGATGGGAATCGACGCCGAGGGCGACATCGTCTACGTGGGCTGAGGGAACGACGGGGTCAGGCGCAATAAGGGGATCGGGTGGCCCCCGACCGGCGCGGGCCCAGACGTGATGGGACGGCGACGGCGAGCGGGGAGCCGTAGGT
>CAZTTY010000179.1:0-1593 GCA_964616815.1 uncultured Gemmatimonadaceae bacterium | reverse complement strand
GCGCCCGACCTCTCGGCGCTCTACCAGGACATCATCCTCGATCACTACCGCCGGCCGCGCAACAGCGGCAGGCTCGACACCCCGGACGAGCGCATCACACGGAAAAACCCGTTCTGCGGCGACACGATAGAGTTGCAGCTCTCCTTCGATGGCGACCGCGTGCGAGAGGCGCGCTTCACGGGTCAGGGATGCGCGATCTCGCAGGCCTCGGCGTCGATGATGACGCGTCTCGCGGAGGGGAAGAGCGTGGCGGAGCTCGAGGCGCTGGCGGCCGGGTTCACGCAGCTCGTCTCCGAGGGGAAGGACGCCGAAGCGGGACCGTCACTTGGTGAGCTGCGTGCCTTTTCCGGCGTGGCTCGACTCCCCAACCGCCACCTCTGTGCGCTCCTCGCGTGGGGCGCGCTCACCGAGGCACTCCTCCACAGGAAGCGGGGGTCAGGCCTTTGACGCAGATGGGATGGCTCGGCAGCAACACTGCCGAGCCATCTGCGTTGGAGGCCCGCCCCCGTCGTTTACGTCGTTTACCCCGCCGTTCGAACCGACCCCCGCCGTCCAACCACACGTGATCTCACTCGCCCTCGTACTGCTATTCGCAGCCGGCCCGGCGCACGGCACCGTGCGCACGGACAGCCTCTACGCCAGCGCGCTCGGCGCCACGAAGCACTACCTGGTGTACCTCCCGCCGTCGTACGAAGTGGACACGACACGGCGCTACCCGGTGGCGTACTACCTTCACGGACTCTACGGGGCGGAAACCGACTGGGTGAAGCTCGGACATCTCGACGCGACGATGGACTCGCTCGTCGCGGACGGCATGCCGGAGATGATCGTGGTGATGCCCGATGGAGACGACGGCTGGTACACCACGTGGAACAACATCGGCGACTATTCCGGGTGCGTAGCCGACAGCGTGCGCAAGGAGCCCGCGGCGACTTACTGCGTCCGGTGGCTCCACTACGATGACTACATCGCGCACGACCTCGTTCAGCACGTGGACTCGATGTATCGCACCATCGGCGACCGCGCGCACCGCGGCATCGCCGGCCTCAGCATGGGGGGCTACGGCGCGATCGCGCTGGCGCTGCAGTACCCCTCCAAGTGGTCGGCCGCGGCCAGTCACAGCGGGGTGCTGAGTCCGACGTACGTCGGCCCGCACCCGTTCGAGGGTGCTCCCGTATACGCCACGAGCTTCGAGCAGATCGCGGCGCGGTGGGCCGACGACCCCGGCGGTGTCCGGTGGAACACCCGCCGTCTCGCGTTCGGAAAGGACCTCCCCGCGTGGCGCTGGCGCGATCCCGCGCACCGTGTACGCGTCATCCTCGATCAGCCTGTCTCGCCGCAGACCCGCCTCCCCGCCATGTACATGGACGTCGGGCGGGACGACCCGCTCGCCGACGACACGCGCGTCTTCCACGCCGAGCTGGAGCTGCTCGGCGTCCCGCACGACTTCGCCGAGTACCCCGGCACCCATAGCTGGCCCTACTGGAGCGCTCACGTCGGCCAGAGCCTGGCGTGGATGGCGTCGCACATCGGACGGGGCTCCTGACGGGGTCGGGCGTTTTACGTAGAGGTCCCGGCAGCGGCGCTGCCGGG
>CAZTTY010000178.1:0-1642 GCA_964616815.1 uncultured Gemmatimonadaceae bacterium | reverse complement strand
ACGGGGAGGCTTTCGGTGGAGGGGTGGGGGGATCGGGTCGACTATGTCGCAGACGAGAGCGAGGAGCTAGACGTGCCCGCGGTGCTGTTAAGGCCGGACGGGCATGTGGCGTGGGTGGGGGAGAATCAGCGGGGGCTGGTCGGCGCGGTGGCGAAGTGGTTTGGGGCGGCGGGCGACTGAGCGAGTGATTGAGTGCGCGATCGAGAGCGCGATAGTCTAGATCCGTTTGATCGTCGCGAGCCAGGCAGGTGCGCCGTCGTCGCCGTGGAATGTCGTGTGAACGCGGACTCGAACCTCCGACCCAGAGCTTCGAGCCTAGACGCGTCGGCCAGAGCGAACTCCGCGGCGATTCCACGATCGCGGGCCTTCTCGCGAGCCATAGCCAATGCCGTCTCGGTCACGTCGACGCCATGTTGCACTTCAGCGCGTCTACCAACGCGTCATGCTGCCTCGGGCCGCATCCATCCGCGATTCATTCTAGGCCGGCCAGCCGCCCGCTTGCAATTTTACACCTCACCCGGTCGGCGCGAGCGAGAATCTCCTTCCTTGGTCACTCGGTCGCCGCTACTAACGTCAACCACTCCGCCCTACGCATCCGGAGTTGCGTTAGCGCCTTCGCTGTCCGATGATTGCGCTGCCAGCGCTTCTGCCCCTCCACTCGCCGGCGTACCGCCCATGGCAGACGGATCATCGCGCGCTAGGAGCGTCTCGCGCCAATCGATGGGAGGTACCTCCCCTTCCAGCGCTCTATTTTCCAGGTCCATAAGCGCTCCGTGGCCCGGCATGCACTCGACGGCAGAGGCGATCATTGTGCGCGCACGCGCTTCATCTCCCGCGACGCGAAAGGATTCGGCGGCTACCAATGCCAACGCGGCCTCGAACAGCGGCGGGAACTCCGCCGCTCGCGCACGCCCGCGCTTCTCGTAGTATTCGTTGAGTAGTTGCGCGAGTTGTTCCGCAGGCCACGGCACAGCGTTCCCGGTGAGGACGTGTGCGAGGAAGCTCTCTGGACAAGGCTCATCAAAGTCGGCCTGATGCCTTTGGAGCACTCGCTCGAATTTGGGTCGGGCCTCCTCGGCTCTGATAACTGTGTTGTAGAGTAGGTATAGCGTAAGCATCGGTAAGCGTTGCGCCGGCTTCGCCAGACCATTCACCGAGCGCTCCACCTTTACTAGTACATCCGGCATGGCGGCTATGCCTTCCGAGGGGCCAGGCGACATCTCGCGCGCCAGTTCGCGCAAGAAACCAGCTAGGTATCTCGACGCCGTACGATGGTCGTACGCAGCAGAATTGTTCAGCCAGTAACGGTCAGCCAGAGAAATACGAACCACATTCGGAAGTGCGTTCCGATAGGCGAAGTCCTCGTGCTTCACCTTTCGCCCCCTCTCGACGAAAGTGCGTATCGCGTGATGAGCCACGCGAGCCATGCCTTGGAGCGTGAGTGATACTTCTCCCTCCGCGACTACCACGTCGCCAAGCGACCCAGCGTGCGTGAGCAACCGTGGTAGCGGCCGAAGTTGGTGCACGTACTTTGACCGGTATTTGTATGCTTGGTCCAACAGTCGCGGAAGATCACGTGCCCGGATCCGGTGAGTGTCAAGGTAGTTGTCGCATGATGCTTCATGCTGCGGCGCGCTTCTCC
>CAZTTY010000177.1:0-1678 GCA_964616815.1 uncultured Gemmatimonadaceae bacterium | reverse complement strand
CTGATCGTCCGCGGCCGGAAGCGCGGCAAGGCTACCCGATGAGCGAGGGGCGGACGCGGCGCTGCCCGACAACCAGAGACAGCAACCATGGCTAGAAGCATCAAGAAAGGTCCGTTCGTGCAGGAGTCGCTCCTGAAGAAGGTGCGCGGCATGAACACGAGGAACGAGAAGCGGGTGGTGAAGACCTGGTCGCGGGCGAGCACCGTCGCCCCGGAGTTCGTGGGGCACACCTTCGCCGTGCACAACGGGAACAAGTTCATCCCCGTGTACGTGACGGAGAACATGGTGGGCCACAAGCTCGGCGAGTTCGCGCCCACGCGGCTCTTCCGTGGTCACAGCGGGAACAAGGCGGCCGACCGCAAGGCCGGGCCCGGCGGCAAGGGAGGCAAGTGATCATGGCGGAAGTTCGGGCCGTACAGCGGACCACGCGTCAGTCGCCCTATAAGATGCGGCTGGTGATCGATCAGATCCGCGGACTCAACGTGAACGAGGCGCTCGCGCTCCTCGCGTTCTCGAAGAAGCACGCGGCCAAGCAGATAGAGAAAGTGCTGAAGTCCGCCATCGCGAACGCGGAGTATCAGGCGCGCGAGCGCGACGAGTCGCTCGACACCGATCTGCTCTTCGTGAAGCATGCGGTGGTGAACGAGGGCCCCAAGCTCAAGCGCTTCATGCCGGGCGCGATGGGGCGTGGCACTCCCATTCTCAAGAGGACGAGCCACGTCGAGATCGTGGTCGCGGACGAGGAAGGTCGCTAATGGGACAGAAAACGAATCCGATCGGCTTCCGGCTGGGGATCACGCACGACCACAAGTCGCGCTGGTACGCGAACCGGGATTTCCCGGCGCTCCTCAAGGAAGACGAGCTGCTGCGCAAGTACCTGAAGGCGCGCCTGGGTCATGCGGCGATCGCCGACATCACCATCGAGCGGAAGCCGGGGAAGATGGTAGTGACCATCCATACCGGACGTCCGGGCGTGGTGATCGGGAAGAAGGGCGCGGAGGTGGACAAGCTCCGCGACGAGCTGGCGCAGCTCACGGGGAAGGAAGTCGGGATCAACGTGGAGGAGATCAAGCGTCCCGAGCTCGATGCGCAGCTCGTGGCCGATCAGATCGCGCACCAGCTGGCGCAGCGAATCTCCTTCCGCCGCGCGATGAAGCGCGCGGTGCAGAGCGCGATGCGCATGGGCGCACAGGGGATCAAGATCAAGTGCGGCGGCCGGCTCGGCGGCGCGGAGATCGCGCGCGTGGAGGGCTACCACGAGGGTCGGGTGCCTCTGCACACGCTCCGCGCGAAGATCGACTACGCGACATCCACGGCCAGGACCACCTTCGGCACGATCGGCGTGAAAGTGTGGATCTTCCACGGCGAGGAGCCCTCGGCTTCGCGGCGCGGGAGCACCTACTCCACGGGTTCGTGAGGAGCGAGAGATAAATGCTGAGTCCCAAGCGCGTAAAATTCCGCAAGATGTTCAAGGGGCGCACCCGTGGGGTGGCGACCCGTGGATCGACCGTGGCGTTCGGCCAGTACGGGCTCCAGGCGCTGGAGCCGGGGTGGGTGTCCAACCGTCAGATAGAGGCCGCCCGTGTGGCGCTCACGCGCCACATCAAGCGCGGCGGCAAGGTGTGGATCCGCATCTTCCCCGACAAGCCGATCACGAAGAAGCCGGCCGAGACCCGCA
>CAZTTY010000176.1:0-2076 GCA_964616815.1 uncultured Gemmatimonadaceae bacterium | reverse complement strand
GGTCCGGCGGCGCCGCCGGACCGGCCGCGTCAGAGAGCCGATCCCGTCACCTCCCGCAGGCGCGGGGCGTACGCGCGGCTCGCGGTGAGCCTGGTGCCGTCGGCGAGGATCACTACGTATTCGCCGTGGAACCAGGGCTGGAGCTCGCGAACGCGGTCCAGATTCACGATGGCCGACCGGTGGATGCGGACGAACACGTGGCGCGGGAGACGTTCTTCCATCCCTTTCATGCTCTCGCGCAACTGGTACGACGCCCCGCGCGCGTGCAGGCGAACGTAGTTGGCCGAGGCTTCCACCCAGTCGATGTCGTCCGGGCGCACGAAGAACATCCGGCCGTCCGATTTCACCACCAGACGCTCGTGTCCGGCACGGGGAGGAAGCGCGGAATCGGAGGCAGCGGTGCAGCTCGCCCGCGCGCGCAGCTCGGCGAGCAGACCGAGCAGCCTGCGATCGGCGGTGGCGCTGTCGCGCTCGAGTCGTTCGCGCGCACGTTGGAACGCGTCGTGGAAGCGGGAGCGCGAGTACGGCTTGAGCAGATAGTCGAGCGCGTGCACTTCGAAGGCGCGCAGCGCGTAGTCGTCGTACGCCGTCACGAATATGATGGCGGGGAGCGTGGCGGACGGAAGCTTCGAGAGCATCTCGAAGCCGTCCATCTCGGGCATCTGTACGTCCAGGAACACGAGGTCGGGGAGCGCGCTCCGCACGAACTCGATCGCTTCCCCGGCGCCGGCGCATTCGCCCACGACCTCCGCGCCGCGCTCGGCCGCGAGCAGCTTGCGCAGCCGCGTACGGGCGAGCGGTTCGTCGTCGACGATCAGGGTATGGATGGCCATCTCGAATCCTTCATGAGTCGTTCACGAGTCGTTCGTGCATGTGCCCTTCATGCGGCGGGGAGCGCGATGACGCCCGTGGTGTGGAAGGGGATGCGGATCGCCACCCACACTCCGCCCTCCGGCCGATTGCCCATGGCGATTCCGTGTCTCGCACCGTAGAGGCGGCGCAGTCGCGAGCGCGTGTTGCTCAGCCCCACTCCGGCGCTCGTCCCCTCATCCCATCCCCCGGGGAGGCCGGTGCCGTCGTCGAGCACTTCGATCAGCAGCGTTCCCTCCGTGCGCGACGCGCGCACCTGTATGCTGCCGCCTCCGCGCCGTCGCGATATTCCGTGCAGTACGGCGTTCTCCACCAGCGGCTGCAGGACCATGTTGGGCACCAGCGCGTCGAGCGCGTCGGGCGCGATGTCGACTGTCGCGGTCAGCTCGCCGCCGAAGCGAAGCTGCATTATGTCCAGGTAGCAGCGCGTGAGCTCCACTTCCTGACGGAGCGAAACCTCCTCCGATCCATCGCCGCGCAGCGCCGCGCGCAGGAGATCGCCGAGTGCTGCGAGCATGGCATCGGCCGCTTCGATGTCCTCGTGCATCAGCGACGATACGGCGTTCAGCGTGTTGAAGAGGAAGTGCGGCCGGAGCTGCATCCGCAGGAGCTGGAGTCGCGTCTGCGCCAGTTGCGCGCCGAGGTGGATGGCGCGCAGCTCGCGGCTGCGGTAGCGGCGGTAGTAGTCGAGCGCGTGGTGGACCGCGATGATGGCCGAGCACACCACGAGTCCCATCATGAAGAACGCGCTCGCGTGCTCCGTCACCGCGAGGGGAATCGGCACGCGTTCCGTGACGAGGGCGAGGTCGACCACGGCGGATAGCACCGAGTGGACGAGCGCGAAGAGCAACGAGACGAGGGCGAGCATGGCGGCGTCGAGCGCTCGCGGTCGGCCCGGGTCATCTCCGCCGAGCTGCCAGCGTCTGGACGCCGCGAAGATGAAGGGTGTGAGCGCGACCCAGATGTACCAGCGCGCCAGGTAGAGAGGGATGAGCCGCGCGATGGGAACCTCGCGCCCCACCGCATGTCCGTAGAGATGTACCTGCGCGGCGGAGACGAGTCCGAAGAGCGTACCCAGCCCTACCGCCACCGCAAAGTCCGCCAGCGGCCGGCGATCCCCGAAGAGCACTCCCGAATTCGACTTTTCTCCTCCGGACTCGTGCATCGCCCTTACGCGGCTCCGGTCGATATCCGGTGCGACGCTGC
>CAZTTY010000175.1:0-2121 GCA_964616815.1 uncultured Gemmatimonadaceae bacterium | reverse complement strand
GGTCCCGGCGGCGCCGCCGGGACCTCTACATTGAATGCCCGACCCCGTCGTTCACCTCGCCCGCGCCGGCTCGATGTTCGGCAGAAACGCGGTGAGCAGCCCCATGGCCGGGAGGAACGAGCAGACGTGGTAGACGAACTCGATGCTCGTCCGATCCGCCAGCCAGCCGAGGAACGCGGCACCGATGCCGCCCATTCCGAAGGCGAGGCCGAAGAACATGCCGGAAATCATTCCCACCTTCCCCGGCACCAGCTCCTGCGCGTACACCAGGATCGCGGAGAAGGCGGAGGCGAGTATCACGCCGATCACCACGCTGAGCACCGCGGTCCAGAGCAGGTTCGCGTACGGCAGCACGAGCGTGAACGGCAGCACGCCCAGTATGGACCACCAGATCACGTACTTGCGGCCGAAGCGGTCGCCCACCGGGCCGCCGATGATCGTGCCAGCGGCCACGGCGCCGAGCAGCACGAAGAGATGCAGTTGGGCCGACTGCACCGACACGCCGAACTTCTGGATCAGGAAGAACGTGTAGTAGCTCGTGAGGCTGGCCAGGTAGAAATACTTCGAGAACACCAGCGCCATGAGTACGGCGAGCGCCTGCTTCACCTGGCGCGCGGGGAGCGTCTGCACCTGTGTCTCCTCGTGCGGGCGCGGCGCGGCGCGCGCGATGCCGAAGCGCCGGTACCAGCCGCCGACGTTCCAGAGCACGACGATTCCGACGAGCGCCGCGATGGAGAACCAGCTCACACTCGAGCGCCCGAAGGGAAGCACGATGAACGCGGCGAGAAGCGGCCCGATGGCCGACCCCGCGTTGCCGCCCACCTGGAAGAACGACTGCGCGAAGCCGTGCCGTCCGCCCGAGGCCATGCGCGCGACGCGCGACGACTCGGGGTGGAACACCGACGACCCCATCCCGACCATCGCCGCGGCGAGAAGCAGCACGTGAAAGGTCGGCGCGAACGCGAGCAGCACGAGCCCCACGAGCGTGAAGCTCATCCCCATCGCCAGCGAATAGGGGCGCGGGTGCCTGTCGGTATAGAGCCCCACGAGCGGCTGCAGCAGCGACGCCGTGAGCTGGTAAGTCAGCGTGATCATCCCCACCTGCACGAAGTCGAGACCGAACGAGGTCTTGAGCATCGGATAGATGGCGGGAAGGAGCGACTGCATCATGTCGTTCAACAGATGGCAGAAGCTGATCGCGGCGAGCACCACGAACGCGGTGCGGCTGCCGTCCTCCCGGCGGCTTGCCAGGGTAGCGGTAGTACTCAATCACATCTCCGGGTGTAGCATCGCGCGCGGGGCAGCCTCCCTACGGCCAGGCCCGCGTCAGAGCCCCATCAAGATAGGCGGGCTCCAGGCCGCCCGCCCAGTACTCCAGGGCATCGCGGTCGGGCTGCGAGGTTTCGCTCCCCGTGCGCAGTGCGTAACCGCCGCCCACCGGCACGAACTCGAGCCACCCGATCCAGGTTCCATCGCCCCGTCGCTGGCCGAAGATGTACGCCTCGTACATCCGTCCGTCGTCACCGCGCACGGCGGTGGAGTGCCTGTGGATGAGCTCGCGCATACGAGCTCCACGACGCAAAGGCGGCGCCGGAACGGGCCGGAAGCGACGGGGGGCGGGACCTCTACGACTGAGTGCCCGCCCCCCGTCGCTTCCGGCGTTTACCTCGACCTGTGGAAGTCGAGTATCGCGTCCGCCACGGGCGCCGGATCGTAGCGCACCACGTCCGTAGCCGGGAGTCCGGTCTCGGCCTCGGCGGCGGCGATGGCGGCGCGCGCTTCCTCGTCGCTCAGGTCGAACGTGTTCAGCGCTATCGCGATCACCTTCGACGGCCGCAGAGGACGCGCGATATATTCGTGCATCTCGATCAGCTCCGGGAGCGGCGGGATCTTCACCCACTCCTGCTTGTTGATCGACTTCCGTGACGGCTGGTGACAGAGCACCATGGCGTGCGGCAGCGAGCCGTGGAGCAACCCGTAGGTGACCCCCGAGTAGCTCGGATGGATGAGCGACCCCTGCCCCTCCACGAGCACTATGTCCGACCTCTTTGCCGCCTCGAGCACCAGCCGCTCGGCCGCGCCGGATATGAAATCCGCGATCACGGCGTCCACCGCGATCCC
>CAZTTY010000174.1:0-2266 GCA_964616815.1 uncultured Gemmatimonadaceae bacterium | reverse complement strand
CCGGCGCGTGTACGTCTTCTCGCAGGACTTCACCGTGTTCGGCGGCTCGCTCTCGGGCGCTTACGCCAAGAAGATCTGCAAGATCATGGACATGGCCCTCAAGGTCGGCGCGCCGGTGGTCGGCCTCAACGACTCGGGCGGCGCGCGCATCCAGGAGGGCGTCGAGAGCCTGGGCGGCTACGCCGACATCTTCCTGCGCAACACCCTGGCCTCGGGCGTGGTGCCGCAGATCTCGGCGATCCTCGGCCCATGCGCGGGCGGCGCGGTGTACTCGCCGGCCATCACCGATTTCGTGTACATGGTGCGGGGCACCTCGTACATGTTCGTCACCGGTCCCAACGTGGTGAAGACGGTGACCCACGAGGACGTGACGATGGAGGCGCTGGGCGGAGCCGACACGCACGCGAGCACATCCGGAGTAGCGCACTTCGTGCACGACTCCGAATTCGCTTCGCTCGGCGCGATCCGCGAGCTTTTCCGCTACATCCCTTCGAACAACCTGGGCGATCCGCCGCGCGGCGCCGGCACGGACCCGCGCGACCGGCGCGACGAAGCGCTGCTCGACGTCGTCCCCGAGAACCCCAACAAGCCGTACGACATGCGCGACGTGATCCGGCGCGTGGTGGACGACGGCGACTTCTACGAAGTGCAGGCCGACTTCGGGCCGAACATACTCTGCGGCTTCGCGCACCTGGGCGGCTACTCGGTGGGCGTGGTGGCGAATCAGCCTGCCGTGCTCGCGGGCGTGCTCGACATCGATGCCTCCATCAAGGGCGCCCGCTTCATCCGCTTCTGCGATGCCTTCAACATCCCGCTCGTGACCTTCGAGGATGTGCCCGGCTTCCTCCCGGGCGTGGCACAGGAGCACGGCGGCATAATCAAGCACGGCGCCAAGCTCCTCTTCGCGTACTGCGAGGCCACGGTGCCGAAGCTCACCGTCATCACGCGCAAGGCGTACGGCGGCGCGTACGACGTCATGAGCAGCAAGCACATCCGCGGCGATTTCAACGTCGCATGGCCGTCGGCGGAGATTGCCGTGATGGGGCCGAAGGGAGCCGTGGAGATCCTTTTCCGCAGGGAGATCGCCGAGAGCGATGACCAGCAGGCCGCGGTGGACGAGAAGATAGAGGAATACCGCGCCAAGTTCGCGCACCCCTACATCGCGGCGAGCCGCGGCTACGTGGACGACATCATCGACCCGCGCGAGACGCGCCCCCGCCTCATAGACGCGCTCGACACTCTGCAGAGCAAACGGCAGCAGAATCCACCCAGGAAGCACGGGAACATCCCGCTCTGATGAGCGCCACGCTTCCCCGGATCGTCGCATCGCGTCCGTTCCGGAAGGTCCTGGTCGCGAACAGGGGCGAGATCGCGCTGAGAGTGGTGCGCGCCTGCCGCGAGCTGGGCATCGAGGCGGTGGCCGTTCACAGCGACGCCGACGCGCGCGCGCCGCACGTACGCGAGGCCGATGAGGCGGTTCGCATAGGAGAGTCGCCGTCTAAGGACAGCTACCTCCGCGGCGACCGAATCATCGAGGCGGCGCTCCGCACCGGCGCCGAGGCCATCCACCCGGGCTATGGCTTCCTCTCCGAACGCGAGCCGTTCGCGCGCGCCGTGACCGAGGCTGGGCTGGTGTTCGTGGGGCCGCCACCTTCGGCTATAGCGGCGATGGGAAGCAAGACGGAGGCGCGGCGCCTCGTGAGCGCTGCGGGAGTGCCGGTGGTGCCCGGCACCACTGATCCGCTGCGCGATGCCGAGGAGGCAGCACGAATCGCCGAGGGCTTCGGCTACCCGATCCTCCTCAAGGCGGCGGCCGGCGGAGGAGGGAAGGGGATGCGCGTCGTGCACGAGGCGTCGGAGCTCTCTTCCTCGCTCGACGCCGCGCGGCGCGAAGCGCTCAACGCCTTCGGCGACGACGCCGTGTACATCGAGAAATACATCGTGGGTCCGCGGCACGTCGAGATCCAGGTGCTCGGCGACTCTCACGGGAACATGCTCTCGCTAGGCGAGCGGGAATGCTCGATCCAGCGCCGGCACCAGAAGATGATCGAGGAAGCGCCGAGCGTGGCAGTCACGCCGGAGCTACGCCGGGAGATGGGAGAGACCGCGGTGCGCGCCGCCCGCGCCGCCGGCTACGTGAACGCCGGGACCTGCGAGTTCCTCCTCGACCGCGATGGAAAGTTCTACTTCCTCGAGATGAACACCCGCCTGCAGGTGGAGCACCCGGTCACGGAGCTGGTGACGGGGCTGGACCTCGTGCAGTGGC
>CAZTTY010000173.1:0-2302 GCA_964616815.1 uncultured Gemmatimonadaceae bacterium | reverse complement strand
GCGTTGGCACGCCCCGACCGGTCCTTCGCGCGCGCGCTCCGCTACATGGAGGCCATACGCGCGGCCGTGGAGCGGAACCGGGACGCGCTGGCTCCGGCAACGGGCGTCGATGACATCGTTCGCGCGAAGCGGGAAGGGAAGGTGGCGGTCTTGATAGGCGTCGAAGGCGGACACGCCATCGAGAATTCGCTCGACAAGCTTCGCGAGCTGCACCGGCGCGGCGCGCGCTATCTGACGCTGACGTGGAACAACGGCAACGACTGGGCCGGCTCCTCCATCGGCGAGCACGACACTCGAACCGGGGGCCTCACTCCGTTCGGCGAGGAGGTCATCCGCGAGCTCGACAGGCTCGGGATGCTGGTGGATCTGTCGCACGTGTCCGAGGAGACTTTCTTCGATGCACTGGCCGTCACGGGGCGCCGCGTGATCGCCTCGCACTCCTGCGCGCGCGCCCTCTCCGACCATCCGCGCAACCTGAGCGACGAGCAGCTTCGCGCGATCGCCCGCAATGGAGGTGTGGCGCAGCTCAATTTCTTCCCGCTTTTTCTCGATACGGCTTTTCGTGAGGCGTTCGAAGCTGTCGAAGCGGAAGTGGCCGCTCGCCGGTGCTCGGCCGGGATCGCGGCGTCGGCGCCGCTCCCCGACGAGCTGCGCTCGCTGCGCGCTTCACTGATCGCGAAGATCCCGCCCGTCCCCATCTCCGTGGCGATCGACCATGTCGATCACATGGTGCGGGTGGCCGGCGTGGACCACGTCGGCGCGCTCGGCAGCGACTTCGATGGGATCAGTGCGACGCCCTCCGGCCTGGAGGATGTCACGCGCATGCCGGCAATCGCCGAGGCGCTGCTGGAGCGCGGCTACTCGGAATCCGACGTGACGAAGCTGCTCGGCGGGAACGTGCTGCGAGCGATGCGGGAGAACGAGCGGATGTCCGGATGAGCGGTGGTGACGAGAAAGCGGGCCGGGTCGTGGAATCGACCCGGCCCGCTCGTTTCTCGCCGCGGTTCCGTACAGGCGCTGCGCGGCCGGCAGCTACCTCTGCAGCCGCTCCCTGGAGGAGCCGAAGTTGTATCGGATTCCGGCCTCGAGGATGTACGTGGAACGGCCGTTGAGGAGGAAGCCGGTCTTGGCGGGCATGTAGCTCACCTGCCCGAACAGGGAGACACGCCGGTACTGCCCCTGGATCCCCGCCATCGTGAGGAAGGAGACGCGATCCTTCTGGTGGTCGATCTGCGCAGCGACTTCGAAGACCGATGTGTCGTTGGAGGGAGTGTCGATCACGGAGGTGCGCTGAATGTTGTTCAGCGAGAAGCCGATGCCGCCGTAGGGGCGTACGGTTCCCCACGTCCACGGAAAGCCCAGCGCGGCGATAGAGTAGCGGCGCATGTCCTTGATCCCCACGCGGTATTCCTGGCCGTAGTGGTCGAACACCGAAGATGTCGCGTCGAAGAACGACTGCTCGCCGGAGATGTAGAGAGCGCCGTGCGTGCGCGTGATCAGCCACTCGACACCTACCAGCGGTGCCGCGGTGTTGCCGTCCACCTCGGTAGAGAAGGACATCACACCGCCCTTCGCACCCCAGAACCACGAGTTCTCGAAGAGACGCGACGACGACTGCTGTGCCATGCCGAGCGACGGCACGAGCGCCGCGATGGCGAGCCCTGACGTCAGCCACCGGACCGTGCGCATTGTGGAAATTCTCATTCGGATGGATGGAATAGGGGTGCGGTATGCCTCGTTTCATGTCTCAGACGATGCGGCGGGCAGGTGGGTAACGGGGGGGAGGAGAAGGGAGCAGGGAGCTCCCTTTCTCCTTGATCTCTCCCCCGCCACGGGGCACCTTGCGGGGAGGGGGAGTGGCGGATGGACCGTGTCAGGAGAATCGCCATGACAGCAGGAAGCTCGGTACCGCCCGAAGTGGACGAGTTCCGAAGCGCGGTTTATGGAACGGTGTTCGGACAACGAATGAGTGTCGTCCACCGTCTGCAGGCCGGTGACCGGCTGATCCTGGTCCCCGATCCGCCGGGTACCGACAACCCCGCCGTCTGGGTACACGCCAGCGGCGGGGATGTCGTAGGTCACCTGCCCTTTACAGTGTCGCACTGGCTGGTGCCGTGGATGCTCGACGGCGGACGCTGTGGCGCGAACGTGGAAAAGGTGGGGAGCGACGATGTGGCCAGTTGGCGCCGGCTGGTGATCCGGGTGAAGCGGCGGACGACGGGGTGAGGGGCGGGGTCGGGACTTCCCTTTATAGAAGGGGGGGCGGGCGACCGCCCCGCCCCCCGCGCGAAAATGACGTCCC
>CAZTTY010000172.1:0-2413 GCA_964616815.1 uncultured Gemmatimonadaceae bacterium | reverse complement strand
TTCGGGAAGCGGAGCGCGAGCGCCACGACCAACAAGCTCGATGACGAAGGGCTGCGTTGGGTGGTGGAGACCTCCGAGCGGCTGGCGAAGCTGGCGCCCGAGGATCCCGAGGCGATGCCGGAGCTCGGGCCGCAGCGGTACTCCGAAACGAAGGGATGGAGCGAGGCCACCGCGGCGCTCGACGCGGCCGGAAGAGTCGCGGCCGTGCGAAGTATCACCGAGCCGGCGCGTTCGGCGGGGATGAACGCGACCGGCTACCTCGAGTCGGACAGTGAGGCGCGGGCGGTGGCTACCAGCAAGGGCCTCTTCGCGTATGGTCGCATGACCGCCGTATCGATGACGACGACCGTGCGCACGGAGGCCGGGACCGGCAGCGGCTGGGCCGGGGCGGCGCACTCCGACTGGAGCAGGATCGCGCCAGCGGAGCTCGGGTCGCGCGCGATAGAGAAAGCGCGCCTCTCGGATGGACCGGCGGCGATCGAGCCGGGGCGCTACACGGTCATCCTCGAGCCGACCGCCGTGGGTAATCTGGTCCAGCTCATATCCCGCGCGCTCAGCGCGCGCGGAGCGGACGAGGGGCGGAGCTTCTTCACGAAGCAGGGCGGCGGCAACAAGATCGGGATGAAGGTGGTGGACGAGCGCGTGACGCTGGTTTCCGACCCGCTCGACCCCGATGCGGCGGCGTACACCTTCGCCGGCGACGGGCTGCCGGTCGAGCGTACGGTGTGGATCGAGAACGGCATCGTGAAGAACCTCGCCTACGACCGCTACTGGGCGGAAAAGCAGGGGAAGGAGCCCACTCCCACGATCGCTTCGCTGCGCATGTCGGGCGGCGACCAGTCGGTGGAGGAGATGATCGCGTCCACACAGCGCGGCATCCTCGTCACCCGCTTCTGGTACATCAGGCCGGTGGATCCGCGAACCATCCTGTACACGGGTCTCACGCGCGACGGGACTTTCCTGATCGAGAATGGAAAGATCACTCGCGCGGTGAAGAATCTGCGCTTCAACGAGTCGCCGATCTTCATGCTGAACAATCTGGAGGCCATGGGCGAGCCGGTTCGCGTGAGCGCCAGCGAGGCTGGCGGCCCCGGATCCGCCATCGTGGTGCCACCGATAAAGACTCGCGACTTCACCTTCACCAGTCTCAGCGACGCGATCTGATGACTGATCGGAGGGAATTCCTGAAGCGAGGGGCGAGCGCCGCGGCCGCACTGGCCGCGGCGGCCGCGTGGAATGCCACCGGTGGAGCGGCGCTGGCAGGCGCCGCACAGACGCCGCTCGCGATGGATTTCCCCGACGATGCCTCGGTGAAGGAGCTCATGCTGGCGGCGCTGGATGCTGCCCGCTCCGCCGGTGCCGGCTACGCGGATGTCAGGATAGGGCGCCAGCGGCAGAACTTCATCTTCACGCGCGAGCAGCAGATCCAGAACGTGGTGGACACCGACTCCACGGGCTGCGGCGTACGTGCTCTCGTGGATGGCACATGGGGTTTCGCGGCGAGTCGCAACCTGACGCGCGATGGCGTCACGGCGGCCGCACGCGAGGCGGTAGCCATCGCGAAGGCCAACCGGATCGCGCGCGACGCGCCGGTGGTGCTGGCGCCCACGCCCGCCTATCCGGATGTCGCCTGGAAGAGCGCCTACACCATCGATCCGTTCACGATATCGGTGGAGGAGAAGGCCGACCTTCTGCTGAAGGCCAACGCCGAAGCGCTCAAGGTGGCAGGCGTGAAGTACGTGTTCAGCGGACTGTTCTTCGTGAAGGAGGAGCGCAACTTCGCTTCGAGCGAGGGGTCGGTCATCACCCAGACGGCGGTACGAAGCTGGCCGCTCATGCAGATCACCGCCATCTCCTCCGATTTCTCCGACTTCCAGAACCGGGGGAACGTGGTGCAGCCGATGGGACGCGGCTGGGAGTACGTTCTCGAGGCGGATCTCCCGGGGAACGCCGGCAAGTGGGGAGAGGAAGCGGCGCAGAAGCTCGAGGCGAAGCCGGTGGATGTGGGGCGCTACGATCTCGTGCTGCACCCCACCCATCTCTGGCTCACCATCCACGAGTCGATCGGCCATCCCACCGAGCTCGATCGCGCGATGGGCTACGAGGCCAACTACGCCGGAACCAGCTTCGTCGCGCCGCCCGAGAAGATGCTCGGAAAGTTCCGCTACGGTCCGGAGTTCATGAACATACAGGGCGACCGTTCCCAGGAAGGCGGCCTCTCCACCATCGGTTACGATGATGAGGGTGTCGAGCCGGCGGACTTCCTCATCATCAGGAACGGCGTGGTGAACGACTACCAGACCACACGCGAGCAGGCTCTCTGGCTCGACTGGTGGTACAAGCAGCAGGGCAGGGAGACCAGATCGCACGGCTGCTCGTACGGACAGGGATGGAACGCGGTCCAGTTCCAGCG
>CAZTTY010000171.1:0-2605 GCA_964616815.1 uncultured Gemmatimonadaceae bacterium | reverse complement strand
CCCTGTCTCCTCGGTAGTTCCTGTTTCCTGTTCCCTGTCTCCTCGGTAGTTCCTGCTTCCTTCTCTTCTCCCCCCCTCCCCCCCCACCGATGAAACTCCTCTCTCCATTCTTGCTCGTAAGCATCGCGCTCGCCTTCACGGGCTGCGCCTCGTCGCGGACGGGAAGCTCCACCACGCCCACGCCGCAGCGCGGAGCGGCGCAGCCGCCGGAGGCCGCCGGCGCCGCGACTGCCGGCAGGAGCATCGCCGATGCCGCGCGCGGGATGGAGAAGCTCGATGGCTTCATTCCCGTCTACCTCGATCCGAAGGGCGAGAAGATCTACCTCGAGATCCCGCGCGACTCGATGCGCGTGCTCTACCTCCTCTCGCTCGCCACGGGGCTCGGCTCCAACCCCATCGGACTCGACCGCGGCTCGGGACAGGGCGAGCAGATCGCGCGCTTCGATCGCGTGGGCGATCGCATGCTCCTCGTCTTCGAGAACTGGAAGTACCGGAGCTCCGACTCCGGCAACCCCGATCACATCCGCACCGTGGAGGAGGCGTTCCCGCCGAGTACCGTGGCGGCACTCCCGATCGTGGGGGAGAGCGACGGACGGTTTCTCGTGGATGCCACCGGCTTCGTGCTCAGCGACCGGATGAACGCCGCGCTCACCCTCGCGCGCGGGGGGCAGGGAAGCTACTCGGTGGCGCGCGACCGCTCGAGCATCTACCGCCCGTACACGAAGGCCTTCCCCGAGAACACCGAGATCGATGCCGCGCTCACTTACGCGCTCTCGGGGAATCGCCCCGGACGCATCGTGAACATGGTCGCGCCCGACGGCCGCGCCTTCACTCTGCGGCAGCACATGTCCTTCGTGCAGCTCCCCGATGACCGCTACCAGCCGCGCGCCGCCGACCCGCGCGTGGGCTACTTCGGCATCTCGTTCAACGACTACGCGCAGCCCATCCAGGGCACGCTGCAGCAGCGCTGGATCGCGCGCCACCGCCTCCACCGCGTCGACCCCGACGATCCGAACTCGCCCATCGCCGATCCCATCGTCTACTACATCGATCGCGGCATCCCAGAGCCCATTCGCAGCGCCGTGAAGGAAGGAGTGAGCTGGTGGTCGGAAGCGTTCGACGAGGCCGGGCTCGAGGGCGGCTTCGTGGTGAGGGATCTACCCGAAGGCGCCGATCCCATGGACGCGCGCTACAACGTGGTGCAGTGGGAGAACCGCAACGAGCGCGGATGGTCGATCGGCGGCGCACTGAACGACCCGCGTACCGGCGAGATCATGAAGGGGATGGCGCGGCTCGACTCGCACCGCGAGCGCACCGACTACAATCTCTACGCGGGACTCATGGGCGCCGCGTCGTCCGCGGCCGATACGGCTTTCGTCCTCGCGCGCTCGCGCCAGAAGGCCGCCCACGAGGTGGGCCACACTCTCGGCCTCGCCCACAATTACATAGCGTCCACCTACGACCGCGGCTCGGTGATGGACTACCCGCCGCCGCGCGTCCGCCTCGATGCCGACGGCGACATCGACATCCGCGACGCTTATGACGTGGGACCCGGACCGTACGATGTCTGGGCCATCCACTGGGGCTACGGCATCTTCCCGGATGGATCCGAGCGGGATTCGTTACGCGCGATAGTGGCCGATGGTCTGAAGAAGGGATTTCTCTATCTCTCCGACGGCGACGCGCGTCCCGAGTACGCGTCCGACCCGCGCGTGAATCTCTGGGACGACGACGCGACGCCGGCGGAGTTCCTGAAGCACCAGATGGACGTGCGGCGCGTGGCGTTATCGCGCTTCGGACTGCGCAACATCCGTCCGGGTGAGCCGATCACTCTTCTGCAGGACCGCTTCGTACCGGTGTACCTGATGCATCGCTTCGCCATCAGCTCTCTTTCGCGCGCCATCGGCGGGATGGAGTACAGCAACGCCGTGAGCGGCGACGGCCAGCAGGCCACCCGCCCGGTGGACGCCAGCCGGCAGCGCTCGGCGCTCCACCAGCTCCTCGGCACGCTCGACCCGAAGGAGCTCGCGATCCCCGACAGCGTGGTCACGCTCCTCGGACCCGCGCAGCGTCCCTTCGGCGAGCTGCACGACACCTTCGACTCGCGCACGTTCCCCATGTTCGATGAGCTGGGCGCCGCTCGCGCGCTCGCGCAGCTCGTGATCGACGACATCCTGCAGCGCGAGCGCGCCGGCCGGCTCGTGGCCTTCGCCGCGCGCTCCGCAGGCGCGCTCTCGCTCGACGAGACGGTCGACTCGCTGGTGGCCGTGACGTGGAACCGTCCCGCACCGGCCGACCGGAAGCTGGCCGCGCTCCAGCGGGTCACCGGGCGCGCCCTCGCCGACCGGCTCCTCGCGCTCGCGGCCGACACCGCGGCCGCACCCGAGGTGCGCGCGATAGCGGAGCTGGAGATCGCGGATCTGCGCCCGGTCGCGCAGGCACGGGCGAAGCGGCAGGGGAGCGCCGCCGAGCGCGCGCACTGGGCTTCCATCGCGGCCGACTTCACCCGCTGGATCGAGCGGCGCGAGCTCCCCACGCCCACTCCGGCGCTCGAGGCGCCGCCCATAGCTCCCTTCGGCCAGCCGTGAGCGACGACGCGCCGCCA
>CAZTTY010000170.1:0-2735 GCA_964616815.1 uncultured Gemmatimonadaceae bacterium | reverse complement strand
TCGAGGCGCCGCCCATAGCTCCCTTCGGCCAGCCGTGAGCGACGACGCGCCGCCAGCTCGCCCGGCACCCGAGTGGTCGCCGGGCTGGATCCGACGGCGCGCGCGCAACGTGTACCGCCGCCCGCTCCTCGTGGGAGGGGTGGCGGCGGCCTGCTTCATCGTGATCGTCGTGGCGCTCGTGACTACCGCGGGCGCCGCGCCGCGCACTGCCCAGGCGTCGTCCACCCGCGCCGCCGTCCCGCGGCCCGATACGCTCGGGCTGCGCGATTCCCTCCGCCTCCTGGAGGAGCGCTCGCGCTCCGCCGACTCGGCGCTGGTGCG
This sequence comes from uncultured Gemmatimonadaceae bacterium, assembly GCA_964616815.1. Taxonomy (GTDB): domain Bacteria; phylum Gemmatimonadota; class Gemmatimonadetes; order Gemmatimonadales; family Gemmatimonadaceae; genus JADGGM01. Next base: position 2,414 of record CAZTTY010000170.1, on the reverse strand, counting down.
CGGACTCGCCGCCGCCCGCGCGCTCGCCGCGCCGGCTCCGGCGCGCGCGGGTCCGCCGCCGGGCGTGCTGGCGGCCCGGCGCGATTCGCTCACCTCGGCCATCGCCCGGCTCGATACGCTCATCCGGCGCGCGCAGGACGCGCCGCTTCCCACGTCGTACGCGGCGCTCGGAGAGGCGCTGCTCGCCCACGGTGAGCGTGGGGCGCGAGCGCTCCTCGATACGCTCGCCTCCATCGAGGGTACGCGCGCGGGCCTCGGCGCCGCCGGTGGAGTGGATCCCATCTTCGTGGCGCTCACGTCGCGCGCGGCGCAGGTGGGACGGCAGATCCAGGATCTGGGGAGGGAGCGCCAGCAGCTTCTCCACCGCGCCATCGCCGAGCTCGGTGAGGAGCGCGGGGGAACGGTGCCCGCGCCGCGTCGGGCGCGCGCGGAGCCGCCCGACACCCTCGCGCTCGCCCAGGCGGCCTTCGATGCCCGACGCGAAGCCAACGCCGCGCGGCGCGCGCTCTCCAGCGCGCGGCTCCTCAGCCAGGAGCTCGACGAGCGGCAGGCGCGCGAGCGGCTCGCTGCCGCCAGCTCGTCGGGCGTGCCGGTCATCTGGCCGGCGGCGCTCATAGTGGGGGTGGTGGCCGGGCTCGGCGTCGCCTTCGGACTCGAGGCGCGCGACCCGCGCGTGGCCGACGCCGCCGAGGCCGCCGCCACCGCGGAATGCCAGGTGCTCGTGCGCCTGGGGACGAACGAGCGCATGCAGGAGCGCCGCCGGCGCGCCGATCGCGAGGTGCCGCCGCTCGTGGAGCTGGCCTCGGATGGCTTCCGGATGCTGCACACGCAGCTCGCCGACCGCGCCTTCCAGCTCCCCATGGTGGCGGTGCTCGGCGATTCCCCGGTGGTCACCGCCGTGGTGGCCGCCAATCTCGCGGCGGCAGTCGCGCGCCAGGTGCGGACCACGCTCTTGGTGGACGCCGACTTCGAGACTCATTCGCTGGCCACCATCACGCACGTGCCGCGCGAGCCGGGGCTGGCGGGCGTGATATCGGGCGAAGCGGAGTGGGCGGCGTCGATCGGCCATGTGGTGGTGGACCGTGACCGCACCATGGACGTGCTCCCCGGCGGCTCGTTCGGACGGATGCCTTCGGGAAGGGAGCGGCGGCTCGGCGCGGCCGACGCCGGCCTGGCCGAAGTGCTGGAGCGGGTGTCGCGCCGCTACGAGTGCGTGGTGGTGAGCATGCCGATCTCGCGTCATGGAACGATCCCGATACCGGCGAGCGCGCGGCTCCCGGCGGTGGTCTGCGTGCGGGCGGGGCGCACCAGGGTCGACGGACTGGCGGAGCTGATGGCGGCGCTCCGCGCGCACGGCGCGGTGGCGCGCGGCCTGGTGGTGTGGGAGCGCGACGATCCGCTCGTGGGCGGCGGCGGCGGTGGCGGTGACGCGGAGGGGTAGGGGGAGGAGGGACGGGGGACGGCCGGGGAAACTCTACCGGTGTTTGAAACGTTGTGAGCCGGCTGCGCGCCGGCTCCGCCTTGCGGCCCGCGGCCGCTGGACATGCACCGCCGCCGGTCAGGGCGGCGGTGGAAACCCGCAGGAAGAGGAGAATCTCGAGAGAATGCTCGTACGAGACATCAGCCGATACGCGATCGCCATCGCGGCGGCAGCGGTATTCGCTGCGCCACTTGGGGCACAGCAGGCCGACACTACGGGACCAATCAAGTTCACCGGCACCGTGGGGCTCGTGAACACCGCCGGCAACTCCAACGTCACCACGGTGAACGTGGGTGATCGCATCGATTACAAGGCCGGCGCATGGGGGCTCACGCAGCTCTTCAGCGTGGTCTACGGCCGCAACGAGGGCGTGACCAACACCAGCATCTGGTCCGCGTCGCTCCGCGGCGACCGGAAAGTGGGATCGCGGCTGGCCATCTACGCGCTGGCCGGGTGGGATCGCAACACCTTCGCCGGTATCGATCGGCGCTGGGAGGAGGGCGCCGGCCTCCTGGCCCACCTCCTCGCTCAGCCGAAGAACACGCTCGACGGAGAGGCCGGTATCTCCTTCATCCAGCAGCTCTCCACCCTCGGCGTGCACGACGACTTCCCCTCGGCGCGCATCGCATCCACCTACAAGCACCTCTTCACCGCGAGCGCCTACTTCCTGCAGTCGGTGGAGCTCCTCCCCGATCTGCAGACCTCGGACAACCTGCGCTTCAACACCGAGACGGGGCTGGTGGCGCCGATCTCCTCCCACATCGGGCTCAAGATCTCGTACGTGATCAAGTACGACAATCTTCCCGAGCCCGGCTTCGAGAAAACCGACCGACTCCTCACCTCCGGCATCCAGATCACCTACTGAACGGGGGGGCAGGCACCAAACGTAGAGGTCCCGGCCGCGAAGCTGCCGGGACCTCTACGTTTGGTGCCT
>CAZTTY010000169.1:0-2757 GCA_964616815.1 uncultured Gemmatimonadaceae bacterium | reverse complement strand
GGGGGTTGTCCCACCCCCCGGTCGCGCGGGGGGGGGGGGGGGGGGCCCGGGGGGGGGGGGGGGGGGGGGGGGGGGGGAGGGGGACGGAGCACGGCGTGCGGTGCGTGGTGCGTGGCGCGAGACTCGCGATGCCAGGAGGCCGGAGCGGGCGGGGCGCGTGGCATCCGCGGTCGACTGTGCGCCCCACGTCACCTCACGGAGCCGCTTCGTGGAAGGTGAGCGTGGGCTCGTGCTCGGCAGCCCAGCGCAGGTTCCACGTGTCGTCGAAGAGGATCAGCGGGTTGCCCTTGACGTCGAAGAGACGCATCCGCCCGCTTCCGCCGGCCACGCGCTCGATGTCTGCCTTCGGTCCGGTGACCCAGCGCGGAAAGCGATAGGGGATGCGCTCCAGCCGGCAGGGCGCGCCGTACTCGTGCTCGAGCCGGTGCAGCATGACGTCGAACTGCAGGAGACCCACCGCGCCCACGATGGGTGTGGGGCCTGCCTCGCTCTCCGCGAAGAACACTTGCGCCGCTCCCTCCTCGGTGAGCTGTCGGAGGCCGGTGTCGAGCTGCTTTCTGCGCAGCGGGTCCGCCACCACGATCCGGGCAAAGTGCTCCGGCGCGAAACGCGGGATTCCGCCGAATTCGAGATCGCCGTTCGCGGAGAGGGTGTCGCCGATGCGCAGCGTACCCTTGTCGACGAGGCCCACGACGTCGCCGGGCCACGCCTCTTCCACGCTGCTCCGGTCTCGGGCGAGGAACTGCTGCGGCGCCGCCAGGCGCAGAGTGCGGCCGGAGCGCACGTGCTTGACTTCCATTCCCGCCTCGAAGCGCCCGGAGCAGATGCGCACGAAGGCGATGCGGTCGCGGTGCCTCGGATCCATGTTCGCCTGGATCTTGAACACGAAACCCGTGAACCCCTCGTGCGCGGGCTCCACCATCCCGCCGCTGGATTCACGGCCGAGCGGTGCGGGGGCGAGCTCGAGAAAATCGGCCAGGAAGGGCTCCACGCCGAAGTTGGTCAGCGCGCTGCCGAAAAAGAGCGGCGAGAGGGTACCGGCGAGGAGCGCGTCACGGTCGAATGCGTGGCCCGCTTCATCGAGGAGCTCCATGTCCGCCACGAGCCGCTCGTGCGCGGAGCCGCCGAGCACCTCGCGCAGGGCGGGATCGGTGATCGCGCCGACGCGCACCACGGCGCGCCGGGCGCCGTGGTCGCGCCCACGATCGAAGAGATGGACCTGTTTCTTCGCGCGGTCGTAGACGCCCACGAATGCGCCGTCGCGCTGGATCGGCCAGGTCATCGCGTAGCAGGCGATGCCCAGATCCGCCTCCACGTCGCTCAACAGCTTCAGCGGGTCCTCGCCCGCCCGGTCGCACTTGTTGACGAAGGTGAAGATGGGCATGCGGCGGCGCTCGCATACGCGAAAGAGCTGCCGCGTACGCTCCTCGACGCCCTTGCGGTTGTCGAGCAGCATCACGGCGCTGTCGGCGGCGACGAGCGTGCGGTAGGTGTCCTCGGAGAAGTCCTGGTGACCCGGCGTGTCGAGGAGGTTGATCTGGCGCCCCTCGTACTCGAACTGCATCACGCTCGACGTGACGGAGATCCCCCTCTGGCGTTCCAGCTCCATCCAGTCGGAGGTGGCGTGCCGCTCGGCACGGCGGGCCTTCACCGATCCCGCCAGGTGGATCGCTCCGCCGTAAAGGAGGAGCTTCTCGGTGAGCGTAGTCTTGCCGGCGTCCGGATGGCTTATTATCGCGAAGGTGCGCCGGCGGCGCACCTCTTCTTCCAGTGTCCTCAATTGTGCTCCCTTGGCGATGTCCGGCCGCGCTGGCGGAACCCTGAAATGTAAACGATCCGGGGGGCGGGGGGAGGTAGAAGGTAGAAGGTAGAAGGGAACAGGGAACAGGAAACAGGAACTGCACACCCATTGAGTCATGCACGCGGCGGCGGGGATCCAAGTTCGACTGAGTAACATGGATGCCCGCTTACGCGGGCATGACTATGGAACGTGTGCAGTTCCTGTTTCCTGTTCCCTGTTCCCTGCTTCCTTCTACCTCCCCCCCGCCCCCCGGGGCTTCAATCCGGCGCACTCCGCCCACATATTCCTCCGCGATGCCAAACGCCACCACAACCGTCCTCGACGCGCGTGCCATGGGCCGTACGCTGCGCCGCATGGCGGACGAGATCGTGGAGCTCAACGATGGCACGGACAACCTGATCATCGTGGGAATCCAGCGCCGCGGAGTGCAGCTCGCCGATCGAATAGTGAAGATCATCGAGGAGCGCGGCGGCGTGGAGATCCCGCGCGGCGCGCTCGACATCACGCTCTACCGCGACGACCTCCAGACCGTCGGGCCTCGACCCGTGGTGGGACCCACCGATCTCACCTGGAACCTGGAAGGGAAGCGGGTCGTGATAGTGGACGATGTCCTCTACACCGGCCGCACCGTGCGCGCCGCGCTCGACGAGCTGGCCGACTTCGGACGGCCCGCGCGCATCGCGCTCGCCGTGCTCGTAGACCGCGGCGGAAGAGAGCTCCCCATACGCGCGGACGTCGTTGGCAAGACTCTAGCCGTTCCCTCCACCGGCAGAGTGGACGTTCTGGTGAGCGAGCTGGATGGAAGCGACGCCGTGGTGATCGCCGGGCGCGATGTGGAGCCGGCGCGATGACGAGCGCGCTCGGGAAGGACCTCCTCGCACTCGAGCCCCTCACCGCCGATCAGATCCGCCTCATCCTCGACACCGCCGAGCCGTTCAAGGAGATCAGCGAGCGCG
>CAZTTY010000168.1:0-2804 GCA_964616815.1 uncultured Gemmatimonadaceae bacterium | reverse complement strand
GCCGTCATCCTCGGCGACTACCTCAAGCTCCGCGAGGGCGATGAGGTCCGCCGCACGGGCCGGGTACTCGAGGTGCCCGTGGGGCCGGAGATGGTGGGACGCGTGGTCGATTCGCTCGGCAATCCGATCGACGGATTGGGTGCGATCAACTCGAAGCACACGCGCAAGGTGGAGTCGGAGGCGCCCGGAATCATCGTGCGCCAGCCGGTGAAGGAGCCGCTCCAGACCGGCATCAAGGCCATCGACTCGATGATCCCGATCGGTCGCGGACAGCGCGAGCTCATCATCGGCGACCGCGCCATCGGCAAGACCGCGATCGCGATCGACACGATCATCAACCAGAAGGGCACCGGCGTCATCTGCGTGTACGTGGCGATCGGCCAGAAGAAGTCCACGGTCGCCGCCACGGTCGAGAAGCTCCGCGAGGCCGGCGCGCTCGAGTACACCATCGTCGTGGTCGCCGCGGCGTCCGATCCCGCGCCGATGCAGTACATCGCGCCCTACTCCGGTTGCGCGATGGCCGAGTACTTCATGTACCAGGAAGGAAAGGCGACGCTCTGCGTGTACGACGACCTCTCCAAGCAGGCCGCGGCGTACCGCGCGATCTCGCTGGTGCTGCGCAGGCCGCCGGGGCGCGAGGCGTATCCGGGCGACGTGTTCTATCTGCACTCGCGCCTTCTCGAGCGCGCGGCGAAGCTCAGCGAAGATCCGAGCGTGGTGGACAACGAGACGATCTTCGCGCCCGGCGGCTCGCTCACGGCGCTGCCGATCATCGAGACACAGGCCGGCGACGTCTCCGCCTACATTCCGACCAACGTCATCTCGATCACCGACGGTCAGATCTTCCTCGAGGCCGACCTCTTCAACGCAGGCGTTCGCCCCGCGGTCAACGCCGGTATCTCGGTGTCGCGCGTGGGCGGCTCGGCGCAGATCAAGGCGATGCGCTCGGTGGCCGGGCGCCTGCGTCTCGACCTCGCGCAGTACCGCGAGCTCGAGGCGTTCGCCGCGTTCGCGTCCGACCTCGACAAGACCACCCGAGCCCAGCTCGACCGCGGTATGCGCACGGTCGAAGTCCTCAAGCAGCCGCAGTACGAGCCGATGCCGGTGGAGCAGCAGGTCATGATCATCTACGCGGTGACGAACGGCTTCCTGGATGACGTACCGGTGGATGCGATACGCGAATGGGAGAGCGGTTTCCACGCGTTCATGGCGGAGCAGTATCCGCAGGTGGGCCAGCAGATCCGCGAGACGAAGGTGCTCTCCGGCGAGGTCGCCGAGGAGTTGAAGCGGGGAATCGAGGCCTGGAAGAGCGCCGAACGGGCCGCGCGCGAATCCCGCAATGGCTAAGGGACGCGAGTTAAAGGGCCGCATCAAGTCGGTGGAGGGTACGCGGAAGATCACGCGTACCATGGAGATGGTGGCCACGTCGAAGCTGAAGCGCGCGCAGGACCGCGTGGTGGGTGCGCGTCCTTACGCCGAGGCGCTCACCGGCGTGATCGCGGACCTCTACTCGCCGGCGCTGGCCGAGCGCTTCCCGCTCTTCCGCCAGCCCGCGCAGATTCGTCGCGCGGCGGTGCTGCTCATCACGTCGAACCGCGGACTCGCCGGCGCGTTCAACGCGAATCTGATACGCGAAGGGCGGCATCTCCTCGAGCGGCTGCGGAAAGACGGTATCGAGACCGAGCTGCACGTGGTGGGGAGGAAGGGGCTCGGCTACTTCCGCTACGTAGGCGAGACGGTCGCATCATCGCGTACCGACATCGGCGATCGTCCTACGTCGAAGGAAGCGACGGAGCTGGTGGAGCCGCTGGTGGCGGAATTCGTGGCGGGGCGGCTCGACGCCGTGTACGTGGTCTATGCGCGCTACAACTCCCCGCTCTCCACGCCTCCCACGAGCGACCGGATCCTGCCGGTCACTCCGCCGGAGCGGAGCGCGGAGGGAAGGGCAGGGAAGTTCGCGGGCCTCACGCGCGATTATCTCCTCTTCCCGAGTGCGGAAGTGATACTCCGCGAGCTCGTTCCGCTCTACGTGAGGAACGCGGTGTACCGCGCTCTCGTGGAGACGGCGGCCGGTTTCCAGGGCGCGCAGCGCACAGCGATGAAGAACGCGACGGACAACGCCGGCGAGATGTTGAACACGTTGCGCAGGACTTACAACCGCGCGCGCCAGGCACAGATCACGCAGGAGATCGCGGAGATCGTGGGCGGCGCGGAAGCACTCTGATCATCTGGTTCCGACGTACGGCACCCGGGTGGGCTGGCGCCCCGACGGTGCACTCACACTGACGCGATCCACACCATGGTAGAGCTGAACCACAACATCGGCAAAGTCATCCAGGTCATCGGCCCGGTCATCGACGTGGAGTTCGAGGCCGAGCATCTCCCGGAGATCTACAACGCGCTCACCATCGACCAGACGCTCGAGGGCGGTTCGCGCATCGACGTGGTGGTGGAGGTGCAGCAGCACATCGGCCGCAACCAGGTGAGAGCTGTGGCCATGTCGAGCACGGACGGCGTGCAGCGCGGCATGGAAGTGACCGACACCGGCGCGCCGATCTCGGTGCCGGTGGGCAACCACGCGCTCGGCCGCATCCTCAACGTGCTCGGCCGGCCGGTGGACAACGGCCCGGCGATACCGGCGGACTCGCCGCGCTGGCCGATCCACCGGCCCAGCCCCGACTTCGTGAACCTCGAGCCCAAGACCGAGATCTTCGAGACGGGCATCAAGGTCATCGACCTGATCGCGCCGTTCGTGAAGGGCGGCAAGATCGGTCTCTTCGGCGGCGCCGGCGTGGGCAAGACGG
>CAZTTY010000167.1:0-2937 GCA_964616815.1 uncultured Gemmatimonadaceae bacterium | reverse complement strand
CCCACCGCCGCCGCGTACGCGACACGCGCGCCGAGCGTCGGCGCGATCGAGAGGAGCGCGGCATGGAGCGTCCGCAGCGCGCGCCAGTCGGTCACGCCGGACGTGGCGCGCGCGCAGTGGACGGACTGGATCGCGGCCTCGATCTGGAAGCGGCCCACCCGTCCGAGAGCGTGTGCGCGATGGAGGTAGCGCTCGCCGAGCGCGATGAGCTCCGCGTCCCACAACGAAGGATCCTGCTCATCGAGCGGCACGAGCTCGTCGCCCGTTCCGCGCGCGGAGTGGCGCGCGAGCGAGAGCGAGATGAGCGCGGCGAGACCCAGCGCCTCGGGCTCGTCGGGGAGCAGATCGGCGAGCGTGACGGCGAGATAGTGCGACTCGGCGGCGAGCGAATCGCGCGGCTCGGTGCCGGCGACGAGTGGGAAGTCGATCGCGTACGCGCCGTAGATCGCCTCGAGCACGGGCGTGATGCGCTCGGCCATCTGGCCACGCTCGGGCACGACGAAAGGGATGCGCGCGTCGTGGATGCGGCGCTTGGCGCGCACGAGCCGCTGCGCCATGGTCGCCGTCGGGACCACGAACGCGCGTGCGATCTGGCCGGCGTCGAAGCCGAGCACCACCTGGAGCATGAGCGGCGTTCGCACCGCGGGATCGATCGCGGGGTGTGCGCAGACGAAGAGGAGCGCGAGCCGCCGGTCGGGGATGGCGTCGGGGTCGAGCTCCTGCATCGTCGAGAGGGCGGCGGTGTGCACGGTGGCGTGCACGCCGCCGGGCCCGGTGCCGCGCGCGATGCCACGCATGACATCATCGAGCGGGTCGGACAGCCGGTGCGCGGCCGAGCGGCGGACGTCGCGCTGACGATTGCGCGCCACCGTGAGGAGCCAGGCGGCGGGGTTGCTCGGGACGCCCGTCTCCGGCCACGAGCGCAGCGCCTGCGCGAAAGCCTCGGCCAGACAGTCCTCGGCCGACTCGATGTCACCGTCCTTCGCCGCGAGGATAGCGAGCAGACGGCCGTAGGCGGCGCGCGCCAGCTCCTCGGCGCGCGCCGCCGCGTCCTCCGTCAAACGGTGCGCGCTCTCGGTCCCGGCCATCGCGCCCGCGATCCCGAGTCGAGCCGCTTCACGCCGCGCTCGTCCACGCGCCGTCCACGAAGCGGACGGCCGAGGGACGGATCTCCACCGTGCCCCAGCGAGCCGCCGGACACTTCTCGGCCCAGGCGAGCGCGGCGTCGAGGTCGGGGACGTCGAGCATGAAGATGCCGGCGAACGCCTCCTTCGTATCGGCGAAGGGGCCGTCCTGCACCTGAAGCTTGCCCTGCTTCACCGACACGCTCGTGGCGCTGGCGACCGTCTGCAGCACCTCGGCCGAGAGGAGCACGCCGGCGTCATCGAGCGCCTTGGCGTAGGCGTGGAAGGCAGCTTTCCCTTCCTCGATGTCGCCCTCGGTGAGGGTAGAAGGGGTGGGCTGCGGGTAGTGGATGAGGAGAGCGTAGCGCATGGTCGAATGTCCCTTTACAGATGGATGATGATGCCGGACATCCGAATGACGTAACAGGGGCCGCAGAATCGACGGCCGCACCGCGGGAGCTCGGTGACGATCGGCGAGAAGAACATGGCGCGTCGTGATCGAGCATCGGGACCGGTGTCGCGCTCGTGTCGCTCGAGAAGAGCGCGGTCAGATCCAGACATCATTCGGGGCGGAACGTTCGCCACCCTCGTGACCCGTGTTCCTGACACCGCGGGGCTCGATCAACATCAGCTTGACCTCATCATCCGCGCACGGCTTGTGTCGTACGCCCTTGGGCACGATGAACAGCTCTCCGGGGCCAATGGTGACAGCCCCATCGGGGAAGTCGATGCGCAAACTGCCTTCGATCACGAAGAACGTCTCGTCCGTCTCCGGGTGATCATGCCAGATGAAGTCACCCTTCAGCTTCGCGATCTTGAACTGGTAGTCATTCATCTCCGCGATGACCCTGGGCGACCAGAGGTCGTCGAACAACGCGAACTTCTCACGGAGACTGATGGGTTTGTAGCTCATGCGACCTCGCTTGTGGTGATAGCGTGCATGGGTGCCGTGACGATCGTTCGCGGATCAGCAAAGGATGCTATTTCGCGCCAACGCCGAGGCGCACCATTATTTGCCATACGGCACGGCGGAAACCCATATCGAGATCATCCTCACTGATCCGGGTGAGCGCCGCCAGCAGCCGGTCTCGGTCGGCCTGCGTGACCGGGGATGCGCCATCGCGTCCAATGGGATGCATCCATCCTCCCATCAGTACGTAGATCGGTCCCTCAGCCTCTTCACCCGGCCGCTGCTTGAAGATCACATGCCGGTCAGGAGAGTGCAGCCGGACCGAGGTAGCCAACGCGGCCAGCCGGATGGGACGTGGCAGCTCGACATCCTCGAGATTCTTTACAACCGCCGGAACCACGCGAGAGTCGCGAATGAAGGCCGTAACATTGCTCAGCGTCTCGAGGGTCGCCGAGTCGGATGGAGGGGTTTCCCAGAGGCGAGCGAGCGCGATCGGCCCCCGCGCCGGGCAGTTCATGATATCGACCAGGCCACGTCTCAACGACGCAGGCGCCAAGTCGGGTTGGAGCTTCTCGACAGCGGCGGCACACCCGGGTGCATCTATCGGCGCATCCTGAGCTGAGACCGAGGCAGTGATGGCGAGACAGAACACCAGGTACACGGTCGCGCTGCCCAACTTGTGCAGAGGGCGGGTGTTCACGATGGAATACATCCGGATCGGTCTCCGGGCGGAGTTCGAGACTGTACTGGATAGAACGCATCGTTCGTGGCCATCGCAACCCGGACACGTGCCGACTCCGGAGGCCTCGCGTCGCGTGGTACGCGCGCCGCGCCCAACGCATGCGGCCTCGAGACCGAGCCCGATGCCAGCGGCACGCCCACGCGCATCGAGGCGCTGTCGAC
>CAZTTY010000166.1:0-3052 GCA_964616815.1 uncultured Gemmatimonadaceae bacterium | reverse complement strand
TACTACCTGGCGTACTTCTACCCGCGCGTGGCCGTCTACGACGACTACAACGGGTGGGACACGATGAACTTCACGGACGAACAGGAGTTCTACAACGACTTCAACGACTACGACGTGACGATCGAAGCGCCGGCGAACTACGTGGTGTGGGGCACCGGCACGCTCGGCAACGCGAAGGAAGTGCTGCAGGCGGAGCCGCTGCGGCGCTACGAGGCGTCGTTCACGTCGGACACCACCATACACGTGGCCACCAAGGCGGACTGGGAGGCGAAGCGAACCACGGTGCAGCAGCCGGCGAACTCCTGGCACTTCACGGCGAAGAACATCCCCGACGTCGCCTTCAACGTGAGCGACCACTACGTGTGGGATGCCGCCAGCGTGATCGTGGACAGCGCCACGGGGAGGCGGGCGAGCGTGCAGGCGGCATTCAACGACACCGCCGCCGACTACCACCACATGGTGCGCTTCGGCCGCCACGCGCTCGGCTGGCTCTCGCACAACTGGCCCGGCGTGCCGTACCCGTACGAGAAGTCCACCGTGGTGCAGGGCTTCGCGGACATGGAATACCCCATGATGGTGAACGACGCCAGCACGCCTGACACCGTCTTCTCGCGCTTCGTGGTGGAGCACGAGATGGCGCACACGTGGTTCCCGTTCTACATGGGGATCAACGAGACGCGCTACGGGATGATGGACGAGGGGTGGGCCACGACCTTCGAGTATCTCATAGGCCAGCACGATCTCGGCAAGGCGCGCGCGGCGACCTTCTACAAGCAGTTCCGCGTGGCGGGATGGATCAACAACCCGTCGCCGCTGGTGGATCTGCCGATCATCACCCCGGAAGACGCTCTGGTCGGCGCCGCGTACGGCCCCAACGCGTACGGCAAGGCATCGCTCGGCTACCTGGCGCTGAAGGATCTGCTGGGCGATGCACTTTTCCGGAAGTCGCTGCACGGCTTCATGGATCGCTGGCACGGGAAGCACCCCATCCCGTGGGATTACTTCAACAGCGTGAACGACATCACGGGCAGGAACCTGAACTGGTTCTGGCGGAGCTGGTACTTCAGCAACGGCTACATCGACCTGGCCGTCACGGGGGTAAAGAAGGGGAGCGGCGGCTACGACGTGACGCTCGAGAACGTGGGCGGGATGCCGGCGCCGGTGGATCTCGTGGTGCACTACGCCGATGGGAGCAGCGAGAGAGTGCACCAGACGCCGGCGATCTGGGAGGCCGATCTGCAGCACGCGACGGTGAAGCTGCCGGCGAAGAAGGAAGTTCAGTCGGTGTCGCTCGACGGCGGCATCTTCATGGATGCCGACACGACGAACGACACGGAATGATGGGGGTCAGGTACTCAATAGTAGAGGTCCCAGGGCAATTGCCCTAGGACCTCTACTATTGAGTACCTGACCCCCATCTACCCCGTCACGGGTGGTAGCCTACTCCGTCAGGCGACTGGCCGACCGGCACGCGCATGAGCTCGCGGCGGTCGACGAGGTCCACAGCTACCACAGCCGGCGAGTCGGCCACGGTGACGAACGCCGTGCGATTGTCTGGTGAGACGACCACGCCGCGCGGAGTGCCGAGTCCGCTGATCTCGCCCACCACCTTCCGCGCGATGACATCGACTATGTGAATCCGATCGAGCTTCGGGTCACACACCACCGCCGTCTCGCCGTCGGGTGAAAAGGCTAGCCGATAGGGGAGCCCGAAGCCGGGGATCGTGGCCACCACCTTCCAGCTCTCCGTGTCGACCACGCTCACTGTGCCGGCTTCGTTGCTACCCACCCACACCTCGCTCCCCACAGGCCGCACGGCGATTCCCTCGGTCTGGGGGGCCACTTCGAGATCCCGCGTGAAGGAGCGCGTCGCGAGATCGATCTCGGAGATCGAGCCCGAGCGGATGTTGGCGGTGTAGGCGCGTGCGCCGTCCGCGGTGAGGCCGACCATGTGCGAGCCGTCGGCGCGGGTAGGGATGTCGGCCACGACGCGTCCCGAGTCGATGTCCACCAGGAGGAGGCGCTGCGACGCCTCGGAGGTGACTACCACCATCGCATCGCTTCCGGGGACGAAGAGCGCGCCGTGCGGTCGGCGGAAGTCGCCAAGCTCGATGTGACGAACGAGCGACCCGGCGGCGAGGTCTATGATGGCGAGCCGGTTGCCGGGAGTGCGGTCACCGTAGATGGTGACGACGCCGCGGCGGCCGTCGGGCGAGATCACCGCCTCGTGCGGCCCCGTCCCGACGTCCACGTTCCGCCCGCTGCGACCGGCGACGTCCACGATGGTGGCGCTCGCCGACCCCTGGTTCGCGACGAGCGCGGTGCCGCCGAGCGTCGTCGTGCTCGGGGAGGTCGCGGAGTGCGCGGCCTGCTGGGCCGCCGCGCCGTCGGCACCGAAGGTGAGCGCGAGCGTGAGCGCCACGGTCCGTGCCGCGAGCCGCGCGTTCGTGTGTGTACCCCGAGTGCTCATCACTATGCTCCAATGGTTGCGGACGCCGGTCCACCGGATTTCGCTCCGCCGTCCGTACGCGAGCGTTCTGCCAGCCAGCCGCCCAGCCATGCACACGGCATCACCAGTGCCAGCGAGGTCAGCTTGTACCACTTCGAGGCCAGCATCCAGAGCAGCGACGTGTTCATCCCCGTGAAGACGAGCACGAGTGCGCCCAGGATGAGGGCGTGAGCCATGGGTCGTGCGGGGGCCAGGCGCGCCGTCAGGTAGCAGCCGACCGTGGCGTATACTGCCGCGCTCAACAGGGAGAGCGACTGTACGCGGACGCTGGCGATTCTCTCCGGTATGCCGAAGTCATCCGGGAAGGTGACTCGAAGGAGGATGTCGCTTCCGAAGGACAGCACCGCGATGAACAGGAACCCGATGAGTATCGAACCCACACTGCGCACCGTGGCCTCAATGCAGTCGAGGGGAAGTAGGCACGTTCAGGGCACGACACGATACAAGGCGACATCTGGCGCCGCCAGATCGAACGACGGGGGGTCGGGCACTTTATGTGGAGATCCCCGGCAGCTCCGCTGCCGGGGATCTCCACATAAAGTG
>CAZTTY010000165.1:0-3158 GCA_964616815.1 uncultured Gemmatimonadaceae bacterium | reverse complement strand
TCCGCGAGGGCGGCCGCACCGTGGGCGCCGGCGTAGTGACCAAGATCATCAAGTAGGCCGTTTCCGCGGAACCGGCGAATCAGCGATCGATCCAGAATCCAGTAACACGAGAATCATTACTATGGCTGGCAGAATCCGCATCCGTCTCAAGGCGTTCGATCACGCGGTGATCGATCAGGCGTCGGCGGACATCGTGCGCACCGCCGAGAAGACCGGCGCGCAGGTGTCGGGCCCGATTCCCCTGCCCACCAAGACGCAGCGGTGGACAGTGCTTCGCTCGCCGCACGTGGACAAGAAGTCGCGCGAGCAGTTCGAGCTGAAGACGCACAAGCGCGTGATCGACATCCTCGACTCGCGCGCCCAGACGGTGGACGCCCTGACCAAGCTGGATCTCCCGGCCGGGGTGGATGTGGAGATCAAGGTGGAGTAGGGAGAAAGGGAACAGGAAGCAGGAAACAGGAACTGCCTCGGCGCAAAGAGCTCTCTCGCAACGAGCCGGTACCTGTTTCCTGTCCCCTGTTTCCTCGCTCCCGACGGTCCAACTGGCATCACGGATCCGCGCGTCGCGCGCGGCTCGCCAGTGACTCAAACGAGGAAGGAATGATAGGAATCATTGGGAAGAAGCTGGGGATGACCCAGATCTTCAACGAGGCGGGGCAGCAGGTGCCGGTGACGGTCGTGGAGGCCGAGCCGAATCCTGTGCTCCAGGTGTTCGAGAAGGCCGAGGCGGGTTTCGCAGCGGTGCAGCTCGGGTATGGAAAGCAGCGGCTGCGGCGCGAGTCGGGGAATGGCGAGCGGACGCCGCGTGGACGGCGTGCGAACAAGGCCGCAGTGGGCCATGCCGCGAAGGCGGGGCTCGATGCACCTCCGAAGGTGCTGCGCTCCTTCCGGCTCGACGATGCGCCGGGGGCGGATCCCGAGATCCCCACGTACAACGTGGGCGATGTCGTGACGGTGGCGATCTTCGAACCGGGCGAGCGGGTGAAGGTCACCGGCACCACCAAGGGACGCGGCTTCCAGGGTGTGGTGAAGCGCCATGGCTTCGGCGGCGGGCCGAACACGCACGGCAACACGAAGCATCGCCGTCCTGGTTCGATCGGCGCCGGTACGAACCCGTCGCGCGTGATCAAGGGGAAGCGCATGCCGGGCCACTACGGCGCGGCGCGGCATACACAGGGAAGTCTGCGCGTGGAGAAGGTGGACGCGGAGCGTAACCTGGTCTACATCCGCGGCGCGATCGCCGGTCCCACCAACGGGATCGTCCTCGTCCGCAAGCAGGGTTGATCCATGGCCGAGACTACACGAGAACTAGACGCAGCCGCGTACACCGGGAACGGGACGCTGAGAGAGCGCGTGCCGCTTCCGGGTGAGACGTTCGATGGTACCGTGCACATGCCGGTCATGCACCAGGCGGTGCGGGCGTTCCTGGCGAATCAGCGGCAGGGCAACGCCGCCACGAAGACGCGTGGCAACGTGATCGGCGGCAACCAGAAGCCGTGGCGGCAGAAGGGAACCGGCCGCGCGCGGCAGGGTTCCACGCGCGCACCGCACTGGGTGGGCGGCGGCACCGTCTTCGGTCCGAGCCCGCGCGGCTACAACGAGCGCGTACCGCGGAAGGTGAAGGCGCTGGCCCGCAAGAGCGCGTTCAACGCGCGTGCGCGAGAGGGAGCCGTGCTGGTGGTCGACCGGCTGGAGTACGATGCACCGCGCACCGCGCGGCTGGCGGCCTTCGTCGACCGGCTCGGCCTCACGGGTCAGAAGGTGCTGATACTCACCGACGGGGTGAAGCCGAACGTGTACCGCTCGGGACGCAACCTGCCCACGGTTCACGTCATGCCCTACGGCGACGCGTCCACGTACCACATCCTGTGGTCCGACGCGGTCGTGATCGAGGGGGCGGCCATCGGGTACCAGCTCACGCCGATCGTCGAGAGCGAGCCGGAGTCGAAGCCGCGTCCGCGCCCCAGGGCGAAGAAGAAGGCTGCGGCCCCGGCCGGGGACGCGGGGGAGAAGCCGGCCGCGAAGAAGGCGGCGAGAAAGACGGCACGGAAGAGCGCCGCTTCCGGGCGCGCGAGCGCGAAGAAAGCGCCGGCCAGGAAGAGCACGGGCAGGACGGCGGCGAAGAAGACCACCGCGCGGAAGTCGGCCGCCACGAAGAAGACGGCGGCGCGCAAGAGCTCGACCAGGCCGAAGAAGGGGAAATAACCGATGCCGACGCTGCACGAAACCATCATTCGTCCCATCGTCACCGAGAAGAGCTCGGCGGCGTACCAGGAGCGCTCCGAGTACACCCTCCAGGTGCACCCCGACGCCAGCAAGGGACAGATCAGGCAGGCCGTGGAGGCGCTTTTCGGCGTCCATGTCACCGGCGTCTGGACGTCGAATCAGCGCGGAAAGACCCGCCGGTCGGGATCGACCGTGGGGCGGCGCGCTCACTGGAAAAAGGCGATCGTCACGCTGCGTGAAGGCGAGACGATCGAGATCTTCGAGGGCTGACCGATGGGAATACGTCAATTCAAGCCGGTGACGAAGGGGACGCGCTTCCGTACGGTCTCGGACTTTTCCGAGATCACGCGGACCACTCCCGAGAAGTCGCTGCTCGCGCCGCTCGCCAAGTCGGGCGGCAGGAACAATCACGGCCATATCTCGATGCGGCGGCGCGGCGGCGGGCACAAGCGCCGTTACCGGATCATCGACTTCAAGCGGAACAAGTTCGGCGTTACCGCCACGGTCCGTGAGATCGAATACGATCCCAACCGGTCGGCGCGCATAGCGCTCGTGGAGTACGCCGATGGCGAGAAGCGCTACATCCTCCACCCGCGCGGCCTCTCGGTTGGCGACACCGTGGTTTCGGGTCCGGGGTCGGACATCCGGCTCGGCAACGCGCTGCCTCTCAAGGAGGTGCCGCTCGGAACCGACGTGCACAACATCGAGCTGAAGATCGGCAAGGGCGGGCAGCTCGCGCGCTCGGCCGGCATGTCGGCGCAGGTGGTGGCGAAGGAAGGCGACTACGTGACGCTGAGGATGGGCTCCACCGAGGTGCGGCTGGTGCACGGCAACTGTCTCGCCACCATCGGCGAGGTGGGGAACCAGGAGCACGAGCTGATCTCGTGGGGGAAGGCCGGGAAGACGCGCTGGAAGGGGCGGCGCCCGAAGGT
>CAZTTY010000164.1:0-3289 GCA_964616815.1 uncultured Gemmatimonadaceae bacterium | reverse complement strand
GTTCCATCGAACCGCCGAAGCGCGAAGTCGTCCTTCGGAAAGTGCGCCGGCACCCAGTCGAGGATCACGCCTATCCCGGCCTGGTGACAGTGGTCCACGAAGTAGCGGAAGTCGTCCGGGGTGCCGTAGCGCGCGCTGGGCGCGTAGTAGCCGGTTACCTGGTAGCCCCACGATCCCGCGAAGGGATGTTCCATGATGGGCAGGAGCTCCACGTGCGTGAAGCCGAGTCGCTTCACGTGCTCCACGAGCCGCGGCGCGATCTCCCGGTATCCGAGCGGCCGTCCGCCGTCCTCGGGTACGCGCGCCCAGGAGCCCAGGTGCAGCTCGTACACGGACATCGGCTCGCGCGCCGCGTCCCGGCGCGCGCGCTCCTCCATCCAGTCCGCATCGCCCCAGCCATAGTCGTCGGGCGGCACGACGCGCGAAGCCGTGTCCGGCGGGGTCTCCATGGCGCGAGCGTACGGATCGGATTTGACCCTGAGCGCGTGGTCCCGCGTGAGGATCTCGAACTTGTAGAGCGAACCGGGTTCCACTCCCGGCACGAAGAGCTCCCATACTCCGGATGCTCCGAGCGAGCGCATCGGGAGCAGGCGGCCATCCCAGGCGTCGAAGTCGCCGACCACGCTCACGCGCCGCGCGTTCGGCGCCCACACGGCGAACGACGTCCCGCGCTCGCCGTCCACCGTACGCGCGTGCGCGCCGAGCATCCGCCAGAGGCGCCGGTGGGTCCCCTCGTTGAAGAGGTGCAGGTCCAGCTCGCCCACGGTGGGGAGGAAGCGATATGGGTCGCCACGCTCCCACATCGCGCCATCGGGAAAGTGGAAGCGCAGGCGATAGCGCAGTGGGAGCGAGACGCCGGGGATGAACGCGGCGAAGAGCCCACTCGCTCCATCCACCGGCTCGAGCGCGACGGACTCGCCGTCGGGCAGGAGGCATTCCACGCTCTCCGCTTCGGGATGCATCGCGCGTATGGTGGCGCCGGCCTCGCCGCCTCTGATGTCGGGGTGCGCGCCGAGCACTCCGTGCGGATTCGCGCTCTCGCCGCGGAGCAGCGATTCGACTTCGCGACTCGCCGTCATTCACCTCCTCCCGTTCCGTGCCCCGGCTCGTCGCGCGAGGGGCCCGGATTCGTTCTGCGTGGCCGCGCGGCACGCATCTCTTCCATGGATGTGCGCGGATGCGGAGCCGACTTCGCTCCTCCTCCAGTGCGCGCCGCCGATGCCGTCTGCCGCGCCGGCATCGCCTCTCGCGCCCCGGCAGTCGCCTTGCGCGCTGCGGGCGCCTCCGGCGTGGCCGGGAGACTGGGCACATCGGGCACATGCGGGCTCTCCGGAGTCTCGGTCTGCGGCACGGGCGACGGTACGTAGCGCAGCAGCACGAGCGAGAATGGAGCGAGCGTTGCACCCATCGTGCCCAATGCGTGTCCCCGGTCGGCGGCGGTGTTCACGAGCTCCGTCCAGCCGCCGGGCGCGGCCAGTTCCGGGAGCGTGAAGGACTGCGTTCCCTCGCGATTGTTGATCAGAAGGAAGAGCGTGTCGCCGCGCACGGGGCGGCCGCGGCCGTCTATCTCGTCCGCCGCCTCGCCGTGGATCAGCATACCGAGCGCGGTGAGATCCTCGTCGTGCCAGTCTGCGTCGGTCATCTCGCCGCCGTCCACGCGCCGCCACGAGAGGTCCTTCGCGCCGAGCGCGTTCACGATCATCCCACGGAAGAAGCCGCGCCGCCGCAGCACCGGGTTGGTCTTTCTCAGCGCGAACACGCGGCGTGTGAACTCCAGCAGCTCCCTGTCGCGAGCGCTCAGCCGCCAGTTCACCCAGCTCACGGGGTTGTCCTGCGCGTAGGCGTTGTTGTTCCCGTTCTGAGTGCGCCCCATCTCGTCGCCGTGCGAGATCATCGGTACGCCCTGCGAGAACGCCAGCGTCGCCAGGAAATTGCGCTTCGACCGGTCGCGGCGCCTGAGTATCCCCGGCTCTTCGGTCGGCCCTTCCATCCCCCAGTTGCGGCTGTAGTTGGCGTCGGTGCCGTCGCGATTGTGCTCGCCGTTCGCCTCGTTGTGCTTCCGTTCGTAGCTCACGAGGTCTTCGAGCGTGAAACCATCGTGCGCGGTGATGAAGTTCACGCTGGCGTACTGGGTACGATTGCTCCACTGGTAGATGTCGCTGCTCCCGGAGAGGCGCGACGCCACGTCGTTCACCATGCCGGCGTCGCCCCGCCAGAAGCGGCGCATGTCGTCGCGATACTTCCCGTTCCACTCGGCCCATCCCATCGGGAAATTTCCCACCTGGTACCCTCCGGGGCCGATGTCCCACGGCTCCGCTATGAGCTTCACGCGCGAGAGGGTGGGATCCTGATGGATGATGTCGAAGAAGGTGCCGAGCCGGTTCACCTCGTACAGCTCGCGCGCCAGCGCGGGGGCGAGGTCGAAGCGGAAGCCGTCCACGTGCATCTCGTTCACCCAGTACCGCAGCGAGTCCATGATGAGCTGGATCGTCCGCGGGTGGCGCATGTTGAGCGAGTTGCCGCACCCGGTGAAATCGAGATAGTAGCGCGGGTTCTTCGGGTCGAGCCGGTAGTACGCGGCGTTGTCGATCCCGCGCAGCGAGAGCGTGGGGCCGAGGTGATTCCCTTCGGCGGTGTGGTTGTACACCACGTCGAGGATCACCTCTATCCCCGCCGAGTGCAGCGTCTTCACCATCGACTTGAACTCTCCCACCTGCTGCCCGAGGCCCACGGTGGAGTAGCGCACATCGGGCGCGAAGAAGCCGATGGAGTTGTACCCCCAGTAGTTCG
Organism: uncultured Gemmatimonadaceae bacterium; assembly: GCA_964616815.1. Taxonomy (GTDB): domain Bacteria; phylum Gemmatimonadota; class Gemmatimonadetes; order Gemmatimonadales; family Gemmatimonadaceae; genus JADGGM01. The sequence continues at coordinate 499 of CAZTTY010000164.1, read as the reverse complement.
TGAGCCCGATCTCGGCGAGGTGCCGTTCCACGGCGAAGTGGTGCACGGGGAGGAGCTCGACGGCGGTGACTCCGAGCGACAGGAGATGCTCGATCACCGGATCGGAACCGAGTCCGAGGTAGGTACCGCGCAGCTTGTCGGGCACGAGGGGATGCAGCTTGGTCATCCCCTTCACGTGGCACTCGTAGATGACGGTCTGGTTCCACGGTGTGCGCGGATGCCGGTCGCCGGTCCAGGTGAACGCCGAGTCCACCACGACGGACTTCGGCACGTCGCCGGCGCTGTTCCGCAGGCTCATCTCGAGGTCGGAGCGCGGACTGGACACGTCGTACCCGAAGAGCGTATCGCGCCACGTTATCGTGCCGCTGATCGCCTTCGCGTACGGATCGATGAGGAGGCAGTTCGGATTGAAGCGATGCCCCTTCTGCGGCTCGTACGGACCGAGCACGCGGTAGCCGTAGAGCTGCCCGGGACGCGCATCCGGCAGGTAGCAGTGCCA
>CAZTTY010000163.1:0-3315 GCA_964616815.1 uncultured Gemmatimonadaceae bacterium | reverse complement strand
GCAGTGGTTCCGCTCGACACCACGAGATTCATCCCTTCCCTGCCCGACACCTTCCGGATCACCGGGCCCAGACGCATGGCCACCTCGAAAAGGTGCAGGCCGAGGTCGTGCGGGAGATCCTCGAACGACTCGAAGTGTCGACGCGGTACAACGAGAGTGTGGCCGGCATTCACCGGTTGGATGTCCATGAAGGCCAGCGCATCGCTGTCCTCGTAGCACATCGATACCTCCGCGGCGCCATGAATGATGTCGCAGAAAATGCAATGGCCCGTAGTAGGCGTGGTCATCGTCGCTCCCTGAGGATGTGGGAACGTCACATACGCACGCCCGGTGCCAGTGCGCGCGCGGATGCCGGCGCGCATCCGCCGCCCGCTCCAATGGTGGCCCGGGGGTGCGAGCGAGTGGTATATTCTGAGGTTAGGCGAGCCACTCAACTCACTCTGTTTTTTTCACATGGCTATTCAGACACGTGCCGAGCGCGGGAGCCCGCCGGACCTCGATGGCGAGCAGCTCCTTGCCGCATTCCGGACCATGTACATGTCGCGCAGGCTGGACGACAAGGAAATCCAGCTCAAGCGGCAGAACAAGATCTTCTTCCAGATCTCGGGCGCGGGACACGAGGGGATCCTCACGGCCGCGGCGCTCGCACTGCGCTCGGGCTACGACTGGTTCTTCCCGTACTACCGCGACCGCGCACTCTGCCTCCAGCTCGGTGTCACGCCCCTCGAGATGCTGCTCGAAGCGGTCGGCGCGGCGGCGGACCCGGCCTCCGGTGGGCGGCAGATGCCCAGCCATTGGGGCGCGAAGAAGCTGAACATCGTCTCGTCGTCGTCGCCCACCGGAACTCAGTTCCTCCAGTCGGTGGGCTGCGCCGAGGCCTCGCTTCGGGCCAGACTCATCGGAGTCGCCGAGGGCTTTCAGGATGACGAAGTCGTCTATGTCTCCACCGGCGACGGAACCACCAGCGAGGGCGAGTTCTGGGAGTCGCTCAACACGGCCAGCAATCTCCAGCTCCCCGTGGTGTACGTGGTGGAAGACAACGGCTACGCGATCTCCGTTCCGGTCGAGGTGAACACCGCCGGCGGCAGCATCTCCAAGCTCGTACGCGGTTTCCCGGGCCTCATGATCCAGGAGGTCGATGGCTGCGATTTCATCGCCAGCTACGCGGCGATGAGGAAAGCGGTCGACTACGCACGCGAACGGAAAGGGCCCGCTCTGGTGCACGCGCACGTGATCCGCCCCTACTCGCACTCGCTTTCCGACGACGAAGTGATGTACCGGCCGCCCGAGGAGCGCGAGGCCGATGCCGCACGCGATCCGATCACCACCTTCCCGGCGTGGCTCGTCGCCGAAGGGCACGCCAGCGATGCCGACATCGCGCGCATCCGGGAAGAGGTGGACGCGGAGATCGACAGCGCGGTCGACGCCGCGCTCGAGGAGCCGCAGCCGGAGGCGAGCTCGGTTCACTTCGCCGTGTACTCTCCCGACGTCGACCCCACGGGCGAGCAGTTCGACACCGAGGATGACCCGCAGTTCAGGGGCGATCCCACCACCATGGTGGACCTGCTCAACGTGTGCATGAAGGACGAGATGCGGCGCAACGAGCGGATGATCGTGTTCGGCGAAGACGTGGCCGACGTCTCGCGCGAGCACTACATGGGGAAGGTCAAGGGCAAGGGCGGCGTGTTCAAAGTCACGTGGGGACTGCAGAAGGAATTCGGCGGCGCGCGCGTGTACAACTCGCCGCTCGCCGAAGCCAACATCGTGGGACGCGCCATCGGCCTCGCCCTGCGCGGCTTCAAGCCGGTCGCCGAGGTCCAGTTCTTCGATTACATCTGGCCGGCGTACATGCAGCTCCGCAACGAGCTGGCGACCATGCGCTGGCGCTCCAACAACGCCTTCAGCGCGCCCGTGGTGGTACGCGTCACCTACGGCGGCTACATCCGCGGCGCGATCTATCACTCCCAGACGGGCGCCTCGCTCTTCACCCACTGCCCGGGGCTCCGGGTGGTGTGCCCCTCCACCGCGCTCGACGCGAACGGACTCCTGCGCACCGCGATCCGCTGCGACGACCCGGTGATCTTCCTCGAGCACAAGCATCTCTACCGCCAGACGTACAACAAGGGCCGCTATCCCGGTCCCAACTTCATGATTCCCTTCGGGAAGGCGAAGATAGTTCGCCCCGGAAGCGACATGACAGTCGTGACGTACGGCGCCACGGTGCAGCGCGCCATCACCGCCGCCAATCAGGCCGCCGAGGACGGGCTCGATGTCGAGGTGATCGACCTGCGCACGCTCTCGCCGTGGGATCGCGAGACGGTGTACGAATCGGTGAAGCGCACTTCGCGCGTGATCGTGGCCTACGAGGACTCGATCTCCTGGGGCTACGGCTCCGAGATCGCGGCGTCGATAGCCAACGACTGCTTCGCCTGGCTCGACGCCCCCGTCAAGCGCGTCGCCTCGACCGACACCTACGTCGGCTACGCCCCCCGCCTGGAAGACGCCATCCTCCCGCAGGTGGACGACTTCGCGCGCGCGTACGTGGAGCTGGCGGAGTTCTGAGGGAGGCGGGGGAAGGGGGGAAGGGGGAAGGAAGCAGGAAGCAGGAACTGCCGCGGGAGCAGGAAACAGGGAACAGGAAACAGGAACTGCACACGTTCCATGGTCATGCCTGCTTCCGCAGTCATGACCGCTTACGCGGGCATGACTTCATGGGTGTGCACTTCCCTGCTCCCTGCTTCCTGCTCTCTTCCCCCACCCCCTCCCCTCAAAAACCCGATCCTGTCGTTCCCACCCTGCACACACCTGCGCTCACGGCAGCAGTAGGTGGCGCGACCACGCTGCAGTCGGAGATCACGCCGTGCGCCTGGTTGTAGGTCGACTCTGCCGCTCGCAGCTCTTCGAGCTTCTCGTACAGCGCGGCGGAATCGGTAGTGATAGGACACCATGTGATCCAGTACCGCGGGCCGCCGCACGCCTTGGCGCCCACGGGGGCGACGCGACACTGGCCGGCGCTGTCACAGCCGTCGTTGTCTGCCAGCTCGAGCGCTTCGCGCTCCAGACGGGCGATCTCGCTGCTGTCCGATTCCGGTGCGCTGGCGGAGGCACGCGTGGCGGTGTCGGCCGGCCCCAGGTCGTTCGTCGGAGTCATCGAGCAGGCTGCCGTCGCGAATAGGGCGGCGACGATCGCCGCGAGGTTGGCGGGTCTGGTCATGTCCCACCTCCAACGCAAGGCGCGGGCCCCGGTGGGCTGCCTTCAGGGTGCGTCGGCGCCGGGCTCCGGCGGGCCGCGCTCTCAGCGGCTCGCCAGCTCGG
>CAZTTY010000162.1:0-3468 GCA_964616815.1 uncultured Gemmatimonadaceae bacterium | reverse complement strand
GGCGGGGGGCCGGGGGTTGGGGGGGGCCCCCGCCCAACCGGGGGTGTGGCCGTGGGGGGGGGGGGCCCCCGGGGCCCCCCCCCACCCCGTCCTCCATCCCCTCGTTTGGCAGAGTCCGTCCCCGCCTCTCATATTCCGGTCGTGACTATGTGAAGCATGCTCTCCCATGCATTGGAGCGACCCCGTGCGCCGAACAGCCCGCCGCCTCGCAAGTGCCTGCTCGATTCCGTCCCTGGTCATCCTCATGGTGCTGGCTGCGCCTCCGCCGGCCGCACATTCGCAGCGGGATGACTCGCGCTTCTATTCCGAGATGCGCTGGCGCGGGATAGGGCCCACGCGCTCCGGCCGGGCGCGAGCGCTCGACGGCGTGGCGAGCGAGCCGAATGTCTTCTACGTCGGCTTCGACAACGGGGGCGTCTGGCGCTCCACGGACTACGGGTCCACCTGGCACCCGCTCTTCGACGCGCAGACCACGGGGTCCATAGGCGCCATCGCCGTGGCGCAGTCCGATCCGAGGATCATCTATGTGGGGACGGGCGCCGGGATCATCCGGCCCGACCTCGCAACCGGCGACGGGATGTACAAGTCCAGCGACGCCGGGAAGACGTGGACGCACCTCGGTCTCCGCGAGACCCAGATGATCGCGGAGGTGGACGTCGACCCGCGCAACCCGAACCGGCTCTTCGTCGCGGCGCTCGGCCATCCGTACGGCCCCAACGAGGAGCGGGGCATCTTCCGCTCCACCGACGGCGGCAGGTCGTTCGAGAAGGTGCTCTACAAGGATGAGTACACGAGCGGGAACGACGTGATCATCGATCCGCGAAATCCGGACATCGTGTACGCGGCGCTCTGGCAGCAGCAGGAGTCCTTCCGCGAGGGGAGCGCGTTCAGCGGCGACGGCGGGGGGATCTTCAAGTCCACCGACGGCGGCAGCACCTGGAAGAAGTTGGCGGATGGGCTGCCGAGCGTGCTCCAGGCCAACCTGGCGATCTCGTACAGCGATCCGAACATCATCTATGCGGTGGTGGCCGCGTACACTCCGCCGGGCCGGCGCCCCACGGGAGGCGAGATCGGGTTCTACAAGTCGACGGACGGCGGCGAGCACTGGAAGGTGGTGAACGGCGACCACGTCACCTCGCGCGAGCCGGACAGCCGGCCGATGTCGCGGATAGGCGGCGGCGATCTCCCCACCATAGCGGTGGATCCCACGGACCCGGACGTCATCTACAGCGCGTCGGTCGTGATGTGGCGAACGGAGAACGGCGGGCACGACTGGCGCGCTGTGCGCGGCGCGCCGGGCGGCGATGACTATCAGAAGATCTGGATCAACCCGAACAATCCGAAGATCGTACTCGTGGTGACGGACCAGGGCGCGGTGGTCTCGGCAAATCGCGGCGAGAGCTGGAGCAACTGGTACACGCAGCCGGCCGCGGCGATGTACCACGTCACGGCCGACAACGACTTTCCATACAGGCTGTGCGGCGGGCAGCAGGACGCTGGATCGGCGTGCGTGAAGAGCCGGTCGGCGGACGGCGAGATCACCTTCAACGACTGGCATCCGGTCAACATCCAGGAGTACGGCATCGCGGCACCGGATCCGCGCGATCCGGACATGGTCTACGGCAGCATGCGCCGCGGCGTCTCGCTGTTCAATCGCCGCACGCGGCAGACCACCTACGTGGGGCCGGACATGCGCGGCACCGACGAGAATGGAAACGAAGTCGGCCGCAACGTGCGCACGATGCCGCTGCACTGGTCGCCCGTGAATCCTGACGTGCTCTACTACGCCTCCAATGTGGTCTGGAAGAGCGCCGACCACGCGCACAGTTGGAAGCGCATATCGCCCGATCTCGCGCGATCCACCTGGGAGGTGCCGCCGACGGCGGGGAAGTACGCGCCGGGCGTGGAAGTCTCGCCCCAGGGCGCGATCACGGCGCTGTCGCCGTCGCCGAGGAAGCAGGAGATCATCTGGGCCGGCACGGACGACGGCGCGATCCAGGTGACGATGGACGGAGGGGCGCACTGGACGAACGTGACGCCGCCATCGATCGAGCCGTGGACGCGCATCTTCAACATCGAGGCCGGCCACTTCGACGACGGCACCGCCTACGCCGCGGCCAATACCATGCGGATCGACGACATGAACCCGCACTTCTACCGCACGCACGATGGCGGCAGGACGTGGACGGAGATCGACAACGGGATCGAGCCGGGCTACGTGGCGAACTCCATCCGCGAGGATCCGCGCCAGAAGGGATTGCTCTACGCTTCCACCGATGCACAGGTGTGGGTCTCGTTCGACGACGGCGAGCACTGGAGCTCGCTGCGGATGAACATGCCGGCGATCTCGGTGCGAGACATCGCGATCAAGGATGACACCACCTGCTGGTGCGCCGATCTCGTTGCCGGCACGCACGGACGCGGCTTCTGGATCCTCGACGATGTGACGCCCCTGCGGCAGGCCGCCGCGGCACGTGCCGCGAAGGAAGCGTATCTGTTCGAGCCGGCGCCCGCGCTCCGGGTCCGCTTCGCGACCAACGATCCCACGCCGTGGCCGCCGGAGATTCTGGCCGGCGAGAATCCGCCCGCGGGCGGAATCATCGACTACTATCTCGCCGAGGATGTGAGCGGCCCGGTGAAAATTCAGATAGTCGACATGGCGGGCGACGTCGTACGCTCGTATTCGAGTGCGGATCCGTTGATGGATCCGCACCCCGCGATCGATCGCGAGAAGTACGAGCAGATCTGCGAGGCGCAGCCGACTACCGTTTTCTGTCGCTTCCCGCTCTACTGGCCCGCACCGCCCATGGTGATCTCGACGAAGGCGGGGATGCACAGGGTCGAGTGGGACCTGCACTACCAGCCCGTGGGCGACAAGGAGAACGAGGAGTCCGAGGCAACGGGCGCCGTTCCGGGCCGCACGTATCCGGCCGCCAGCGCGCCGTGGGCGCCGCCCGGGAAGTATCGCGTCCGGCTGATCGTGAATGGAAAGAGTTACGAGCAGCCGCTCACACTGCGGCTCGACCCGCGCGTGAGGACGCCGGCGGCCGGTCTCGCGAAGCTGGCATCGCTCTCGACCGAGATGTACAAGGGCGCCGTGGCGGCCCACGAGGCGTACGAGGAGGCGCGCTCGCTCTCCGAGTCGCTCGCGGAGCGCGGCGGCGGCGCGGCGATGGCGCTCAAGGCGCGCCTCGACTCCCTCGCGCCCGAGCCCGACGACGATGCACGGCCGCGCTTCCGGCGCGGTCCCACGGGGCCGGCCACCACGCTCGACGCGCTGAGCGATGCGATGCTCGCCGCCGCCATGTCGATGCAGGGGGCGGACGTCACCCCCACGTCGATGCAGGTGGCGGAGTGCACCGCCGCCCGCGCCCAGTTCACGGCGCTCATGAAGAAATGGCGCGAATTGCAAGGGCAGGCCTCCGGGTCGGGTCTGTAGACGCGATTGGCCCGGCAGCGTCGCTGCCG
>CAZTTY010000161.1:0-3538 GCA_964616815.1 uncultured Gemmatimonadaceae bacterium | reverse complement strand
TCCTGCTTCCTCCCCCTCCCCCATCCCCCCTCCCCCTTGCGCCATCCTCGCGCGGGCCTAGGTTTTAGGAGCCCGACGGTTCCGCTGCAGCCATCTGCCCGCGACGCTAATGTCATATCGTCCACGCTCTCTCAAGCACGAGTACGAGCTGTACGTCGATCGGGAAATCGAGAATTACAAGGAGTCGATCCCTCGCGGTGTGATCCTCGGCATCGGCGAGGAAGCGGTGCGCTCGCTCTCGTCGCAGCCGCAGTTGGCGCTCACCGAGATCCTGTTGTGCGCCGAGGTGGACCGCCTCATCCGCGGGAGGCTGCGGATACCGTCGTTCTCCACCTGGCGGCGCAGGAGGCTCAAGTCGCTCAGGGAGTTTTGCCGTCCGGAGCGTTGGGGGATGCGCGCCGACTCCGCGATCGCTCGCACTCCGCACGAAGTTTCCGAAGGCCACGTTCTCGTGGCTGGCGCGGCCGAGGAAGGACCGGCTATTTATCTGGCCGCGAACGGCTGCGCGGTGACCGCGGTCGATACCACCGAGGATGTCCTCGACCGCGTGCTCGACGCGGCCGCGGAGGTCGGCCTCACCGGCCGAGTCCGCGGGCTGGTCACGGATCTGGCGAGCTGGCTCCCCGACATCCCGCTCAACGCGGTCGTCTGCGCGCCGGCCGCCTTTCGCGGCCTCACGGCCGAGGAGCGCGTTCGCGCGATAGCGATACTTCAGGCCGCCACTACTGCCGGCGGGTTTCACGTCGTCGAGACCGGAGGCGAGGAGAATCAGCTCCTCCCGCTGGACGAGCTGCGGGCGAGCTACGACGGCTGGCGCATCTCCACCGAGGGCGGACTCTACGGGCAGAAGACCTTCCTGGCCTGGAAGAACGTAGCGTAGCCAATCGACACGCAGGTTGCTCCCGGGAGCGTGTCATTCCGAGTCGGCCGGCGGCACCACTGTCGGCCGCAATTTTTGTATCTCATTGCATGACAACCACTTGCGCCGTCACGTCGCGGTGGCACACAAGCTGATATAGAGGTGCGCGGCCCCCGACCGTTCCGGGGGCTTTCTTCTATCTGCAAGAGGTTGCCATGACTCTGACAAGAGAGCGCCACGAGCGCGATGACGACGATAGAATGAGCGAGGAGCCGATCGGGATAATCATCTCGCGCGGGAGCCGCCACGAGCCTGTTCCGGCGTTCTCGGCGTTCGTGTGGGGAGTGCCCGCATCAGAGCTCGGAGTGGCGGGCACGGAACCGCGGGCGGCCTGACGCGGGCCGTAGGGACGCAAAAAGGCCGGCGAACTGTTCGCCGGCCTTTTTGCAAATCCGTACATCTATCGAGGCTCCGGGCGTCAGGCGCGCGCCCTCGAAGCCTTCTTGGTCGCCCGCTTCCGCGTGGCCTTCTTCGCGGTGGTCTTCTTGCGCGCGGTGGTCTTCTTCCGTGCAGTCGTCTTCTTGCGTGCGGTGGTCTTCTTCCGCGCGGTCGTCTTCTTCCGAGCGGTGGTCTTCTTCCGCGCGCCAGCGGACTTGCGCGCGCTCTTGCGAGCAGAAGACTTCTTGGCAGTCGCCTTCTTTCTGGTTGCCTTCTTCGTGCTGCTCTTCTTTCTGGTTGCCATTGTAATTCTCCAGTACTGGAGTGTGGCTGCCGACCGATCCCCCGGTGGACCGGCGGCGGTGTGGGCGCGCTCCTGAGAGCGCGCCGCACTTCCTTACACGGCCTCCGAGAGGCTCGTGAAGTTGAAGTCGCGCACCTTGATTGCCGGCATGACGATGTCGCCACCCGCCTCCGTACCCGCCAGCCGTTCGGGCCTGCCGAGCATCTCGAGGTTGTTCAGCATGAACAGCGGTGATTCGTTGAAGCGGAAGTTCCTGATCGCCTTCGTGATCTTCCCATTTTCGACGAGGAATGTACCGTCGCGCGTGAGGCCCGTGTACAGGATGGTGCGAGGATCCACCTCGCGAAGGTACCAGAGTCGCGTCACCAGCACACCGCGCTCCGTGGCCGCCACCATGTCATCGACCGAAGACGACCCACCCTGCATCTTGATCGACTGCGGTGCGCCGGTCGCCGTCTGATTCTTGTTCTTCGCCCAGTAGCGCGAGTAGTAGAGTTTCTTCAATACTCCCTTCTCGACCCATACCTGTTCGCGGAGCGGGAAGCCTTCTGCATCGAACGGTTGCGAGAGTAACTGCGCGTCCGATGGATCGGACAGGATCGTGACTCTGTCATCGACGATCTTCTCCCCGATCTTGTTACCCCCTCCCTGCTTCGCGAACGGGCTGCGTCCTTCGTCGGCCGAGCGCGCGTCGATGTATCCGCCAACGAGCTGCACCAGATCGCCTACGGCCTGCGGTTCGAGGATCACCGTGTAGCGCCCCGGCTCGATCGCCGCCGGTCCGCGCGAGGCGCGCGCCTTGTCGAGTGCGCGTCTGCTCACTGCCTCGAAGTCGATGCGCGACCAGTCGGGATGATCTGCCCCCGCCCACCCCGACCCACTGCCATCGGCAGTGCGTACGGTGAGCGTGTAGTTCGCACTCGTGCTGCGATGATAGGCAAACAATCCCTTGTCGTTACCGATCGCATTGGAACCCGCGCCCTTCACGATGAAGCCAGCGACCTGCAAATCCCCGGCCGCACGCGCGGGTTCGAGCGCGGTCATCGCGGCTCGAGCCATCTCCGATGCACCGATCGATGCTGTCGATTCGAAGAACGCCTGCACCGTCTCGTACTGCTGCGGACCGAGCGGCGGCATCGCTTCCGGATCGTCGGGCGCCAGCTTCGCCAGCGCTTCGGACTGCGTCACGACCTGTCGCAGAGACTCATCCGACAGGTCGTTCGTCACGACCACCGCGTGCTTCTTTCCGAAGGAGCTCTGGACCGAGAGAGTCGCATCGAGGATGCTGCCCGACGTCGACATCTGATTTGCGGCGAAGCGCGTATTCGAACTGTGGTCGCTCTGCACCTGCACCTGCACGGACTCCGCCTTCGACAGCTCCGCCACGCGGCCGATGATGCGCTGCGACTCCTCGCGCGAGAGCGGCCCATCCTCCCCGGGTGCGCGGATGAGACGACGCGGACCACTCACGCCTTTCGCCCCGTGTTGATCACGTTCACCTGGCGGAAGCGCGAGGGGACGCAGCCGTGGCTCACCGCGTTCACCTGCCCGGGCTGCCCCTTCCCGTCGAAGAAGCTTCCGCCGAGCTGGTAGCTGCTCTTCCCGCCGATCATGTCCATCGCGTTCCAGAAGTCGGGCGTCCGCATCTGGTAGGCCACGTCCTTCAACATCCCCGTGATCTTCCCGTTGCGAATCTCGTAGAAGAGCTGTCCGCCGAACTGCGCGTTGTAGCGCTGCTGGTCGATCGAGAAGGAGCCGTCGCCCACGATCGCGATCCCGCGCTCGGTGTCGGCGATGATGTCATCCCAGCCGATGTCCTGCTCGCCAGGAAGGAGCGACACGTTGGGCATCCGCTGGAACTGGACCGCGTTCCATCCCTGTCCGTACGAGCAGCCGTGCGATCTGGCCTCCTTCCCCTGCTGCTTGTACCACCAGTC
>CAZTTY010000160.1:0-3581 GCA_964616815.1 uncultured Gemmatimonadaceae bacterium | reverse complement strand
GTCCCGGGGCGGTTGCCCCTGGACCTCTACAATAAAGTGCCTGAACCCGCCGTTGACCCGCCGTTGACCCTGTCTCGTTTCGGCCCTGGCGGACGTCTCTCCTGTGGTGGCACGCGTGTCGCATTCGTGTGCCGAGCTGGACGATCACCGACTCGAGCCCACACCGGCGTGGATATTCGCAAGCTCTTCGATCGGCATTACCCGGGACTCGTGCGCTTCCTGTACGAGCGGCTGGGCGATCGCGATCAGGCGGAGGATCTGGCGCAGGAGGCCTTCATCCGCCTGCTCGATCGCCGCGCGCACACGCCCGAAGCCTGGCTGTACGTGGTCGCCGCCAATCTCGCGCGCGATGCGGCGCGCGGCGAGCTGCGGCGCGACAGGCGCCTACGCCTTCTCACGAGCGAGAGCAGTGCGACGAGCGCGCCAAGTATCGAACGCGCCATGATGCGCAGGGAGGAGGCAGCCGAAGTGAACGCCGCGCTCGATGCCATCTCCGAACGCGATCGCACCCTCCTCCTCCTTCGCGCCGACGGCGTGCGGTATCGCGAGATCGCCGGCGTAGTCGGGGTCGCCGTCACATCCGTGGCACCACTCCTGGCGCGCGCGCAGCGTCGCTTCATACGCGCCTTCGAAACCCGCACCACCAGAGCCGATGACACGCGCGCATCCAGTTGAGGGAACTCTCCAGGCACTGCTCGATTCGGAGCTGCGTCCCTGGACCGCGTTCCGGCTCCGGTTCCATCTGCGCCGCTGTGCCGACTGCCGGCGCGCGCTCGATGAAATCCGCGTGCGCCATCACACGATCACCGCGCTGCTGCACGGTGCCGCCCCGGAGGTCGATGCCGAAGAGGCATGGGCGCGCTTCGTGGTCAGGAGCGGCGGTCGCGCGAGCCGACGCGCCACGTCGCACGCCACGTCGCACGCCACGTCGCGCGGCGCGTGGTCGGCGGCGATCGTCGTGTCGGCCATGATCGCGGCGCTCGCGCTGCTCACGCCCGATACCGATCCACCCGATGCTGGCGAGCTCCTGGCCATGGTGAGCGCCGCGCGCGAGGGGGAGGGGCACGGCGAAGTGGTGCGCGACGCCTGTTGCGAGGACCACGACGGTGGCGCGTACGCCGACGATGGGCTCCTCACGCTGAATCTTCCCGGCGAGCGCGTGGCCGTGGTGGTGATCTATGAGGACGTCGACGGAAGCGGCACGTTCACACCCGGTGACATCGTCCGCTACGTCTCGCAAACGCCGCGGCGCCAGCTCCTCTCCCGCAACGACAGATGAACTCATCCGCACCACGACTTCTCGCCTTCGCCGCCGCTCTCTTTCTCGCGGCGATCCCGGCATCCACCGCCGCTCAGCAGCGGCAGAACGACGCCGCGACGAACGGCGATACCGCCACCAGCCGGCTCGACACTGTGGTGGTGCACGCAGGCCGCCTCGGAATCGGTGGGATCCCGCTCTCTCGCGCGCCGTTCGCCGCCGAGGTGAATTCGATAGCCGTGCCGCGACCGGGCGCCTCCACGGTGGCCGATCTCACGGCCGGGATGGTGGGCATCTCGATGGACGATCAGTTCGGATCTCTCTTCCAGCCCGACCTCCGCTTCCGCGGTTTCCAGGTGGGACCGGTGGTGGGCTATCCACAGGCGATGAGCGTCTTCGTGGATGGCGTGCGCGTGAACGAGCCCGACGCGTCGCAGGTGAACTTCGATCTCATCCCGATGCAGGCAATCGAGAGGGTGGAGATCATCCGCGGACCCGGCGGCTCCTTCGGGCGCAACACCATAGCAGGCGCGATCAACTTCGTCACGAAGAGCGGCGGGAGCGGCGCCACGCACGGATCGGTGAACGCGTCGGGCGCCAGCTTCGGCACCGCCGACGCGATGGGGTGGGTGGGCGGCGGCGGCGCCACGAGCTGGCTCCTCTCCGGCCGCTACAACCGCACCGACGGCTGGCGCGACCTCAGCGAGAGCAGGCTGCGGCAGATCTTCGGGAAGGTGGGCCGGCACTCCGCCAACACCGATTTCTGGGCCTCGTACACTTTCGCCGACAACCACATAGAAGGTCCCGGTTCGCTCCCGATGTCGTGGCTCGGCGGCGACCTGCCATCCGAGCTCGGCGGGAGCGGTGACCCGCGCCGCCTGCAGTACACCGGTGGGAAGGGCGACATCTACGAGCCGCGGATGCACTTCGGCGTGGTGAATCTCACGCATCGTCTGCGGCCCGACCTCACGTTCACGGTGAACGGCTTCGTGCGCGGCAACGACGTCACGCAGCTCAACGACAACATCACCGAGGCGAACACGCGCGGCGAGACCGACATGCTCAGCGCGGGGGGTACGATGCAGCTCTCGCGAAGCTGGCCCTCGGGCGCGAGTCTGAGCGGCGGGGTGGAGTACGCGCACAACCACGTGGGAATCGAAATCTTCGCCGAGCCGAACCCATCGTTCCCCGACGTCGAGGGAATGACGGAGCACGTCGAGACCAACGAGAACAACGTCGGCGTGTTCACGCAGCTCTGGCTTCCCACCGGCAACCGCCTGAGCTGGCTCGCCGCGCTCCGCTACGATTACGTGCGCCTGCCGGTGAACGACCTGCTCGATCCCGATAACAGCGGTGTCAACAACTTCAACCAAATCACCGGCACGCTCGGCGCAGATCTCCAGCTTTCCACGCGTAGCAGTATGTTCGCGAGCTACGGACGCGGCTTCCGCGCGCCGGTCATTCTCGAGGTGAGCTGCGCCGATCCGGAGGATCCGTGTCCCCTCCCCTTCGAGCTCGGCGCCGATCCTCCGCTCGATCCGGTCACGACTGACACCTGGCAGCTCGGCTTCCGCTTCTCGCCGCGCAACGCCACGCTCGAACTGATCGGCTATTGGGCCGAGGTGCACGACGACCTCTTCAACGTCATCGCTCCGCCGAGTACGCGCGGGTACTTCAAGAACCTGGATCGTACGCGGCGGCAGGGAGTGGAGTTGAGCGTCGCCGCGCGCCCCACGCCGTCGCTCTCGCTGCGCGGAAACCTGGCGCTCACGCGCGCCACCTTTCAGTCGAACGCGACGCTGGCATCGGCGCTGGTCGATGACGATGATGACGATGAGGGGATGGAGCCCGACGATCTCCTGAGCGCGCAGGAGTCGCCGGGCGAGGAAGACGAGGCCGACGGCGGCGTACACGTCCGTCCCGGCGATCGCTTCTCCATGGTGCCGACGCTGACCTTCACCGCGGGCGCCACGTATACCGTCGACGAATGGTCGTTGTCGCTCGGCGGGCATTACGTGGGAAGCCAGTACTACGTGGGCGACGAGGACAACAGCGCGTCGTTCGGGAAGCTGCGGAGCCGCTTCGTGGTGGACGGCGGAGTGACGCGCTCGATGGGTGGGGTCCGACTCTTCGCGCGCGGCGAGAATCTGCTGAACTCGACGTTCGACACGTTCGGCCTGATCTCGCCCAACGTTCGCGGCCCCGACGACGACGCGCAGCCGTTCATCACGCCCGGTCTGCCGATCCGGATCATCGCCGGGATCGGCTACGACTTCTAACAACGTAACGACGGGGGTCGGGCACTTTATGTGGAGATCCCCGG
>CAZTTY010000159.1:0-3619 GCA_964616815.1 uncultured Gemmatimonadaceae bacterium | reverse complement strand
GCACGCGGTAGCCGTAGAGCTGCCCGGGACGCGCATCCGGCAGGTAGCAGTGCCAGATCTGGTCGTTGCGCTCGCGGAGGCTGATCCGCGTCGATTCGACCGCGTCTCCGGGTCCGTCGAAGAGGCAGAGCTCCACGCCGGTGGCGTTCTCCGAAAAGATGGCGAAATTCACTCCCTCGCCATCCCAGGTGGCGCCGAGCGGGTAGGGCTGACCGGGCCAGACTCGCATCTCAGGGTTCCTCGCGTTCGTGGAGCGTGATGTTCTCTATGTGGCGGCTCATGCGTCCCCTGAGGAATTCGGGCTGCTGCTTCAGAATAGCCGGGCGATGGCGCGCAGCGGCACCCACACCCAGTCGGGCCGGTTGTTCAATTCGTATTCCAGCTCGTAGAACATCTTCTCCATCTCGAAGAGCTCGACGAGCGGGTCGTTGGCGTCGATACCGTAGCCGCGCAGGAACGCGGCGCGCGCGTCGCGCTCCCAGTGCGCCGATCGGATCTCGGTGGCCGGGTTGGTGCCCACTCCACCCGCACGCGCGGCGCCGGTCGCGGCCGCGTAGCCGAAGGAACGGAGCATCCCCGCCACGTCGCGTGCGGGACTCGCCAGCTCCCGCCGCTCCGACAACGGCCGGGCGGGCTCGCCCTCGAAATCGATCACGTACCAGCGGCCGTCGGGCGCGTGGAGGAGCTGGCCGAGATGGTAGTCGCCGTGAGTGCGCGACCTGATCCCCTGCTCCACCGCACGCTCGCCGCGCGCGACGCGCGATGCCTCGTCCAGCAGCTCGTGGATGGCGGCGCGGCGGCCCGCTATCGCCCGCGCCATCGCGCCGGTCCTCGTCTCGAGCGAGTCGGCGCGTACCGCGAGCAGATCGAGCGCGGAGTCGATGGTGGTCCGGATGCGTGCGGTCCAGCCAGCGATGTCCTCGCCGCGTACTGGCTCGCTGGCGAAATCCGGATCGTCCTTCACCGACGCGAGCGCCGCGTGCAGCTCGCGGGTGATTCGCCCCAGTACGTGCGCGTCGTCCGCGAAGGCGTTGGAGGGGTCGCCCCCGTTGCCGCGTGCGGCGAGGAAGCTCGCGAGCCGGCCGAGCGCGTAGCTCCACCCGTCTTCCGCTCCCGCCACGAAGCGAGTGAGCATCCCCGCTACGCTCCGTTCACCCGAGCGACTCTCGAAAGCGATCTCGGCGAGGAGCTCCGGGGTGTCGCGGAAACTCGTGCGGGCCGTGAGGAAGCGGGTGACTTCCACATCCGGATTGGTCCCCGGCTCGAGCTTCCGGAAGAGCTTGAGGATGGCGCTCTCCCCGTAGATCACCGAGCTGTTGCTCTGCTCCGCGACGGCGACCCGCGACTCGAGCGATCCGACCCCCCTCTCCGCCGCACCGCCGCCCACGGGTACGAGCGTCCAGCGCGCACCCGCGCGCTCGAACACCGCACCGCGCTCGAGGGCGGCCGCGAGGCCGGAGCGGAAGCCGACGTCGTGGAGCGCGTCGAATACGATGCCGTGCCGTCCGTCGGCTTCCACCCGCGCGAGGATCGCGTGCGCGGGGGGCGGGCCGCCCGCCATCTCGCCATCTTCGCGCGCGACGAGCGGAAGCTGGTAGCCGGCCTCCGACCCGTCGCGCGAGCGCACCACCACGCGTACCACCGCGGCGCCGCTCGGGCCGTCGCCGCGGCCGTCGCTCCAGTCCACGGGAATGACTTCGGCGATGCGCACCGACTCAGGCGTGCTCCCCTTCCCGCCGAACCAGCGCGACACCGCGAGGAAGGCGCCGAGGGCGCGCGAGTCGAGCGTGCCCAGCGAATCGGCCGCGAGCGCGGACGCGATGCCGCCGGCCGGGTGCAGCGTGGGGGGCGACGGGGCGCGCCCGCCTGTCACGGCGTCACCGGCGCCTCGGCGGACGGCACGAGGCGGAACCAGTAGAACGTGTGAGGACCGAGCGACATGAAGTACGGCTCCTCGCCGATGGGCGGGAACGAGATGTTGCCGATGAGCTCCACGGGCACCATCCCGCTCCAGCGCTGCAGGTTGATCTCGAGCGGCTGCACGAAGCGCGAGAGATTGTTGACGCAGAGGATCGTCTCGTTCTCGTAGCGCCGCAGGTAGGCGATCACGTGCCGGTTCTCGGGGAGGAGCATTTCGAAGCTGCCGCGCCCGAAGGCGCGATACTGCCGGCGCACCTTTATCAGCCGGCGCATCCACCGAAGGAGCGATGTCTGCGTGCGCTCCTGTGCCATCACGTTCACCGCCTGGTAGCCGTACGGTGCGTCGACGATGAGCGGGAAATAGAGCGCCTGCTGGTCGCCCTCGGAGAAGCCCGCGTTCCAGCTCGCGTTCCACTGCATAGGCGTGCGGACGCCGTTGCGGTCGCCGAGGTAGACGTTGTCGCCCATCCCGATCTCGTCGCCGTAGTAGAGCACCGGCGTGCCGGGCATCGTCATGAGCAGCGCGTTCATGAGCTCCATCTGGCGGCGACCGTTGTCGAGGAGCGGAGCCAGCCGGCGGCGGATGCCGATGTTGATGCGCATCCGCGGGTCGCGCGCGTACTCGCGGTACATGTAGTCGCGTTCCTCGTCCGTCACCATCTCGAGCGTGAGCTCATCGTGGTTGCGGAGGAAGATCGCCCACTGCGATTCCTCCGCGAGATCCGGCGTCTGCGCCATGATGTCCACCACGGCGCCACGGTCCTCGCGGCGGAGCGCCATGTACATGCGAGGCATGAGCGGAAAGTGGAACGCCATGTGGCATTCATCGTTGTCGCCGAAATACGCCGTCACTTCGCTGGGCCACTGATTCGCCTCGGCGAGGAGCATCCGGCCCGGGAACTCGGCGTCGAGCGTGGCGCGCAGCTCGCGGAGAACCGCGTGCGTCTCGGGCAGGTTCTCGCAGTTCGTGCCCTCGCGCTCCACCAGATACGGGATCGCATCGAGGCGCAGCCCGTCGACGCCCATGCGCAGCCAGAAGCGCATCACGTCCTTCACCGCCTCGAGTACGGCCGGGTTGTCGAAATTGAGATCCGGCTGGTGACTGAAGAAACGGTGCCAGTAGAACTGCCCGGCCACCGGATCCCAGGTCCAGTTCGACTTCTCGGTGTCGGTGAAGATGATGCGTGCGTCACCGTACTTCGAGGCGTCATCCGACCACACGTAGAAATCGCGCATCGGCGAACCCTTCGGAGCGTTGCGCGCGCGCTGGAACCACGGGTGCTGGTCGGAAGTGTGATTCACGACCAGCTCGGTGATCACGCGGATTCCCCTCGAGTGGGCGTCGTCGAGGAAGCGGGAGAAGTCCTCGATCGTGCCGTACTGCGGGTGGATCGCCTCGTAGGCCGCGATGTCGTACCCGTCGTCGCGCAGCGGCGAGGGATAGAAGGGGAGGAGCCAGATGCAGTTGACACCGAGCGACTGTACGTAGTCGAGCTTTTCGATGAGGCCCTGGAAGTCGCCAAAGCCGTCGGCGTTGCTGTCACGAAACGACTTGACGTGCAACTGGTAAATGATGGCGTCCTTGTACCAGAGGGGATCGGACATGAGGTGCGTGGTGGGGAGTCGGGAGGCGAGCGGGGCGAGCGGGGTCAGGCGCTCGATGTAGAGGGGTCGTGTGGGGCGGGCACCAGCCCGCGAA
>CAZTTY010000158.1:0-3673 GCA_964616815.1 uncultured Gemmatimonadaceae bacterium | reverse complement strand
TCGAGGTGCGCGACGTGCACTACTCGCAGTACGGCCGCATGTGCCCGATCGAGACGCCGGAGGGTCCGAACATCGGTCTCATCACGTCGCTCGCCTGCTATGCGCAGGTGAACGACCTCGGCTTCGTCGAGACGCCGTATCGCGTGGTGAAGGATGGCAGGGTCACCGGCGCCCTCGAGTGGCTCGACGCCAACCGCGAGGAAGACGTCATCATCGCGCAGGCCAACGCGAAGCTGCGCGAAGACGGCACCTTCGTGGACGATCTGGTGCTCTGCCGCCAGCGCGGCGACGTGCCGCTCGTACCGCCCGACCGGATCGACTACATGGATGTGGCGCCCGAGCAGCTCGTCTCGATCGCCGCGGCGCTGATCCCGTTCCTGGAGCACGACGACGCCAACCGCGCGCTCATGGGATCGAACATGCAGCGGCAGGCCGTGCCGCTTCTCAACCCGCGCACGCCGGTGGTGGGCACGGGGCTCGAGGAGAAGGTGGCCCGCGACTCCGGCGCGGTGGTGATCGCGCGGCGTTCGGGCGTGGTCACGCGCGTCACGGCGGATGAGATAGTGGTGGATGCCGGGCCGGCCGACCGCGCGCGCAACGACGAGCGTCGCGCCACCGACCGTCCTCTGGCGCGGCTCACGCAGCACGATCGCTACCGGCTCAAGAAGTACTGGCGTACCAACCAGGATACCGCCATCAACCAGCGTCCGCTCGTACGACTCGGCCAGCGGGTGAAGGCCGGCGAGGCGCTGGCCGACGGAGCGGCCACGGAGCAGGGGCAGCTCGCCCTGGGCTCCAACGTGACCGTGGCTTTCATGCCCTGGTTCGGATACAACTTCGAAGACGCCATCGTGCTCTCCGAGCGCCTGGTGAAGGACGACGTCTACTCGTCGATCCACATCCAGGAGCTGGAGCTCCACGTCCGCGACACCAAGCGCGGGCAGGAGGAGATCACGCGCGAGATCCCGAACGTGGCGGAAGAGTCGCTGGTGGATCTCGACGAGCGGGGAATCGTCCGCATCGGCGCGCACGTCATGCCGGGCGACATCCTCGTCGGCAAGATCACGCCGAAGGGCGAGACGGAGCTCTCCCCCGAGGAGAAGCTCCTCACGGCGATCTTCGGCGAGAAGGCGAAGGACGTGAAGGATTCGTCGCTGAAGGTTCCGCCGGGCATGGAAGGCGTCGTGATCGACGTCAAGATCTTCTCGCGCATCGACGATCAGGTGATCGAGAAGGATCGCGGCGAGCGGATCGGCGAGGTGCGGCGTCTCGAGGGCGAGGAGAAGATCCGCGTCAACGAGGTGCGCGACTCCGAGCTGCTCGAGCTGCTCGAGGATCAGACGGTGACGCTGGCTCTCAAGGCCGGTACCGTGGAGGAGGCGATCCCGGCGGGAACGAAGCTCACCGGCGACGCGCTGCGCGAGCTGCGCATCCCGGCGCTCGACCTCAAGACCTTCCGGGTGGAGAACAAGAAGGTCAACGAGCGGATCCGCGAGGTGATAGACGCGGCCAACAACGAGAAGGCCAGGATCGAAGAGAAGGCGGAAGAGCGGATCGACAAGATCCTGCAGCCCGACGAGCTCCCGCCTGGAGTGATCCAGCTCGTGAAGGTGTATCTGGCGGAGAAGCGCAAGGTCTCGGTGGGCGACAAGATGGCCGGACGCCACGGCAACAAGGGTATCGTTGCCCGCATCGTGCCGGAGGAGGACATGCCCTTCCTGCCGGACGGGCGGCCGGTGGATATCGTGCTCAACCCGCTCGGCGTGCCGAGCCGCATGAACGTGGGGCAGATCCTGGAGACGCACCTCGGGTGGATAGCGCGCAACCTGGGCTTCCTCGCCAAGACGCCGGTCTTCCAGGGCGCCAACGAGCGGGAGATCGGGCTGCTGCTCAAGCTCTGCGGCGTGCAGTGGGCGATGCGTGCCCTCGGACTCCGGACATCGGCCCCCACGCTCGGCGAAGCCGACGTGAAGTCGATAGTGGCGGACGTGAAGCCTCCGCGTGAGGAGGGCGAGGTCCATGTGAACATGGAAGACGCCACGCTGAACGATCTCGGCTCGCGCACGGTGTCGCAGGAGACTCGCGACATCTACCACGGCTTTAGGGATGCGCTCACGGCGGCGGCCCGCGAGCTGGTGGACCGGGACGCGGAGGAGCTGCGGCATCAGATCGAGCTGCACGCGTCGATCGCCGATGACGAAGCGGGCTCGAAGGAGGAGCGGGCCGAGGCGAAGAACGCGGTGAAGCAGCTCGAGAAGCTGGCCGCGCGCGAGGCTTCCGACGTGCTGCAGTCGCAGGAGCTGCGCTCGCTGGCGCTCACGCTCGGTCCCAAGGCGGACATGGACGTGGATGCGGCCGCGACCGAGCTGATGCGCCTGGCCGGCCTCACGGCGGGCGGCAAGGTGTGGCTGCGCGATGGCCGCTCCGGCGACCGCTTCGCCAGCCCGGTGACGGTGGGCGAGATCTACATGCTCAAGCTCTCGCACCTGGTCGACGACAAGATCCATGCGCGGAGCATCGGCCCGTACTCGCTCGTCACGCAGCAGCCGCTGGCGGGCAAGGCGCAGTTCGGCGGGCAGCGCTTCGGAGAGATGGAGGTGTGGGCGCTCGAGGCGTACGGCGCGGCGCACACGCTGCAGGAGATTCTGACCGTGAAGTCCGACGACGTGAACGGCCGGAGCAGGGTATACGAGGCGATCGTGAAGGGCCAGAACCTTCCCGATCCCGGAATTCCGGAGTCGTTCAACGTGCTAGTAAAGGAGTTGCAGGCGCTGGGCATCTGGGTGAAGCTCGGAGCCGCCGATGGCGACGGACTGGATGGCAACGGCAACGGAGAGGAGTAGGACATGATTGACTTCCGTAGCGTGCGCGACACGCGCAGCTCGAGTTTCGACTTCATTCAGATCCGTATCGCGTCGCCCGAGGAGATCCGTGGACCGAAGGATCCCAAGGAGCGCGAGCGGCTGGAGATGTCCGGCCTCCGGACGTGGTGGTCGTGGGGCGAGGTCACCAAGCCCGAGACGATCAACTACCGCTCGTTCAAGCCCGAGAAGGACGGGCTCTTCTGCGAGCGCATCTTCGGCCCGGTGAAGGACTGGGAGTGCCATTGCGGGAAGTACAAGCGCATCCGCTACCGCGGCGTCATCTGCGATCGCTGCGGCGTGGAGGTGACGCTCTCGCGCGTCCGCCGCGAGCGGATGGGGCACATCGAGCTCGCCGTGCCCGTGGCTCACATCTGGTTCTTCAAGACGCTCCCCAGCCCGATGGGGAACCTGCTCGACATCACCCTGCGCGACCTCGAGAAGATCATCTACTACTCGAACTACGTGGTGATCGATCCGGGGCAGATGGAGGTGCGTCCCAACCAGCTCCTGGATGAGGACGAGTACCTCGAGCTCCGCGACAAGGCCCGCGAGGCCGGAGACACCGAGTTCAAGGCCGACATCGGTGCGCCGGCGGTGCGCGAGCTGCTGCGCCGTCTGGACATAGACAGGATCTCCGACGAGCTCCGCGCAGCGGTGGCCGTGGAGACATCGCAGCATCGCAAGAAGCAGATGCTCAAGCGGCTCAAGATCATCGATGCGTTCCGCGGCTCGGGAGATGCGGGCGGCACGCGCAACAAGGCCGAGTGGATGATCATGGACGTGATCCCCGTGATCCCGCCCGATCTGCG
>CAZTTY010000157.1:0-4145 GCA_964616815.1 uncultured Gemmatimonadaceae bacterium | reverse complement strand
TCGGTGGAGGAATCGCAGATGTCGTTGTTGCGCGTGTGCGCGAGCGTCATGTAGCGCGCGCCGAGGCCGTAGTACTTCTGGATGAGGCCGATGTCCTTGCCGATGACGTAGCCGTTCTCGATGCCGATGGCGGCCACCAGCTTTCCATCGCCGTGGATGCGCCGGACGTCATCCGGCGAGTATGCGATCTCGATCAACCCCGGATACATCTTCTCGGCCATGTGGTGGATGGCGTCGAACTTCTGCATCGCGTCCGCCTTCGCCTTCTCGTAGTTCTCGGGCGTGCGCGGAGTCTGGCCCACGAACACCGCGAAGAACGCCACGTCCAGGCCGCCGTCCTTCATCTTCGTGAGGTTCACCTGGCGCGGGGCGTCGAGCGGGTCCACCTCGGCGGTGGCGAAGTTGCCGGGAATGTCGTCGTGCGTATCGATGGTGATGACGCTGTCCTGGACGGCGCGCGCGCGCGCCGCGAGATCCTGATCGGTTTCGCCCTGGGACTTCGCGGTGCAGGCCGCGAGCACGGCGACCGTGAGGAGGGCCAACGGTCGACTCGCTTTCACTTTCTCACTCCTTTTCACTTTGGTTTTCACGTGGTGGTTTTCAGTCGTGGCCGCGGTCAACTGTTCATCCCGCCGAACGGCGTCTCGATCGATGGACTCTGGGGCGTGAGGAGCTCGGCGCCGCTGGGCGTGATGTGCATGTCGTCCTCGAGCCGCACGCCGAACTCGCCCGGGATGTAGATCCCCGGCTCATCGCTGAAGGTCATGCCGCGCTCCATCGCGAGCGTGTTCCCTCGCACCAGATACGGCCATTCGTGTCCGTCCATCCCGATGCCGTGCCCGAGCCTGTGCGAGAAGTACGTGTAATCCGGTCCGTAGCCGGCATCCACGACCACCTTCCGCGCGGCGGCATCCACCGCCTGGCACTCCACGCCCGGCCTCGCCGCGGCCAGCGCGGCAGTCTGCGCCTGAAGCACGATGTCGAAGATCTGCTTCATCTTGTCCGTCGGCTTCCCGAGCACGAACGTGCGCGTGATGTCCGACCGATAGCCCTCCACGCCGCACCCGCCGTCGACCATTATGATGGTACCCTCGCGTATCGTCTGCGGTGTGCGCGAGCCGTGCGGCAGCGCCGAATACTCGCCCACCTGAACGCTCGCCCCGCCCGAGAAGCCGAGCCGGCTGTGCGCGGTCGAGATGAGCTCGCGCACGGTCGCCTGCGTCATTCCTTCCGCCACCGACTCGTACACGGCGCGGTAGGCGCGCAGAGTGGCGGCGCATGCGAGTCGCATGAGCGCGATCTCGTGGTGGTCCTTCACCCTCCGACAGCCCGCGGTCACCGGCGTGGCGCTCACGATCTTCAGCGACGGCGCCGCGTCTCCTATACCGTCCGCGAACATGAAGCGCAGCGTCTCCTCCGCTCCGACCGTCCCGGAAGCGATGCCGCGATCGCGCAGCCCCTTCGCGATGAGGGAATAAGGGCTCTCGTGCTCCTGCCACGTGAGGACGTCGGCGTCGGTACCGAGCGGTCCATCCTTCAACTGCTCCATGGCACGAGCTTCCTCGAAGTGAGGCGTGACCATGAAGGGCTTCCCCTTCGCGGGGAGCACCAGCGCGAGGAGCCGCTCGCTGATTCCCCACTGCAGCCCCGTGAAGTAGCGGAGCGAGGTACCGCCGGGAAGGACCACCGCGTCGATCCGGTTGCGGCCCATCAGCTCGCGCGCGCGGTCGAGGCGCGCCCTGCGTTCGTCGTTGGAGATCGGCGTCGCCTGATCGGCCATCGATGTGAGGGCCGCGATCGGCTGCGGAAGGTCGGCGTCGGAGTCGTCGCTCCGCTCCGACTGTCCGCCCGTCACGCCGCACGCGGTCGCCGCGACCGCGAGGGTCGACGCGCCGAGGAAGTGTCGGCGCGAGAAGGTAGGAGTGCTCATGTCGCTCCACATTGGCAGTGGACATGCCACGGCCGAGTTCGAGTTGGGCGGGTGGTCGACCGGACCCGCAAGGCGTTGAGGAGTCGGTCGTTATACGGGTTGGCGCGCACCGGCGGCTGGTCGCGGCACGCACTGTCGATACGCATAACGCATCCATGATGATGTGAACTTCGCATCTCCCGGGATGCGCGCGCCTCCGGATCCCGCGCTCCGCGCGGCGGGCCACGCGCTCCCCGCGCCGCCCGAAGCCCATGCGCCCCGGCAACTTGGCGACCCCGCGCGGCGCGTCCGGCACCGCGTGGCTGACTCCGGCACGACTGCTGCCCCCGGGGTCTGCACGCGTGAGCGCGCGGCGCGAGCGCGCGAGGGGAGTGCGGGCGACACCTCGCCCGCACCGACGACAACTCTGAACAGGAGGATGCCGATGCACGGTCGCAGGTGGCCGCGACTATCACTCGGAGCGCTCGCGGTCGTACCCGTCCTCGTACTGCAGGCGGCCGCACAGCAGAGCGGCCCGTACACCACCACGGCATCGCGCGAGCTCCCGGGCGAGCCGTGGACCAACGTGACTGCCGTCGAAGAGCTGCAGAAGAACCCGAAGGCGCGCATGCGGTTCGAGATCGTGGTTCCACCCTCGGTACGATCGGAGGCGCTCACCGGCCGCGTGTTCGTGATCATCAGCCGGAGCGACGAGAGAGAGCCGAGGCTGCAGGTCGGCCGGGTCGGCGCGCCTCTGTTCGGACGCGATGTCGAACGGCTCGCGCCGGGGAAGGCGGCGATAATCGACGGCACCGACCTCGGCACGCCCGTGCACAACCTCGCCGACATCCCCAAGGGCGAGTACTTCGTGCAGGCCGTGGTGAACGTCTACTCGGAATTCCGCCGCTCGGATGGACACGTACTCTGGATGCACGACGACCAGTGGGAGGGACAGCACTGGAACGTTTCGCCGGGAAATCTCTACAGCGACGTGCGCCGCATCCTGATCGACCCCGCATCCGGCCAGCGCGTGCGCCTCGAGGTGACCAACGTCATCCCTCCGATCGAGGTGCCGGCCAACACGCAGTGGGTGGAGCGCTTCAAGTTCCAGAGCCCATCGCTCACGAAATTCTGGGGCCGGCCCATCTACCTCGGCGCCACGGTGCTCCTGCCGCGCGACTACGCGCGCAGCACCATCCGCTACCCGGTGCTATACGACCAGGGGCACTTCTCGCTGCGCGCGCCGCTTCGCTTCGCGGAGAGCGACACGAACGCGCTCTACAAGGAGTGGGTCAGCGACGACTTCCCCCGGGTCATCGCGGTCACCTTCCAGCACCCCACTCCCTACTTCGACGACTCCTACGCGGTCAACTCGGTGAACGTGGGCCCGTACGGCGACGCGATCATGAAGGAGCTCATCCCCGAGGTCGAGAAGCGCTATCGCACCATCGGCGAGCCGTGGGCGCGCTGGCTCTCGGGCGGCTCGACCGGCGGCTGGGAATCGCTCGCGCTGCAGATCTTCCACCCCGACTTCTTCGGGGGCACGTGGTCGTACTGCCCCGATCCGGTGACCTTCACCGACGTCGAGGGGATCGACATCTACCAGGACGAGAACGCGTTCTACAAGCAGTACAGCGAGTGGGCGCGCACCCCCACGATCAACTCCCGCGAAACCAACGGCGAGGTGCGTCAGACGTCCCTGCAGCGCAACTGGATGGAGCTGGTGAACGGTACGAAGGGACGCTCGGGCCAGCAGATCGACATCTGGTCGGCGGTATTCGGGCCGATCGGCGAAGACGGCTACTTCAAGCCGCTCTTCGACAAGAAAACCGGCGTCATGGACCGCTCGGTGGCGGAGTACTGGAGGGAGAACTACGACCTCCTCCACTACCTGAAGAACAACTGGAGCACGGTGGGTCCCAAGCTCGTGGACAAGCTGCACATCTACATCGGCGACATGGACAACTTCCATCTCGACCGCGCCACGCGTGAGCTCCAGGAGTGGCTCGAGACCACCGAGAACCCGCACTATCCCGGCTACTTCGTCTGGGGCGACGGGAAGGGCCACTGCTACTCCGGGCCCGGCACCCAGGCCCAGCGACTCCGCGAGATGGCGGAGCACGGGCTGCGCAAGAAGCCACAGGGGACGAGCACTCCCTGGTGGCGTTACTGAGGTGGCGTTACCGAGGCGGCGGGTCGGGACTTCGAGGGAGCGGGGCCGGGCGACGGCCCGGCC
>CAZTTY010000156.1:0-4283 GCA_964616815.1 uncultured Gemmatimonadaceae bacterium | reverse complement strand
CCGCCCCCGCCCCGACTCCCGTTCCCAACCTCTTCGCGCGCCGCGCCTACGCCGCCGCGGCGTCGGACGCCAGGCCGAAGAAGGCGGCGTGCAGCGCGCTCATCGCCGGCCGCAGCAGCTCGGCGTCCACTACCATTGTGAGATTGATCTCGCTGGCGCTCACCGAGATCATGTGCACCCGAACTCCGTCGAGCGCTCCGAGCGCGCGAGCCATCACGGCGTGGTCGCCGTCCAGTCCCGCGCCGACCACCGCGATCACCGCGCGGCCCCGCTCCACCGTCACCTCTCCCAGACGTCCCAGGTCGGCGGCGATCGCCTCCACGGGCGCATCGGCACCCACCGTCACCGACACCGATATCTCCGACGTCGCCACCACATCCACCGGCGTGTCGTGCCGCTCGAAGACCTCGAAGAGGACGCGCAGGAAGCCGTGCGCCATGAGCATGGCCGAGCTCTTCACCTTGATGACCGTCACGCCATCCCTGCCGGCGATCGCCCGGACGGGGAGCAGGGGCGCGCTCGCGGTGATGCGCGTGCCAGTGCCGTCGGGCCGGAAGGAGTTGAGCACGTGCACCGGGATCCGCTTCCGCATCGCTGGCGCCATCGTGGCCGGGTGCAGTACGCGCGCGCCGAAGGCGGCCAGCTCCGCGGCTTCGTCGAAGCGGATGTGCTCGATGGTGTGCGCGCACGCATCCGCCTTCGGGTCGACGGTGAGCATGCCGTCGACATCGGTCCAGATCTCGATCGCCACGGCGTCGAGCGCGGCGCCGATGAGCGCGGCGCTGAGGTCGGAGCCGCCGCGTCCGAGCGTAGTCGTGACGCCATCCGCAGTGGCGCCGATGAAACCGCCCAGCACCGGGACGCACCCCCGCTCCACCAGCGGGCGCAGAACCCGGCACGCCGCGCTCGCGGTGACCTCCGACATCGGTGCGGCGCGTGTGAAGCGATCGTCGGTGACGATCACGCGCCGCGCATCCACCAGCTCGGCCGGGAGCCCGGCCGCGCGCAGCGCGGCGGTCACGACGCGCGTGGAGAGCAATTCGCCGTACGACGCGATCGCATCGAGGCTGCGGGGCGTGGCGTGGCCGAGCACCGCGAGCGCTTCCGTGAGCCCCAGCAGCTCATCGCACAGGCGATCCACCTCGCGAGCCACCGAGACACGGTCAGCGCCGCCGGCCAGCTCGTCGACCATCGCCAGGTGCCGCCGGCGCAGCGCGCGCACCGTCTCGTGCGCGACATCCCGATCGCCGCGCGCCGCGGCGTGCGCCGCCTGCAGCAGGACGTTCGTGGTGCCCGCGAGCGCGGATACCACTACGAGCGGCGCGCGTGTGAGGCGCGAGCGCGTTATCGATATGACCCTGCCGACCGCCGAGGCATCGGCTACCGAAGTGCCACCGAACTTGAGGACTATCATGGCCGCGCCATCGAGCCGGCGATCAGCTCCGCGTTGAGCAGGGCGGCGCCGGCGGCGCCGCGGATCGTGTTGTGACCGCTAGCCACCAGCCGAACGTCCAGCACCGGGTCGCGACGGATTCGACCAACCGTCACAGTCATTCCTCCGCCCGCTCCCGCATCCCGCCTCGGCTGCGGTCGATCCTCCTCCTCCCTCACCACTACCGCACGAGCCGGAGCGCTCGGCAGCCCGCGCACCTCCTCCCGACCGCGCCACCCCTCCAGCACCTCCCGCACCTCCACCACGCTCGCACTTCGCTCCAGCTCCACAGCCATGCACGCCGTGTGGCCGTGCTCCACCGGCACTCGCGTCACCTGCGCGCTCACGGCAAACGTCGCAGGAACCACCTCACGACCGCCAGAAGACAGATCCCCCAGCATCTTCAACGGCTCCGTCTCCAGCTTCTCCTCCTCACCGCCTCCGATGTAGGGAATCACGTTGCCCACCGCGTCCAGCGACGACACCCCCGGATAACCAGCCCCCGAGAGAGCCTGCAACGTCGTCACGAACAGCGTACGGATGCCGAACGCCTCGTACAGAGGAGCCAGGGCCAGCGTCACCACTATCGACGAACAGTTCCCGTTCGCCACTATACAGCCCGTCCAACCGCGTCGCTCACGCTGTACGGCGAGAAGCTCCAGGTGAGAGGGATTCACCTCCGGGATCACCAGCGGCACGTCCACGTCCATGCGGTGGTTCCGCGCGTTGGTGAGCACCGTGCGGCCGGCACGCGCGAAGGCCGGCTCGATCTCTCCGGCCACCGAGGAGTCCAGCGCCGAGAACACTATCGGAGCGCTCACGGCCTCCGGCGTACACGGGAGCACGTCGAGATCGGCCACCGAACGCGGCAGCTCGCCCTCGAGCCAGTGCGCAGCCTCGCCGTAGCGCCGGCCAGCGGAACGCTCCGAGGCGGCCACTTCCGCCAGACGAAACCACGGGTGGCCCTCCAGCAAACGCACGAACGTCTGGCCAACCGCGCCCGTCGCCCCGAGCACCGCAACGGGGACTCGGTGAGTCGTAGATGTGAACATGATGATGGTAGAAGTGCGGAATGTTACGGGATGTCGATCGGGATACTTCGCGGCCGGCGCGGGGGCCGGGCGGCAGCGCTAGCGCTTCTGCCGCTGCGCAGGGACTTCGGCCGGCGCACTCGCGCCGGCCCAGCGCTTCTCCTGATCGTCATCCAGGCCGACGACATCGGCCATGGTGAAGATCCCGCGCCGGCCCATCAGCCAGCGCGCCGCGATGAGAGCCCCATCCGCGAAGATCACGCGATCGCGCGCGGCATGCTCGAGCGATATCTGCTCGTGGCCACCGTCCAGCACTAGCGTGTGCGTACCCGGTACGTTGCCCGTGCGGATGCTGGAGATGGGGATCGCGCGCGCGCGCGCGGAGCTCGTACGGCGCGAGAGCTCGAGCGCGGTGCCCGATGGCGCGTCGCGCTTGGCGGAGTGATGGATCTCGACGATATGGGCGTCGAAGGCGGGGAACCGCGCGGCGAGTCGCGCGGCGTATTCGGCGATCCGGAAGAAGAGATTCACCCCGATCGACAGATTGGCGGCGGCGAGCAGCGCGCCGTCCGCCTCCAGCACATCGCGCTCGACATCGGCCCGCTCCGCATCCCACCCGGTGGTACCCACGACTACCGGGCAGCCGGCGCGCACGCAGGCGCGCGCGTTCCAGGGCGCGGCATCCGGCGTGGTGAACTCGATCGCGACGTCCGCGCCGCGGAGGGATTCTCTCGTGATCGCCGTTCCGCCGCCGTTACCGCGCGCACCGATCTCCGCCACCACGCTCCATCCGCGCTCGGGCGCGATGCGGCGCAGCGTCTGGCCCATCCTGCCGAGCCCGATGAGGGCGAGGCGCGGAGATCGTGGCGGCGAAGTTGGCGGAAGCATTTCCGGATGAAAGTGGAGTTCCGGTGAGCGAGTCGGCGTGAACGAGAGAATGCGATCGAAAGAGCGGCACGAGCACGTGCCCAGTAAGTAAAGACGAGCGAGCGGGCGGCATCCCCTAGCACGAGCCGGTGGTCCATGACCGCGGCGGTACGGCTGCCACCCGCTGCGGGGCCGGGTGAGCGACGGAAAAGGGGCCGGGCCGCTGCGCGGCCCGACCCCCGTTCATCAGAGAGCTGAGCCCGCCGCTAATTCGCCTTGGCCACCTTGGCCACCTCGGCCGCGAGATCGGAGTACGCCTTCTCCACCAGCGCGCCGAACTTGAGATTTCTGTAGGCGATCTTCCCCTCCCGGTCGATCACGAACACCGTGCGCGCGGCGTAGGGGCGCCCGGGCATCGTGGAGCCGTACAGCTTGGCCACCGCCAGATCGCGGTCCGAAACGAGCGCGAAGGGAAAGCCGTCATCCCTGGCCCAGGAGGCGTGCGACTCGAGGCTGTCGACCGAGATGGGGAGCACCACCACATCCTCGCCCGCGCCGGGGCCGAAGATCTTCTTGTACTCGTCGCGGAACTTGTGCAGCTCCGCGGTGCAGCCGCTCGATCTATCGAGCGGGTAGAACGCCAGCACCACCACCTTGCCGCGCAGATCGGACAGGCGCACGGGGGCGGCCTCGATGCCGCCGGCGCCGGCCCACGGCGCGGTGAAGTCGGGAGCGACAGAGCCCACCTCCGGCGCGGCGGGCTTTGCCGCGTCCGCTCCGGCGGCGGCAGACTGCGCACCGGCGGCGACCGCCGAGAGGGCGAGCGCCGCGGTGGAGGCGAGTAGCGAGAGGCGAGACATGGTGTGTACTCCGGGCTCGAGAAAGTCGAACGTGAGTGGAATATGGCATCGCGCAGCCGTCGGGGTCAGGTCCTCTATGTAGACGGCTCGTGA
>CAZTTY010000155.1:0-4342 GCA_964616815.1 uncultured Gemmatimonadaceae bacterium | reverse complement strand
CTCGTACACTAAACTCCGGATAGATCGGTGTCTCACTCAACATTGGCAGAGAGGGCAGGTCGGTACTCTGCTCAAGAGACTGTCCCGGCGAGCTATTACCAGTCTCTGACCGTCCTCTTGCCGCCGAAGTTGATGTAGCGCCGGAGTCGCTGGTCGTATTATGTCATTCTCGGTCGGAGCTTCTTCGCATACCGTGGATGCCAAGCTTGCTTACGCAGCTCGCTAGCTCTGGCAAGAGGGGGGATCTCCCCCGGCGGAAAACGCCAATGTATTCGCTCGCAAGTTCGGTGCACCTCGCGAGCTCTCCACGTTGGAGCAACGCGTCGAACAGGACAGTTGCTACATAATCATGCCAGTTGAAGCTCCGTGCCGATAAGTGTAAGTCGGTAAGCTCGTCGACGGCGTCGGCAGTCGGCGCTGTCGAGTCGCGAAGCATGGCTAAGTGCATGCGTTGCGCCGCGATTGCCGCTCGATGGCGTAATGACGCGCCAGGTCCGAGGTTCTGATTTGCGAGATCGATGAGATATTCGGCCTCCTCATAGCAGCCTTCTTGGATAGCCAATTTGACTTGGAAGCCTATCAGATTCGAATGGTCTATCGCGCCGGAGAACGCGGCACGGTGGCTCATGGCGCGCCGATACCACTGCTGAGCATCGTTGAGCTGCCCGAGTCTCGAGTACAGTCCGACCAAGCTGGCGATCGCTCCCATTGCAGCGTTTTCCAACCCAAGCCTTTTGGCAAGCTCAAGTGCCTCCGTCGCCACGTCCTCAGCTTCAGTGATCAGGCCCGCTATCTCGAAGGCGATGGAGGCATGGCGGAGGTGACGGCAGAGAGCGGCCGCGTTGCCATTCGTCCGTGCTAGGCGGATCAGTTCGCGAGCGTACTCTGGAGCCTCGTCGGCCTCACCGAAGGAGCATGAGTAGATCATGTTGAAGTACGTCCGCGTGACAGCGTTCACATCGGCCGCGTCCAAGTGTGGTTGGATATCGCGGTACAATCGCTCTGCGGCGCCCTTGCTGCATACGTTGTCCGCTAGCATAAGAGCGAGGACGCCCGCGCTCACGCGGTGTTCACGCGACGATCTACAGTCAACGCACTCCATGATCCTCGCGAAGAGTGCCTCGATGTTGCCACCCAACCTCCACTCCGCTTCCAACCCCAACAGCTCATCCTCCGTGTGCACCTCTATCGCGTGACGTCCCTGCTCGCGCAGGCGCCGCAGGAGGTCGATTGTCGAGGGGAGTTTCTCCCAGTAGTCCGCGAAGTACAGCGCCGTTACCTGCATTTCCACTATCGGAAGGCTCTCTTCGTGGTCCGATGCCAGCGTCAACGCATGGTCGAGCAGGGTCACCGCTTCGGTGGGGAGGCCTATCTCGATGGAGTGGTGTGCGCACGTCCGGAGGAGGGTCAGCGCGCGCTCGCTCTCGCCGGCCTGCTGCCAATGCCGCGCACACTCCCAGAGGAGAACCGTCGACTGACTCTCGGCGATGTCCTTCTCCAGCAGACGGGCCGCATGA
Source organism: uncultured Gemmatimonadaceae bacterium (assembly GCA_964616815.1). Classification (GTDB taxonomy): domain Bacteria; phylum Gemmatimonadota; class Gemmatimonadetes; order Gemmatimonadales; family Gemmatimonadaceae; genus JADGGM01. The sequence goes on along the minus strand of CAZTTY010000155.1, from coordinate 2,825 downwards.
CGATGGAGAAGCGCGGCGGAGAGCTTGGATAGACGCTGCAACGCGGCCGAGGAAAGCAGCTCGTGCTTGCAGAACACGGTCTGACCGTCCGAGATGACCAGGCCGAAGGCCTCGAGCTCCTCCAGCGCGTCGAGCAGCGCTATGCGGCGCTCACCCAGCACGCCTTCCACTCGCTCGAGTGTCGAGAGCTTCCCCAGGATGCCGGCCGCCTGGAGGACGCGCGTCGAGAGTGGGTCCAGCCGGTTCAGCCGCTCGCTCACCAGTTTGTCGAGTGTCGCGGGCGCCTGATACTGTTCGCCATCCCACGAAGTGTGGAACGCGAGCTCCGTCAGAAAGTACGGATTGCCGCCCGCCGAGGAAACGCACCACTCCTGGAACGCCGTGTTGTCCTCTCGGATGGTGCCCGCCGTCACACTGCGCAGCAGCTCGCGGCTAGGCTCTTCCGCGAGCGGGAGGACGTTCATCATCGCCGGCGCTCCCAGCTCCCCATCGGCGAAGTGCGATACGACATCCGCCTTGCGCGATGTGAGTAGCGCCACTACCGGCCGCGTCGCGACCCAGGCGGGAATGTCGCGCATGATCTCCCATGACATGCGGTCGAGCCAGTGGATGTCCTCTATCAACACGATGAGCGCCGCCTCGGCGGCAATGGCATCGAGAAGATCGAATATCGATCGACGGATGTTGGAAAACAGCAGCTCCGATTCCCGACTGTCGGGTGTGAACGAGGTGTCGCTCGGATCGTGGGCGATGAGACGCTTGAGGTACTTCATGGAGTCCGGCGAACAGCCCACGGAGCCGCGAAGCTCGAGGAGCCGCGGCACCAGGTCCACGAAAATGCTCAGTGGCCGCCGAGCATCGTGCGACTGGCACCCGACGCGCGCCACCTGCACGGGCGTGAGACTGGCACCGCGGATGAACTCCATCGTCAGCCTGGTTTTCCCGATTCCAGGCTCCCCCCAGATCAGGAAGGAACTGCCGCGGGAGCTCGCGGCCGCATGCATCGCCCGTGTGAGCTCCGCCATCTCCGCATCGCGCCCGACATGCGGCGTCTCCCGCATGGGCAGTACGTCGCCGTGATACAGCTCGGCGATTCGGCGCCTCATGAGAGTCGCAGGGAGGCGGATCTCCCGCGCCTCGGGCCCGATCTCGCGCAGATAGCGGTCTATGATCGCCAGTGCCATGATCTTGTTCCCGTTGATCGCGGTCGCCTCCGCGAGCACCAGCATCGCCTCCTCGTTCAGGGGGTCGATGGCCAGACAGCGCATGGCCAGCGGCTCCGCGCGACGCCACTCGCCGCGCGCCTTGCGGGCATTCATTGCTGTGACGAGTATGCGCCGGAGTGCAGACGTCACCAGGTCGCGCCGGCGCTCGAGCCATTCCTGGTAAGGCGCGGAGAATCGCGGCGAGTACGCCGGCAGAAAGCCCCCGGGAAGCGTCTCGGCGATGCGCTCCATCTCGGCGCGCTCGCTCGCCTCCAGTATCGCGCTGCAGTCGCTCTGCACCGACCGCCGCGGGAGCACGATGTGCGTCCTCGTGCAGCGGAGCGCCGCGCCCATGGAGTTGAGCCTGTAAAGCGTCTGGCGCAGACACTGGTTCGCCTTCCGATCCGTGACGCCCGCCCAGAGCACGTCCGCGAGCTCCCGCCGCGCCACCGGTCTGCCGCCTTCCAGTACCAGATACAGCGCGGCAGCGAAGAGCGTCTCCGCCGACGGCGTCAGTCGAACGTCGCCTACCTCGATCAGGGCCTGCCCCAGGCTGTGTAGTCGGATCATCGCCGTATCCGTTCGGGAAACGCGCCTTCGGTGGGGGCCATCCACCCCGTCCCCAGTAAAGCGCGCCCCGTCAGAGAAACGTCAGCGATATGGCGGTGACATCCACGTGGCTGCTCGCACGCGCGGCCGTCCGGGCCGCACCGAAACTACGTCGTCCGGCGCGGAGGGAGTCTCAGCTCCGGCCCGTGCTCCCCACTCCGCCGGTGCGGTCCGTGGATCGACCCACTGTACCGCTTACCCAACCGAGTGTCTCGAAGCGGCTGAGCACCACCTGCGCTATCCGTTCGCCGTGTTCCACGTGGACGGTCGTGTCGGAAATATTCTTCAGCATCACGAGCCACTCATCCGGGTAGTCGGCGTCGATCGTGCCGGGAGCGTTGGGGAGGACGAGCCCTTTGCGATAGGCGATCGAGCTCCGGATCCGAACCTGCGCTTCGTACCCCTCCGGCAGCCTGGCGCGGAAGCCGAGTGGCACGAGCGCTGTCTGGCCGGGCTCCAGCGTCAGGAGGCCGTCGTCTCCCGTGTCCACTTCGCTCTCGCTCCCGGTCGCCGAGAGGCGCACCTTTCTCGCTTTCAGATAGGCGCGCACGTCGTAGCCCGCCGCTCCGCGCGTGGCGCGCGTGGGCGGGATGACATCCGCATGGAGTGGCTCGAACACTACGCTGAGGGGCTCTTCTTGCATCGATATTGCCGGTGATGACTGTCCGCTGACGACGCGCGATCCGCTTGGCCGCCGACGGGACGTCTGGTAGCTTTGCTTGGTCGGACCGCACAATCTTCATCCATGAGACTTACGAGGGCAACCTTGACTGCCGATGGCTCCGGTCAGACGCCAGCGCTCGCCGGCGAAGCGAGGGTGGGCGCCTACCGCACGTCGTTCGGAGTGCCGCCGCACCTCGCCGACTGGCAGCTCCCACAGGGGTGGCGCTGGGGCACGCAGGGCGTGATGATCGGCGCCACGCGATTCTCCATGGAGGTCATCGACTCGCTCGACAGGTCGCTCTCGCTGGTCACCGCGCCCGATCCCGCGCACCACGCCTGGCTCCTCGC
>CAZTTY010000154.1:0-4604 GCA_964616815.1 uncultured Gemmatimonadaceae bacterium | reverse complement strand
GTGAGCGACGCTCACGAGCCCTCTACATTAAAGACCTGACCCCGTCGTTTGACCCGGCGGTTACGCGTTTCTGTCTATGCACCCCTGGAAGTTCGGGTTGTTGTCCTCGTCGGCCGGCACGGGCATGTTGACATCGGGTCCGTAGGGACCGCCCTTGAACCAGGCTCCGGTGGGGAATACCGCTTCGGAGTCGCGTCCGTACTGGCGGATGAGCCGGCGAAGGTCGCCCAGGCGATGCGCCGTGAGCCAGAGGCCGAAGGCCCTTTCCCTGAACAGAAGGTCGGTCATGCCGGCCGCGTCGGACGGTATGTCGCCGGCCGTGAGCGGCGTCATCCCGTCGAACTGAGCCCGAGCGTCGTTCAGCTTGGCCATGAAGTCATCGCTACCGTCCTGCATGGCGGCCTCGGCCTCGATGAGACGCGCCTCTACACCGGTGGCCAGCTCGGCTGGTGAACCCCGCTCGGGATACTTGAGCTGCAGCATGAGCGGTGTCGAGCCGTCCTGACCCATGATGGTGTCGCCCGACGGAGTGAGCGAGGGCGCCCAGTTCACGCGCGGATCGTTGGCCGAGCGATAGTCGAGGCCATTGGTGCCCTCCTTGTCGGCGATGCTGAGCCGCTTCGCGTTCTCCCCGAAGATGTAGACGCCATTGGTCTCGTTGGTGGTATTGTCGGAGCTCTCGATGATGTAGACGAAATCATCGGGAACCTCCGCCACGGCGGTCGCGGCCTCGTCGTACCGGCCGAGATCGAGCAGCGCGCGTCCCCTGCCTACTCTAGCGAGGTCGAGGAGGTCATCCGTGGCGCCGGCAACCGTGAGCGCCGTGTCGAACTTCGCGATCGCGCGCTCGAAGATCTCCTGCGTAGTGAGCGGATTGCCATACTCGATGTCTCCGTCATCGGTGATGGAGCTGAACGGCACTCCGGAGCAGTAGTCCTCACCGAAGAGGATCGAGGAGAAGCCGTCGAGCGACAGCGCGAGCGAGTGCTCCGGCGCGTCGGGGTCGAGCGACGCGTACCGGCGTGCTGCGAGGTCGGCCGCCGCCCGGGCGCGGCTCAGAAAGTTGAACTGGTCGAGGTTGCTCCCGTTGGTGAGATCGATCCTGCGCTGATCCACTTCGTGCCGCGTGGGGAACGTACCCGACGACACGTATTCGTCGGCCAGGAGTCCGCTGTATCCGATCTGGCCGCTGGATTCGTTGACGCTACCCGGCCCGACGTAAGCGTTGTGGAAGTTGCCGATGGCGCCGTTGATGAGCGCCGGGAGGGTTTCCTTGCTCTGGAGGCTCGCGGGTGTGACCACATCCGGGTCCTTCACCTCCAGAATCTTCTCGGTGCTGCAGCCGACCGCCATCGCGGCCGCGACGATCGCGACCGTCAGTCTCGTGGTCGAGACGGTGCCGGGTCGTATGCGAAGAGCTTTCATAGTCGATCCACTGCGATGGAGCGAAGATGGTCAGCGCTACTTCGCGCAGCTTGGTGAACGAGGCGTCTTCCATGTATCCCGCGACCGTGCCGAACTGGAAGTCGGCCACCGCGCGCGCCTGCTCCCAGAGCGGCGAGGCGGCATCGTTGATCGCCCTGCAGTTCGCGAAGGAGGCGCAGCGGAAGTCCTCGGTTCCGTTGTACAGCTTGAATCCGCCGCGATAGTCGATGAGGCCGGAGAGCTGGAAATACTTGAAGAGCGTGATCTTCGGCGAGATCGCGAGCTCGTGGGTCGGATACGGGGTGCCGAGGTACTCGGCGCTGTCGCCGAGCACGATCTCATCGGGCGCGATGATCCCGTCGCCGTTCGCATCGCCCCAGCTCTTGATGGGCTGTTGCCAGTATCCACCGAGCGGGTAGCCGTTCTGGTGGCGCTGGGTGTTCGCGCCGAGACCGAAGATGATCGGAGTGATCGGCGATCCGTTGACTTCGCCGAGGTCGAGCAGCTTGTTGTGGTTGATGCTGCCGGTGAAGGTGATCTCGAAGCTCGCCGGATCGCTTTCGTAGATCAGCGCGCGCAGCATCGCCTCGTAGCCGGTGTTCTGCACCTTCCCGAGGTTCACGAACTGCGTCTGGGATACACCGAGCGAGGGCGCCAGGCGCCGCGCGACGAGAGCGTCGGAAGTGGTCTTGTGGTAATACGTGAACTCGATGCTCGCGCGATCTCCGAAGAGACCCGCATCCAGGCCCGTCTCGAACTCCGCCGAGACCTCGGGGCGCAGGTCCGGGTTTCCGGTGCCCCCGACGGAAACGCCGGGAACGTCCTCGCCGTTCTTCGCGATCGCGACGGGATTGTAGAACGTTATCGCATCGCGGAAGTTCGGCTGGCGGCCCGACTTGCCGTATGCCGCGCGAAGGCGCAGGGAGCTCAGCCAGCTCCACTGGGGGAAGAAGGGCTCCTCGCCCACTACCCACGAGAGGCTGAAGGCGGGGTAGCTCACCCAGCCGAAGTTGGTGCCGAACGCGCTGTTCTTGTCGGCTCGAACGGCAGCCGTCGCGATCAGACGGTCGCGCCAGGAGAGTTGCTCCTGCACGTAGCCGCCCAGCGTGATCACATCCTGTGTCGTCTCATCCACGCTGAAGAGTGCCGTGGCGCCGTTCAGCGACTTCGTTCCGGCGAGAAGGTTCTGCCCGAAGGCCTGCGTGCCGTGCAGATAGGCGCGCGTCCACTGCACTCCCAGAGATGTGCTCGAGCTGAGGTCGGGGGTGAGTGTGAACGTGCCGGTGACGTTCCCGTTCGCCGTATAGTTCCAGATGTTATACGGATTGGACGAGCGCTCGCCCACGGCCGCGTCGGGATCCTGACCCGGATCGAAGATCCCGGGAGCAACGAAGAACTCATCCGCGCGGTTCGTGTAGTCGATCCCCGCCGTACCGTTGGCGGTGAGCCAGTCCAGAAGGTGCCACCGGGCAGTAGCGCTGCCGGTGAAGCGTTCTATGTTCTGATCCGTCTCGAGCTGAAAGAGCTGGTCGGGGCGCGCGAGATAGTAGCCCTGGTTGGCGTTGTCCCTGAAGTTCCCGAGCAGACCGCCGGAGATGAAACCCTCGGTATTGTTGTCGTTCTGCGGAAACCCCAGCCGGCTCTGCAGGTATCCGGTATTGACGACGAGATCGAAGTTGTCGGCGAGGTGGCTGTTGAGGTTGCCGCGCAGGTTGAGGTGCTTGAGTTTGTTCGGCTCGTAGATCCCCTGTTGCCGTCTGAAGTTGCCGGATACGAAGTAGGTGGACTGCTCGCCGCCGCCCGTGACGCTGAGTCCGTACTCCTGCTGGTTGCCGGTGATGAACGGGCTGTACACCTCGAGTGGGTTGAACGACACGAGCGAATCCACGGTGCAGTCTCCGGCGGCCTGGTCGATGGTGTAGCAGCCGCGGCTCGAGACGGGGCCGTCGGGAGTCTGGAACGTGCCGTACTGCGCGTAGTTCGCCGGGTAGTCGGTCACCTCCTTCACCGTGCCGTATTCGGCGTGCGCCGACCACCTCGTTTTGCCGGCGCTTCCGCTCTTGGTGGTTATCTGAATGACCCCGTTGGCGGCCGCGGTGCCATACAGCGCCGTAGTGGCGGGACCCTTCAGGATCTCGATGCTCTCGATGTTGTCGGGATCGATGTCGTTGAAGCGCGACGGGTTCTGACCACCCACGCCGATGGATGACGACTCGCTGCTGCTGTATACGCGCACGCCATCCACGATGAGCAGCGGATCGTTGGAGAGCGACACCGAGGTGGCGCCGCGGATGCGGATGCGCGCTCCGCTTCCGGCGCTTCCACCGGCGCTCTGCACGGTCACTCCGGGAACGCGCGACGAGAGCACGTCGTCGAAATTGTTGACGGTCGCCTGTTTCACGGAGTCCATCGTGATGATGCCCACCGCGGCGCCGCTCTCGCGCTGGCGCTTGGATTGTCCCGTGGCCGTGACGAAGACCTGGTCGATGGTCACAGCGGTAGCGCCCAGCGTGAAGTCGAGTGTGACGCTGCCGCCGGCGGTGACGGTAACGGTGTCCGTTTTCGCCTGGTAGCCTATTCGCTGTGCACGGAGAATCACCTGGCCCGGCTGAACGCCGGTGACGCGGTAGCTGCCATCGTCCCGGCTTATCGTGCCGAGGTTCGTGCCTACTACCACGACTTGTGCGCTGGGTACTGGTGTGCTGGATGCGGCGTCGGTCACACGCCCGGTGACCGTGGCGGTTTGCTGGCTGGATGCCATCGCTGGCGCGAGTGCGGTGAAGGCCAGTGCGGCGCCGATCCAACCAAGCTTTCGTTCCATGGCTCCTCCTTCCTCCGGTGATGGGACTACAACGATGCCGGAGGGCGTGATGGGAGGAGGTAGAGCGTCACCGCCCCGTCGCCACTCGTCGGCACGGGAAAGTCGGGGACAGCGCGCGCGGCCCGGTACGGATACCCCGAGGCGGCGGTGGCAGCAGTCGTCATCCGTCAGCGCGCGATCACGCGCGGCTGTCTTTCAGTATGAAGGAGTGGGCTCACTCCCGTATCTATCGCATCGGGCGCAGAACCGATGAACACCCGCCACAAGCATCGGACCGCTTGCGCCGGCGGGCGTCAAACGGCGGGGTCGGGTCTTTAACGTTGTGGGCTCGTGAGCAACGCTCACGCGCCCTCTACGT
>CAZTTY010000153.1:0-4678 GCA_964616815.1 uncultured Gemmatimonadaceae bacterium | reverse complement strand
CGGGCACATGATGTAGAGGTCCCCGGCAGCGACGCTGCCGGGGACCTCTACATCATGTGCCCGACCCCGTCGTTCCCGTCGTTGCCGTCATCCGCGAGCGGTGGCCGGTCGTCGTCTCCCAGTAGTCGATCCACTGTTCGCGGATCCCCTCGACTTTCTCGATGAGCTCCGCGCTCGGCTCCTTCCCGTGCTGCACCACCAGCACCATGCCGGTGTTGAAGTCACGCTGCGAGTGATCCACATCCGGCTCGCGCGGACCTTCGACGGCGATGACATCCTGTATCGTCACCTTCGTCCGCTTCGCCCTGAAGATCGGGTTGCCGTTCGCATCCTCGCCGGCGCGCTCGAGGTCGCGCAGGATGAAGAAGTCCGGCACCTCGCTCGGCGCCACGAGCCCCATGAGATACAGATCGAGGTACGACCAGCCGGTGGCGGGCACATAGTAGTTGTCGTCCAGCTGCGTGAAGGTTCCGTCGAAGTTGTCCTGCCACACGCCGCCGCCCATCGCCGACGCTTCGGTGGGACGCTGGTACGGGAACGGCACCGGCGCCTGCAGGCCGCGGTCCCAGTGCGTGGGGCCGAGCACTATGGTGTCGCTGCCCACCTTGGCGGAGACGAACGCCGACCACCGGTGCCCCATCTCGTGGGCAATCTGCGTTATCGCGTAGTCGTATGGAGGAATCTTTCCGTTCGTGGTGCGCTGCGCGAGCTGGTGCGTGTAGGTCGCGATGTTGTGGCGGTTCGTGTCGGTCACGCCATCCGGCGGATACTCCGCCATCTGGTTCGCGCCGACGTACACCGGTTGCACGAACTGCCACTGGAAACGCCCCTTCGTGCAGTAGCTGGCGAGGTTTCTCTGCTCCGCGCCTATCCCGGTCACCTTCCCGCCGTTCGGGCCGCCGCCCAGCGGTCCCGTGCTCGGCGTGCCCGCTTCCGGGTTGTCTATCCGGAAGTCGGAGTAGTAGGCGAGCATGTCGAACTCGTCGCCGAGCGCGTCGATCACCGAGCAGGTGAGATCCACCGGCCGGGGCGAGCGCACGTAGTGGAAGCTCTCGTAGGCGATGGGGAACGGACCATCGGACTTCTTCACGGAGGAGAAGTCGAGCGCGGCGCTCATGAGTCCCGCGAGCTCCACCCGCTGCGGCTCGGTTCGATCGAGAAGCACGGGCGCGCCGCGTCCCTCCGGGGACGACTGCCCGCGGCCCGCGTTCGCCGGCGGCGCACCGGGCCCGAGCGTCGCGACGGAGACGTACAACTCCTTCGCATCGCGATACTCCACGGGGAGAATACCCTGCACCGAGATCGAATTTCCGGCCACCGTCACGGCCGGCCGCACGCCCGGGCCGAACGCGAAGTAGCGCGAGCCGCGCGGCGCGCCGCGTGCACCGCGGGCGAACGTGCCGAAGACATTCCATACCGTGGCGCCGCTCGCGTCGGCCGAGCACGGTTCGTCGGGACGGCCGGCACTCAGACACACGCGGTAGCCGATCCCGGCGATCGCGGAATCGCCCTCCGGGAGCACCGGCCCGCGCGTACCGATGGTGGCCTTCAGGAAGAGACCATCCACAGCGCCGAGCGTGAGACTGGTGATGTCGAGGTTGGATGTCGTGCCGGCGTCGGTGCTCGACGAGATGGCGGCGAGCTTCCGTTCCCTGCCCGACGTCACCATGGGATACACACCGACGATGGCATCCTGCGCGTGAACGTCGTCGTACGACAGCTCGATGGTTCCATCCGCGTGGAGCACCGCCTGGAAACGGTTTACCGTGGGCGTCCAGGTCATGTCCTGAATTCCGCCCACCGGCTCGGTGAGATCCCACGTGATCACGGCACGGTCGGCGAGCTCCCTGAAGAAGCGTTTGCCGTACAGTCGCGGCTTGAAGAACGCGCTGATCGCGGGGATCGTGTTGATCAGCTCCGGCGCCGCCTCCTGCAGGAGAGCGAACCTGTCGACCGCGAGGCCGCCGCCGCGGTTGCGGCTGTCTCCGATACTCTGGGCGACCACGCGGCGGCCCCCTCCGGGCTCCTCGCCGAAGGTCATCGATCCGGTGACTCCCACGGAGAAAGAGCGCCAGCTCTTCCCCGAGAAGGGGAACGCGAACTTCGTGAGCGTCGCTGCGTCGCTCGGCATCTCCCGGCCGAACTCGGATTCCCACTCGAGCGGAAGGTTCTCCACGCGGTAGCCGCCGCCGGACGGGGTGAAGCGCAGCGTGCGCTTCCGGAGGTCGAACATGTTGGAAGGTCCGAGCGCGCCTTCGTCCAGAGCGAGGACGATGAGGTTGCCGCGAGTAGACACGGTTCCGATGGACTTGCCGGGTTCCCGACGGAACTGCGCGTGCGCGGCGGCGGGAATCAGAAGTGCGAGCAGCAGGGTGCCCGCGACGCGGACAGCGTGCTGATCGCGTCGAGCGGTGGGGGTCATGTGGACGTTCCCGGATGTGCGTTAGCGTTCCAGCGGTCCGGATACAATATACGAATATCCGGGAGATAGGCGAGGTGCAGCGCGGGGGCCGGCGGCGGCGCTCCGGATGGCTATTGCATTCGCAAGAATATTGTAGTAACATTTCATTTGATGACCACTCCCATCAGACAGCCGGCGCCCCGTCCCGATGCCGTGCTCGCGGCCGCGCTCCTCGCGGCCGCCGAACGCTGGAAGCTGCGCGGACGCGAGCTCGCCGCCGTCATCGGCACCAGCGAAGCCACGGTCTCGCGCCTCAGGTTTTCGCGCAGCCTCGACCCGGCCAGCAAGGAGGGAGAGCTCGCGCTCCTCATGTTGCGCGCCTACCGCTCGCTCGATGCGCTCGTGGGCGGCGACGACGACAAGGCACGCCTCTGGCTGCGCGCCGAGAACGATCACCTGGACGGCATACCCGCCGAACGTATTCGCACCGTGGAGGGACTCGTAGATGTCGTCCAGTATCTGGACGCGATGCGCGGGCGACTCTGAGATCCGCGAGCTGCGCCTCGATCCGTGGCGCGCGGTCGAAGCCCAGCACCAGCTCTCCACTCGCAAGCTCGTCTCGAGTGCCGACGAGCAGATCCTCCTCGAAGATCTCATCGAGAGAGCCAAGCCGCCCATGCGCGGCGGCGGACGGCTGCACTATCTCCTCACCACTCCGTTCCGATACCCGCCGCTCCGGCACGGCTCGCGCTTCGCCACCAGGCACGAGCGAGGCGTATGGTACGGCTCCGACTCGCGCGATACGGCGTTCGCGGAGGCCGCCTACTACCGATTCGTCTTCCGGGAAGGTACGCACGCAGAACTGGGCGTGATCTCCACACCGCTGACGATCTTCCGCGCCAAGGCGCGCTCCGCGTACGGTGTCGATCTGGCTGCGCCGCCCTTTCACGCGCACCGACGCGCGATCGCGTCGCCCACCCGCTACGACGCGGCGCAGGCACTCGGCGCCGCGATGCGCGCGGCCGGCGTGGAGCTGTTCAGGTATCCCTCGGCGCGCGACCCGAACGGCGGCACCAACGTGGGCGCGTTCACACCCGACGTGTTCGGGCGCGCGAAACCGCGCGAGCTTCAGACGTGGCAGTGCGTGTCGACGCCCGATGTGGTGGAGCTCGCGAAGCGCGACTACTTCGGGCGCGAGCTGCTCACCTTCGCACGGGATCAGTTCCTGGTAGATGGAAAGCTCCCGGCTCCTGCCGTCTGACGGGAGATCGGCGCGCCACCACGTCCAAATCGGGTTGCAGCACATCAATGAACCTCCGTGTCGCTGCGCCCTGCCGACCGCGTGGACAGGTCGGTATCCGGAACGGAAGCAGCCGGTGCACACATCGCAAGTTGCCGTCCGGGTTACGCCCGAAGATATTCTGTGTTGGTAGTTTGGTCCGAACGATGCATGTGTGTACATCCCGCACGCGGAGCTCGTTTCAGGCTCTGTACATACGTTTTTGCATACCGGAATGCATTCTCACTGAACACCGAGGACACATGGCTGCGAGATCCACACTCTCGAGTGCCGAACGCCGGCGCCTGCACCGCAACATCGCTACGCTGCGTGGCAACGGCTGGACACTTCGTCAGATCGCGCTGGAGCTGGGGCTGAGTGTATCGGCGCTGAGCAACATGCTGCGCTCCAAGGATCGCGGCACTTCGGAGGAGCGCGCCGCCAGGATCGCGGAGCTCGTCGCGACCGAGACGGCGCCGCCGTCGCGCGCGCGGCGCGGTGCGCCCGCCGGGCGTCGGAAGCACGCCGCTCCCGACGCCGCCGAGGGACGGAGCGGACGCGCGGGCGGGGGACGCAAGCGGCGCGGACGCAAGACGTCGGCCCGACGCACTTCCAGAAAGTCGACTCGAGCCACGAGCCCCGCCGAGCCTGTCGAGGAGTCGATCCCGCCGAGCGAGGAAGGCGCAGCGCTCGCGACCGCGGCCACGGTATATACCGAACGAGTGCTCCCCGCAGCCACCATCGGCGGTCTGGCCGATGCCGAGCGCCGCAAGCTGTTCGTGGAACAGCTCGAGGTCGCGCGCACGCATCTCTCGCGGGCCCACGAATCGCTTCAGTCCACCATCGAGAGCGGCTCGGCCACTGTGGTTACGCAGCCCGGCGTCCAGCGCATACTCGACATGCTGCAGCACCTTCGCGACGAGCTGGCGGCGACGTGAGTACGGGCGTCGACACGCATACACGGAGGGCCCGGCAGCGCTGCCGGGCCCTCCGTGTAT
>CAZTTY010000152.1:0-4719 GCA_964616815.1 uncultured Gemmatimonadaceae bacterium | reverse complement strand
GCCGCTCGGCCGCGCCGGATATGAAATCCGCGATCACGGCGTCCACCGCGATCCCCCACCCCTCCACGAGGATCCCCGTCTGGCCGGTAGCGGCGAAGGCTACGCTCTCGCCGCGCGCCCGGAGCGAGTCCCGGAGCTGGACCTGCGAGGTCATCTTCCCGATGTTGCAGTCAGACCCCACGGTGAGCACCACCGTGGACGCGACGTCGCGCACTCGCCCGCCAGCCACGCCGAGGTCGCCCGGCGGACGGCGCAGGTCGAAGATCCGCGCTTCGCCTTCGGCAGCGGCCTTTTCGAGCACCGGGTCGTCGGAGAGGAAATAGTGCAGCCCGCTCCACACGTCGAGCCCGGCTGACAGCGCTCGGGCGATGGTCGTGCGCCACGACTCGGGAAGCTGCCCGCCCGTGGGCGCCACGCCCACGAGCAGCGCCGTCGGACCGTGCGGGAGCGCGTCGGTCAGATCGGCGACCACGGGGATCTCACCGCCGAAGCCGAGCACGGACTGCGCGGTCTGCCCCACGCGCGTGGAGTCCAGGATCGCCACCACGCGATCCGGGGAGTAGCGGATGCAGCCGTTGGCCGTCTTGGAGGTAATGGGCCCGAAGGCCCCCTCGGCGAGCGCGACGAAGCGCGTGGACGCCTCCATCTGCATCGGAATGGATGGTTCCTCGATGGTCTGGGCGCGCGCGGGTTGGGGCATGTTAGTGGCTGGGAATCGGTTCGAGGACCGGCGCGCCGCGGGGCGTCAGCATCGGCACAGGCCTCCGCACCCCAAGCGTCGGGTTCCAGAATTTGCAACTCGGTTGCAGCTTCTGACACAAATTTAAGGATCGGGGATTCGCTGCGCAAGGAAGATATACGCTCGCTCACGATATCGGCGGGCGCCAGTGCCGGTCGGATCGCACGGCCGGCGCGACCGGCCGGGACGACCCACACATGGAGCCGCCGGCGGTCACGACCGCCGGCGGCTCCATGTGGGACTCCCCTACACGTCCTCCGTCAGGCGTTGCGGTCTATGCAGGCGCCGTTCAGGTCGTTCGGGTTGTTCTTCTCCGCCTCGGGGATGGGGAAGTTCATGTCGGACCCGTAGTTGCCTCCATCGAGGAAGGCGCCGTTCGGGAACACCACATCCGGGGTGCGGCCGTACTGGCGGACCAGCCTCCGCAGGTCGCCGAGGCGATGGCCGGTAGAGAAGAGCCAGAAGGCGCGCTCGTGGAAGAGCTGGTCGATGCGGGCGTCGTCGCTCCCCGCGTCGGTGAGCGGAGCGAGCCCCGGAACGGTAGTCCTCAGGTCGTTGAGGATGTCGAGCGCATCGCCGGGTTGCGCGTTGGACAGCGCCGCCTCGGCCTCGATCAACCGGGCCTCCACGCCGGAGATGATCGTCACCGACGACTCGGAGGTCGGCCAGACCAGTTGCACGTACAGCGGCATCACCGAACCGTTCTCGAACACCGTGGCGTCGCTGACTCCGGCGGCCTCGCATTCGGGGCTCCCCCCCGCGCACACCGGCACCCGCGGATCGTTCGCCGTGGCGAAGTCGATGCCCGTTCCGCCTTCGCCGGCGCTCACGGTATAGCGCCGCACGTTGTTGTTCAGGTCCCAGATGGAGTTGGTCATGGTGGTGAGCGACTGCTCCATCTCGTACCCGAACCCCGTCGGCACGCCCGCCACGGCGGCGGCGGCTTCGTCCGGACGGTTCATGTCGAGGAGGATGCGCCCGCGCAGTACCTGAAGCATGTTCTTCACGCGTTCGTCATCGTCCGAGCTGCCGTCGATGAGGGCAAGCCCGGAATCCGCGTGGGCCAGCGCCATGTCGTACGTCTGGTCCGTGGTCATCGGATCGCCGAACACGGGCTCGCCATCCACGATGCTGCTGAACGGCATCCCGCTGCAGAAGTTCTCGGCGACCTGCACTTCCATGTACGACTCCACGAAGTACATCTCCGCGGTCTGCCACGAGGGGGCGGCGGGGCTGAACTCCTGGATGAGCGGGATGGTCTGGATCGCCGAGGAGCGCGCCTGGAACAGGTTGCGCGTGGCGGTCAGCATGAACGAGTTGCGAGCGCTGATGTTGCGCTGATCGGTCTCATCGCGGTCGAGGTAGCTGTCACCCGAGCGCCATTCATCGGCCAGCAGACCGCCGAGGAGGAAGAAAGTCTCCGTCCCAGTGGTGGCCTGGTTGAGGCGCGCTATGGTGCCCAGCCGCACGGCCTCGACTCCCGCCGGCGACGACACATCCGACGGGTTGATGATGTCGGGATCGGTCACTTCGAGGATTCTCTCTACCGAGCATGCGCCCAGCGCGAGCATGGCCATGGCGGCAGCGCCGGCAACCCACGCTCGGGACCGATTGGCAGATGCTTTCATAGTCTGATGCATATCGTGGTTGCCTCAGAAGCCGAGGTTGAGTCGGAGCATGAAGTACGTCGGCGGGGCCGCGGCCTGGAAGTCCACGGGCGTATCGCCGGAACCCGAGTTGGTCTCGGGATCCACTCCCTCGTAGCGCGTCCAGAGGACGCCGAGGTTACGCGCCGCGAGCGAGACCGACATGTTGCGACCGTGCAGCGCTTCCGACCAGCTCTGCGGCGCCGTCACCGTGAGCGACAGTTCGCGGAGCTTGATGAAGTCGGCCGGGCGGAAGTAGCCAGCCAGCGAACGCGTGTCGTGCTCGCGCAGCGCCACCGTGCGGGCCTGCTCCCAGAGCGGCGTGTTGGGATCGTTGATGCCGCGGCAGTTCAGGCGGCTGGAGCAGCGGATGCGCTCCGAATTCCAGTAGAGCTTGTTGCCGCCGCTATAGTCGATCATACCCGCGATGCGGATGCGCCGGTTCCAGAACTCGAAGCCGTTGTTCAGCGCGATCTGGTAGCGGGGAATCGAATAGCCGATGAAGCGCGAGACGGAATCCACCTGGATCTCGTCGAGCGTGATGATCCCGTTGTCATCGGCGTCGGAGTAGCTCTCCAGCGGCTCGCCCCAGTAGCCGTTCAGCGGATAGCCTTCCACCTGGCTGATCGACGAGCCGATGATGGGAGGGACGCCGCCGAGGTCGACGAGCTCGTTGCTGTTGGCAGAACCGTTGAGCGAGAGATCCCAGCCGAACGCATCGCGCTGGATGAGCTGCGCGGATACGAAGGCCTCGAATCCGGAGTTGCGTACCTCGCCCAGGTTCTCGAAGCGGCTCGTCGCGCCGGCGCCGAGCGACGGCGGGAGCGTACGCTGGATGAGCGCGTCCTTGGAGATCTTGCGGTAGTAGGTGAACTCCGTGGTCAACCTGTTGCCGAAGAACGTTCCATCGAAGCCCAGCTCGAGCTCGGTGGAGCGCTCGGGCTTGAGGTCCTTGTTGCCGAGGGTGCTGAGCACGACTCCGGCGAGCTCCTTCTCCCCGATGCGCGCGGTGAAGGGAGTGTAGTACTGCAGCGCATCGGTGGTGCCCGGCTGCACGCCCGACGCACCGTACGCCGCACGCAGACGGAACTGATCCATCCAGCTCGGCGCCGGGAAGAACGACTCTTCGGAGATCACCCACGACGCGGCGGCCTTGGGATAGAAGACCGTCTTGAAGTTGGCGCCGAATGCGCTGTTGCGATCGGAGCGGACGCCGAGGGTGAGGAACATCTTCTCGCGGAAACCGAGGTGCTCCTCGATGAAGCCACCCAGCGTCCGGCTCTCGGTGTTCGTCTCGTCGGCGCTGGGCACCGACCCGGCCGTCACCGTCGAGCCGCCCGGCGGAAGGCGATCGCCCCGGGCGCCGTTGCGGCTGAAGATGTTACGCACGTACTGCACGCCGACCGTCGTCTTGGAATCGATGTTGTCCGTGAGCTGATGGCTGGCGGTGGCGCTGAAGTCGCCGCTGTAGTTGTAGAACGTGGTACGGTTGTCGAGCTTGTAGCCCAGCGCGTACGTCTCGCTGATGGGCGGACAGGTACTGACGCGGCAGAGCTGGTTGTCCTGCCGGTACACGAAGTCGAGGCCGAAGCTCCCGCGGAGCGCCAGCCAGTTCGTCGGGCGCCAGTTGCCGGCGGTCGAACCGATGAGCCGCTCGATGTTCTGAGTGCTGATCTCCTGGTAGATGTCGCGCGGTGTGTACTGCCGATAGCCGAAGAGCGTGTCGCCGCCGACTATCTGGTACTTGTACCCGAGGCCGCCGTACGTGTTGGCGCCTATTCCCCGGGCGCCGGCATCGTCGCTCTGTGGAAGGCGGAGATCCTGCGAGATGTAGCCGACGGAGATGTGCATGTCGGCATCTTCCGAGAGGTTGGCATCGAGGTTGGTGCGTACGTTGGCGCGCTTGAGGATGTTCGGATTGGCCACCTCCGGACGAATCGGAGTGTTGTCGCGGTGCATGCGCGCGATGTCGAAGTCCGGCAGCTTGGTCACGCCATCTTCATCCGTCCAGCTACCCGTGACGTAGTACTTGACCGCATCCGAGCCGCCGCGCACGGAGACGCCGTAGCGCGAGCGCCAGCCCAGTCCGTAGGGCGTGGTCTGGGGGTCGTCGTAGATGTTGAAGGTGGTGACGCTGTCCTGCGTGCACGTTCCATCCGCCACCTGGGTCAGAAAGCACTGCGTCGAGTTGTACTGCGTGGACGTGGGCCGCCAGGAGCGGTAGTTGTCCGGATAGTCGTTGAGATCCTTGATCCCCGTCTGCTCCACGGTGACGGTCCACTGCGGCCTTCCCTCGACTCCGCGCTTGGTCTTGATCACGATCACGCCGTTGGC
>CAZTTY010000151.1:0-5103 GCA_964616815.1 uncultured Gemmatimonadaceae bacterium | reverse complement strand
CGACAGCTCTGCTGTCGGGACCTCTATATCGGGTGACTGACCCCGCTCGCGAGCTCCTCCAACGCGCGCTGGACGTACACGCGGACCATCTCCTTCCGCCACGCCAGCGTGAAGTCCGTGTTGTCCATCGGCTTCGCCGGTCGGAAGGCCGCGTCGGCCGCTGCGCCGATCGCGCTCGCGTCCAGCCTGCCGCCCACGATCGCCTCCGCCGCCTCGGGGATCTCCATCGGATACGAAGCCACGCCGCCCAGTACGATTCGCGCGGCGCTCACCATGGCATCGGCCGCGAAGTCCACGCGCGCCGCCACTCCCAGCACCGGAAAGTCGAACGAGCCCCGCCGCCGCAGCTTCTGGTACGTAGCGCGCCAGCGCCCGCGCGGCGGGAGATGGTAGCTCACCAGAAGTTCGTCCGGCTCCTTGGTGAGGTAGCGCATACCGTCGTTATTGTAGAGCGCCGCCGCCGGGATGCGCCGCTCGCCGCGCTCGCTCGCCAGCGTCACCTCCGCGCCGATCGCCACCGCCACGGGTACGCCGTCCGACGACTGCACCGCCCAGCAGCGCGGGCTCGACGGCGCGACCCAGCAGATGTGGCCGTCCTTCTTCATGCAGAAGTCGATCGCCTTTCGCCACTCGTACGTCTGGTCGTAATAGTTGCAGCGCGTGTCGAGCAGAAGATTGCCCCCGATCGTCCCCATGTTTCGCAGCAATGGCGTGGACACGAGATGCGCGGCGCGTGCGACGGCCGGGTAGTGCTCCGCGATGAGCGGGTGGCGCGCGAGCGCGGTGAGCGTGACGCCTGCACCCACAGTCACGCCGCGCTCCGGGCTTCCGCTGATGGCAGAGAGCTCGGGTATCCTGGCCAGGGAGACCACCGTGCGCGGCGTCTGCTGCCGCCGCTTCATGTTCGGATAGAGATCGGTGCCGCCCGCGACGTACATCGCGTCGTCGCCGGCGCTCGCGCGCATCCCGATCGCGTCCGCGATGCTCGCCGGCTCCAGATAGTCGAATCGTGGAAGTCTGAGCATCAGCCCTCGCCTCCCACTTCGCTGTGCGCGCGCTCGTCGGCCTCGCGGCCGGTGCCGCCCTGCGCCGGCGTGAGGATTCGCGCGGGCTCGGGGAAGGCGTAGTCGGGGACTCGCGTGGGACCGTGGCGCGGCGGCCGTCCGCGCATCTTCTCCTTCAGCGCGCGAAGCACCGCGTGCGGCGAGATCGGGACTTCGTCCACGCGCACGCCCACGGCGTCGTACACGGCGTTGGCCACGGCGGGCGGGATCGGCAGCAGCGGCCCCTGGCCCACTTCCTTCGCGCCGAACGGTCCGTTGGGGTCGGGATCCTCGATGAGGAAGGTCTCGATGTCGCACATCTCGTGCGTGGTGATGCTCTTGTACTCGAGCATGCTCGGATGGTGGTGCACCACGTGGCGCTGTTTGTCGCGGTAGGTCATCTCCTCCATCAGCGCCTCGCCGAGCCCCATGTACACTGAGCCCTCCACCTGTCCGATCGCGAGCAGCGGGTTTATCGCCTGGCCGAGGTCGTGACCGATCCACACTTTCGGCACGCGCACGATTCCGCTTTCCGGATCCACCTCCACCTCGGCCACCGCGCACGAGTACGAATACGCCGGCGATGGGCCCACGCCCGCTCCCTTGTAGCGGCCGGGCGAGCGGGGCGGCCTGTACGAACCCGTCGCGCCGATCGCGCCGTGCCTCGTCTCCGCTATCTGCACAGCTTCGGCGAAGGAGACGCCCTTCGCCCGGTCTTCCGCGTCGAAGACGCGACGACCGGCGAACACGATGCGGTCGCGCGGTATGCCGAGTTTCTCGCACACGGCGCCCGCAACTACGTCGCGCGCTCGTTCGGCCGCCTGGATCGCGGCGTTGCCCGTCATCAGCGTGACGCGCGAGGAGTAGGAGCCCAGATCGATCGGCGTGAGATCCGTGTCGCCGGTGACGACGCGGATGTCGAGCGGATCGATGCCGAGCACTTCGGCCACGATGTAGGCGAGCACCGAATCCGAACCCTGGCCTATGTCGATGCTGCCGCAGAATACCGCGACTCCGCCCGAGCGGTCGAGCTTGAGCTGCACGCTCGAATGCGGCATCGAGTTCCAGTAGATCGGAAGCCCGGCGCCGGTGATGTAAGAGGAGCACGCGATGCCGAGCCCGCGGCCGAAGGGAAGCTTGCGGAAGCGCTCCTTCCAGCCGCTCGCTTTCGTCGCGGCGTCGATGCAGCGGCCGAGTCCCATCGAGCCGATGCGAAGCCAGTTCGCGGTGACGCTTTCGGCCGGCTGGAGGATGCGCCGCCGCATCTCCGCCGGGTCGAGCTCGAGATCTTCCGCGATCCGGTCGAGCTGGCATTCCACGGCGAAGCGCGGCTGCGGAGTGCCGTGGCCGCGCTTGGGGCCGCACGGCGGCTTGTTGGTGAAGACCCGCGCGCCGCGGAAGCGGTACGCCGGCACCTGATAGGTGACGGTCTGCAGCGCGCCGGTGTAATAGGCGCTCGCCACGCCGTACGAGCCGTACGCGCCGCCGTCGAGGAACGACTTGAAATCCATGGCGACGATGCTGCCATCGCGCTTCACGCCGGTGCGGATCCACATGAGCACGGGGTGGCGTCCGCGGTGGCAGTAGAACACCTCCTCGCGGGTGAGCGCGATCTTGACCGGGCGTTTCGTCTTCCGCGCCAGCGCGGCGACCACGATCTCGTGTCCGAACGGGTCGGACTTTCCGCCGAAGCCGCCGCCGTTGGGCGTGGCGATCACGCGGATGTGCGCCGGGTCCATCTCGAGCACCTTCGCCAGCGCGCGATGCAGGTAGTGCGGCGTCTGCGTGCTGGACCACACCGTGACCTTTCCATCGGTGGACCACTGCGCCAGCGACGCGTGCTGCTCCATGGGAAGGTGAGTGTTCCCTTCGTAGAAGAAGATGTCCTCGCGCACGTGCTCCGCCGATGCCATCGCGTCATCCACGCCGCCGAAGTCGAGCGAGATGACCTTGTGGACGTTGCCATCGTCGGCGTAGTCGTGGAGCTGCGTCTCGCGATTCGCGAGGGCATCGTCGATCGACGCGATCGATGGAAGCTCCTCGTAACGAACTTCGATCGCGGCGCATGCGTCGGCGGCCGTTTCCTCATCGAGGGCGGCGACCGCCGCCACCGGATCGCCCACGAAGCGCACGAGCTCGGGAGCGAGCGCGTGCTCGTCCTGCGACACGGGGAGTATCCCGAATGGAATCGGAAGATCCTTTCCCGTGAGCACCGCGATCACGCCGGGGAGCGCTTCCGCGCGACTCGTATCGACCGAGAGAATCCGCGCGTGCGGGAGGCGCGAGCGAAGCAGCTTGCAGTGCAGCATGCGTGGCGGCGCGAGGTCGTCGGCGAAGCGGAGCTCGCCCGTGACCTTGGCGGCGGCGTCGACCTTCCGACGTGGAGTCCCGACTACTCGCATCGCTCGCGCATCTCCTTCGCGGCGAGCTCCACCGCCTCGAAGATTTTCAGGTAGCCGGTGCAGCGGCACAGATTGCCTCCGAGCGCTTCCTTTATTTCGTCTCGCGACGGATCCGGATTCTCATCGAGAAGCGCTCTGGCAGCGAGGAGGAAACCCGGCGTGCAGTAGCCGCACTGCGCCGCGCCCAGCTTCGCGAAAGCGTCCTGGAGCGGGTGCAGCCCCGCGGAGCTCGCCATCCCCTCTACGGTATCGATGTGATGGCCCGTGCATGCCTGTGCGAGCGCGAGGCACGAAAGAATCGGAACCCCGTCCACGAGCACTGTGCACGTACCGCATTCGCCGAGCTCGCAGCCATGCTTGGTTCCGGTGAGCGCGAGATCTTCGCGCAGGAGCTCCAGCACCGTTCTGTGCGGCGCGAACGCCACCTCGCGCGGCTCGCCGTTGACGACGAAGGTACCGTGCAGCGTTCGACGAGCGGGTGTCTCGATGCCGACTGGTTCCGTCACGTCCATCGCTCCGTCGATCGGAGGTGGGTGCCTGCTTTCGTTGGCGGGTCGTCACCTGACGATGCGCCATCGCCCGTAACATCCGCAAGGAGGGTGCGAAGAGCCGGCGGCATGTGCCTTGCCATTTCCCACTGTGCAGCGACGCCCATCGCGGGCGTACGGCGTGCGGCCAGCCGCACGTGTCAATCCATCGGAGCAGGAGGTTGAAATGGACGACCGTACACGCAACGACCGCGATCGTGACGACCTGGATCTCGACCGTGATGGCGATCGTGACATGGCCGATCGTGGAGTCGAGAACCAGTTCAAGGGAAAGGCGAAGGAGCTCGAGGGCAAGGTGCGCGGCAGTGCGGTCGATGCCGTTGATGACACCAGCGAGCAGATCAAGGGGAAGGCGCAGGAGATGAAAGGGAAGATCCAGAAGAACTTCGGCAAGGCCCAGGAGCGCATGGGCGATCGGGACAAATAGCCGAAGTGGACGCCGGACACGCGCCGCGGGGGGCCGGGTACCCACGCCCCCCGTGGTGTTTCCCTGCTCAGACCAGTCGCACGCTCAGCCCCGAATTGGGGCGGCCGATGATGGGCTCGTCGTCCGCGCTCACGAACGGCGTACGCAGCTCCCGGAGAAGGGATGCGGCGTCCAGACGCTGTCCCTCGAGCTCACGCGACTCCGGCCTCGGCTCCGCCGAGAGCCGTGCGCGATATACCTCCACCACCGCGCGACCCTCGCTGACGGCGCGCGCGCATACGCCGCGCATGTAGTACCGGTTGAAGTCGCCCTCGGCGAGTACGCGCGGCGCGTACGAGGGCAATCTGGCCGTGGTGGTCGCGCCAGAGGGTGTGCGCCGCAGCTCGAAGTCGACGACCATGTTCTCCACTCGATCTTCCAGCCAGCGGTCGTCGTAATACGCGAGCGATTCGCGCAGGAGCGATTCGTACTCCGCCGTTCGCGCGGGTCTTATGCGGCTGGAGATCGTGAGCGCTCCGCGCTCCCTGTCGGCGTCGAACTCGCCGAGCGCGAACCGCCGCGTTTCGGGGTCGAGGTCGTCGTACTTCAGCGGCATGATGCATCGGCGTGACGCATCATGCGGGCCAGAGGGTCAAACGACGGGGTCAGGTCTTTAATGTAGAGGGCTCGTGAGCGTCGCTCAC
>CAZTTY010000150.1:0-5232 GCA_964616815.1 uncultured Gemmatimonadaceae bacterium | reverse complement strand
GTCTCGATCGGGCACATGCGGCCGTACTGCGAGTAGTGCACGTCGCGCACCTCGAAGCCGGCACGCTCCCGCGTGAGGCCGCCGGGGCCGAGCGCCGAGAGCCTGCGCTTGTGCGTCAGCTCGGCCAGCGGGTTGGTCTGGTCCATGAACTGCGAGAGCTGCGACGACCCGAAGAACGCCTGGATCACCGCGCTCACGGTACGAGCGTTGACCAGATCGTCCAGCGTGATCTTCTCGGGGTCGGTGTTGATCGACATCCGCTCCTTGACCAGTCGCGCCATGCGCGAGAGGCCCACGGAGAACTGGTTGGCGATCAGCTCGCCCACGCTCCGGATGCGGCGATTGCCGAGGTGGTCGATATCGTCGGTGTGTCCGTGCCCCTCGTGGAGCTCCACGAGATAGCGAACGATGGCCACGAAGTCCTCCTTCGTGAGCACCGTGCGCGACGCGGGCGTCTTGAGCCCCAGCCGCTGGTTGATCTTGTAGCGGCCCACGCGGCCCAGATCGTAGCGCTTCGGCGAGAAGAAGAGCCGCTCGAGCGCGACGCGAGCCGTCTCGAGGTTGGGCGCCTCGCCCGGCCGGAGGAGCGAGTAGATCTGCGAGAGTGCCTCGCGCTCGCTCTTCGTGGGATCCTTGGCCAGCGTGTTCTTGATGAGCATCGACTCGGCGCGACCCGACGCCACGAAGACCTGCACCTTGTTGATGTCGTTCTTGCGCAGCTTCTTCATGAGCGCGTCGGTGAGCGCCTGACCGGCGTCGGCCACCACCTCGCCCGTCTCCGCGTTCACGGCATCGAGCGCGAGCACGCGCCGCGTGGGGCGCTCGCCGCGCTCCACGGCGTCCATCTCGTCGCGCACGTCGACCGTGAGGTACGACGCGAACACCTTCACCGAGTCGATGTCGAGCCGGCGGAGACGGTTGTAGACCTCGGGCGTGAGCTCGTCACCCTCCTTCACCAGCATCTCGGCCTCGAGACGCTCGCGCTCGGCCTTGGCCTTCTTGGTCTCCTTCTTCCCCTTCGGTGCCTCGGTCTCCTCGCCGGCGAGCGTGATGTCCTCGGCGATGATGGCGCCGAGCACCTCGCGCTGGTCGCCGCGGCTCTCGAGCTTCCTGGTGAGGTCGAGCTCGCGGACCGCGAAGAAGAGGCGGAGGATGTCGGAATTGGTTCCGTAGCCCAGCGCGCGGAGGAGCGCGGTGGCGGGGAACTTCTTCTTTTTATCGATGTGGACGTAGATGACGTCGTGGATGTCCACCGTGAACTCGACCCACGAGCCGCGGAACGGAATGATCCGCGCCGAGATCAGGCGCTGGCCGTTAGGGTGGGTGGACTCCTCGAAGACCACGCCCGGCGAGCGGTGGAGCTGGCTCACGATCACGCGCTCGGCCCCGTTGATCACGAAGGTGCCGAGCGAGGTGAGGAGCGGGAGCTCACCGAGGTAGACTTCCTTCTCGATGATGTTCCGCGGGCGCTTCTCGCCGTTGACCTCCTCGTTGACGACGAGCTGCAGCGTCGCCTTGAGGGGGGCGGAATACGTCATGTCGCGCTCGATGCACTCTTCCACGGAGTACTTGGGCTCGCCCAGGTTGTAACGGACGAACTCCAGCGAGTAGTTCTCGTGGACGTCGGCGATCGGGAAGAGGTCCTTGAAGACGCGCTCGAGCCCCACGTCCTCGCGGTCGTGGGCGGCGGCATCCAGTTGCAGCAGCGCCTCGAAGGCGCGCGTCTGGATGTCGAGGAGATGGGGCATTTCCATCCCCTGCTCGAGCTTGCTGAACGAGATTTGCTTCAATGTTTCTGGCATGGATCACCCGCGCGCAGACGAAAAACCGCCCCAACCCCGTTCGGTTCGCGAAAAAGGAACCGCGGGGTGAAGCACAAGGATACCGTTGATTGTGTCTTGCGTTGCTGGCTTCGAGACCATTCGCGCCCGGACCAGGGGTACGACCGGCGCCTGCAGCCGATATTATACCGGCAAGGCGCACGGAAGTTCCCCGGCGGGGTGACGAGCACCGCCGCCGGGGTACCGCGGCCGCTTACTTGACCTCGACGGACGCGCCCTGCTCCTCCAGCTTGGTCTTGAGCTGTGCCGCCTCCTCCTTCGAGACGCCACCCTTCACCTCGGAAGGTGCACCGTCGACGAGGTCCTTCGCCTCCTTGAGGCCGAGTCCCGTGATCTCACGCACGACCTTGATCACCTGAATCTTCTTGGCGCCGGCCTCCTTGAGGACGACGGAGAACTCCGTCTGCTCCTCGGCGGCCGGGGCGCCAGCGCCGGCCGCACCACCGGCGGCCGGGGCCGCGGCCGGAGCCGCAGCGGCGATGGTCACGTTGAACTTCGCCTTGAAGGCATCGATCAGCTCGGCGAGCTCGAGCACCGACATGTTGCCGATGGCGTCGAGGATCTCGTCCTTGCTCAGCGTCGCGTTTGCCATTGTTCCTAGTCTCCGTAATGATCTTTCGATGGCCAGTCGCTAGCGTGGTTGCTAGCTGCTAGCAACTCCTCAGGCGCTCTCGCGCTGCTGGCGCAGCGACTCCAACGCTCCTGCGAACATGTAGAGCAGTCCGTTCAGCGCGCCCACGAAGGCGGCCATCGGCGACTGCAGCCCGGCACCCAGTTCGGCGAGCATCTGCTCGCGCGAGGGGAGCGAGGCCAGCTGCTTCACCTGCGCGGTATCGATCGGACGTCCATCGAGCAGGCCGCCCTTGAGCTCGGGCTTCTGCTCGTTCTCCCGGGCGAAGTCGCTAAGTACCTTCGCCGCGGCCACCGGATCGGCGCCGATCACGACGCCGGTGGGGCCCCTCAGCTCTCCGCTCGGCAAACCGCTCTGGTTGGTCGCGCGCAGCGCCAGGGTGTTCTTTATCACGACGTACTCCACGCCGGCCTTGCGGAGGCGGCGACGGAGCTCCGTCATGCGCTTCACGTTGAGTCCCGTGAAGTCGGTGTAATAGAGCGCCGTGGCGCCCTTCATCTTCGCCGACAGGTCGTCGACGAGCTGCTCCTTCTCGGTACGCTTCATCGTCGGTTACCTGTACGGTGTGGTGTCGATCGCCACGCCCGGTCCCATCGTGCTCGAGATCGCGACGTTCCTCACGTACACGCCCTTCGCCGCTGCCGGCTTGGCGCGAACGATCTGGTCCATGAAAGCGGTGAAGTTGTCGTTCAGAGCGCTGACGCTGAACGAGACCTTTCCGATCGGGACGTGCACGTTGCCGCCCTTGTCCACGCGGAACTCGATCTTACCAGCCTTCACCTCGCGCACGGCGCGGGCCACGTCGAACGTCACCGTACCTGCTTTCGGGTTGGGCATGAGGCCCCGGGGCCCGAGCACGCGGCCGAGCTGGCCCACCTGACCCATCTGGTCGGGCGTGGCCACGAGGACATCGAAGTCGAGCCAGCCGTCCTTGATGCGCTGGACGAGCTCCACGCCAACGGCGTCCGCGCCGGCGCCCTCGGCCTCGCGCGCCTTCTCGCCAACGGCGATCACGGCCACGCGCACCGACTTGCCGGTGCCGGATGGGAGCACCACCGTTCCGCGCACCACCTGGTCGGCGTGCCGCGGGTCTACGCCCAGCCGAACGGCCACCTCGACCGTCTCATCGAACTTGGCGAACGCGGCGCCCTTCACGAGCTCGATGGCCTGCGCGGGCTGGTAGCGGGTGGCCTCCTCGACCTTCTTCACCGCCTCGCGGTACTTCTTTCCGTGATCCGGCATCAGTCGGCCACCTCCACACCCATCGAGCGCGCGGCGCCGGCCACCATCTGCATGGCCGCCTCGACGCTGTCGCAGTTGAGGTCGGGGAGCTTCACCTCGGCGATCTTCCGCACCTGCTCCTTCGTGAGCTTGCCGACCTTGTTACGATTCGGCTGCCCCGACCCCTTGTCGAGCCCCAGCTCCTTCTTGATGAGGATGGCCGCGGGCGGGGTCTTCGTGATGAAGGTGAACGACTTGTCGGAGTAGATCGTGAGCTCTACCGGGAGGATGGTCCCCATCTGGGACTGCGTCCTCGCGTTGAACTCCTTCACGAACCCCATGATGTTGACACCGTGCGGACCGAGCGCGGTTCCCACGGGGGGGGCGGGCGTCGCCTGGCCCGCTGGTATCTGCAGCTTTACGAAACCAGTTGCCTTCTTTGCCATTCAACAATCCTCGGTATCGAGGGCACGCACGAGCGCGCCGTTCTCCCACATGCGTCCGCGGCCGGAAGGGCCGCCAACGCCTTTACGTCGCTGTGGTCGGCGACGGTGCTGCTCAGTATCCGCGCAGATCCAGGTAGTCCAGTTCCACGCTGGTGGGACGGCCGAACAGGCTGACCGAAACCCGCACCTTCCCCTTGTCGGGGTAGACCTCCTCCACGGTTCCGCTGAAATCGCTGAACGGCCCCTCGGTGATCTCCACCGCCTGGCCCACCATGAAGGGGATCTCCTCCTTCGGCTCCTCCTCATCCTGCTCGTCGGAGATGCCGAGGAGGCGGTTCACTTCATCCGGGCGAAGCGGCTGCGGAGCCCGCTCCTGGCCCACGAACTTGATCACGCCCTGGATGCTGTTCACGATGTGAATCCCCTCCTGGCTCATCAACATCTCCACCAGCACGTAACCCGGATAGATCTTCCGTTCGACCGTGACCTTCTTCCCGTTCTTGATCTCCACGACTTCCTGCGTGGGGACGAGCGCCTGGCGCACCGGGCGCTGCTCGGGCTCGCGAGGGTCCTGGTCTATGCGCCGCTGGATGAGCGACCGGACCTTGTTCTCGTGCCCGGCCGTGGTCTGTATGGCGTACCAGCGGTGCTCGTCCATCATCACTTGCCGAAGAGAGCGGGGATGCCGCGCACGAGCACGGCCTGCAGGATCACGTCGAGAATCGCGATGAAGCCCGCGATCACCAGCACGAATACGATGATCGCGATGGTGGCCTGGCGGAGCTGTGCGCGATCCGGCCAGGTGATCTTGCGCATCTCGTTGCGGACTTCCTGAAGGAAATCCACGGTCTGAGCGACGATGGCCGGCATCGGTTACTTCGTTTCCTTGTGTACCGTGTGGCAATTGCAGCGCGGACAATACTTCTTCCACTCCACGCGCTCGGGATGAGCGCGCTTGTTCTTCGTGGTGAAGTAGTTCCGGTTCTTACAATCGCTGCAGGCGAGGATGATCTTGTCGCGTGGCATCTATGTGGTAGTTACTTGATGATCTTGGTCACTACGCCGGCGCCCACGGTGCGGCCGCCCTCGCGGA
>CAZTTY010000149.1:0-5353 GCA_964616815.1 uncultured Gemmatimonadaceae bacterium | reverse complement strand
CCATGCGCGAGGCGGGATTCGAACCCACGACCTTCGGCTCCGGAGGCCGACGCTCTATCCAGCTGAGCTACTCGCGCGTCTGAAAAGCACAAAAGGAGCGCGTCGGCTCCTTTCGTGAATGGTCGGGGCGAGTGGATTTGAACCACCGACCTCCTGGTCCCGAACCAGGCGCGCTAACCGGGCTGCGCCACGCCCCGCCGACGCCATGAAACGGGAAATGTGCAGCTGGCGTCATGGCGCGCCCGCGAGGACTCGAACCTCGAACCTTCTGATCCGTAGTCAGATGCTCTATCCAATTGAGCTACGGGCGCCCTGTGTTTTTCAGACTATACGACGGCGGACGCGTCTCGTGCTGCGTAGACACATCCGCCGTCAGCATGGTGAAACTATGCGACCAGAGATGTGACGTCAAGACGGCATCGTTCGTTCCAGACTACTCCGTGCACGCCGCGCGACTCACGGCCCGAGCAGGGAGATTCCCACGGCCTCGGCCGGGGGATGGGCGGTACAAGACTCGAACTTGTGACCTCCACGATGTCAACGTGGCGCTCTAACCAACTGAGCTAACCGCCCCGGGAGCGAGAAAGCAGGAAGCAGAGGGCAGAGAGCCTCCTCCAGAGATGTCATCCCCGCGCAAGCGGGGATCCAGGTCGGCTGGCCGAATATGGATCCCCGCTTGCGCGGGGATGACGGTGGAGCTTACGAGCCTTTCCTGCGTCCTGCTGTCTGCTTCCTTCATCAAGCGGGAAACGGGACTCGAACCCGCGACCCCAACCTTGGCAAGGTTGTGCTCTACCAACTGAGCTATTCCCGCGAAACGGAACCACTGCACTGATCGTAGTACATCGGCGGGTGCGCCGAGCCAGGTGGAGGCGAGGGGAATCGAACCCCTGACCTCTTGAATGCCATTCAAGCGCTCTCCCAACTGAGCTACGCCCCCGGCAATTTCCCCTGGCCGTGACGCATTGGCCAGGAACCCCGAACGATAGCCAGCGCCAGCTCGGGTGTCAAGGAATTGGGGCTGGCGCAATCGGCACCACGCTGTATTTTAGCACCGCATTTTCACTCCCTGCGCCGTCCTGGCAACGGGCCGAAGTCGGAGACGAGGAACGGCGGTCTGCGCGTCTCCGGCTGCATCACATAGATACTCAACGTTACACCCGAGGCTCACTCCACCATGACCGAAGTCAAGCGCCGCCGCCGCCGGGCAGCGCCAGCCGGGATCGCTCCCTCCGAACCAGAGCGCGATATCCTCGACCAGTACCTCTACGAGGTGAGCACTTATCCGTTGCTCAAGGGCACGGAGGAGATCGAGGTCGCGCGCAGGATCCGCGCGGGCGACCCGGATGCGCTCCAGGAGCTCGTGAAGCGCAACCTCCGTTTCGTCATATCCGTGGCCAAGAAGTACCAGAACCGCGGTCTCCCCCTCATCGACCTCATCGGCGAGGGGAACGTCGGGCTGCTCACCGCAGCCCGGAAGTTCGATCCCGATCAGGGGGTGAAGTTCATCTCCTACGCGGTCTGGTGGATTCGTCAGGCCATCCTATCCTCGCTCGCCCGCCAGGGGCGCACCGTGCGCGTGCCACTGAACCGCACGGCCGACCTCTCGCGCATCATCAAGGCTTCGGAGATCCTCCGGCAGAAGCTGCGCCGCGAGCCGAACCCCGAGGAGCTCGCCTACCTCACCGGCCTCTCGGTGGACGTGGTGCAGTCGCTCGCCGCTCTCAACAGCAGCGATGTCCGGCTCGACGCGCCCATGGACCCCGAGGGCGACCGCTCGCTCATCGAGCGCTTCGTTGCCGACGAGATGCCCGACGCCGAGGAGGAGGCGATGAACCACTTCCTCACGGATGAGATCGAGCAAGCGCTCGGCACCCTCCCTCCGCGCGACGCCAAGGTGCTCCGCCTCTACTTCGGTCTGGATGGGGGCCGCGAGCACACGCTCGAGGAGATCGGCTCGATGCTCGGTGTCACCCGCGAGCGCGTCCGCCAGCTCCGCGACCGCGCCCTGAAGCGACTGCGCGAAGGAGAGGTGGGAAGGGCGCTGAGCAGCTTCGCGGCCTGAGGGGGGGAAGGAAACAGGAAACAGGAAACAGGAAACAGGAAACAGGAGACAGGAAACAGGGAAGTGCACACCCATGAAGTCATGCCCGCGGAAGCGGGCATGACTATGGAGCGTGTGCAGTTCCTGTTTCCTGTTTCCTGTTTCCTTCCCCCTTCCCCCCTACTGGCTCCCGCCCCGCCGCGTCCAGATCACGATCGTGCCGCATGCGGCGCTGCCGCCGCCCTGGAATTCGGCCGGGGTCTCAGTGGGGCCCTTGTAGACCTCGATCGCCTGGATGTCCTGCGGCTGGACTATCTGATCCATGTCGTCGCCCCCGGTCGAGAGGAACGGCGAGCCGTCGATGTAGTACTGCACCGGACAGTAGCCCGAGGCACTGCGCGACATCTGGATGGCGTAACCGCTGCCGTTCCAGAGTACCTGTACTCCCGGAATCGTTCGGAACAGGTCCGTCGTCCTGATGGCGCCACGCTTCTCGATGTCGTCGCGCGTGATGTACGTGCCGAAGCCGCTCTTCCGGCGCCGGTCGAAGTCCGGGATCCCCGAGCCCTTTTTGCCCGCGACTTCCACCGCCTCCAGCACCACGGCGCGCTCCTCCAGCACCGGGTTCACTTCGCTGACCTTGTCCGGTGCGAGGTCCACGGCGTAGCGGCGCGGCGCGTAGCCGATCTGCCGCACCTCGATACTTTGCGTGCCGCCGGGGAGGCCTCCCAGGCGGAACTTCCCGGCATGGTCGCTCCGGCCGCCGAGGTTCGTCCCGAGCAGCAGGATCTGGGCGCCTTCGAGCGGCGTGCCGTTGGTGGCCGTCACCATGCCGCTGAGCACCGCCGTGCCGAGTGGTGCAGCGGTGCGGGCTCCCGTATCGGCGGACTGGCGGGCAGCCACGGCGCGCGGGGGACGCGTGCCGATGAGAAAGTTGCGTGTCCCGATCCCGGCTTCGGGTACCGACACTTCGATCCAGCCGCTACGCTGCGTCTTCGTCCGGGCCTGCGCCGTGACGCGAATCCCGACCGGCACGCCGCACGCGTGATACGTACCCCGTTCATCCGTGAGCACGCTCACGGCGCGCGGCACTTTGGTGACGGAGCTGTTCCCCACGCTCATTCCAGTCCACATGAGCACCACTCGCACGCTGTCCAGCGGCTGGTCGTCGGCGGCGTCACGCACTGTTCCCGCCACGAGGCCGCGTCCGTCCGTGAGCGACGTGTCGGGACAGAGCGCGTAGCTGATGGTGCGCGCCGAGGGCACGGCGAGCTCCACGAAGTTCTCTCCGCCCGCCCGCACCTGTATCTGCCTGGGCGGCGGCGTCACGCCGAGCGAGTCGAGCGATGGATGGAAGAAGCCGATGGTGTACGTGCCGCTCGTGGCCGAGTCGAGCTCGAAGCGGAAACGGCCTCCGGCGTCCGTGGTGACGGACGTGGAGCTGCCCGAGAGGAGGACCACCGCCCCCGCGAGCGGCTGGTTCGTCATACTGTCGAGGACGAAGCCGCTTATGACCGTCCGCGCCGCCCCCCCGCCCCCGCCCCCGGCGCCCGCGCTCTCGCCCGTGTCGCTCGGACTCGCCGCGGCCGGCAGGCCGGCTGCCGCAGCGCTGTCTCCAGTGGCCTGGCGCGCGCGAGCGCCGTTCTGGGCGCCGGCGCTGGCGGCCGCGAGGGATGCTAGAAAAAGAAGTGCTGGAACCGAACGCGGCATTGGGAAATCCGGAATCTGCTTTTCATCTGGGCGTCGACTGCGCCGCCGACGATAGCGCGCGAGGGCGTATCGGTGAGGCGCCCGTATCCGTCTGCTAAATAATACCCCGGAGTGGCGCGCGTTGCCCACCCGCGCCGCGACACTCAGATTACGCACGTCTGTCGGCACACGTCGCGGGGGGTTCGCCCCGTCGTCCGGCCGTCGCCCACCGGCGGTGGCCGCCGACGGCCTCTCCAGCCGGCACGGCCGGTACCGGCGCGGAGCGGCGCAGCCAGGGAGCGTACGCAGTGATTCAGTGGATCGATGTCTACAAATCGTTCGGACCGAAGAAGGTGCTCGAGGGCTTCACGCTCGATGTGGTCGAGGGTGAAACCATGGTCATCATCGGATACTCGGGGTCCGGCAAGTCGGTGGCTATCAAACACGTGGTGGGACTGCTGGTTCCCGATGTCGGGACGGTGGTCGTGGACGACCTCGACGTTCCCTCGCTCCCCAGGCGGGAGCTGTACGACATGCGCGCCCGCATTGGCTACGTGTTCCAGTTCGCCGCGCTCTTCGATTCGCTCACCATAGGCGACAACGTGGCCATGGGGCTTCGCAAACAGGGCGAGCTCGACGAGCGCGAGATCGCCGAGCGCGTGAGACGCGCGCTCGAGCTGGTGGATCTCCCCAATGTCGCAGAGCGTTATCCGGCGGAGCTCTCCGGCGGGATGCGCAAGCGCGTCGGCATCGCCCGCGCGGTGGCGCACCGCCCCAAGTACATCCTGTACGACGAGCCTACCACCGGCCTCGATCCCGTCACCAGCGCCAACATCGACCAACTGATGATCCGCATGCGCGAGAAGCTCGGCGTCACGAGCGTGGTGATCACGCACGACATGCGGAGCGCGTACACCATCGGGACGCGGATCGCGATGCTGTACCAGGGGCGCGTGCGCCAGGTAGGTACGGTGGATGAGGTGCGGAACACCTCCGACCCTGTAGTGCGGCAGTTCATCGAGGGGCATCCTACGCTCGCCGAGTCGGAGGACGAGGCCGAGCCCGCGGCCGCGCTCGCGCCGGGCGCGAGCGGTTCGCGGAGGAGCTGATGCCTCGTTCGCGGGCCCGGGAGGAGATCTCCGCGGGCGGTGTGGTGTTCCGGATGGAGGAAGGCGAGCCGCTCTTCCTGTTGATCCGGGACAGCTACGACAATTGGGGCTTCCCCAAGGGACACGTGGAAGGCCACGAGGCTCCCAGGGAGACCGCGCTCCGCGAGGTCGAGGAGGAGACGGGGCTGCACGAGCTTCTCCTCGGCGACGCGATCGAGACCATCGATTGGTACTTCCGCTTTCGGAAACGGCTCATCCACAAGGTGTGCCACTTTTACCTTATGGAGAGCGAGTGCGCCGAGACGGTTCCGCAGCGGGAGGAAGGGATTACGGAATGCAGTTGGCTGCGGCTCACCGAGGCGCTTTCACGGATCTCCTACGCCAACGCGCGTGGGGTGCTGGAGCGGGCGGCGGAGATGGTTGGCGGCGGCATCCGTCCGGCGGGCTCGACGGGGCAAACTACGGGGTCGGGCACCTGATGTAGAGGGCGCGTGAACGTCGGTCACGCGCC
>CAZTTY010000148.1:0-5888 GCA_964616815.1 uncultured Gemmatimonadaceae bacterium | reverse complement strand
GCTACATGACGCTCGCGCACACGCGCAACAACGACATCTGCGATTCCTCCACCGACCCGGATGGGCCCGAGCACCACGGTCTGAGCGACTTCGGGAAGAAGGTGGTGGCCGAGATGAACCGGGTCGGGATGATGGTGGACGTCTCGCACGTGTCGAAGGAGTGCATGATGCAGGCGACCGCGCTGTCGAAGGCGCCGGTGGTCGCATCGCATTCGAGCACGACGGCGCGCGCCGACGTGCCGCGCAACATGGACGACGAGCAGCTCCAGGCGGTGAAGAAAAACGGTGGCGTGGTTCAGATCGTGGCCTTCGACGGCTACGTGAAGGTCCCCGCGCCGGAGAAGCTCGCGGCCATCGACTCTCTGCGCCAGAGCCTCGAGCTCACTTCGCGCGGCGCGTTCCGGACGATGCCCGCCGACAAGCGCGCGATGTACGACAGCGGGATGGCTGCCATCGAGCAGAAGTGGCCGAAAGCCACCGTGCAGGAGTTCGTCGATCACATCGATCACGCCGTGAAGCTGATCGGCATCGACCACGTGGGCATCAGCTCGGACTTCGACGGCGGCGGCGGCGTGACCGGCTGGGACGACGCGAGCGAGACCTACAACGTGACCGAGGAGCTCCTCAAGCGCGGCTACACCACCGAGCAGATACGGCAGCTCTGGGGCGAGAACCTGCTGCGAGTCTGGGCGGCGAACGACAGCGTGGCCGCGGCGGCACGTTCGGCCGACTGAGCCTCGCAGCCGACGGATACTCCAACCATTCCACATACAGCGAGGTTGCGGCAGATGCACCTACAAACCGGTCGATGGGGCCGAGCGGGTACGCGATTCGTCACGCTCGCCACGTGTGCTCTCGCCCTGGCGGCGTGCCGGCCGGGAGGTGGAGCCGATGGCTCGAAGCTGCGCTTCGTGGTGAGCGTTCCCGACAGCGTGGAAGAGGGGCTGGATGGCCGGATGCTGGTGCTCGTGTCGACCGACAGTACGCGCGAGCCGCGCTTCCAGATCTCGGATGGAGATGCCACGCAGCAGGTGTTCGGGATAGACGTGGATGGCCTTCGCTCCGGCGAGACGGCCGTCATCGACGGCGCCGCCACCGGATATCCGGTGCGGCGCCTGGCGGACCTTCCGGCGGGCGAATACTGGGTGCAGGCGCTGCTGCACGAATACGAGACCTTCGATCGGAGCGACGGCCACGTGGTCAAGCTCCCGATGGATCGCGGCGAGGGCCAGCAGTGGAACCGTGCACCCGGCAACCTGTACAGCACGCCGAAAAAGGTCAGCCTGGATCCCGGGGCGCGGAGCGAGATAGCGATCACTCTCGACAAGGTGATTCCGCCGCTCCCCGAGACGCACGACACCAAGTACGTGAAGTACGTGAAGATACAGAGCGAGCGACTCACGAAATTCTGGGGACGCCCGATGCATCTCGGTGCGATCGTGCTGCTCCCCGAGGGGTGGGACGAGCACCCGCAGGCGCGCTATCCGCTCGTGGTCTATCAGGGCCACTTCGAGCGCGCGGTGTCGGGGTGGCGGGAGACGCCGCCCGACGCGGACCTGCCGCCCGCACAGCCGGACAGCATCGCGAAGTACTGCCCCAACGGACACGAGGGCGATCTCTGCGTGAAGTACGGCTATCCGAGGGTCCTGCAGGAGTACGGCTACGACTTCTACAGGAAGTGGACCGGGCCGAACTTCCCCCGCGTGATCATGATGACCATCCAGCACGCGAATCCGTACTACGACGACTCGTACGCCGTGAATTCGGAGAACCTCGGCCCTTACGGAGACGCGATCATGTACGAGCTGATCCCGGAGGTCGAGAAACAGTTTCGAGGGATCGGCCAGGGGTGGGCGCGCGCCACCTACGGCGGCTCGACCGGCGGCTGGGAGGCTCTGGCCGTGCAGGTCAAGTATCCGGACGAATACAACGGCGCGTACGCCAACTGCCCGGACCCCATCGACTTCAGGGCCTTCACCACCATCGACATCTATTCGGACAGCAACGCCTACTACACCGATGGCTCGTGGAGAAAGACGCCCCGTCCCGGCGAGCGCGACTATCTCGGCCAGACGAGGTCCACGGTGGAGCAGTCGAACCACAAGGAGCTGGCGCTGGGCAGCAAGACGCGCTCGGGCGGCCAGTGGGACATCTGGGAGGCCGTTTACTCGCCCGTGGGCGAGGATGGCTACCCCAGACGCATCTGGAACAAGGAAACTGGAGTCATCGATCGCGAGGTGGCGCAGTACTGGAGAGACAACTACGACCTCGTGCACATCATGCGGCGCGACTGGAGCACGCTGGGTCCGAAGCTGCGCGGGAAGGTACACCTGAACGTCGGACTCTCGGACAACTACTTCCTGAACAACGCGGTGTATCTGGCCGAGGACTTCCTCGAGTCCGCGAAGAATCCGTCGGCCGATGCGACCGTGGAGTACGGCGAGCGCGACGAACACTGCTGGAGCGGTGATCACGAGAATGCCAACGCCTTCTCGCGTCTCACGTATCACAGCCGCTTCATTCCACAGATGGCCGCCCATTGGACGAAGACCGCACCGAAGGGAGCGGACGTCAGGAGCTGGAAGTACTGAGGGGCGGGGGGAAGGGGGAAGGAAGCAGGAGGCAGGAAGCAGGGAAATGCACACCAGTTGCCGTCGTCCCCGCGAAAGCGGGGACCCATGTTCGACTGGAATGACATGGATGCCCGCTATCGCGGGCATGACCATGGAACGTGCGCAGTTCCTGTTTCCTGTTCCCTGTTCCCTCGGTAGTTCCTGCTTCCTGCTTCCTTCCCCCTCCCCCCCACCGAGGAATTCTGGTGATCAGGAAGAGCTTTCTCCTATCGGCGCTGCTGATGTGCGTGAGCGCTCTACCCGCAGCGGGTATCCGCGCGCAGCAGTACGACTCGTCGCTCTTCGACGGGATGCGCTGGCGAATGATCGGGCCGCATCGCGGCGGGCGCACGGTGGCCGCCGTGGGGATAGCGGATCAGCCGAACGTGTTCTACATCGGCGTGAACAACGGCGGCGTATGGAAGACCACCGACTACGGCCGGGTGTGGACGCCGATTTTCGACGACCAGCCCACCGGATCCATCGGCGCCATCGCCATCGCGCCGTCGAATCCGCGGGTCATCTACGTGGGGAGCGGTGAAGGGCTGCAGCGCCCGGACCTCTCCACCGGCGACGGGATGTACCGATCCGACGACGGCGGCGACACGTGGACGCACCTCGGTCTGCGCGATGGGCAGCAGATCCCGGCTATCGACGTGGATCCGCGCGATCCCGACCGCCTCTTCGTGGCCGTTCTGGGACACCCCTACGGGCCCAACGAGGAGCGCGGAATCTATCGTTCGACGGACGGCGGGCGGAGCTTCCAGCGCGTTCTCTACACCGACGAGAACACCGGCGGCATCGACGTCGCCGTGGATCCATCCGACCCGCAGACCGTGTTCGCCGTGATGTGGGCCGCCCGCCAGGCTCCCTGGGAGATGGGCAGCTCGTGGACGCTCTCGGAGAAGAACGGCCTGTACAAGTCCACCGACGGCGGCACTACCTGGCGGCGGATCACCAGGGGGTTGCCGACCGCGGACGATGAGCTCGGCCGCATAGGGATCACCATCTCGGCGAGCGATCCGAACATCCTCTACGCGGTGGTGGGCGCGCGGCATGGCGCGGGCGTCTACCGCTCGGACGATTCCGGCGAGAGCTGGACGCTCGTCAACGATGACGCGCGCCTCTGGGGACGTGATGGCGACTTCAACGAAGTGCGGGTGGATCCCACCGACCCCGATGTGCTCTACGTCGCGAACATCGTCGCGTGGAAGTCGACCGACGGCGGCCGGACCTTCTCGGCGTTTCGCGGAGCGCCCGGCGGCGATGACTATCACCGGGTGTGGATCAACCCGCGCGACCCGAAGACCATCATCCTCGCCGCCGACCAGGGCGCGATCATCACCGTAAATGGCGGCGAAACGTGGAGCTCCTGGTACAACCAGCCCACGGCGCAGCTATACCACGTATCGACCGACAACAGCTTTCCCTACTGGGTGTGCGGCGGCCAGCAGGAGAGCGGCTCCGTGTGCATCCGCAGCAGGGGACCGTACGGCCAGATCACCTACCGGCAGTGGTATCCGGTGGGAGTGGAGGAGTACGGCTACGTGGCTCCCGACCCGCTCGACCCGAACGTCGTTTACGGCGGCAAGGTGACGCGCTTCGACCGGCGTACGCGGCAGACGCAGAACGTTTCCCCGTCGCTCACGCGCGGAGGCGACGACTTCCGCGTGGTGCGCACTCAGCCGATCCTGTTCTCGCCGGTGGACCCGCACACTCTGTATTTCGCATCGAACGTCCTGTGGAAAACCACCACCGGCGGCTCGAGCTGGACGAAGATCAGTCCCGACCTCACGCGCGCGTCGTCCGAAGTTCCAGGGAACCTCGGCGTCTTCACGGCGCTCGATCCCGAGAAGGGGAAGCACAGGGGTGTCATATACACCATCGGCCCCTCCTACGTGGACGCGGAGGTGATATGGGTGGGTACCGACGATGGCCTCATCCACGTGACCCGTGACGGCGGGAAGTCATGGAACGACGTGACGCCGTCCGATCTGGCGAAGAGGCCGTGGAGCAAGATCTCCATGCTGGACGCTTCGCACTTCGACGCGCGCACAGCGTACGCCGCGGTGAACACCTTCCGTCTCGACGATCTCCGCCCCCACATCTACCGTACGCACGACGGCGGCAGGAGCTGGACTCCCATAACGAACGGCCTCCCCGACGGAGCGATCATCAACGTCGTTCGCGAGGATCCGAAGGTCGAGGGACTGCTCTACGCCGGCTCGGAGAACCAGGTCTGGGTCTCCTTCGACGACGGCGGACACTGGCAGTCGTTGCGCCTCAACATGCCGGCGACGTCGATTCGCGACCTCGTGGTGCACGAGAACGACCTGGTGGTGGGGACCCACGGCCGTTCGTTCTGGATACTGGACGATGTCTCGCCGCTGCGGCAGTTGAGCGCCGAGGTGGCGGCGGCGGATGCCTTCCTCTTCCAGCCGGCGACCGCGTACCGCGTCCGGTGGAACAACTACACCGACACGCCGGTGCCGCAGGAGGAGCCCGCGGGCGAGAATCCGCCCGACGGCGCGATCATAGACTACTACCTTGGCACCGCCGCCATGGGACCGGTGACGGTCGAGATACTCGATGGGGCCGGGAAGCTGGTACGGCGCTATTCCAGCGACGATGAGCCGCCGGCCCCGCTGGAGAACAACGTGCCCGAGTACTGGGTTCGCCCTCCGACCACGGTATCGACGTCCGCGGGAATGCATCGCCTGGTGTGGGACGTCCACCATCCACCGCCAGCGTCGCTCTCGTTCTCCTATCCCATCTCGGGGATCTACAGGAAT
This sequence comes from uncultured Gemmatimonadaceae bacterium, assembly GCA_964616815.1. Lineage (GTDB taxonomy): Bacteria > Gemmatimonadota > Gemmatimonadetes > Gemmatimonadales > Gemmatimonadaceae > JADGGM01. The sequence goes on along the minus strand of CAZTTY010000148.1, from coordinate 484 downwards.
ACGCCGCGCATCCCCATGGGTCGCTGGGCGCTGCCGGGCACGTACACGGTGAGGCTCACGGCGGGCGGCACGAGTCACACGCGGAAGCTCACCCTGAAGATGGATCCGAACGTCACGACGCCGCCCGCCGTGCTCGCCGAACAGTTCTCGCTGGCTACCAGGCTCACCGATGCCATGCAGAAGGACTACGACGCGCTGCAGGAGATTCGCGCCCTCCGCGCCCGCACGGACTCGGCGCGTTCGCGCGGTGGAATCCCGCCCGCGCTCGATTCGCTGGAGCGGATTGCCGTCTCCCTCAACCGCGACCTGAACTCGCTCCTCCGCACCGTCGAAGGAGCCGACGCCAGTCCCACTCGCCAGACCGTGGCCGCGGTAGAATCAGCAGAGCGTGAGCTCGCCGAATTCCTGCGTCGCTGGCGCGCGACGAGGTGAACGGCGGGGTCGTGCCTGAATCGCAGAGGGGCCGGCAGCAGCGCTGCCGGCC
>CAZTTY010000147.1:0-6007 GCA_964616815.1 uncultured Gemmatimonadaceae bacterium | reverse complement strand
AGCTGGTTCCGGCGTAGTTGGCCTCGTAGCCCATCGCGCGATCGAGCTCGGTGGGGTGCGCGATCGATTCGTGAATCGTGAGCCAGAGATGGGTGGGGTGCAGCACGAGATCGTAGCGCCCCACGTCCACCGGCCGGGCGCTCAATTTCTGCACGGCCTCCTCCGCCCAGCGCGACGCGTTGCCGACGAGATCGGCATCTGCAACGTGCTCGTAGCCGCGACCCATCGGCTGTATGTCGGTGGAGGAGCGCGACTGGAAGTCCGAGAAGTCGCTGGCCACCGCGGTGACGTTCACCGAAGGCTGCGAGCGGAAGATGGTCTGCACGGCATACGTGCCGTCCGTGGTGGCGAGGGTCTTTTCCTCCTTCAGGAAGAACATCGCCGAGTTCACGAAGCGGGCGCCCTTCACGGCCAGCGCCGCCTCGTTGGCCGCGAGCAGGAGCGCGACCTTGTCTTCGATCGCGACGTCGAACGGATCGGTCCTGGCCGGGCTCCGCCACACGCCATCGGCCACCGGCGTCACCGGAGCGAGCACCACCGGCCGCACGAGAGCCGCCCGGTTGGCGCGCGCCTGCGCCACCGCCTGCTTCGCCACCCTGGGCACTTCCTCGCGTGTGAGCTCGCGACTCGCCGCGAAACCCCACGCGCCGTCCACCAGCACGCGCACACCGAAGCCGAAAGTCTCGCGGTCGGTGATCCCCTGCACGCGATGCTCGCGTGTGAAGACGCGCTGGCTTCGATTGCGGCTGATCCGGACGTCGGCATACGAAGCGCCCGACGACTTCGCGGCGTCGAGCGCGAGAAGGGCGAGCTCCCGGAAAGTCGGATCGCCGGCTCCGCCGTCGTTGCCGGAGGAGTTCGCGGCTGGTGTCGACGCGGGTGCCGGCGCTCGTTCGAGAGGACGCTTCGCGGCGCCGCACGCGGCGAGTCCGATTCCTGCGGCCGCGGCCGATGTCGTCTTGAGAAACTCTCTCCGTGAATGCGCCACTCAGTTACCTCGGATGACGTACACTCATTAATTTCCCTCGCGCGAATATAGGAACGGCGCAAATCACACGCAATAGTGCACGACGCGCGCATCACCGTTCGCGATGAATTGACGAACACGAGGAGCGATGTGAAGAACGTTCGGGTGCTCGTGATCGGCAGCGGATTCTCCGGAATCGCCGCGGCGGTGTCGCTCCGCGCTCGCGGAGCAGCGGTCACGTTGATCGACGACCGCGCCACGCTCGGCGGGCGCGCACGAACCGATGACCTGGACGGGTTTCGGGTCGACACGGGAGCGCAGCTCATCGCTTCCTCGTTCACCCGCACCATCGCTCTGCTCTCGCACGGATCACATCCCGAGGGCGGCGCCTCGGCCGCGACCGATCGCGTTCCCGCCGCCTTTCACCGCACCCCGGGTCGCGATGCGTACCTGCGCGACGGCGAGCGCTTCCCGCTGCAGTTCGGGTCGGTGCGCAGCCTCCTCGCGTTCGGCGGGCTCGGCGCCATCGAAAAACTTCGCCTGGCAACGCACATCCTCCCCATGCTCTCGGCGAATCGTGCCGCACTGGATGCGGGAGCCGCCGGGATCCCGACCGGCGTCGATGCGCTCAGCGCGCGCGGCTACATGAGCACGAACGTCGGCGAGCGCGCGGCCGACGTTCTCGTGGAACCGCCCCTCAACGGCTTCTACGGTGCGCGCGGCAGCGAGGTGTCGCTCGCCTTCTACCTCATGCTCGGCCGCTACGTGAGCGAGGGCGAAATGCTCGCGCCCGACGAAGGATGGTCGCGCGCGCTCGCCACGGTCGTGGGCGACATGGACTACCGACCCGCCACCAGAGTGACGGCCGTGGCGGCGAACGATGCCGGCGGCATCACAGCCACCGTGGACGGTGGGTCCGAGCTCGCCGCCGACGGTGCGGTGGTGGCAACCGGGCCGCGCTCGGCAGCGGCGCTGCTCGCGCCCATGCTCGCCACGGAGCATCCGCTGCGACGCTGGCTCGAGTCGGTCGCCATCCGATCCACGTGGACCGTCGCGCTGCGCCTGGACCGCGCGGCGAGACGCGATGCCTTCGGTGTCTTCCACGACGCACAGCACGCCCGGCGCGTGAGCGCGTGCGCGGTGCACGGCGCGAAGATGGCCGACCCGCCCGGCGACGGCGATGTCGTTCTCGCCTGGCCCACGCCCGCGGCCATCGCCAACATGCGAGACGCGACCTCCGCGGAGCTGGTGGCCGCGATGCTCCCGGAGATCGAGACGCTGCTGCCCGAGGTGAAGGGACACGTGGTGCGCGCCCGCGTGTACCGCTTCGCGGAGGGGACTCCGATAGCGCACCCGGCCTTCGCGGCAGAGCGGGCGCGGGGGCGCGAGCTCGCAGCGGCGCTCACCGCGGCGCTCGACGCTCCCGTGGTGCTCGCCGGCGACTACCTCACGGCACCGCTCATCGAAGGAGCCGTGGCGAGCGGCAACGAGGCGGCCGCGCTGCTCGAGCGCCGACTCGCGTGAAGGTGCGAGCACCGCACGGCCACGAGCTTCGTGTGCGTCGCCCCCGGCGCGATTCCCGCGCGGAAGCCAATCCGGCGAGGGCGCCGCGCTGGCGGACGGCGGCGCGACTTGGTGCCGCGCAGGCCGCACGATAGTATCCTCGTGAGGCCGGCGCGAATGCGTCGCCCGTCGCCACCGCGGGGACCGGGGAGAAATCATGGATCTCGGACTGGAAGGGAAGGTCGCGCTCGTGACGGGCGCATCGAGTGGACTGGGGAAGGCCGTCGCGCGCGAGTTGGCGATGGAGGGAGCAGCCGTCGCCGTCGTGGCACGCCGCCGCGATGAGTTGACGCGCGTCGCAGCGGAGATCGCGGCCGATTCGCGGAGACGGGTGCTGCCGCTCGTGGCGGACGTGACCGACGAGGGTGCCATCACCGCTGCGGTGGGCGAGGCGGCCGGCACCCTCGGACCGATCGACATCCTGGTTGGCAACGCCGGCGGTCCACCGTCCACGGCGGTGCTCGACACCACCATGGAGCAGTTCCGCTCGGCCGTGGAGCTGAGCCTCCTCTCGCAGATCCGCCTCGCACGTCTCTGCGTTCCGGGGATGCTCGAGCGCCGCTGGGGACGCGTGGTCTTCCTGACCTCCGTGGCCGCGAAGCAGCCGATCTCCTCCCTTATTCTCTCCAACACGGCGCGCGCCGGCCTCGCCGGCTACGCGAAAACGCTGGCTACCGAATGCGCCGAGCACGACGTGCTCGTTAACGTGATCCTCACCGGCTACTTCGCCACCGACCGAACGGTATCGCTCGCGAAGACGCGCGCCGAGCGTGAAGGAGTGTCGGTGGCCGAGATCGAACGGGCGCGAGACGCGCAGACTCCCATGCATCGGATGGGCGACCCGTCCGAGCTGGCGGCGGTCGTGGCGTTCCTCGCATCCGAGCGCGCCAGCTTCGTCACCGGAGCGTCGATCGCGGTGGATGGAGGCTACGGAGGCACCGTCTTCTGAGTCGTACGGCGGCCCGTGGGACGTACCTAGCGCCACTGGAATCCCCCCGACGCCCGTATCAAGTTTCGACGCGCCGCGGACGATGGCGGGCAGCATCGCCGGGCAATCCAGCAACACCACCGAAATCACAGACAGCGGAGTACCAGGCGGCGTGAGAGCACTGGTCAAGCAGAATTCGACACCCGGCTTCGTGCTTGCGGAAGTGGCCGAGCCGACCATCCGTGACGACGAAGTTCTTATCCGGGTCCGCCGCGCTGGCGTGTGCGGGACCGACGTGCACATCTACGAGTGGGACGACTGGGCGCGCGGGCGGTGCAGGCCGCCCTTCATCGTCGGCCACGAGTTCGCCGGCGACGTGGCACAGGTGGGCGGGCTCGTCACCGATGTGAAAGTGGGCGATCGGGTCACGGCCGAAGGGCACATCGTGGATGGACGCTGTCTCCTCTGCCGCACGGGCAACTCCCACGCCTGCCCTCACACGCAGGTGATCGGTGTCGATCGCGACGGCTGCTTCGCCGACTACATCGCGATGCCGGCCACGAACGTCTGGCATCTGGATGATGACATCTCCTACGATGTGGGCGGCATCCACGATCCCATGGGGAACGCCTTCCACACCGCGCTCACCGCCGATATTCCGGGCTCCACCATTCTGGTGACCGGATGCGGGCCGATCGGAATTTTTGCGATAGGCGTCTGCCGGGCGGCAGGCGCCTCTCGCATCATAGCCTCCGACGTGAACGACACGCGCCTGGCGCTCGCGCGGCAGATGGGTGCGCACGATGCCGTACATCCGGATGAGGTGGAGGCGATCGTCAGGGGTGCGACCGACGGTCTGGGTGTGGACGTGGTACTGGAGATGTCGGGCCATCCATCGGCCATCCATCAGGCGTTCGCGCTCGTGCGGCCTGCCGGCCGCATCCAGATGCTCGGCGTTCCCGCCCGCCCACTCGAGTTCAACTTCGCCACCGAGCTGGTGTTCAAGGGGGTCACCGTCTACGGTGTGACCGGCCGGCGGATGTACGACACCTGGCTCCAGATGACGCGCTTTCTGCGCTCGCGCGAGTTCGACCCGACTCCCGTGATCACGCATCGCTTCCCGCTCGAGTGCTTCGACGACGCCATCCGCGCGATCAAGTCGGGCGAGGCCGGCAAGGTAATCTTCGAGATCGCCTGAGGTGCCCGCGCTCGCGCGCTCGCACGGTCACGAACCGCTCCTCGAACACTTCACGATACCATGAACAGGAACTTCGTCGCCTCTCTCGACTCCGCCCTCGATCAGTTCCGGAAGGACGGCGTCTACAAGCAGCTCAACTACCTGGAGTCGCCGCAGGCGGCGCGCGTGCGCATGGAGGGGCGCGGCGAGGTCCTCGTGATGTCATCGAACAACTACCTCGGCCTCTGCGACGAGCCGGGCGTGGTGCAGGCCGGGAAAGACGCGCTCGACGCCTACGGAGCCGGCACGGGAAGCGTGCGCTTCATATGCGGCACCTTCACGGTGCATCGCGAGATCGAGAAGGCGCTCGCCGGCTTCGTCGGGACCGAGTCATCGCTCACGTACGTGTCGGCGTGGAACGCGAACGAGGGGCTCACGGCGACGATGGTGGAGGAAGGCGACGCCGTGATCTCCGACGCGCTCAACCATGCGTCGATCATCGACTCGATGCGGCTGGCCAAGGCGATCACCAAGTGCACTACCGCCGTCTTCAAGCACTCCGACATGGACGACCTGAAGGCGAAGCTGGAAGCGACGCGCGGCGCCCGCAGACGGCTGATCTGGACCGACGGCGTCTTCTCGATGGAAGGCGACATCGCGAGGCTCCCCGACATCCTGCAGCTCGCCCGCGACTACGATGCGATAGTGGCGGTGGACGATTCGCACGGCACCGGTGTGCTCGGCGAGAAGGGACGCGGCACGGCGGAGTACCACGGCGTGCTCGGCGAAGTGGACATCATCACATCAACCCTCGGCAAGGCACTGGGCGGCGCGGCGGGCGGCTTCACGGCCGCGCCGGCCGCCCTCACGGACTATCTCACGCAGCGCTCGCGCCCTCAGCTCTTCTCCAACGCGCTCCCTCCAACCGTGGCAGGCAGCGCGCTGGCCGCGGTGCGTTTCGTGGAACGGCACCCGGAACGCGTCGCGAAGCTGCGCGAGAACACCAGCTACTTCCGGAACGCCATAACGGAGGCCGGGTTCTCGCCGCTGGCGGGCGACACGCCCATCGTACCCATCATAGTGGGAGAGACCGCGCTCGCCATCGCGATGAGCGAGAGGATGCTCCAGGAAGGCGTGTTCGTGACCGGATTCGGCTATCCGGTGGTACCACAGGGTCAGGCGCGCATCCGCTGCCAGCTTTCAGCAGCCCACAGCCGCGAAGATCTGGACCGCGCGGTGAGCGTGTTCATCAAAGTGGGACGGGAGCTGGGGCTGCGCTGAGGGGCGGGGGGGGGGGGGGGGGGAGGTTTTTGTGGGGGGGGGGGGGGGGCGGCGCCCCCCGCGGCGAGGAGGGGAGGGCCCCACCCCCCCC
>CAZTTY010000146.1:0-6017 GCA_964616815.1 uncultured Gemmatimonadaceae bacterium | reverse complement strand
GATCCTCATCGAGGAGCGCGGTGGCTTCCTCGCGCAGCACGGCCACGGCGTCTCGCGCATCACCGCGCGCCACATCGAGCCGCGCGAGCATGCGCCTCAGCGCCCACGAAAGGTTCACGGCCGTGGGGCGCGTGGCCTCGAGCCGGGCTGCGTGTTCGCGCGCCCGGGCGCGCAGCTCGTCGACGGAGAGAGCGACGTATGGAAGAAGCGAGACCACGAGCCCCATCGCCGCGGCCACGCCTATCGCCGGCGCTCCGCGCACCCGGAGCCGCGCGATGGCTTCGCTGATCTCCTCCAGCGAGCGCAGGTCGCGCTCCTCGAATCGCTCGGGGAGGAGCGTCTGGTCCACGATGCGCACGGCGTTCCCGGCCGGCGACCAGCGGACGGCTTCCAGTGCGGACACGCGCGAAAGCTAGCCCGCGCGCGGCGCTCCCGAAACGCCGCGCGCCCGCATCTCCGGGCGCACGCGCTTGCGACGCTCGGGCCAGTGCACATCGAGGAAACGGATCAGCGCCCGCTCCTCCGGGTAGTGGCCCGCGGCGTCCTTCGCGCGACTTCTCTTCACCGCGTGCACGTCCATGATCTCGCCCTCGTCGAGATAGCGCGCGAGGAGGATGGGATGCACGTACGACGAGCGGCATACGGCGGGCGTGTTCCCCAGCTCCGCCGCGGACAGCCGCACGGCGAGGCGCACGTTACGCTTCGCCTCCGCAGCGTCGGCCGGTTCGCCGAGGTCTGCGAGAATGGTGGCCACGCGCAGCGTACCGCCCCAGGTTCGGAAGTCCTTCGCGGTGTAGCGAAATCCGGTCGCCCGCCGGATGTAATCGTTCACCTCGCGAGCATCGAGGTCGTGCCACTCGCCGTCGTCGCCGCGGTACCGGAAGAGGCGCCGCCCAGGCGTCTCGAGCAGACGCATCACCTTGCGAGCGAGCGCGCGGTCCACCACCACGTGGTGCTGCTCCCTGCTTCCCTTTCCCATGTACGTGAACTCGAGCAGGTCGCCGCGCGCCCGCACGTGCTTCTTCTGCAGGGTGACCAGCCCGAAGGTGTGATTCTCCCTCACGTAGCGCTCGCTCCCTATACGGAAGAATCCCTTGCTGATGAGCCGCACCACGGTGGCGGCCACGCGGTCTCGATCGTTGGGAGCCCGCGACATGTCGCGGTGCAACGTTTCGCGCACCGATGGCAGGTCGCGCGCCAGTCGCCGCACGCGGTAGTACTTGCGCGTCTCCCTCCGCCGCACCGCGCTTTCGTGATAGCGGTATTGCCTTCGTCCGCGAGTGTCGAGGCCCCAGGCCTGGAGCACGGCGCGCGCGTTGGCGGCTACGTGCACGCCACGCCAGGCGGGCGGCACGTGCAGCGCCTCGATCCGCGCCAGCGTGCGCGCGTCGCGCACCACCCTCCCATCATCCTTCACGTAGCGAAAGCCGCGCTTCGCGCTCCCCTCTCGCAATATCCATCGCTGCGCCATTGCGGGAAGCGCTCGAGCAAGAACCGATCCGGCCTCCCGAGCAGGAACCAGGCCGGCGTGGTAACTTTGAGGCTCGAGCTTTCCCTCCGCTCCGACCCTCCACCAAGCACCGGCCATGAGCTTCAGCACTCTCGCCTTCGACGTCACGGACCGCATCGCGACCATCACCATCGACCGTCCCGACAAGCTGAACGCGCTCGACGACCAGACGATCGCCGAACTGGGCGAGGCGATCGAGCTCGTGGAGCGGCGCGATGACGTGGGCGGCGTGATCGTGACCGGCGCGGGCCCCAAGGCGTTCGTGGCAGGCGCGGACATCGCGGAGCTGGCACGCCAGGGTCCGCTGGACGGGCGCGAGCGCGCGCTTCGCGGGCAGCACGTCTTCACGCGCTTCGAGCGCTCCGGGAAGCCGGTGATCGCCGCGGTCAACGGCTTCGCGCTCGGTGGCGGCTGCGAGCTGGCGCTGGCCTGCCACATCCGCATCGCCTCCGAGAACGCGAAGCTGGGGCTCCCCGAAGTGAAGCTCGGGATAGGGCCCGGCTACGGGGGGACGCAGCGGCTCCCGCGTCTGGTGGGCAAGGGACGCGCGCTGCAGCTCATCCTCACGGGCGCGATGATAGACGCGGTCGAGGCGTACCGGATCGGGCTCGTGAACGCGGTCGTGCCGGCGGCGGAGCTGCGGGGCGAGGCCGAGCGGATGCTGCGGCAGATCCTGGCGCAGGGTCCAATAGCGGTGGCGCTCTGCATAGAGGCGGTGAACCGTGGGATGGACGGCACGCTCGACGACGGTCTCGCGATCGAAGCCAACAACTTCGGGCTGCTGGCGTCCACGGACGACATGCGCGAGGGGATGGCGGCGTTCCTCGAGAAGCGTACCGCCGTCTTCCACGGCCGGTGAGCATTGGCTGGATCGGCGGCATCTCCATCCGGGATTTCCGCAACCTCTCGCGAGTAGACATGGAGCCGCCCGCGGAGGGCCTCGTCCTGGTGGGCGAGAACGGCGAGGGGAAGACCAATTTTTTGGAGGCGATCCAGTATCTGCAGCTCCTGCGTTCCTTCCGGGGCGCGCTCGACCGGGATCTGGTGACATTCGGGCAGGCCGGATTTCACCTCGCGGCGGAGCTGATGGAGGCACCGGTGCATCGTGTGAGCGTGGGATTCGAGCGCGCGGGCCGGCGTAAGAAGGCAACCCTCGACAGTGTCGAGCCACCTCGTCTCTCCGGCGCGCTCGGGACCTTCCCCGCCGTGGTCTTCTCACCGCACGACGTCGCACTGGTCGCCGGCGCGCCGAGCGTCCGGCGCCGCTTCCTCGATGTGGTGCTCGCCCTTACATCCCCCGCCTATCTCGCCGCCCTGCAGCGCTACCGCGCCGCGCTCGCCCGGAGGAACGCCGCGCTCCGCGATGGCTTCGCACGCGATGGCGGAACGCGCTCCCGGTCGAAGCCATCGAGCGGCCCGGCCCGGGCCACGGCTTCCGGCGCACCCCCGCACCCGGCGCCCACCATGGAGCAGAGCGGCGCGAGCGCGGAGGAGCGCGCCGCGGTGTGGGAACCGGCGCTCGCACAGTACGGCGCCGTGCTCTGGCGCGAACGTCAGCGTTGGGTGGAGCGCAACGCGGACGAGTACCGCGAGCTGTCGCGGTCCATAGGCGAGCGCGGCACTCCCGAACTCCGCTACGCCGGCGGTGTGGAGCGGGCGGCAGACCCCGAGGCCGCGCTGCGCGCGGCGCTGGAACGGAAGCGTCCGCTCGACATGCGCCGCGGCCTCACCCACGTGGGGCCGCACCGCGACGATCTCGCCCTCCTGCTCGACGACCGCGACCTGCGCACCTTCGGCTCCGCCGGACAGCAGCGCACCGCGGCCATGGCGCTGCGTCTGCTGGAGGCGGCTACGCTCCGTTCTCACACGGGGCGCGAGCCGGTGGTCCTCCTCGACGACCCGTTCGCCGAGCTCGACGCACGACGTTCGGCGCGGATTCTCGAGCTCCTGGACGCCGGTCGCAGGGGCCAGACCATACTCGCCGTTCCACGCGAGAGCGACATCCCGGAAGGGCTCACTCGCCTCGCCCGCTGGCGGATCGCCGCGGGCAGACTCTGCGCAGCGGAGTGAGAGACGCCATGGCTGGGAAGAAGAAGCAACCCGAAAAGCTGGGCGCCGTTCTCTCCGCCTACCTCGAGCAGTCGGGGCTCGCCGGCCGCGTGGAGCAGGCGACGGTGATCCCCGAATGGGAGCAGCTCGTGGGCACGCAGATAGCGGCGGTCACCACGCCGCTGATGATCACGCGCGACGGTACCCTCTTCGTGGCCGTACGGACCAGCGCCTGGATGCAGGAGCTGTCGCTCATGGAGCCGCAGCTCCTGCAGGCGCTCAACGCCCACACCGGCGGCGAGACCAGGACCATCGGGGGCGGGCGGAGCGCGACGATCGAGCGCATCCATTGGCGGCTCGGGGGATAGGTACCCATATTTCGTCGTTCTGTCTCCCCGTCCGCCGGCACCGGCGCCCTCCGAGGCGAAACGGCCGAACGCATCACCATCTGGACCCGAGGAACATGCACATCACGCTCAAGCGCGCGACACTGGCCGCGCTGCTCCCCCTCGCCGCGTGCGCGCCGCGGGGCACGTCCACCGAGACCGCTCCGGCCCCCGCGCCCGAGGCTCCCGCGCCCGATCCCTTCACGCCGGCCGCGAGGGTTCACCAGCCGCGACCCACCACCGCCGCGATCACCCCAGCGGACCTCCGGACGCGGCTGTACATCTTCGCCGACGACTCCATGCAGGGTCGCGAGGCCGGAACCGTAGGGAACGTGAAGGGAACGGACTATATCGCCGCCGAGGCCCGGAAGCTCGGCCTGGTACCGGCGGGCGACGACGGCACCTTTTTCCAGACCATCCCGCTCAAGACGCGCGCGATATCCGATGCCATCACGTTTTCGGTGAATGGGAGCGCGCTGACACCGTTCCAGGATTTCATCCCGGTGTCCGACGAGGGGTTGACGAACGATGCCTTGCAGGTGGTCTACGGCGGCGTGCTCGGTGACACCGCCGGCGGCGCCACGCCGGAGCAGGCGCGCGGCAAGCTGATCGTCTTCTCGCTGCCGAGCGGCGCCGGTATGGCCGCGCTTCGTGGTCTCCGCCGCAATCCGATCGAGGGGCTCGACCCGGCCGCGATCGCGGTGGTGGGGCTGGATGCGCTTCCTCCGCAGTTCGTGCAGTACTTCCGGGCACCGCGCACCTTTCTGGATGACGGGAAGAGCGGTCCCACGCGCACGACGCTCTACATCTCCGACGCCGCGGCCAACAGGCTCTTCTCGAGCCCGATGTCCGATCTGCAGCCGGGCGCCAGCGGAGCCACCGCCGCCCTCGACATATCCTACGATGTCGAACCGGTGAAGTATCCCGCCCGCAACGTCGTGGCGATCATCCCGGGAAGCGATCCCGCGCTCGCCGGCCAGTACGTGGCGATCGGTGCGCACAACGATCACGTGGGCTTCGCGAACCACGCCGTGGACCACGACTCGCTGCGCATATGGAACCACATCGTGCGCCCCGAAGGAGCCGACGACGGCGACAAGCAGGCGACGCCGGAGCAGCAGGCACAGGTGAACCAGGAGCTGGCCGCGTTCCGCGCGAAGTACCCGCAGTCCGCACGCCAGGACTCGATCAACAACGGCGCCGACGACGACGGCTCGGGCTCCGTGGCCACGCTCGAGATCGCCCAGAAGATCGCGTCGATGGATGTGAAGCCGAGGCGGTCGATTCTCTTCGTATGGCACGTGGGAGAGGAGAAGGGGCTGCTCGGCTCGCGCTGGTACACCGATCATCCCACCGTGCCGCGCGACTCCATCGTGGCACAGCTCAACATGGACATGATCGGCCGCGGCGGCGCCGACGATGAGACCGGCCGCACGAAAGACGGCACCCCGATCCACGGCAGCCCCGACTATCTGCAGCTCGTGGGCTCCCGGCGGCTCTCCACCGAGCTCGGCGACATAGTCGAGCAGGTGAACCGCGAGGGGAACCACCGCATGACGCTCGACTACTCGATCGACGCCGACGGACACCCATCCAACATCTACTGCCGCAGCGACCACTACGAGTACGCCCGCTACGGCATCCCGATCACCTTCTTCACGACCGGCCTCCACTCGGACTACCACCAGGTGACCGACGAGCCCCAGTACATCGATTACGACCACCTGGCGCGCGTGACGAGCCTGGTCGAAGACATCGCGCTCCACGTCGCCGACCTCGACCATCGCGTGGTGGTGGATCACCCGAAGCCGGACCCGAACGGAGTGTGCCGGCAGTAGGGAGTAAGGAGACAGGAAACAGGAAACAGGAAACAGGAACTGCACAACTGCCCAGTCGTTCCCGCCAAAGCGGGGGCCTATGATGCTCCACGCGAACCTGGGCCCCGCTTTGGCGGGGATGACATCGACTTGTGTACTGTTCCTGTTTCCTGTTCCCTGTTTCCCGTTTCCCGTTTCCCGTTTCCTGTTTCCTGTTTCCTGTTTCCTGTTTCCTGTTTCCTGTTTCCTGTTTCC
>CAZTTY010000145.1:0-6114 GCA_964616815.1 uncultured Gemmatimonadaceae bacterium | reverse complement strand
CCCCCCCCCCCCCCCCCCCCCCCCCCCCCCCCCCCCCCCCCCCCCCCCCCCACGGGCGTGCCGCGCTCAACAGACGGGCGCCGTCCGGCGTAAGTTTGCAGCCGCGGAATCGTACGGCTCCCATGCATTGCCGGTTTACCGCACCGCAGCGATATACATTATCCAGCATCGCATCAACGCCTGCCCGCGTGGCCAGACTCCTCGCGCGCTGCAATGAAATCACCCCGTAGCCGTTTCACCTACCTCATGAAATTTCCGCTCGCCCTATCCATCACGGCGCTCCTCGCGACCGCGGCAGCGGCGCCGCTCCACGCCCAGGTGACCGGTGTCGTGTCGGACGCCAGCTCCGGAACACGCCTCGCCGATGTCACGGTGGCCGACTCCGGTACGGCGCGGCGAACGTACTCCGATGCGAGCGGACGCTTCTCGCTACCCTGCACCGGACGCACCACGCTCGCCTTCTCGAGGAGCGGCTACCAGACGGCCTATCGCCGGATAACCTCCTGCAACGAGCGGGTGGCGGTCGCGCTCCAGCCCGGCGCACAGCGACTCGGCGCCGTCAACGTCATCGGCGCGGCCGAGCAGCCCGCCGTGCAGCGCCCGGCCGCCACGACCACGCTGCAACCCGCCGAGCTGCAGCGCAGCACCGGACTCTTCCTCCAGGATGCCATCAACCTCACTCCGGGCATCTACATGCAGCGGCGCAGCATGTCGGGCGGGCAGACCATCCGCATCCGCGGCTACAGCAACACTGGCGACGCCGGCAACTTCACCGGCACCGGTTACAAGGCATACATCAACGGCATCCCCATCACCGACGCCGAAGGGCAGACGATCCTCGACGACATCGACTTCGCCAGCCTCGGACGGGTGGACGTGATACGCGGACCTTCCACGAGCATCTACGGCGCGGGGATCGGCGGCGTGGTGAACTTCTACACCGCGCGCCCCTCAGTGCCGGGAGTGAGCGTGAGCCAAGGAATAACGGCGGGCGAGGACGGCCTCCTGCGTTCCGACACGCGGCTCGCCAACGTCACCGACAACTCGACCGTACAGCTCAGCTACGGCCACCAGGGATACGACAGCTACCGCATCCACAGCGATTCGCGAAAGGACTACGGCACGTTCCTCGGCGACTTCCGTCCGTCGGGACGGCAGAGCGTGTCCACCTATCTGAGCTACGCCAAGTCGCGCGACCTCCGCGCGGGCGAGCTCGACAGCGCACAGTTCGCGGACGAGCTGAACACAGGCGAGGCTCGCTACATCGCCAACAATGCCCGCTCGGAGATCGAGAGCTTCCGTGCCGGAGTGACCGACAGCTATCGCTGGAACGACGTGCTCGAGAACGTCGCCACCGTGTACTACTCGGGCAACACGCTCGAGGACGTGTACGCGGCCGGGCTCAACGCCAAGTCGGGCCAGACCTTCGGCGCGCGGCTCCTCTTCAACACCACCTTCGCCGCCTCGGCGCTGCCGCTGCACGGCACCACCGGAATCGACTTCGAGAAGACCAACCTCTCGGCGCAGGGCTACGGCATGACCGACGCCATACTCGGCGCCATGCGCAGCGACCTCGAGACGGCGAACATGCAGTACAGCATCTTCAGCCAGTGGGATGCGTCGCTCCCTGCCGGGTTCACACTCACCGCGGGCGCGAGCGTGAACTTCATCGAGTACTCGATCCAGGACCGCATGGCCACCAGCGCCAACCCCACGCACAAGGACGCGTCGGGCCGGAAAGTCTACGACCCCGTGGTCACCCCGACCTTCGCGCTGCGCAAGATGTTCGGCCCGGGCTTCTCGCTGTACGCCAACGTGGGCCAGGGCTACACGCCGCCCACTTCCTCCGATGCGGTCATCGCCTATACCGGCGAGGCGAACGAGGGGCTGAAGCCCGAACGTGCGTGGCAGTACGAAGTCGGAAGCAAGGGGAGCCTCCTGGATGACCGCGTTTCGTACACGCTGGCCCTCTTCCAGATGAACGTGAGCGACAAGCTTTCCTCCGAGGCCGTCTTCGATACGGACGGCACGGCGCTCTACAGCTATACGGTGAACGCTGGCGACCAGCGCGACCGCGGCATCGAGCTCGGCGCGAGCTTCGCGCTCATCGACGATCCGTCGCGGCCGGTTTCGCTGGTGAAGCCCTTCGCGTCGTACACCTACTCGAAGTTCGAATACACCGACTTCAAGAGCGATCAGAACGACGACGAGAACACCGTGGACTACACGGGCAACGACGTGGTAGGCACCGCGCGCAACGTGTTCAACGTGGGCGTGGATGCACGACTCCGCTCGGGGATCTACGGAAACGTGACCTACCACGACACCGACGGCATGCCCATCAGCTACGACAACGCACACTGGGCACCCGGCTTCTCGCTGATCAACGCGAAGATCGGCTTCCAGCACGACTTCACGGGCCGCTTCACCCTCGACGCGTTCGCCGGCGGGAACAACCTCGGCAACAGCCGCTACTACACGCAGGTGTTCCTCAACCACAAGTTCGACACGCCGAACCCGCACATGTATCTCAACGGTCCGTACACCGCGAAGTACTACGGCGGTTTCAGAATCAGCGTCAGGCCGTAGACCTTCAGCGAGCTGTTCGATCGTCGACGCGGGGGCAGGATCGAGCGGGCGCCCGCTCGATCCGATGCAGGTCGGGACGAGCGCGGCCTCAGCCGCCGCCGGAATCTCCCCGCGCTCGCTCCTCGCAACCGCCAGGCGGGAGTAGCCCCGGACGCGCCATCAGCTCCGCGAGCGGCGCGCGCATGCGCCGCGTCCAGCTCGCAAACCGTTCCGCACTCACGCCCGGCACGTTGACGGGCTCTACCTCGCCCGCGAGGTCATCGAGGGAGATGCCCACGAGGAGCGCCGGGGTTGCGCAGAGGAACCGGTGCACTCCATCCCTGAACTCGGCGACATCGGGCAAATCGGCCGCGTTGGTGCCGACCGCACCGTCCGCGACCAGTCGATCTGCCAGAAGCCGCCGGTCGTTCTGACGTGAGCGTAACGCCGCACGTTCGGCGTCGGGACCTGTGAGCCGACCCAGCCGTGCGGCGAGCGCGACATCGTTTCCTTCCCAGAAGCCGGCCAGGGTGGGGAGATCGTGTGTGTCCGCCGTGGCGAGCGAGAGTGGTTCGTAGCTCGAGGCGGGACGGAACGCTCCGTCCCGTTCGCGCTCGAAGAGCATGACCCGGGTGCCCAGGACTCCCCACTCGCGGAGGGCAGCGGGCACTTCGGGAGGCACGGTGCCGAGATCCTCTCCCACGACCAATGCGCCATGCGTGGCGCTTTCGAGCGCGAGGATGCCCATGAGGTCGGCGGTCGGGAAGCGGATGTACGCCCCCTCGGATCCGCTCATCCCGGCGGGGATCCAGAATTGCCGAAAGAGGCCGAGTACGTGGTCGATGCGGATGGCACCGGCATGGCGGAGCGCGGATCGGAGGAGCGCGGTCCAGAAACGATAGCCGTCGCCGCGGAGCCGGTGTGGGTCGAGCGGTGTGAGACCCCAGTCCTGTCCGGTGGCGGAATAGTCATCGGGGGGCGCGCCGAACGTGACGCCGTTCGCGTGCAGCGCCGCGTTCGCCCAGACGTCGCTCCCATGGGGCGAGCTGGCCACCGCGAGATCCTGGTACAGACCGACCGAAAGCCCGGCGTCCGCGCCCGACGCTGCCGCGACGGCCAGCTGACGGTCGAGCTCGAACTGGAGCCAGCGCTGGAAGTCGACTTCCCGCTCGTGCTCCCGCGCGAACTCGCGCACCGCGGACGACGCGCTCGAACGATACTCCGCGGGCCAGCGCTGCCACGTCAGCGACGCGCCGCCTCGGCTGACGAAGTGCTCGTCGAGCGCCATGAACGTGGCGAACTCGTCGAGCGCTCGCCCCTCGCGCTCACGGAATGCCGCGTACGCCGCCCCCGCACCCGTCTCCGCCCCAGCCCCTCCACCGCTCCGCCCCGGAAAGGAACGATGCAGCGCCTCGAGGATCGGGCGCGCGAGCCGAGCCTTGCTTTCGTATGCCACGCGGTCGCCCGACCGGATCGAGGCGAGCTCGGCCCGTAGCGAATCGTCGAGCATCGCGCGGGCTTCCGCACACGAGTCCAGCTCCGGTATCGCCTCGATGTCCAGATATGCGGGATTCCGATACAACCGACTTACCGGGCTGTACGGCGATACTTCGCCACCGGTGCTCCGCAACGCGTGGAGCGGATTCACGCCCACGAACGCCGCGCCGTGCGCGCCGGCCCACCGCGCCAGCTCGGCCAGGTCGCCGAGGTCGCCCACTCCCCAGTCGCGCGGGCCGCGGATCGAGTACAGGTTGGCCACGATGCCGTAGCCCCGCCGTGCGGGGAGGACGCAGCGATCCGGTACCACGATGAGCCGCTGACGCGCTTCGACGACGCGGCCGCGCGCGGAGAGCTCGACCCGCAGGTCGTGGTACCCCACGGGAGGCACGGGATCGAGCGGGATCGCGATGCGCCCGCCGGCCATCGCGCGCACCGCTCCTTCCCGGGCGAGCTCCTCGGACGCGCCGCTCTCCGGCACGAGCGCGTACTCCACGCGCTCCCCTTCGCGCATCTCCCCCCACGACGCGGGGAGCCGAACCGGGAGGCCGGCCCGGGATGCCACGCGCAGCTCGCGGCCGCGAGCCGCGCGCAGGTCGCGTCCGCGCACCACGCGCACGGGCTCGGCCACCCGTTCGGCTTCGACCTCCACGAGCTCCCGCAGCCGCGCGCGGGCCCGCGCTTCGGTGGACGCATCGTGACCCATCGCCGCGAGGATGGCCACCCGCGTTTCGTCCGATGTCGAACGATGCTCGGTCCCGTCCTGCGACAGATAGGACGATACTATTCCGAGCCGCTCCCCGAGCTCGCGCAGCGCCGTGTCGCGCGCCATGCCATGCGCCGTGTCGTGCGCCATGCCGCCGGGCTAGCCGTTCCGCCTCTTGCCCGTTGGCGCCAGAACCAGCGCGCCGAGCGGCGGCAGCGTCAGCTCCAGCGACTGCGCGAATCCGTGGAAGGGAGCCGCCTCGGCCAGCATCCCTTCGGCCCCCCCGCCCCCGCTCCCGCCGAACCGGGGATCGTCGCTCGAGAAGATGCACGCGTACGTACCCGCCTCGGGCACCCCTACGCGATAGTGCTCGCGCGGGACCGGGGTGAGGTTCAGCACCACCACGAGCTGCTCGCCGCCGCCGCGCCGCAGATACGACACCACCGAGTTCTGCGAGTCGGCGGTGTCTATCCACTGGAAGCCCTGCGCCTCGTAGTCCATCCGCCAGAGCGCCGGATGCTCCAGGTACAGCGCGCCGAGAGACTCCACGAAATGCTCGAACGCGGCGTGCAGGGCATCGTCGCGCAGATGCCAGTCCACGCTGCTGTCGTGGTTCCACTCGCTCCACGGCGCCAGCTCGCTCCCCATGAACAGCAGCTTCTTCCCCGGACGCGTGTACATGTAGGCGAGGAGGACGCGCAGGTTCGCGAACTTCTGCCAGACGTCCCCCGGCATCTTGTCGAGCAGCGAGCGCTTCCCGTGCACGACTTCGTCGTGCGAGAGCGGCATGACGAATCGCTCACTGTACTCGTAGATCATCGCGAAGGTGAGCTGACCCTGATGGTGCGAGCGATACACGGGGTCGAGCGCGAAGTACTGCAGCGTGTCGTGCATCCAACCCATGTTCCACTTGAGCGAGAAGCCGAGCCCGCCCTCGGATGCCGGCGTGGTGACGCCGGGCCACGCCGTGGACTCCTCCGCCACGGTGATGCAGCCGGGCGCTTCCTGGTGCGCCTGCTGATTCATGGTACGCAGGAACTCCATCGCCTCGAGGTTCTCCCGTCCGCCGTAGCGGTTGCGGAGCCACTCGCCGGCCTTCCGGCTGTAGTCCAGGTAGAGCATCGACGCCACGGCATCGACGCGCAGCCCATCCACGTGGAATTCGAGAAGCCAGTAGAGCGCGTTCGCGAGGAGGAAGTTGCGCACTTCGGCGCGGCCGTAGTTGAAGATCAGCGTTCCCCAGTCGGGGTGCTCGCCGAGCCGCGGATCTTCGTGCTCGTAGAGCGCCGTTCCATCGAACCGCCGAAGCGCGAAGTCGTCCTTCGGAAAGTGCGCCGGCACCC
>CAZTTY010000144.1:0-6156 GCA_964616815.1 uncultured Gemmatimonadaceae bacterium | reverse complement strand
ATCGTTGCCGCCGGCCCGCCGGAGCAGATCGCCTGCGTCCAGAGCTCCCATACCGGGCACTTCCTCGCGAAGATGCTCTAGCCCGCGCGCGCCGCCTATTCACACTACTTCCCCGCTGCCCTATCTTCCCGTCGTGTCGACGTGAAACGGATTCCCCGACGAGCCGTACGGGGGAAGGGAGCGGGCAGCAGGGAGCAGTCAACCACCTCGCGATCGAGGGGTTTTCCGTCAGGGGTCGGCCCCTGCCCCCTGCTTCCTCCAACCGCCCCCACCACCTCCACCCCCCAACTCCCATGGTCACAAGAGAAGACACAGAGGGATTCCTCGACCGGCTCACGGCGGACGGCGCGAGCTACTCGGAGATCGAGCCGGGGATGTGGATCGTCCGCCCCGGCGGCGAGCTCGACGCGGACGTCGTGGTCCACCACTCGCCGCCAGTGTTGCTGCTGCGCATGAAGGTGATGGAGGTGCCGAAGGATGATCACAAGATGTCGTCGCTGGCGCGCCGC
The DNA here is from genome assembly GCA_964616815.1 of uncultured Gemmatimonadaceae bacterium. Taxonomy (GTDB): domain Bacteria; phylum Gemmatimonadota; class Gemmatimonadetes; order Gemmatimonadales; family Gemmatimonadaceae; genus JADGGM01. Next base: position 5,647 of record CAZTTY010000144.1, on the reverse strand, counting down.
CTGCTGGAGCTGAACGCGAGCGAGCTCGTTCACGGCTCCTATGGCATCGAGGGCGACTCGATCGTCATGAGTGAGGCGCTGGAGCTCTCGCATCTGGACTACGAAGAGTTTCTTGCCGCATACGAATCGATGACGCTCGCGCTCTCGTCGCAGCTCCGCGAGCTCGCCCCGTTCCGTGAGGCACGTTGACCCATGGGAATCTTCGACAGACTCTCCACTCTCATAAAGTCCAATCTGAACGACCTCATCTCCTCGGCCGAGAACCCCGAGAAGATGCTCAATCAGATCATCATCGACATGCGCACGCAGCTCGCGAAGGCCAAGCAGCAGGTGGCCGGCGCGATCGCCGACGAGCGGCGGCTCCACGACCAGGTGGACGCCGAGTACAAGCAGGTGCAGGACTGGGAGAAGCGGGCGATGCTGGCGGTGCAGGAGGGGCGCGATGACATGGCCAAGCAGGCTCTCATGCGCCACAACGAGCATCTCGCGCACGCGCAGCAGCTCGAGGCCACGTGGCAGTCGCACAAGGCGGAAACCGAGCAGCTCAAGGGCGCCCTGCGCGACCTGAACGACAAGATCGAGGAGGCGAGGCGCAAGAAGAACCTCCTCGTCGCTCGGCAGAAGCGCGCGGAGGCGCAGAAGCGCATAGCCGACACCATGTCGTCGGTATCCGAGAAGTCCGCCTTCGAGGCGTTCGCCAGGATCGAGGCACGCGTGGAGGAGAACGAGCGGCGCAACCTCGCCAACGCCGAGATCGATGCGGAGTTCAGCGGCGACCGGCTCACGCGCGACTTCCAGGCGCTCGAGGCGGGTGCGACGGCCATCGGCGCCGACGCGCAGCTCCTGGCGCTCAAACGCAAGATGGGTGTGCTGCCACCCGCCGAGCAGGCCGAGAAGAGGCAGCTCCAGTCGGGAGAATCCCCACCACACGAGGAAGAGACGCTGGAGCCCGAAGAAGACGACTCACCCGAGGAGAAACACTGAACATGAGCGCCCTCTCCACGGGGCGCTTTCGTTTCGGCCCCGTGCTCGCCGGGACGATCGTCGCCGTGCTCCTTCTGCTGCTGCTGGGGAGCACGGCGGAGATCTTCCTGCTTCTCTTCCTCGCCGTCCTCTTCTCGCTCTACCTGGGATCGATAGCCGACGCTATCAACCGGCGGACGCAGCTCGACCGCCGGCTGGCGGTGGCGCTCGCGGTCCTGGTATCGCTCGGCGCGCTGGTCGGCTTCATGTGGCTGCTGGTCCCGCCGGTCGTGTCGCAGACGCAGGCGCTGCTCAAGGTTCTACCGGACTACCTCGTCAACCTCGAAAACGGGATCGATGAGGCGATCGCGCGCGACCCGGCGCTTCGCGCTGTATGGCACCCGGGAGAGCATCGCGTCCTGCTCGCCGTGTACGAGCAGGCCTCGCTCTACTTCGCGGATGTCGTTCCGAAGCTGGTGGGTGCGCTAGGCTTCACGCTGGAGGTGGTGTCGGTGCTCATCATGGGCGTCTACCTCACCGTCCATCCCGGGCTCTATCGCGAGTTTCTGATCTCGCTCTTCCCGCCGCTGCACCGCGATCTCGTTCGCAACGTGCTCGGCGATCTCTCGCGCACACTTCGCGCGTGGATCGTGGGCCAGATCGCGTCGATGGTCCTCCTGGGCGCGCTCACCGCGCTCGGACTCTGGATTCTCGATGTCCCGTACGCGCTGACTTTCGGCCTGTTCACCGGGGTGGCCGCGATAGTCCCGTTCTTCGGGAGCCTGGTTTCCACTCTGCTGCCTGCGGCGTTCGTGCTTGGCGGCACGGGCGGCGCGGGGCGCGCGGTGGCGGTGATCGGGCTCGGCGTCGCGGTGCACCTCGTGGAGGGAAACCTCGTCGCGCCGCTGATAATGCAGCGCCAGGTGAACCTGCCGCCGGTGATGACGTTGATGAGCGTGCTCATCATGGGGAGCCTTCTGGGACCCGTGGGGCTGCTCGTGGCTGTGCCCGCCATTGTGGTGCTCGACGTGATCATCCGCCGCATCCTCATCAACCGGATCTACGAGGGGCAGGGCTTTCGCCGGCTGGTCCGCGACAACGCCATGGTGGTGAAGGCCCCGGCGGCCGAGTCGGAGGTGATCGTTCCCGATGAGGCGCCCGATTTCCTCATGGGTCTCGAGGCAAACGACGAGGTAGGGTCGCTGACGTAGTTGGGGCGCCGTCTCCACGTAAAAGCGGCTCCGTCGGTCGTCCCGACCCCGACCCCGCCCTCGACTCGGCGTTCTCGGATCCGGCGTTCTCATGGTACGGCGTGATGACTTCCGGTGATGCTCAATCGCCGGATCCGCGTATCGTTGGGCCCATGGAATTCGAGCACTCCGCCCGCCCGGTCCGTGCCGGGTGCCCGGCCCGCTACGGGACATCGCTTCTGGTTCTTCGCGGCGTGTGGAAATCGTTCGCGGCGGGGGTGCCGGGCTGCAGCGCGAGCGCGAGAGTGCTGGCCGGCGTTTCGCTGATGGTTCGCGAGGGGGAAGTGGTAGGCCTGGCGGGTGGGGCGGGGGCGGGGAAGAGCACGCTGCTCTACTGCGCCGCCGGAATCCTGAGGCCCGAGTACGGGCTCGTGGAGTGGCCGGAACATCGGAAGGTGTCCCACGAGGCCGCTCACCCCACCGCGCACCAGGCCGCTCGCCAGGTCGCTCGCCACGTCGCTCGCCAGGCTGCTCACCCCGCCGCGCACGGGGCCCTCCATGGCTCGGCCGCCGGAGTCGCCGAGTCTGGGCCGCTGGCGTATGCGAGCCGGCTCGCTCCGGCCCGGCCGCTGTACCTGGACCTGCGCGCGGCCAGCTGCCGGCGCGAGCTCCGTAGCGCACTAGCGGGGGGTGTCCCGCTCATTCTCGCGGACCACGTCGCCGGAAGAGATCTGGACCACCTCCGCGCGGCCATCGTGCCTTCATTGCGGGCGCGGTCGTCACGGCCGTGCCCGGCGATCGTGCTTGCGGGGCGGAATGGGGTGGAGTTGGCGAGGGTGGCGTCCCGGGTTCTGGTACTGCGTGGCGGCCGGCTCCGCGCCCGCGCGCCTTGCGTGGCGGGGAGCGGATGCTTCACCCGCTCGCCGCCCTCGATTCAGAGGAATCGTTCGGCGGCGCGCACCAGCTCGGAGTTCCCGGCGGCCTTGGCCCGAGCGAGTATGCGTTCCACCTGGGGGCGGAGCGTCCGTTCGCCCCAGTAATATCCGGTGGCCACTTCGGCGCTCTCGGTGTCGCCCGCGAGCGAAGCCTCGAGGAGCGCGTGTGCGGCGGCCTCGTCGTAGGACGGATCATCGCGCGCCGGAAGGTCGAAACGGCGGTGCGCGCGGCCGCCCCCGGCGTCCTCGTTCACGAATGCTCTGGACATGATAACCTCGTTGCGCGGCGAGCCCGGTCGCCGCGTTGCGGTTCGATCGCTTCGGACGCGGCGAACGTTGACCCTGCCCAGCCGGCAGTCTAGCTTCCCGCTCTCCACGCCCGAGTCGCACCCGCTCCAGGAGCGAATGTCAGACTTCGTACTCTACAATACACTCACCCGTCGCACCGAACCATTCGAGCCGGCCGACGGGAGCACGGTGCGCATGTACACCTGTGGTCCCACGGTGTACAACCCCGCCCACCTGGGAAATTTCCGCACTTTCCTCTTCGAGGATCTGCTGCGTCGAACCATCCAGCTACGCGGCTGGAAGGTGTTCCAGGTGATGAACATTACCGACGTCGACGACAAGATCATCTCCCGGGCGAGCGAGCGCGGGTTGACCATCGGAGAAGTCACGGAGCCCGTTTCGGAGATCTTCCAGCGGGACCGTGAGTATCTGCGCATCCAGCGTGCCGAGGAGTATCCCAGGGCCACGGATCACATCCCGGAGATGATCGACCTGGTGCGGGCGCTGGAAGAGCGCGGGTTGGCGTACGAGGCGGAGGATGGTTCGGTATACTTCGCGATCGCGCGCTTCCCGGCCTACGGGAAGCTCTCGCGGCTCGACGTGCGGAGCATCCGGCCCGGGGCGCGCGTCGCGGCGGACGACTACAACAAGGAAGACGTTCGCGACTTCGCGCTGTGGAAGGCGGCGAAGCCGGAGGATGAGGCTACGGGCGCGGCGTGGGATTCACCGTGGGGGCGGGGCCGCCCGGGCTGGCACCTCGAGTGCTCCGCCATGGCGAAGCGCTATCTGGGTGAAACGCTGGACATCCACGCTGGCGGCGCGGATCTGATCTTCCCGCACCACGAAGACGAGATCGCGCAGTCGGAGGGTGCCAATGGGGCGCCCTTCTCCCGGTTCTGGTGCCACGGGGAATTCCTCCTCACCGAGGGGGTGAAGATGGCCAAGCGGCTGGGGAACGTGGCCAACATCCAGTCGTTGCGCGAGGCGGGGGTGTCGGCGGCGGCGATCCGGCACTTCGTTTTCTCGGTGCACTACCGGAAACAGCTCAACCTGACCGAAGAGGCGCTGGAAGCGTCGCAGACGGCGGTGCGCCGCATCGGAGCGTTCGCCGAGCGTCTGGCGCTCGCCACCGGGGGCGCGCCGGGGCTGGTGGAGGCGGCGGAGGTGCTGGAACGCGAGGCGAAGGCGGCGCTTTTCGACGATCTCAACGCACCCGAGGCCCTGGGGGCGCTCTTCGAGTTCATCCGCCGGGCGAACGCGGAGCTCGACGGAGCCACCGAGGGGAGCCACCTGGAGGCTCTGGCCAGGGCGCGTTCGGCATTCGAGCTCGTGAATGGGGTGCTCGACATAGTGCCGGACGAGGCCGAGGTGAGCGACGAGCTGGGGGGGTGGGTCGAGGAGCGGATCGCGGCGCGGGCGGCGGCGCGGCGGGAGCGGGATTTCGGGGCCGCCGACGCGATACGGCGGGAGCTCGAGGAGCGTGGAATCGCCATCGAGGACACGCCGGGCGGGACGCGTTGGAAGAAGGTGCAGTAGAGGGAGATAGGCGCCGTTTAGCGGCCTTGACTGGCTGTTCACGCCCCATTATGCTGCATGTCTCGCGCAAAATAGCCGTGTGCTGACGTAGCTCAATTGGCAGAGCACCTGATTTGTAATCAGGCGGTTGCGAGTTCGATTCTCGCCGTCAGCTCTGGGGCGAGAGGTACGTCCGGCGGGCGTCCTCGGCAGGCGCGGCTCAGAGAGGGTATGGTGGGGTACCCAAGCGGCCAACGGGAGCAGACTGTAAATCTGCCGGCTAACGCCTTCGAAGGTTCGAATCCTTCCCCCACCACTTTGGCGGATGGCCGGGGAAGATTCCGGAGAGCTGGCAGAGGGAGCAGGGCGGCAACTGCGGGAGTAGCTCAGTTGGTAGAGCGCAAGCCTTCCAAGCTTGATGTCGCGGGTTCGAGCCCCGTCTCCCGCTCTCCGGTGAACCGCTCGGCGGGAGCGGGCCCGGGGTCGCACCCGGGAGGCGCCGGTGTGGTGCACCAAAAACGTTGTTCGGAGCCGCCGCGCGGTTCGCGGCGGCTTTCGCTGTGGGTAGGGCCAGAGAAGTACTACCCGTCAGAACGCTCGCGTAGCTCAGTTGGTAGAGCACACCCTTGGTAAGGGTGAGGTCACCGGTTCAATCCCGGTCGCGAGCTCTCCGCAGATCGACACATAACCCTGGGTAAAGATCTTATGGCGAAGGCAAAGTTCGAGCGTACGAAGCCTCACGTGAACGTTGGAACG
>CAZTTY010000143.1:0-6226 GCA_964616815.1 uncultured Gemmatimonadaceae bacterium | reverse complement strand
GCCGGCGGTAGTGATCGAGGATGATGTCCTGGTAGAGCGCCGAGAGGTCGGGCGCTCCGGCGCGGTCAGATGGCGGCATGGCCGAAAAGCTCCCTCGCGTTCGCGACGCCCGCAACCAGCGCGTCGATGTCGGCGGAGCAGTTGTATACGTAGAACGAAGCACGCGCCGTGGCGGCCACGCCGAGCCGCCGCATGAGCGGCTGTGCGCAGTGGTGGCCGGCGCGGATGCACACTCCACCGGCGTCGAGAATGCTCGAAAGGTCGTGCGGATGGATGCCGGCGACGCTGAAGCTGACCACGCCGCTGCGCTCCTCGCCGCGCGGCGGGCCGTGGATCGTGACGTCCTCGAAGGCTTCGAGCCGCTCGCACGCCTCGTCCACGAGCGCCCGCTCGTGCGCGTGCACGCGGTCGAGACCGAGCGAATCGAGGTAGTCGGCCGCCGCGGCGAGCCCGACGGCGCCCGATACGTTGGGCGTACCGGCCTCGAACTTGTACGGCAGCACGTTCCAGCTCGTGCTCTCGTCGTGTACGAACTCGATCATGTCGCCGCCCATCATGTAGGGCGGCATCGCTTCGAGCAAGTCGCGGCGGCCGATCAGGGCGCCGACGCCCATCGGTCCGCACATCTTGTGGCCGCTGAAGGCGTAGAAATCCACGCCGAGCGACTCGAAGTCCACGGAAAGATGGGGGACCGCCTGTGCGCCGTCGCACACGGCCACCGCTCCCGCGCGGTGCGCCAGATCGGAGATCTCGCGCACGGGTGCGATGTCGCCCAGCACGTTCGATACATGGTGGAAGGCGATCACGCGCGTGCGCGGCCCCGTCACGGCTGCGAGCCGGTCGAGATCGATCCGACCGTCATCGCCGAGCTCGCACACACGGAAATGCGCACCGCGCTCGAGCGCGAGCTGCTGCCAAGGGACGAAGTTGGCGTGGTGCTCGGAAGCGATGGTGACTATCTCGTCGCCAGCCTCGACGTTGTGCCGTCCCCAGGACGATGCGACGAGGTTGAGTGCCTCGGTGGTGCCCCGTGTGAAGATGAGGCAGGCGGGGTCGCGCACGCCGAGGAATCGGGCGACGCGCTCGCGCGCGCCGTGGTAGCGCTCCGTCGCGCGTACGGAGAGCGCGTACGCCCCACGGTGGGGGTTGGCGTTGTCGTGCTCGTAGAGCGCACTGATCGCCTCGATGACCGCGCGGGGTTTCTGCGACGTGGCCGCCGAGTCGAGATAGACGAGCTCCGGCTCGGAGGCCAGGAGCGGAAAGTCGCTGCGGTCGACCAGTGGATTCACTTTGTCATCTCTCCCACGAAGATCTCTCCATCCACCACCCGAACCTCGTAGACAGCGATCGGCTCGACCGCCGGTCCACGCTCCACCGCGCCGGTGCGGCAGTCGTACACGGTGCCGTGCCACGCGCATTCGATGCGTCCGCCGGCCAGTACCGTTCCGGAAGACATGGTGTACCCCTGGTGGGTGCAGACGTCGCTGATGGCGCGAACTTCGCCGCCGTCGTTCACGAGACAGATTCGCGTCCCGTCTTCCATCTCCACCCCGAGCGCGGCGCCCGCGGGGAGGTCGGAGAGCCGGGCGATCGGGGGCATGAGGTCAAAGAGAGCAGACAGCAGAAAGCAGAAAGCAGGATCTGCTCGTGGAGGCGAGGTCCTCACCCCCGAGGCCGTTCACTGCTTTCTGCTGTCTGCTTTCTGCTGTCTCCAACATCACTTCGTGAACCGCCTGAGCGTCTGCTCTTCCAGCTCGTCGCGAATCGCCGGGATCTCGATGTTCTCGAGGACGTCGGCGGCGAAGGCGTAGGTGAGCAGCTCGCGGGCGCGGTCGGCGGCGATGCCGCGGCTCTTCATGTAGAAGAGCGCGACCTCGTCGAGCCGGCCGACGGTGGCGCCGTGCGTGCAGCGCACGTCGTCCGCGAAGATCTCGAGCTGCGGCTTCGCGTCGATCTGCGCGCGATCGGAGAGGAGCAGGTTGTTGTTCTGCTGCTTGCCGTCGGTCTTCTGCGCCTCGGAGTGCACGTACACGCGGCCGTTGAACACGCCGTGCGATGCGCCGTCGAGTATTCCCTTGTACAGCTCGCGGCTGAAGGTGTTGGGCTCGATGTGCTCCACCAGAGTCTGGTGGTCCACGTGCTGCTCGCCATCCACCATGTACAGGCCGTCCAGCGTGGCGCCGCAGCCCTCGCCGGCCAGCGACGTGTGCACGTTCGTGCGCGACAGCGCCGCGCCCGTGGCGAAGGAGAAGGACAGCATGTGGCTGTCGCGCTCCTGGGTGACCTGCACGTTCCCCACGTGAAACGCCTTCTCGCTCTCGCGCTGCAGCTTGATGTGGTTGAGCGTCGCGCCGGAGCGCAGCACCAGCTCGCTGACCGCGTTGGTGAAGTACGCCGCGTCGCCCAGCGGCACGTAGCTTTCCAGCACCGTCGCTTTCGAGTTGCGTTCGGCCACTATGAGGTTCCGCGGGTAGGTCACCAGCGAGTCGGTGATCCCGGTGGAGACGAACATGACGTGGACCGGTGTCTCTATCTGTGCGTCGGCCGCCAGGTGCACCACTGCTCCGTCGCTCATGAACGCTGTGTTGAGCGCGGTGAACGCGTCGTTCTCGAACGCGGCCACTTTGGTGAGGTGCTGCTCGAGCAGCACGCTCGCTTCGCTCCAGGCGCGCTTCAGGTTCATCACGAAGAGGCCCCGCGGCAGCTCCGCCACGCGCGAGAGCGCGGCGTCGAAGCGACCGTCGACGAACACCAGAGTGGGCCACTCCGGGTGACCGAAGGAGAAGGGCGCCAGGTCCGATGCCTCCACCCGGCGCGGGGCCGGCGGAGCGATCTGGAACTCCCGATCGGCTATCGGCGCCACGCTGGTGAAGTGCCAGTCTTCGTTCTTCCTGGTTGGGAAGCCGAGCGCGCTGAAGCGCTCGATCGCGGAGCTGCGGAGGGATGGCAGCCACTCGGGCCCCGCGCTCCCTCCGTTGGCCGCGAACGTCGCGAAGTCCTCGACATACGCTCGGGTCATGCCAGCGCCTCCTCCTTCTGCTCGACCCACTCGTAACCCTTTTCCTCCAGCTCGAGCGCCAGCTCCTTGCCGCCGGACTTCACGATACGACCGGCCGAGAGTACGTGCACGAAGTCGGGCACGATGTAGTTGAGGAGCCGCTGATAGTGCGTGACCACGATGGTGGCGTTGTCGGGGCGCTTCAGCTTGGTGACGCCCTCCGCCACGATTCGCAGCGCGTCGATGTCCAGTCCGGAGTCGGTCTCGTCGAGGATCGAAAGCCGCGGCCGCAGCACGGCCATCTGGAGGATCTCGTTGCGCTTCTTCTCGCCGCCCGAGAAGCCGGCGTTGACGGAGCGCTCCAGCATCGCCGGGTCCATGTCCACCAGCGCGAGCTGTTCTTCCATGATGTCGAGGAACTCGAGCGGGTCCACTTCGTCGAGCCCCTTGGCCTTCCTGATCTCGTTGTAGGCCGTGCGCAGGAAGTACGCGTTCGAGACGCCCGGGATCTCCACGGGATACTGGAACGCCATGAACACGCCGGCCTGCGCCCTCACCTCGGGGTCCATCTCGAGAAGATCCTCCCCGTCGAGCACGGCCGACCCGCCCGTCACCTCGTACGCGGGGTTCCCGGCGAGCACCTGCGCGAGCGTGCTCTTCCCAGAGCCGTTCGGACCCATGACCGCGTGTACCTCGCCCGCGTTCACGGTGAGATCGATTCCCCTGAGAATCTCCCGACCCTCGGTTCCAGCCACCCTGGCGTGTAGATCCTTTATGATGAGCACGTTGTAGAGTTCCGTTGATGTCCGAGTCATTGTGAAAGAGGGCAGACAGCAGAGAGCAGACGGCAGAAACCGCCCGCTGTTTCGCTGTCATTCCCGTGCAGTTCCTGCTTTCTGCTTTCTGCCGTCTTTCTCACCCCACGCTCCCCTCGAGCGTGATCCCCAGGAGCTGCTGCGCTTCGAGGGCGAACTCCATGGGAAGTTCCTTGAAGACTTCCTTGCAGAAGCCGGCCACGATCATCGACACGGCGTTCTCGGCCGAGATGCCGCGCTGGCGAAGGTAGAAGATCTGGTCCTCGCCGATCTTCGACGTCGAAGCCTCGTGCTCCACCTGAGCGGTGTTGTTCCCCACCTCGATGTAGGGGAACGTGTGCGCTCCGCAGCGGTTCCCGATCAGCATCGAGTCGCACTGCGTGTAGTTGCGGGCACCGTCCGCCTTCGGTGACACGAATACGCGGCCGCGATAGCTGTTCTGCCCCTCGCCGGCCGAGATGCCCTTGGAGACGATGGTGGACTTGGTGTTGCGACCGAGGTGGAGCATCTTGGTGCCCGTATCGGCCTGCTGCTTGTGGTTCACCACGGCCACCGAGTACCACTCGCCCACCGAGTTGTCGCCCTGAAGGATGACGCTCGGGTACTTCCACGTGATCGCCGAGCCGGTCTCGACCTGCGTCCACGAGATCTTGGAGCTCTCGCCCACGCACTTGCCGCGCTTGGTGACGAAGTTCAGAATGCCGCCGTTGCCTTCCTCGTCGCCGGCGAACCAGTTCTGCACCGTGGAATACTTGACCGTGGATTCCTTGAGCGCCACGATCTCCACCACGGCCGCGTGCAACTGCTGCGTGGAGCGCTTGGGCGCGGTGCACCCCTCGAGGTAGCTCACATACGCGCCCTCTTCGGCTACGATCAGCGTACGCTCGAACTGGCCCGTGTTCTCCGCGTTGATGCGGAAGTAGGTCGAGAGCTCCATCGGGCAGCGCACTCCCTTCGGGACGTACACGAAGGAGCCGTCGCTGAATACGGCGGAGTTGAGCGCCGCGAAGAAGTTGTCGCTGTACGGAACCACCGAGCCCAGGTACTTCTGCACCAGCTCGGGATGCTCGCGTACCGCCTCGCCGAAGGAGCAGAAGATGATGCCGACCTCCTCGAGCTGCTTGCGGTACGTGGTGCCCACCGAGACGCTGTCGAAGACCGCGTCCACGGCCACGCCGGCCAGCACCTTCTGCTCGTTGAGCGGGATGCCGAGCTTGTTGTAGGTCTCCAGCAGCTTGGGGTCCACGTCGTCCAGACTTCCGATCGGCTTGGCCGTCTTGGGCGCCGAGTAGTAGGTCTGCGCCTGGTAGTCGATGGGATCGTAGTGGACGTTCGGCCAGTGCGGCTCGGTCATGGTGAGCCAGCGGCGATACGCCTTCAACCGCCACTCGAGCAGCCACTCGGGCTCGCCCTTCTTGGCGGAGATGAGCCGGACGGTCTCTTCGTTGAGGCCGTGGGGTATGGTATCGGCCTCGATATCGGTGACGAAGCCGGCCTTGTACTCTCTGTTGACCAGGGTCTCGATGGAACTGCTCATCCGTTCTCCTTGACGGCCGCGTTGATGGTTGGCCGAAATCGCACGTTGTAGCCGCAGGCGCCGCATCCTTCGAGGATGTGGGACCTGCGCTCTATGTCGGCGCCGAGCGCGCGCGAGAGGAAGCGCTGCTCGGCTTCGCATACTTCGGGGAACCGCTCCGCGACCGCAATGATCGCGCAATTGTGCTCCATGAGCGCCCCGCCATCGACTGCGGGCCGCCATTCGGGCATGAAGCCCTCGTTTGCCAGAGTGCTCGTAACGAGCTCCAGCCGTTCATCCCGCGACAACCCGTCCAGCTCCCTGGCCAGACGTCCCTCGATCGCATCGAAGTGCGATACCAGCATAGCCACCGCCGCCTCGCGCCCCTCGCGCTCCACCAGACCATGCAGCAACTGCATGAGAGTCTCCTCGTACCGCCTGGGGAACAACGCTTCGCCGTCGGCCGCCAGCCTGTACCGAAATACCGGAGCGCCGACACCCTTGCGACAACGGTCGTGCTCCACGAGCGAATCCGCCTCGAGCTCCCGAATGTGGTGGCGGATCGCGTTCAATGAAGCGCCGAGTCGCTCCGCAAGATCCATCACGGAGAGTCCGGGCGAACGCTTGAGCTCCACGAGAATCGCCGCACGCGGCCCCTTCTGACCGCGCGGCGTCCATTCGGATGGTGCTGAAGTGGCCGTCTGTCGCACTCGAATTCCCCGTATCTCGATAGCGCGAATCCTAAGTGAAATTGTCGGGATAGTCAAGTTTGTGGGGCGTTTTTGGTGTGAATGTAAATTCATGTACGACAGAAACTTGGAGCCCCGGGACGCCGGGGTCGGGAGCTCGATGAGGAGCGGGCGCTACCGCGGGTAGCGCCCTCTCCTCATCGAGCTC
>CAZTTY010000142.1:0-6368 GCA_964616815.1 uncultured Gemmatimonadaceae bacterium | reverse complement strand
GAGGGCTCGTGAGCAACGCTCACGAGCCCTCTACGTTAAAGACCCGACCCCGCCGTTTATCTACTCGTAACGCAGCGCTACGATCGGATCGAGCGAGGCGGCGCGGCGCGCGGGCCAGACGCCGAAGATCACGCCCACGACGGCCGAGAACAGGAACGCCAGTACGATCGAGCTGAACGACACGTCCGTGTTCCAGTGCGCGACGTGTCGCAGGATCTGCGCGCCGCCGGCGCCGAGTACGATGCCGATGATGCCGCCGAGCAGGCAGAGCACTATCGCTTCGATCAGGAACTGAAGCAGGATGTTGATGCGCGTCGCGCCGAGCGCCTTCCGGATGCCGACTTCGCGCGTACGCTCCGTGACCGAGACCAGCATGATGTTCATGATGCCGATGCCGCCCACGAGCAGGCTGACGGTGGCGATTCCCGCGAGGAGGAGCCCGAAGACCTGCGTGGTCTCCTGGAAGGCGTTGAGGAAGTCCGCCTGGTTGTTGATGTCGAAGTCGTCCGGACGCCCCTGTGGAATCCGGTGCTCCCGGCGGAGGATGTGCTGGATCTCGGTCATGGTGGCCGGGATCATCGCCTCCGATTCCGCGAGCACGTTGATCGTGCGCAGGTACTTGGTGTCCATGACACGGAACTGCGCCGTGCTCAGCGGGATCACGACCTGATCATCCGGGTCGTTGAAGCCGCCGGTGCCCTTGGGAGCGAAGACGCCGATGACGTCGAACCGGATGCCGCGGATGCGGATGGACTCGCCCACCAGGCCATTCGGATCGTCGGGCTTGAGCTGGCTGGCGGTGGTCGCGCCGACGACCGCGACTCGCTTCCGTCCCGCGTCGTCGGCGGCGTTGAACATCCGCCCGGCGGCGATGGTGAACTTCTGGACGTCGGCGAAGTTCGGCGTCGAGCCGGTGATGTCCGTGGATGTGTTGTTGTTCTCGAACTGGACCTGGAGCTGGCGAGACATCTCCGGCTGGACGGCGGCGAAGGTGGTCCCGCGCTGCGCCAGAGCCACGTAGTCATCCACCTCGATACGAGCGCGATCGACCGACGACGCGATGCCGCCACGGAATACCCGGCCGCCGCGGACGCTCAACTGAGTGGTTCCGAGCGATTGCAGTCGCTCGTTCACCGCCTTCTGCGCACCGCGGCCGAGCGCGACCATGGTGATCACGGCCGATACACCGATCACGATGCCGAGCATCGTGAGCAGCGAACGGAGCTTGTTGGCGCGGAGGGCGCTTAGTGCCACGCGCAGGATCTCGCCGAGCAGCATGATTACCCCCGTCTATCTTCGATTGTTGGACGAGCTTTCCTGTCGCACGCCCGGCAGGCCCACGCGATTGCGGATTCGCTCCTGGCGCTCGGCACGCGCCTGCTGCAGCATCGCGCCGCTGATGAGCGCCACCTGTTCGCCTTCGCGCAGTCCCGAAAGCACCTCGGTGACATCGTAGTTGCCGGCTCCCAGCGTCACGAGGCGTGGCGCGAACGACGTGCTGTCGGCCACGAAAACGAGACCCGGGCGCGGACGCGCTCCCGGCGCGGAGGCATCTTCGCCACCGCCCATCTGGAGCTGCGGTCCGCCGTTGCCGCCTTCACCACCCGGCGAGCCGCGCATACCCTGCCGTCCCGCGCCGTTCCCCTGCCGCGCTCCGTTGCGGCGTCCATTTCGGCCGTCGGCGGTCGACGCCATCTGGCCCGATCCGTCCGGCCCGGCGGAGTCCGTGGGGCGATCGTTGGGAAGCTGCGCATCGAGCTGTTCGCGAGCTTTGTCGGGATCCATCCCCAGCGCCAGCGCGGCCGCCTCCACGTCGCGCAGCGTCCGGATCGCATCGTTGGGGATGGCCAGCGCACCCTCGGTACGCGAGACGAGTACCGAGACGTCGCTGTTCATGCCCGGCATGAGCGCGCCGTCCTGGTTGTCGATGTTGATGAGCACCGGGAACATCGTCACGCTCTGCTCCACGGTGGCCTGCGGAGCGATCTTGTCGACGGTGCCGTGGAAGACGCGGTTGGGGTATGCGTCCACGCGCACCGAGGCCGTGAGTCCGGATCGCACGCGTCCGATGTCGCTCTCGCCCACCAGCGTGCTGTCACGCACGCGGCTGAGATCGGCCATCTGGAGCAGGATCGTGCCGCCGCTCGGCGAGTTGGTGGACGAGCTGATGACCTGACCCACGGAAACCAGCTTCTGAATCACCACTCCCGCGACGGGTGCGCGGATCGTGACATCTTCGAGCGCGACCTTGGCGATGTCGAGGTTCGTACGCGCCGTGGCGAGCTGCGATTTCGCGTTGGCGTACGAGAGCTTCGCGCTCTCGAGCTCCGGAGCGGTGATCACTCCTTCGCCGGCCAGTTGCGTCGCCCGATCGAACTGCGATTTCGTGACGTCGAGATTCGCTTCCGCCGCTTCGCGCGCGGCGACCGCCTGGTCGTAGCGGTTCTGTGCGTCGCGCGGGTCGATCTGCGCCAGCAGGTCTCCGGGCTTCACGCGGGATCCCAGCTCGACGGGCAGCTCGATGATCTGGCCGGACGCCTTGGACCGAACTTCCACCGCGTTGACCGGCGCGATGATACCGGTGGCTTCCACGTCAACGACGATGTCCTGCCGGGTTACCGGCACCGTCTGGATCAGCGGAGCAGTGTTCTTTTCCTTGCCGCTACACGCCGCGAGCACGATGGTGGCGGCTGGCAGGATGAATCGTTTCACGAAAGTCTCCATGTCGGTACGCACCGGGTCAGAGGTCCCGGCCGATCAGCGCTTCCAGCTGCGCCTTTGCTACGCGGTAGTCGTAGCGAGCCTGTATGAGTGCCGCGCGTGCCTGTACCAGCGCGGTTTCCGACGTCAGCACATCGAGCTGGAGCGACGCTCCGAGCTGATAGCGCTGCTTCTGCACACGCAGATCCTCCTCGGCAGCAGCCACCGAGGCGACCTGGATCTCCATCTGCTCCTGTGCGGTGCGCAGGGCACCCAGATATTGCACCAGGCTCTGCCGCGCCATCAGCCTGGCGTCGCGCAGCGACGCTTCGGCGTTTCGCTCAGCCACGTCGGCGCGCACGATTCCCTCTTCGCGATTGAGCTGGTTGAAGAGGGGATAGCTCAGTCCGAGGCGCAGGCTGTTCTGGTATGCGTATTGTCCCGACACTCCGCCCAGTCCGTCGCCGCTGCGGTTGCCCGAGTAGTTCCAGCTCAGCGAGAGAGTGGGGAGGTACGGCGCGCGCGCGGCCCTCGAGGACGCATGTGCGGCGGCCTCCGAGGCGACCGCCTGGCGCACGAGCGGAGCGTCCGCGACCAGGCCCGCCAGTTCGGCACTGTCGATCCGGATCAGGGTTTCCGCCACGGTATCGGCCGGGCTCGCGGTGACGGGGAAGCTGGTCCCGACCAGACGTGTGAGAGCGGCGTCGGACGTCTGGCGGTCGTTGAGCGCGTTGAGCAGGGCGAGGCGGGCGTTGCCGACCTGGATCACCGCGCGCAGCGAATCGGAGCGGGTCGCGGTCTGTGCGTGCAGCATGGCGGTGGAAGTAGCTAGCTGCTGCTCGGCTTCGGCGAGCTGCGCCCTCGCGGCCGCTTCGGCTTCGCCCGCGGCGAGCACGGCGAAGAACTGCTGCTTCACCTGGAGCGCAACCTGATAACGCTGCGCCACCTCGCTCGCGCTCGAAGCGGTAACCTGCGCCTTGGTGGCGCCGATGTCGAAGATCCTCTGGCCACCGTTGAAGAGATCGACGTTCAGACCGAGGCCGTGGCCGAACTGCCAGGCGTTGCCGGTGTACGGAACCAGATTCCCCTGGGAGTCGAAGCGGTCGCCGCCCTGTCGTCCCGCAGAGGCGTTGACGGAGACGTTGGGGATGAACGCGGCGTACGCGGACTTGACCTGTGCTCTGCTCGTTCGAAGCTGCCCGCGCGCCTGGACGGCGGCAGGCGAGTTCTGCTCCGCCAGCCGAACCGCCTCATCGAGGCGGATGACGCGCACACCGGTGTCCGCCGGCGCCTGCGCCGCCAGTGCGATCGGCAGGGCCAGCATCAACACAACGGCTTTCATTGCTGCTTCTTCTCCTTCTTTTTGGACTGGTCGCGCCGCGACTCGTCTATCAGTTGTTGGAAGAGCGTATCCTGCCGGCCGTCGAGCACTTTGAAGACTTCGGCCCTCGCGGCCACGCGGATCGAGTCGATCTGCGGGCGTACCGGCATCAATACGGCGGAGCGTGTGGAGTCGAACCACGCGCGCGCGGAGTCGACCCGCGCGCGGGCGGAGTCGATCTGCGGCTCGAACGGGTCCATGACTGCCTGCCAGTCGCGATGCCTCTTGTCGAGGATGCTGTCCACCGCCACGCGTTGCGAAGGCGTCAGGTCGAGCTTGCGAGCGAGATACTCGCGGAACGAATCCCGGTCGGCCCTGTCCTCACATACCCTGCGCGTGAGAACACGGTCCACGGTGAATCCGGCCGCGGCACCCACGGTGAGCGTGCTGCCGAGGAAGACGAGCGCGAGGGCCTTCGAGCGTCGCATTGCCGACTCGTTTCAGGGTGCTATTACGTAGCGGAGCGTCGCCTCGCGCTCGGCGTTGACATCCGGCTCGATGGCGATCTGCAGCAGCGACGTACGGGGCGTATCGACGACGGCATCGTACGCCAGACTGGGCACCGAGGTCGAAGCGCGCTCGCGCGTGAGCGCGATGCTGGCCACGGTCAAGGCCACACCCGCGGCGAGCACGCCTACCCGCGCCAGACGCGCAAACGGCTGCCACCAGGCATCGCTCTCGTCGTCGCTGGCGATGCGCGTCATGATCCGCTGGGCGAGATCGCTCCAGTAGCGCTCATCAGCCGGCGGAGCGTAGATCGCGCGAAGCGCGTTGGTGAGATCGTCCTCGCGTCCGCGCGGACCGATCCTGGAATCGAATGTCATCGTTCACTCCATAAGTCGGCCAGCAGCTTGCGCAGGGCGGCGCGCGCGTGGTGCAGATCCGAGCGCGCAGTCCCTTCGGGGATCCCGAGCATGCTTCCGATCTCCCCGTGGGTGAAACCCTCCACGTCGTGCAGGACGATCACCGACCGCTGGCGTTGCGAGAGCTCGCCCAGCCCGGACATGAGCCGACGGCGCAATTCATCGTCCGACGCCGGATCGCGCATCGGCAGCGCCACGTTCTCCGGCAGCGAATCCGCATCGCGCACCTTGCGCCTGCGCCCTATGTCCAGCGCGGCGTTGGCCACTATGCGATGCAGCCAGGCGCCGAATGCCTGCTCCGGACGGAACCGGTCGAGCGCGCGGTACGCGTGCAGGAACCCTTCCTGCACGGCGTCCTCCGCATCTTCGTGAGTCGCCGCTATCGAGCGGGCGACCGCGTAGGCGCGGCGCTCGTGCAGCCTGACGAGCGCCGCGAACGCGCTGTGGTCGCCCTTCTGGGCGGACAGCACGAGATCACGCTCACGCTCGCGTGCGCGCTCTGCCGATTCAGCAGGCAGCTCCAGCACGTCGTTGGCTGTATGGACTCGTAGTGCAGGTAGCATCGATACCGTGGTTTGCTCTCCACCACGGTACGCGATGCCGGCACCAAACGTTGACCCGCCACGTCACCCAGCGCCCCCCTCCCCAGTGCCGCCCGAAGCGCTCCCGGTCGCCGTCTGGCCCGCGAGCCCGAGCTCCTCGGCGCGGCCGCGCATGGCCTCGATCACGAACCGGATGTGGTCGTCGAGCTCGATGCCCAGCTCCGACGCTCCGAGCCGCACGTCCTCCCGACTCACGCCCCGCGCGAAGGCCTTGTCCTTCATCTTCTTGCGCACGGACTTCGCCTCCACGTCATGCACGCTCCGCGATGGCCTCACGAGCGCCGTGGCCGTGATGAGGCCAGTCAGTTCATCCACCGCGAAGAGAGCCTTCGCCATCTGCGTCTCCCGCGCTACCCCTGTATACACCGCGTGCCCCAGAATGGCTCGCAGGACGTCCTCCGGGTAGCCGAGCTCGCGAAGCACGCGCACGCCCTCGGCCGGGTGCTCCTCGGTGGCGGAGTGGGCGGCGTTGGGGTAGCGCTCGTAGTCGAAGTCGTGCATCAGCCCGGCCAGCCCCCACCGCTCCTCGTCCTCTCCATACTTTCGTGCGTACGCCCGCATCGCCGCCTCCACCGCGAGCATGTGCTTTCGCAGCGAGTCGCTGCTCGTATACTCGTGCATCAGGGCCAGTGCCGAATCGCGGGAGGGAAGGGGGGAGGGGGAGGGGGAGGGGGAGGGCATGGTGCGGATGTGGTTGGAGGGAGGAGGGTGGCAGGAAGCGGGACGCGGGGAGCAGGGAAAGGCCAGGGAACAGGGAACAAGGGAAACGGAACCGCACACCCCACACCCGCGCCCCCCCAGAACCCCGCAAGAAAATTGAAA
>CAZTTY010000141.1:0-6614 GCA_964616815.1 uncultured Gemmatimonadaceae bacterium | reverse complement strand
TTCTCCTTCGAATGTGATCACGTCGCGCGTATCGATCACGCGTCCGTGGAACCGCTTCACATCGGGATCGTAATCCACCACGCCGATGTACCCCTGATGGTACACGACCGTTACGACGCCTCCGTTTCTTCGGTTCGGTCGACGAGCGTTCCCGGCGTATTACTCATACGATGCTATAGTCATGTATGTGTCTAGCAATCCGCGAGTATTGCCTTGGCCAGGCCGTGGGGCAAGAATCCGTGCCGGGAGCGCGAGAGGTGCCGGGAGCACGTTCCCGAGGGCCGTGGTCACGCTCGCGGTCGCGCACCTCCCGGATACAAAAAGCGCAAGTCGCCGAAGCATTTGGCTCCGTGCGACTTGCGCTATAGCAGGGGCGGGACTCGAACCCGCGACCCCGGCATTATGAGTGCCGTGCTCTAACCGGCTGAGCTACCCTGCCGTACTCCTTCTCCAATCCTCTCGACCACAAGTCCGCAATCTAACCCCTCCCGTTCCTCCCTCAAAGTCCCGCAACCCGGCCCGCGACACGCCGCCGGCCGCACCGGCGGCATCTTTGCGAGCCGCCCCCGCCGCAGCAACCCTCCCACCGCTTCCATTGTCTACTTCTGGAAAGCGCGTGAACCCGCGCTCACGACCGAGGTCGTGCCGCCACCGAAACCGGCCGGCGCACGCCGCGTAGTGCATCGCGTGGCACCACAGGTCCCACCGCCCCAGCGCCCGCTCCGCCGCACGAGACCGCTCACACCCCGGGGATCATCATGCCCAATCTGAAGCTCGCCCTCCGGACGCTGATCAAATCGCCATTCGTCACGCTCGTCGCGGTCCTCTCTCTCGCGCTCGGCATCGGAGCCAACGCAGCCATCTTCTCGCTGTTCAACCAGCTCCTCCTGCGGCCGCTCCCCGTGCCGAACGCCGACCGACTGGTGAATCTCTCGGCACCGGGTCCGAAGCCCGGCTCTACTTCGTGCAACCAGGCGGGAGACTGCGATGAGGTCTTCAGCTATCCGATGTTCCGCGACATCGAACGCGCGGACAACATCCCCTTCACCGGCATCGCCGGGCACCGCGCCTTCGGCGCGAACGTGGCGTTCGACGACCAGACTTTCAGCGGCTCCGGAATGCTGGTCTCCGGCTCGTACTTCCCGGTCCTCGGCATCACGCCCGCGCTCGGACGGCTCTTCACTCCCGCCGACGATCAGAACGTGGGCGCCAACTACGTGGCGGTCCTGAGCTACGACTACTGGCAGTCGCGGCTGGGGTCGCGACGCTCGGTGGTCGGAGAGCCGATCATCATCAACGGCCAGACGATGACGATCATCGGCGTCGCACCGCGCGGCTTCACCGGCACCACGCTCGGCACCCGTCCGCAGGTCTTCGTCCCGCTCACCATGCGCGGTCTCATGGAGCCGTACTTCCAGAACGCCGGCTTCGAGAACCGCCGCTCGTACTGGCTCTACGCCTTCGCGAGGCTGAAACCCGGCGTGTCGCTGGAGCAGGCGGCTTCCGCGATCAACTCCATCTACCATCCCATCGTCAACGACGTCGAGGCGCCGCTCCAGCAGGGGATGAGCGACCAGACGATGCAGCGCTTCAGAGCGAAGGAGCTCGCGCTCACCGATGGGCGCCGCGGCCAGAGCTCGGTGCACGGCGATTCGCGCAAGCCGATGACGCTGCTCTTCGGCATCACGGCGATCGTGCTGCTCATCGCCTGCGCCAACATCGCGAACCTGCTTCTGGCGCGCGGCGCCGGACGCTCGCTCGAGATGGCCGTTCGGCTCTCGCTCGGCGCCACGCGCAGGACGCTCATCGTCCAGCTCCTCACCGAATCGGTGCTCCTCGCGATAATCGGGGGCATCGTCGGGATCGTCGTGGCCTACTGGACGCTCGCGCTCATCACGGGCCTCCTCCCGAACGATACCGCCACGAATCTCGACGTGCACCTGCAGACTTCGGCGGTGGTCTTCACGGCCGCGCTCTCGCTCGGCACCGGGATCCTCTTCGGTCTCTTCCCCGCCCTCAACAGCACGCGCCCCGATCTCGCGTCGGCCATCCGCGACGGCACCGGCAAGCACTCGGGCACGCGCTCCGCCGCCCGCTTCCGCACTTCGCTCGTCACGGCGCAGATCGCGCTCTCGATGGCGCTGCTCATCTCGGCAGGCCTCTTCGTCAAGAGTCTGCGCAACGTGAGCGAGGTGGACCTCGGCCTGCGCGTGGATGACCTCGTGACATTCTCGGTTTCGCCCTCGCTGAACGGCTACGACAACACGCGCTCGCGCGCGCTCTTCGACCGCGTGCACGAGGAGCTCGAGGCGCTCCCCGGCGTGGCGGGCGTCACCGAGGCGCTGGTCCCCGCCCTCTCGGGGAGCAACTGGGGGACCGATGTGTCGGTGGAGGGCTTCGAGAAGGGGCCCGACACCGACGCCAATTCGCGCTACAACGAGGTGGGCCCGGGCTACTTCGGCGTGATGGGCATCCAGATTCTGGCCGGGCGCGAGTTCACGCGCGCCGACGCCGCGGGGAGGGCGCGCGTCGCACTGGTCAACGAGACGTTCGCGAAGAAGTTCGGCCTCGGACGCGACGCGGTGGGGAAGCTCATGGGCGACCGCGGGAACGACTCGCTCGACGTCCAGATCATAGGCCTCGTGCGCGACGCCAAGTACTCCGACGTGAAGGACGAGATTCCTCCCCAGTTCTTCGCGCCCACGCTGCAGGATACCACGGCCGGCTTCATGACGTTCTACGTGCGCGGCGCGCGCGCCGGAGCCGCCGAGCAACTGCTGCGCGCCATCCCCGGTGTGGTGAAGAAGCTCGATCCGAAGCTCCCCGTGGAAGAGCTCCGGACCATGCCGCAGGTGGTGAAGGACAACATCTTCCTCGACCGGATGATCAGCACGCTGGCCGCGTCGTTCGCATTGCTCGCCACTCTGCTCGCCGCGATCGGCCTGTACGGCGTGCTCGCCTACTCGGTGGCGCAGCGCACGCGCGAGATCGGCGTGCGCATGGCGCTCGGCGCCGATGCCGGCCGCGTGCGAGCCATGGTGCTGCGGCAGGTGGGAATCATGACAGTGATAGGCGGCGCGATCGGAGTTGCCGGAGCGCTCGCCATGGGGCGCACGGCGAAGTCGCTGCTCTTCGAGCTGACGGGCTACGACCCGGTGGTCGTGGTACTCTCGGCGCTCGTACTCACCATCGTGGCGCTCGGCGCCGGCTACATCCCCGCGCTCCGCGCCTCGAAGATCCAGCCCACGCAGGCGCTCCGGTACGAGTGACGACGGGGTCGGGCATTCAATGTAGAGGTCCCGGCGGCGCCGCCGGGACCTCTACATTGAATGCCCGACCCCGTCGTCACTCGTACCGGAGCGCCTGCGTGGGCTGGATCTTCGAGGCGCGGAGCGCGGGGATGTAGCCGGCGCCGAGCGCCACGATGGTGAGTACGAGCGCCGAGAGTACCACGACCACCGGGTCGTAGCCCGTCAGCTCGAAGAGCAGCGACTTCGCCGTGCGCCCCATGGCGAGCGCTCCGGCAACTCCGATCGCGCCGCCTATCACTGTCATGATTCCCACCTGCCGCAGCACCATGGCTCGCACGCGGCCGGCATCGGCGCCGAGCGCCATGCGCACGCCGATCTCGCGCGTGCGCTGCGCCACCGAGTAGGCGAGCACGCCGTACAGGCCGATCGCGGCGAGCAGAGTGGCGAGCAATGCGAACGACGCGGCCAGCGTGCTGATCATCCGGTCGAGGAAGATGTTGTCCTTCACCACCTGCGGCATGGTCCGGAGCTCTTCCACGGGGAGCTTCGGATCGAGCTTCTTCACCACACCGGGGATGGCGCGCAGCAGTTGCTCGGCGGCTCCGGCGCGCGCGCCGCGCACGTAGAACGTCATGAAGCCGGCCGTGGTATCCTGCAGCGTGGGCGCGAAGAACTGGGGAGGAATCTCGTCCTTCACGTCGGAGTACTTGGCGTCGCGCACGAGGCCTATGATCTGGACGTCGAGCGAGTCGTTCCCGCGGTCGCCCATGAGCTTCCCCACCGCGTCGCGTCCGAGGCCGAACTTCTTCGCGAACGTCTCGTTGACCAGTGCGACGCGCGCCCTCCCCGCGGCGTCGGCGCGCGTGAACTCGCGCCCGGCCAGAATCTGGATGCCCATCACGCCGAAGTAGCCCGGGCCCACCTCGTTGTAGCGCGAATTGGCGTCGGTGTCGGGCCCCTTCTCGAAGCCCTCCACCGACACATCGGTCCCCCAGTTGCTCCCCGAGAGGGCGGGGACCAGCGCCTCGGTGACGCCCGCCACGCCGGGGAGCGCCTCGAGCTCCTCGTGCACGCGGTCGAAGAGCGCGCGCGAGCGCGTGTTGTCGTAGCCGTTCAGCGAGGGCGAAACCGAGAATGTCACGAGGTCATCCACGCGCAGGCCGAGGTCCACCTCGCTCACGTTGCGCAGACTCTTGACGAAGAGGCCTGCCGAGATGAGCAGCGCCATCGAGAGCGCGATCTGCGCCGTGACGAGCGAAGTGCGGAAGCGGGCGGCGGAGCGCGTGCCCGAGTGCTTGCCGGTGCCGTCGCGGATGGCCGACGCGAGATCGGGGCGCGTGCTGTTGAGGGCGGGGAAGAGACCGAAGAGGATCCCGGTGCCGAGCGAGAGCGCGGCCGTGAAGACCACCGCCGAAGTCTGCAGGTGCACGTCGAGATTCGTGGCGGTATCGTTCGGGAGGAGGCCCGTGATGAGCGCGAGCGTCCAGTAGGCCACGACGATCCCGACGATGCCCCCGATTATCGCGAGGAGCACCGATTCGGTGAGGAGCTGGACGATGAGCGTCCTGCGCGTGGCGCCGAGCGAGAGCCGAACGGCCATCTCGAGCGAGCGTCCGGCGCCGCGCGCCAGAAGCAGGTTCGCGATGTTGGCGCAGGCGATGAGCAGCACGATCGCCGTGATGCCGAAGAGCAGCGTCATCGGCTTGCGCGAATCGCCGTGCACCGAGCTCTGGCCGCGGCGCCCATCGGTGAGCGCGAGCTCCTTCGCTCTGAAGCGCTGCATCGTCTGGTCGCTCATCCCCTGCTGGAGCGGCGCCTCGACGTCGTTGACGATGGGATGGTAGATGGAGTTGATCGCGGAAGCCGCCTGCTCCAGCGACACGCCGGGTTTCAGCCTCGCGAAGGCGTAGAGCCAGTACGAGCGGCGGTTCTCGAAGCCGGCGTTCTGGAAGTACGGCTCCATGAGACCGCGCATGGTGAGCGGGACGAAGACCTGCGGACGGGTGCCGAGCGTGGTGCCGGTGAAGCCGCGCGGTGCGACGCCGATGATCGTCATCGTCTGGCCGTTGATGATGATCGGCTCTCCGACCACCGAGCGTCGCGACCCCAGCCGCGACTGCCAGTAGTCGTAGCTCAGGACCGCCACGTAGTTGGCGCCCACGTTCTGATCGTCGGCGGGAGTGAAGAGCCGTCCGAGCGCGGGCGTGATGCCGAGGACCGGGAAGTACGAGCCGGAGACCAGCATTCCGGAGCCGCTGAAAGTCTGGTCGTCGAACGCCACGTTCGCGCCGAAGGCGCGGTGCCCGGCGATGCCGGTGAAGGGGATGTTGTCCGCGCGTTCGATGTCGCGGAACATCGGATAGCTGAAGACCTCATCGCAGTCTCCCGCCTGGTTGCACGAAGTAGAGCCGGGCTTCGGACCCGGTGCCGAGAGATTCACCAGTCGGTCGGCGTTCGGCACGGGGAGCGGCCGCAGGAGGAGCTGGTTGAACAGCGAGAAGATGGCTGCGTTGGCTCCGATGCCGAGCGCGAGAGAGAGGACCGCGACGAGCGTGACGAATGGCGATTTGATCAGCGTCCGGAGGGCGAGCTTCAGATTGGGCATGATGATCCCCGGGGTGTGAGCGGTCTCGTGCGGCGGAGCGGGCGCTGGGGCGGTGGGACCTGTGGTGCCACGCGATGCACTACGCGGCGTGCGCCGGCCGGTTTCGGTGGCGGCACGACCTCGGTCGTGAGCGCGGGTTCACGCGCTTTCCAGAAGTAGACAATGGAAGCGGTGGGAGGGTTGCTGCGGCGGGGGCGGCTCGCAAAGATGCCGCCGGTGCGGCCGGCGGCGTGTCGCGGGCCGGGTTGCGGGACTTTGAGGGAGGAACGGGAGGGGTTAGATTGCGGACTTGTGGTCGAGAGGATTGGAGAAGGAGTACGGCAGGGTAGCTCAGCCGGTTAGAGCACGGCACTCATAATGCCGGGGTCGCGGGTTCGAGTCCCGCCCCTGCTATAGCGCAAGTCGCACGGAGCCAAATGCTTCGGCGACTTGCGCTTTTTGTATCCGGGAGGTGCGCGACCGCGAGCGTGACCACGGCCCTCGGGAACGTGCTCCCGGCACCTCTCGCGCTCCCGGCACGGATTCTTGCCCCACGGCCTGGCCAAGGCAATACTCGCGGATTGCTAGACACATACATGACTATAGCATCGTATGAGTAATACGCCGGGAACGCTCGTCGACCGAACCGAAGAAACGGAGGCGTCGTAACGGTCGTGTACCATCAGGGGTACATCGGCGTGGTGGATTACGATCCCGATGTGAAGCGGTTCCACGGACGCGTGATCGATACGCGCGACGTGATCACATTCGAAGGAGAA
>CAZTTY010000140.1:0-6668 GCA_964616815.1 uncultured Gemmatimonadaceae bacterium | reverse complement strand
TTCGCGTTCACGGGGAACGACATACATGGACGATTCCAGCGGCTGAAGGGGAACAACGTCTTCGAGCCGATCGGCTTCGACGCCTTCGGGATCCACTCGGAGAACTACGCGCTCAAGGTCGGCATCCATCCCATGGAGCTGATCCCGAGGAACATCGCCAACTTCCGCCGGCAGCTCCGGCGCGTGGGGCTCATGGTGGACTGGTCGCACGAGCTCTCCACCACGGACCCGGACTACTACAAGTGGACGCAGTGGATCTTCCTGCAGCTCATGAATCGCGGGCTGGCGTACAGGAAGAAGGCGGCGGTGAACTGGTGTCCGTCGTGCAAGACCGTGCTCTCGAACGAGCAGGTGGTCAACGGCGCGTGCGAGCGTTGCGGCACTCCCGTGGAACAGCGCTTCCTGGAGCAGTGGTTCTTCCGGATCACCGACTACGCACAGCGACTGCTGGAGGATCTGGACTGGATCGACTGGTCGGAGACGACGAAAACCGCACAGCGGAACTGGATCGGCCGCTCGGACGGCGCTGAGATCACGTTCAGCGTGGACGGTGAGGCGGTCGCGGTGTTCACCACGCGTCCGGACACCATCTTCGGAGCCACGTACCTGGTCCTGGCGCCGGAGCATCCGCTCGTCCCGAAGATCGCTACGGCGTCGCAGCGCGGCACCGTGGACGCGTACGTCACGCGAACCGCGAAGCAGGATCTGGTGGCGCGCAAGGTGACGGAGAAGGAGAAGACGGGTGTCTTCACCGGTGCGTACGCGAGGAATCCGGCCACGGGGAAGGACATCCCGGTATGGATCGCCGATTACGTGCTGATGGAGTACGGCACCGGCGCGATCATGGCGGTGCCCGGGCACGACGAGCGCGATTTCCAGTTCGCTGAGAAGTTCGGGCTGCCGATCGTGCGCGTGGTGGCCGGCGAGGGAGAGGCGACCGATGCCCCGCTCACGGAGGCGTACACCGCTGGCGATGGCGGGCGACTGGTGAATTCGAGCCGCTTCGACGGTCTCACGGTGGAAGAAGGAAAGGCCCGGATAGTGGAGTGGCTCGAAGCGGAAGGCGCGGCCAAGGGAACGGTCACCTACCGGCTGCACGACTGGGCCATCTCCCGGCAGCGCTACTGGGGGCCGCCGATTCCCGTCATCCATTGCGATGACTGCGGCGTGCAACAGGTGCCGGAACAGGATCTTCCGGTCGTGCTGCCGTACGTGGAAGACTTTCGTCCCGACGACAGCGGCGTGTCGCCGCTGGCGCGGCACGAGGAGTGGTACCGGGTGCCGTGTCCGAAGTGCGGGAAGATGGCGCGCCGCGAGACGGACGTGTCGGACACCTTCCTCGACAGCGCCTGGTACTTCCTGCGCTACCCGAGCACGGAGTTCGACGATCGCCCCTTCGACGCCGAACGTACCCGTCGCTGGCTGCCGGTGGATTCGTACATCGGCGGGAACGAGCACGCGGTGCTGCACCTGCTCTACACTCGCTTCATCACGATGGTGCTGCACGACGCGGGACACCTGGAGTTCGAGGAGCCGTTCAGGAAGTTCCGCGCCCACGGACTGATCATCCGTGAGGGCGCGAAGATGTCGAAAACGAAGGGGAACGTGATCAACCCCGACGAGTACATCGAGCGCTGGGGCGCCGACACGCTGCGCACCTATCTCATGTTCCTCGGCCCGTTCGAGGAGGGCGGCGACTATCGCGAGGGCGGGATCTCCGGCGTGCGCCGCTTCCTCGATCGTCTGTGGGCGTCGGCGCTGGAGATGCGCACCGACGGCGCGCCGGACGCGGCGGTGATGCGCAAGCTCCACCAGACGATAAAGAAGGTGGGCGACGACATCGAGCGGCTGAGCTACAATACCGCCATCGCGGCGATGATGGAGTACATGAACGCGCTCCGCTCCAACGAGCGCACTCCGCACCGCACCGAGGTGGAGCCGCTGGTGTCGCTCGTGGCGCCGTTCGCTCCGCACCTGGCCGAGGAGCTGTGGGAGCGGCTGGGCCACGATGCGAGCGTCTTCGATTCCGGCTGGCCATCGTACGACGAGAGCCAGCTCGTGGAGGACGAGATAGAGCTGGTGGTGCAGGTGAACGGCAAGGTCCGTGGCCGCGTGCGCGCGCCGCGCGACATCGATCGCGATGCCGCCCTCGCCGCAGCCCTCGCCGAGCCCGGCGTGGCGAAGTTCGTCGCCGCCGACCCGGCGAAGGTGATCTTCGTTCCCGGCAGGCTGATCAACATCGTGGCGGGGGGATAGGGGGAGGGAGCAGGGAGCAGGAACTACCGAGGACAAAGGGAACAGGGAACGGGGAACAGGAACTGCACACGTTCCATGGTCATGCCCGCGTGAGCGGGCATCCATGTTACTCAGTCGAACATGGGTCCCCGCTTTCGCGGGGATGACTTCATGGGTGTGCCCTTCCCTGATTCCTGTTTCCTGTTTCCTGTTTCCTTTTATTTCTAGTTCCGCCCCGGCGCCAGCCAGTTTCCGATGAAGTAGCCGGCCAACGCCACGCCCAGGCCTACGACGAACATGTCGAAACCGGAGCGGAAGAGGCCGCGGCCGGTGAAGACGGAGCGGGCGGCGCCTACCAGGAAGTGCGAGAGCATGGCGACCGCGAACGAGACGACCATCGCCGGGAGGCCCTGCAGGAAAAAGAACGGGAATACGGGAATCAATGCGCCGACCGCCGTGGCGAGGCCCGTTACCCACCCTTCGCGCAACGGTGAGGCGCCCTGCTCGCCGATCTTGAGCTCCTCGCGAACGTGCTCCTCGAGCATGCGCTGCGGGTCGGCCATCACCTCGGTCGCCAGCGACCGGGCCGCCTCCGCCTCCATCCCCTTCGCTTCGTAGATCAGCGCGAGCTCGTCGCGCTCCACTTCGGGCATGAGCTCGATCTCGGTGCGCTCCATGGCGATCTCGTGCTCGTACACCTCCTGTTCGCTCTTCGCGGCGAGGTAGCCGCTCGCCCCCATGGAGAGCGCATCGGCCACCAGGCCCGCCACGCCGGCGAGCACGATGGTTTCGTGCTGCTGCGTGGCGGTGGCGCCCACCACGCCGGCGACCAGACCGAAGTTGGCGGTCAGGCCGTCGTTGAAGCCGTACACCACGTTGCGCAGGAAGCCGCCCGACTCCGCGCGGTGCCACGGCTCGGAGCCGCGCCCGGCCATCTCGCCGAGCGTACTAGCGTGCTCGGCCGACTCGCGCGCGAGCAGGAGGGCTTCGTCCTTCCCCGTTCCGTCGGCCGGAAGTCGGCGATGCATGCTCAGGTAGCCGCGCACTTCGCGCCCCTCTTCCGCGAGGAGCGTGGGAAGGAGGAATCGCGGCCCGATGGTGCGGCCGAGGAACGCCAGGAGACGCGCGCGGGCGCTGGGCCGGAACGGCTTGGGCGGTCGGCCGCCGCGCGCGAGCAGGTCGCCCCAGATGGCCAGGTGCCGATCCTCCACCGCGGCGAGCTTCAGGTACACGCTCTTCTTTTCCTCGTCGGCCTCGGCATCGGCGAGAACGCGATAGAGGTACGCCGCGTCGGCCTCGTCCTGCCAGTGCTCCCGGAAGAGCTCGAGGTCGGCGTCGGGCGAAGGATTCGGGCGGGCGGTCGCGGTCATCTTCGCAATATCACAGTGCCTCGAGGGGCGCGGCAACGGCGCGGCTCGTCGACGTCCGAGCCCGGGTTCAGAACTCGATCTGCGCTCCCAGCTCCACCACACGGTTGGGCGGCAGACCGAAGAACTCCGTGGCTGCGCGCGCGTTCCGCGACATGACGACGAAGAGCTTCTTCCGCCAGCGCGCCATGGCGGACTGGCCCGATGGGATGAGCTGCTCGCGGCCCAGATAGTACGAGGTGTCGTTGGGACGCACCTTGATCCCCTGCGGCTCGCAGCACTCCATCACTTCACGCACGCTCGGCGACTGCATGAATCCGTAGCCGGCGATGATGCGCCAGAATCCTTCGCCGAGCTGCTCCACCTTCGCGCGCTCGGACGCCGGAACCTCGGGAACGTCCACGGTGACGATCGAGAGGAGGATCACCTGCTCGTGGAGCACCTTGTTGTGCTTCAGGTGGTGCAGCAGCACGATCGGAGCTCCGCTGGTGTCGGAGGTGAGGAAGACGGCGGTTCCGGGTACGCGCGGCGGCTTGCGGCGGCGCACGTCCTCGAGGAAGATGTCCATGGGGAGGCTGGCGCTCCTGAGCAGGTCGCGCAGCACCGAGCGGCCCTTCTTCCAGGTGGTCATCAGGGTGTAGATGATGGCCGCCACCACGATCGGGAACCAGCCGCCGGACGGAATCTTGACGAAGTTGGCGCTGAGCAGCGCCGTGTCGATCACGAAATAGGTGAAGAAGAACGCGCCGGTCTGAAGGGCAGTCCACTTGAAGCGTGTCTGCGTGAGCACGCTGAAGAGGATCGTGGTCACGAACATCGTGCCGGTGACGGCCACGCCGTAGGCGGCGGCGAGGTTGGGAGCAGACTGGAAACCGATCACGAGTCCGATGCAGCCCACCATCAGCGCCTTGTTCACCTCGGGGATGTAGATCTGCCCGGCCTCCTGCTTCGAGGTGTGCTTCACGGTGATTCGAGGCGAGTAGCCGAGCTGCATCGCCGCCTGCGTGAGGGAGAACGCGCCGGAGATGAGCGCCTGCGAGGCGATCACCGCTGCCATCGCCGCCAGGATCACCATCGGATAGAGCAGGAACGCCGGCACCAGCCTGTAGAACGGATTCGCTGCCGCCGACGAATCGCGCAGCAGGAGCGCTCCCTGGCCGAAGTAGTTGAAGATCAGGGCGGGGAACACGACCGCGAACCACGCGAGGCGGATCGGCCGGCGCCCGAAGTGCCCCATGTCGGCATAGAGCGCCTCGGCGCCAGTCAGCACGAGCACCACGGCGCCTAGGATGAAGAAGCCGTGTGCTCCGTTGTGCACGAAGAACTTCACCGCGTACCACGGATTGATCGCCATGAGGATCCGCGGCTCCAGCGCTATCTCCACGATTCCCAGCACGCCGATCGTCAGGAACCAGAGCAGCATGATCGGGCCGAACACGTAGCCGATCCGATGCGTGCCGTGCCGTTGGAACATGAAGAGCACGAACAGGATCACGGAGCTGATCGCGACCACTTCCAGCGTGGTGATCGACGGGGTGGCGATCCTGAGTCCCTCTATCGCCCCCAGCACCGTTATGGCTGGAGTGATGATCCCGTCGCCGTAGAGAAGCGCCGCGCCGAGTAGACCGAGCGTCACCAGGACGGCCATCCTGGCCTTGCGGCGATCGCCATCGAGGCCGAGGCGCTGCTGGATGAGCGCGAGCAGGGCGAGCACCCCGCCTTCGCCGCGGTTGTCGGCGCGGAGGACGAAGATGATGTACTTGAGGCTCACCACCAGCGTCAGCGCCCAGACGATCAGCGAGAGGACGCCGTACACGTTCTCGGTGGTGGGCGCGACTCCGAAGCCGGGGCGGAAGCACTCCTGCATCGCGTAGAGCACGCTGGTGCCGATGTCGCCGTAGGCTACGCCGAGCGCGGAGAGCGAGAGCGCAGCGAGCTTGGCGCCGGTGGGAACGTGCTCGACGTGCTTCTGCTGCGGGAATCCCTGCCTCGAGCCCGCCGCGGGCGGCTCCGGAGGGAGGGAGGCGCTCTGGCCGGAAGCCGCCGCAGCGGTCTCCGCGGGTTCGGGATCAGCCTTCATGGCTTCTCGGGCCGGGCCGGACGGTTCCGTCGGAGAAGGAGAAATGAGAGGAGGCGGTGCGGGATCGTGAGTAGTGCCTGAAGACTGGCGCGACGCGATCAAAAAACGGGTCGCGGATCAACTCCGCGACCCTGCATAGCGATGCAACTTAGCGCCTCCCCGCCCGGCGTCCAGCGCCGGGCGGGAAAACTTCAGCTCTGTTTGCCGATCTCCTCGATCTCCCGGGCGGCGCGCCGGAGCGCCTCCCTGATTTTCTCGAGGCGCTCCGCGTCGCGGGCGAAGCGCGGCGCGGTGGTGTAGGTGGCGCGGGCGAGGTCCTTGAAGGCGTGGTTCAGCTCCATCATTCCGCCGCCGAAGAAGCTCGACGCGATCTCGGACATGCGTTCGAAGATGTCGTCGACTGTAGAGCGGTTCTCGCCCAGGTAGTCGCGGCCGGCCTGCGTGATCTCGTAGATGCGCTTGCCGCCACCCTCCTCCTGGCTGGCCGTGGCGTAGCCCATCTCTTCGAGCATGGTGAGGGTGGGATAGACCGTGCCTGGCGAGGGGGAGTATGCGCCTCCGGAGCGCTCCTCGAGCTCTTTGATTATCTCGTAGCCATGGCGCGGCTTCTCGGCGAGGAGCTGGAGGATGACGTACTTGAGGTCACCCTGGTCGAACATGCGTCCGCCGCGGAAGTGTCGCCGGTGGCGTCCGGATCCCGGGGGGCCGCCCCAGAGCCAGGCCATGAAGTTGGGGTCGAATCCGCGGCCGTAGCCGCGCTCACCGCGCGGCGAGCCGCGGAATCCTCCGTGTCTGTGTTGACCGCACATAAATTGAATCTCCTAAGATAGTACGACGATATATCGGAATGGTCAGTGTGAAGATATAACGGACGATATATCTTGGCAAGGGCGGGGTCAGTCACCCGATATAGAGGTCCCGACAGCTCTGCTGTCGGGCGCCCTATATAGGGTGTATGACCCCGCACGCGAGCTCCTCCCACGCGC
>CAZTTY010000139.1:0-6942 GCA_964616815.1 uncultured Gemmatimonadaceae bacterium | reverse complement strand
GCTTAATGTAGAGGCCACAGCAGCGACGCTGCTGTGGCCTCTACATTAAGCGCCCGACCCCGCCGGCTGCCCCGGTGCCCCGATCTTGCATTCGCATCCCTCTGTTCCAGATGGGGAGAGGCGAGATGGCATCCGACAGGCGAAGAGACACGCAGACCGACGCCCTGGTGGGAGCGATCGATGAAAGCGCCGTGGCACTCCAGTCTCCGGCCGATCTGGACGCCGTGCTGGACCAGATCGGCGATGGCCGCTACGTACTCATCGGCGAGGCGTCGCATGGTACTTCCGACTTCTACCGCTGGCGCGCGGAGCTGTCGAAGCGGCTGATAGTCGAGCGCGGCTTCTCGTTCGTCGCCGTCGAAGGCGACTGGCCCGACTGCTACCGCGTGAACCGCTACGTGCGGGGCCAGCCAGACTCCGGGAACGACGCGTACGAAGTGTTGCACGCGTTCGAGCGCTGGCCCACCTGGATGTGGGCGAACCGCGAGGTGGTGGAGTTCATCACCTGGCTGCGAGAGCACAACGAGACGCGTGCGCCGGCGGCTCGGGCCGGTTTCTACGGCCTCGACGTGTACTCGCTCTACGAATCGATGGCGGAGGTGGTTCGCTACCTCGAGGAAGTAGACCCCGGAGCCGCGAGTGCGGCCCGGCGCGCATACTCCTGCTTCGAGCCCTATTACGACGACGTCCAGGAGTACGCGCGTGCCACCGCGCTCGTCCCCACGTCCTGCGAGGACGAAGCGGTCTCGATCCTCGCCGCGCTCCGGCGGATGGCGCCCGAGTACGCCGAAGACGGGCCCGAGGCCTACTTCAACGCGGAGCAGAATGCGCTGGTAGCGCGTGGCGCGGAGCTCTACTACCGCACCATGATCCGCGGCGGCCCCGGAAGCTGGAACGTTCGCGACCACCATATGGTGGACACGCTCGAACGATTGATGCACTTACACGGCCCGCTCGCGCGCGGCATCGTGTGGGAGCACAACACGCACATCGGTGACGCGCGGTTCACCGACATGGCGCGTGCCGGCATGGTGAACACCGGCCAGCTCGTCCGCCAGCGACACGGCGAGGAGGGAGTGGTGCTCCTGGGATTCGGCAGCTACCAGGGTACCGTGATAGCCGCCGAGGAGTGGGGCCTCCCCATGCAGCGCATGCGCGTCCCCGAAGCGCGCGGCGACAGCTACGAGGCGCTGATGCACCGAGTCGGGGTTCCCGAATTCCTGCTGGTCTTCGACGGCTCCGATGACGGTGGCGTTCCCGGCCTGGATGTCGTACGTGGCCATCGCGCCATTGGCGTGGTCTACGACCCGACACACGAACGCTGGGGCAACTATGTCCCCACTCTCCTGCCGCGGCGCTACGACTCCTTCGTATTCCTCGACCACACCGGCGCACTCGACCCTCTCCACATGCCCGTCCGCGTGACCGGCGAGCCGCCGGAGACGTACCCGAGCGGGGAGTGATGGGGGGAGAGAAAGGAAGCAGGAAACAGGAAACAGGAAACAGGGAAGTGCACACCCATGAAGTCATGCCCGCGGAAGCGGGCATGACCATGGAACGTGTGCAGTTCCTGTTTCCTGTTCCCTGTTTCCTGTTCCCCCGGCAGTTCCTGTTCCCCCGGCAGTTCCTGCTTCCTGCTTTCTTTTTAAATCCTCACGAACACGCCCGCCCTCACCGTGGTGCGTCCGACGTTCGGGACTTCCATGCGGCGGAGCTCCACGTAGGCCGACCATGTACGGTCGGAGGTGAGGTCGAGGGCGGTGCCACCGAAGAACTGTGCGCCGGGCTTGGTACCGCTGTAGCGGTCCCGCAGTGTTCCGTCGCCGGCGATGTCGTTTCCCAGGAAGTGCACGCTCGCCCCGGCACCGGCGAAGGGCTCCAGCCGGTGCCACCGAAAGAGAGCTACGCGCAGATCGGCGGTGAGGGAAAAGTCGTGGAACGAACTCTCGAGCTCCGAGCCGATGCTGCCCGGACGGTCCGCCTCGGCGCTCAGATAGTTCGCGCCGACCACCAGATGCGCCGCCGGCACGATTATCGACCCGATGTCCAGCTCGGCGCCCAGATCCCAGCCGCCGTGCGCACGATCGACCCAGGTGTAGCTGAGATACGAGCCGATCCGATCGATGCCCAGGTGAGCCCTCTCACCTCCGCCATCGCCGTTCTGTGACCACGATGCCGGTGCGGCCAGCAGCATCGCCGCCGCGACGACCAGTGTCGCCTTCACTCGATCATGCCCTCCCGTCGATGCAGTTGTCGCACCGGCCGCAGCGCCAGCCGTCATCGAGCCGGGCGCCGAAGTATTCCAGAATGAAGCGCGTCCGGCAGCGAAGGGTCTGACAGTAATGTACCACCGCGTCGAGCTTGCGCCGATCGCGTTCGCGGCGCTCCTCGTACGAATGCAGATCGCCGCCGAGGTCCACGCGCGTGAGATCGTCCTCGAGACGCTCCCAGCTCCCTCCACGGTATTCCCGCACCAGGCCGTGGCGCTTCAGGAGGATGAGCGTGATGCGAGTCTTGCGCAACGAGACGTCCGACCGCTTCGCCAGCTCGGCGACCGGCACCTTCACGTTCCGCGCATACCGCTCGAGTACCAGCGCCACCCGCGCGGCCTCCTGAACCTCGGGGTACTTGCCACCCAGAAAGTAGCTCTGGATTCTGCGATCCTCGACACGGTACAACACCGTACATGCGGCGGGAAGCCCGTCGCGGCCGGCCCTCCCCGCCTCCTGGTAATACGCCTCCATGGAGCCGGGAAAATCGTAGTGTACGATGAAGCGGATGTCGGCCTTGTCGATGCCCAGGCCGAACGCGTTAGTCGCCACCATCGCCGCTAGCTCGCCCGCCATGAAGGCCTCCTGCGACTCCTTCCTCTGGGCCGCGGGCATCTTGCCGTGGTAGAGGGAGACGGCATGTTCGTCCTTCAGGCTCTCGTGCAGCAGCACCGCTTCCTTCACAGTGGCCGTGTATATGATTCCGCTCCCCTCGCGCCGGTCGAGCAGCTTCCTGACCTCCTCCCCCTTCGCCTTCGCATTCACCGTTCGGCGCACTTCGAATCGGAGGTTCGGCCGCTCGTAGCCCGTGATCGTGACGCTGGGATCGCACATACCGAGTTGTCTCACGATGTCGGCACGTACCTCGGCCGTTGCGGTCGCGGTGAGCGCCATGATCGGGGGCCGGCCCAGGCGCTTCGCAACGGAGCCGAGCACCAGGTAGTCGGGCCGGAAGTCGTGTCCCCACTGGCTCACGCAGTGCGCTTCGTCCACCACGAAGAGCGACAGCGGGCGAGTGAGAAGGAGCTCGAAGAAGTCCCGGTCCTTGAAGCGCTCGGGGGTCACGTAGAGGATCTCGCCCTTCCCCCGCTCCACGAGCTCCTGGATCTCCCGGGTTTCCGCTGCGGAGAGGTGCGAGTGGATCGCGAGCGCATCCACGCCCTGCGCGTGCAGCTTGTCCTGCTGGTCCTTCATCAGCGCTATGAGCGGGGTCACGACGACGGTGAGCCCGGGAAGCATGAGAGCGGGAAGCTGATAGATGAGCGACTTCCCGCTGCCCGTCGGCATCACGATGAGAGTGTCCTCGCCCGCGAGGAGCGCGCGCATCGATTCCCACTGCCCTTCCTGGAAGTCCTCGTGACCGAAGCGATCGTTGAGGACGGCCATGGCGTGCGCCCTGGTAGTCTTGCCGCCGCGCTGCATATGCGGTGCACTTCAGGCACGAAGTATTCCATCCAACGCCCCGAATCGGGATCGCGCGCGTCGCCGGGAGCTCGCGAACGCGCGGAGCACGCGCGTCGGGCGCGAGGAGCGCCGGCCATCACTCGCGCAGCGCGATCAGCTCCCGCGCGGCGCTGATCCCCAGATATGCCCCCACGAGAGAGACCAGCACGCTCAGCAGCACATACGCGCCGGCCCGACCGAGTTCGCCATCTTCGAGCAGCGTCATCGTCTCGTAGGTGAAGGTCGAGAACGTGGTATATCCGCCGCAGAAGCCGGTGGTCAGGAGTCCGCGCACCTCCGGGCTGATGGTCGTCGTCGACAAGGCGTATCGCAGCAGGAAGCCGAGCAGGATGGAGCCGGTGATGTTGACGATGAGCGTGCCGATGGGGAACGCGGTTCCTGCCCGCTGTTGCAGGAAGGTGCCGAGCAGGAAGCGCATCACGCCTCCCGCCGCACTACCGAGCGCAATGAACCAGATCATGGGCGATGCGAAACTGTTCGAGGGTAGGCTGGAGCGCTGGCGCCAGCGCGACTCACGACCGGACACCTGCCCGACCGCATGCGGCTGACAGATCGGAGCATTCTCTCGTGAACTCCGGACACGAAAAACTCCCACGTGACCGGATCACGCAGGAGTCATCAGCCACCCCGGGGTGGCGGTTCACGGCGAACTCCATCGCCGAATCTTCTCTTGCCTGGATTGTATGACATGTGGCCGGCGGCGTCAACGCCCACCGGCGCAGGATCGTCGACCGGTCCGCGCACCGCCTACGCGCCGCCTACGCGCCGCCGTCTACGCCCCTGTCCCCGCCCCCTTCGGCCTCACGCGTCCGCCAGCTCGCCGTCACGTGGATCGGCCAGCCTTCGTCGCGCTTCTCGGCGGGCAGGTCCGGACGATACATGATCACCCTGGCCCGCTCCAGCGTGATGAGGCCGCCTCCGATCATGCCATCGAGCGTCGGCAGAATCGACTCTATCTTCTCCTCGGTGTCCACGCACTCCACGATGACGGGCAGATCCAGCGAGAGCGTCTCCACGCGATCAGTGCGGATCCGCGAGTTCGATCCGAAACCCATGATCGCGCGCAGCACCGTAGCGCCCGCATAGTGTCGCTCCCGCAGCAGCTCGACGATCGCCTGGTAGAGCGGCCGTCCACGATACTTGTCGCGCTCTCCGATGTGGATGCGCATGAGCACCCGTTCGCCCTCGAAACCGTGCATGACGTCCTCCTCGACAGCCGTTGGCGATGGATCCGACCAGTGGCGAGACCCGGCGGGACGCCCCCCTCTCGAAGCTGGCGAGAGGCGCCCCTCCGTCAGAAGGCTAGCCGAGGCGCCGGACGTATGCGAGCGCGGCACGACTCTTCCATCCGCTCGGCCACGGAGGAGAGCGAACCGGAACCCGCACGCTGGGAGGCCACATGGCGCAGATTCGCATCGAGCAGAGGCGGAGCGGAACAGGGTGGCTCTGGCTCATCATCGCCCTGATCATCGTCGCCGTCATCGTGTGGTTCCTGGCTACCGGGGCATGGCGCTCGACCACGGCTCCCGCCCGCACCAACGACACCGCACCCTCGTCGCTCGAAGGCCGGCCGACCGGCGGCTCCGGCAACCTTCCCGCGGCCGCGCAGGCGGGGCACGCTTCGGAACCGATACACGCGTCCGCGCTCGCTGCGCGCGGGATGGTCGCGTAGCCGGCACGACTCGGAACCGCTACCTCAGGAGTGCGACATGGCCAGAGACAAACCGCGCAGCACCGACCAGGCAGGAACCGGCCCCGACCCACGCCTCTCGCGTCATCTCATGCCGCTGAGGGAGGCGAAGCGCCATCGCCTCGTGAAGGGCGAGGCCGACATCCGCGGCTGGAGTGTCTTCACCTCCAGCGGTCAGGAAGTGGGACGAGTGGGCGACCTCCTCGTGGATACGTCGATGGGAGAGGTGGTCATGTTCGACGTGAATCGAGGCGACACGGGCGATCAGACGATAGCGCCGCTTCGCGCGGCGTGGATCGACCGCGACACGAAGCGCGTCATCATCGACCCCGCGTACATCGCGCCCGTGGCTCCGCAGCCGGAAGTCTACACGACGACGACCACGATGCGATCACCCACGGTGCCGACGGACGATCAGCCCCCGCGCGAAGTGGAACGGGAGGTACGCGGCTCGGCGCACGACGATAGACCCGGCCGATCGGGAGAAATCGTGGTCGACCGACGCATCGCCGACGACGAACCGCCGCTCCCCGACGACGACATGCTTCCGCCGCGCGACGCGTCGCGCATCGACCGGCGCGACTACGACGGCCCCCCCGACCGGCCCGCCTGAGCTCGAGGACCGTCGCGACGACGCGGCGCGCGACGCAGGCGCGGCGGAGGGTGGACGAGCTTCCTGGCGGATGCTCGAGATGCGGAGCCGGTCGCCGCGCCGGGCGTTGACTGCACGCGCCGCCCGCGATTACCCTGCTCGGGGCGAACGGCGCGGAGGGCGTTGCCGTTGGCAGTGAGCCCTCGTCGACTTCGAGCAGCCCGCATCTCCAGATTTTTGCAGCCGACCCATCACCCGCCAGATGAACCACGCGAGATCCGAAACGGCCACACGCATGGCGTCCGCGTACGCCCCGACTCCCGGGAGAGCAGCGCCGATGACCGCGCGTGTATAGCGGCCGCGCGCGCCTCACGCTGCTCGTCGCCGCGCTCCTGGCCGTTCCCGCCGCCTCGCGCGCGCAGGATGCGCCGGCGCAGCGCGGGGCGGTTGCGATCGAAGCCGCTTCGGAGCCTCATCGCCCATTTGACAGCCTGAACGAGTCCGCACGATCGCTGCGCGATTCGATTGTTGCACTGGCGCGCGCGCAGATCGGGAAGCGCTACGTGTACGGTGGCGAATCCCCGTCACTTGGATTCGACTGCAGCGGGCTCGTTCAGTTCGTGGCGTCCATGCTCCACGTCGACCTCCCCCGCACCGCCCGTCAACAGGCTCGTGTAGGCACCGCGGTTCCGGCCGATACGGCCCGCCTCCTTCCCGGCGACCTGGTCACGTTCGGCACTGGGAAGACGATCAGCCACATCGGCATCTACGTGGGAGACGGGAGGATGGTCCATGCAAGCACGGCGGCGGGCAAGGTGATCGAAACGAAGCTGGTCCGCCCGCCGGCACGAGGGATCAAACCGTGGCGGGGAGCGAGGAGACTCTTCGCCGGGGGGCGGGCGACGGGTTCGGGTCTTTGACACGAA
>CAZTTY010000138.1:0-7261 GCA_964616815.1 uncultured Gemmatimonadaceae bacterium | reverse complement strand
AGGGATAGCAGTTTTTATCCTTAATGGGATAGCACCTCCACTACGTGAAGGGATACCCGATCCATTTCGGCGATGGAGGCAGCTCTGGCCGCTCGAAAGCACCCGGCGTCGCGTAATTCGAGGCGTACCCCGAGGCGCCCCCCTATCGAGCTGGCACGCGCGTGGTGGAGCGACCACGCTCGAGCCCACCGCTACGTAGTCCCGTCTGCGGAGGCGCCGCCGGCGGCCGTGACGCGAGTGCTTCGGCAGGAAGGCCTCATCATGGAGGTCGCCGGGCGTCGCGTCTGGATCCTGGTGCCCGGTCCGCCGCCGGATCGCCGAGCTGTGTTCCTTCTGAATTACTGGCCCGTGGTAGCGGCCGTTCTTGCGCGCTACGATCCCGCGGCTATCGTCGGCCTGAACGCCGTGAAGCTTCACCTCGGCGAGTTCTCGCCGCCGGAAACTCTCCGGGTCTACCACGCCGCCAACGACAGCGTATACACGCTCGTGCTGGAGCCCGGCTTCGTGACACGGCTCCGCCCGTACAGAGGTGGCACCCTGTGCGTGGATCCGATCGCCGCGCCGGGCGGGGTGGAGCTCCCGGTGCTCGCGCCGGCGGCGTTGCTCGCGACACTCGACGAGCCCGAGATCGCCGACGGCATCGAGCCGGTGTCAGCGTGGCTCCGGCATCTCGTCATCCGCACGCCGGACCTCACGACGGCGGTCACGGAAAATCCGCGCCCGCAAGTTCTGCAACGCCTCGCGGACATGGCGGGGGAGCTCGGCAACACACCGCTCGCTCGGCAGCTCGACCAGGCGGCCAGACGCATCTCGCCCAAGATCATGTCGCCCGCACGCACCGGAGTCGGCACCCGACTGGTGATCCCGGAAGCGATCACGGCGCAGGCACCCGGCGCAGGGTCGCCCTGGCGCGATGAGCAGGCCATGCGCCTCGCTCGGCAGGAGCGCGAAGTAGCAGCCATCATCCGCCGCTACGAGCGTCCGAAGATCGCCCGCTCACGTCTCATCGCCAGTGCGCTGGCCGCCAAGGCGTATGATGCGTACCACAGCACCACGCTCGAGGGGTATCGCATCTCGCCGGAAGCCGTCGACGCGCTCGTGAGAGGCGAGCGCCTGTCGGACGGTCCGGAGGATGAGGCGACGCTGCGTGCTGCGATGGCTGTACAGGGATACGCGCGCGCCTTCGACCGGGTGCTTACACTCGCGCAGCAGCGCACGCCGATCACGCGCACCGTCATCCTCGACCTGTACGAGACGCTCTTCCGGCCGTCGGTGGACGCCGGCTTCGTCGAACCGCACGAGCTACGGCGTTGGCGCAATCGTGCCGTCGGCCTGCAAGGGTGGCGCTGGGTTCCGCCGAACGAGGTGAAGGTGCCGGATCTGATGCTCGGCCTCGAGGAATTCACCGCGCGTACCGATGTCGATCCGGTCGCGCGTGCGCTGCTCGTGCACCTGGAGTTCGTCACCGTGCACCCGTTCATCGACGGCAACGGCCGGCTCGGACGACTGCTGATGAACTACGAGCTGATCGCGAACGGGCTCCCGTGGGTGACGGTACGGGCGGACGAGCGAATGCCGTTCTTCCAGTCCATCGAGAGGGCGCAGGTGGAGGGCGACACCGGGGCGTTCATCCGGTATCTGTGGCATCTTCTCCGGCGGGCAATCGCCGACGTGGAGAGTGGGAAGCGCCGGGGGAGGCGCGGGCGGCGGTGACATCCAGGCCGCACTGCACTACGGCGACGGGGGACTTGAAATCTCCTTCCCGGGCGGCCGTCCTGGAGCAACGGACTCTTAATCCGTTGGTCGTGGGAGCTCGCGAGTTCAACGTTGAAACAGGACACGATGGAACATATCGACTGAAACGACAGCGTCCGCCGCTTGCGTGCGCGCATCCAACTCGGGATGATCCAGGCACATCTGTTCGGCATACGCCTTCGGTCCCTGTGCATGCACGTCGGCGAAGTTCGCGAGGAGATCGAGAAGTGCGGTCCGCGTAGCGCCCACGAGCTCGGCGCCGAATCGGTCGCGAACGGCCTGGGCGGCAGCTTCGGGGCCGCCCGCGTCGTTGTGCAGGAGGACAAATGCGATGTCGTACCAGTCCTTGGTCTTGCGACGCGAGTATGCCGCGGCGGTCTTGGCGAGCAGGAATCCGCCCAGTCCGGCAACGTTGATCTCGACGCGTCGCGCGAGATCCCCCACGCGGGCGGTCAGGGTATGGATCTCGACGTCGCGCGCGGCGAACCCGGTGCCGGGCAAGTTCACTGCTCCGAGTGCAACGCACTCGGCGAAGGCAAGCGTCGCACCCGTCTCCGCATTGCCTGTATCGGCGAGCAGTTCGAACTTGACGACCGTCGCGATTCCGTCGCGATCATTTTTCCACCGCCAGATTCGCTGAGCATCCGGTTGGAATTCCGCGTTGCGTAACGCCCGCTCGAGGCGAACAGCATTCACGACGCCGCAGGCGATCTCGAGATCGACCTGCACATCGACATCCGTGGTGCCGGCATGCTGGAACGGAGTGCGCGTGCAGAGCAACTCGGGAACGAGACCACCGAGCAGGACGAACTCGGGTCGCGTTCCATAGTGATGAACCACGCGAACGAGCGCCTGCTCAGCGGCGCGGCGCGCCGCACGGCTGCGAGGTGCGTCATCCGGCATGGAGCACCTCGCGCAGATGCTCCGCCGCCTCCTCGCCCCGGACTCCACTCGCGCGGAGGTCGACGTACACCCTGGGCCACGGTGCGAGCCATAGGCGCTGCTTTCGTACGCTGAGGCGCCGCGAGGCAGCCGTCGGGAAGGGGCGAAGAATCAGCCGCCCGCCCTCGATCGGTCGCAAGTCGATATCCTCCGCTGCCGCGGTCAGACCCGCGACAGTCTCGGTCTCGATATACACATCGACCGTGGCGAAGGTAGTCAGGTAAGGGGCAAGCACGGATGCAGCCGCAGTCCCCGTACACGCCCACCTTCGCCCCAGCGCGTCCCACCGCGCGCCGACCTTGGCCAGCCCGGCGACCGGGTCGCTCCACACGACACCCACCTGCACGCTCGGCTGCGTTGGTGCGGCCGCAGCGGCAGTCGCGTAGGCATCGAGCAGGCGACCGGC
The DNA here is from genome assembly GCA_964616815.1 of uncultured Gemmatimonadaceae bacterium. GTDB lineage: Bacteria > Gemmatimonadota > Gemmatimonadetes > Gemmatimonadales > Gemmatimonadaceae > JADGGM01. The sequence continues at coordinate 4,158 of CAZTTY010000138.1, read as the reverse complement.
GTCCACGACCTGTCGTGCCGCGCGCGGACCTCGCTCTGCATCGGTCGTGAGAAGCCCCTCCGTTGTAAGAAAGCGCAGCGCGTTCGCGCAGCTGCCGGTGGACAGACCGGTCACTTCCCGCATCGCCGCCACTGTCGCCCTGGTGCCGCACAGGATCGCCTCGGCCACCCCCAGCACAGATGGTGTCCAGCGCGAGAGCGACTGCTCGGCCGTTTGCGCCCAACCTTCCCTGGATATGACGATGGTTCCGTGGGCGATCTCGGCCGCTCCGGTCTCATCGACCCAACCGATGGCAGCTTTCGCCAGGGCATCGCGAGCGCCTGGTGACATCTGGCGCGCGGCGACAATGTCCGGCCTCTCGCGTACTCTACCTACTATGGGTCGAACATCACTCAACCAGCCCCTGCCGGCCCATTCCATCCGTAGCGGGGCGCCATTGACGAGCACCCGGCCGCCCTGCCCGCTGGTCACGCGTACCGAGCGCGGTAGCACGTGAGCCAGCGCGTTGAGCATCCGTCGGCGAGTCGGGTCTTCTGTCGGTCGCACCATCGGCCATACTTCACTGAAAAGGTATAGTTCAATGCGGCATTGAAGTATGGCGATAGATTGAACATTAGACAAGCCCTGCGATCAGGTTCCGGGGCCGCTACGTACGCCTCTTCCACCCCGATTTGTACGATTCCGTGGGTTGGCGAACGCGAGGGTGACTGCAGTAAGGAGCGATGTGAGGGGCCTGTGGCTCACCGCGCCCCGCTCGAGGGTGCGTCAGCGTTCGCCCTGCTCGATTCTCGGCGTTGCTCGCGGCCGAGTAGCGCGCTTGCGCGCAGTGGCCGCTGCCTGGCGATGCCGTGCGGCCGATCCTTTACCAGGGAGGCGGTTCTGCCCCTCGGTCAACACGCCGGCGCGGCGGGCCTGGTCGACGAGCCCCGTGAGGAGAGTGAGCACAGCGTCGATCTCGTCGAACAGCACACCGAGCGTGGCGTCAGACGGCCCCGTCTCTTCGGGCGAGCGCTCCACCGTGATCAAGGCGCGCTCCCCCACCATCGGCACGACTACTTCGCCACGCCACAACACGACGCCAGCGACGGCAACGCTGCCAATGGCGCGCCGGACGTTCGTCTCGGCCTCGTATTCGTAGTGCGGGCTTCGGGGTGTGTCGCCACTCTGTTGGCGGCGGTTCGTCATCGCGCCCTCCCGTGGTGGTTGGAGCGGCCCATCTGCCCCGAGGAGTCGCGGGCCGACACTTCCATGACGTACTACCAGGCCAGAAACCCTAGAGGAGAGCGTGGGGTGGGACTGGCTCATCTTGGTTCGCATCGGCGTCTCCCACCTCGAAGACGCGATTCAGACCGTCGCTCCCCGGGATGCCGACGCGGCACCGCGGGGGCGGTCCACCAGATCGAATCCGGAAGGTTGCCATATAGTTGCCATGGCATTGCCAAGAGAGTAGCTTTCAGCACACGCCGTCCACCCGCTCGGTGACGGGTGAGGAGGTAAGCATGAAGAGCGCAAGCCGGCACACGCATGGCACTTTAAAGGGAGCCGCGGGATCCACCGAGGATTCCGCCACTATCGCACTGGTCGGAAGGCGACACGACTTCGCGCGGCGTTTCGAGAATGCACTGGGTGGCCAGGGCTTCGAGTTCATCTACGGCAAGACGCGCGAAGAAGCGCTCGAGCGCTCGGCCGACCTCTACGTTGTCGATCTTCTCGACGCTGGTTCGAGCGTCAGCGTTGTTCAGGCGAAGAGTCGCCAGCCCGCTCGGCACTCCGCCCGGCCGAAGCAGCAGCGGGAGGTAGAATCGATGGACCTCCTGACGGCGACGGCGGTGCTGTCCCTCCTTCACGAAATGCTCGAACGGGCCCCTCGGCCTCCGATCCTGGTCGCTGCCGACGAGAGTCGCCAGGCAGATGTCATCAGGAAGATGCTCGACCTGGGCGTAGACGATGTCATAAGTCCGGCGGCCGCGAAGATCCCGGAGCTCGTCCGGGCGCGGATCAGTCTCCTGTTGAAGGCGGCGGCGCGCAGTAATGCCCAATCCACCTCCGCCGCAGGTTCGAGGGTGCAGGGGGACGACGCGTCCGAGCGAGAAGCGATGGGTGCTGGCCCCGGAGAATCAGCGGCGCGAGAGGAGTGGGAGGCACCACTATCGTCGACGGAAGCCAAGGCTGCGCGGCAGCGCGTGCGCGAGGCAACCCTCCCCGCGGCTCGATATCGCAGCGGCCCGATTGCGGAGCTCCTCCGTATCCAGACTCCCGAGCTCCGTGCAAAGAGCGGCCGTCTGGACGCGAAGCGCATCGCGAAGCGATTGGACGTGTCGCTGAGGGAGCTCGCAGTACCGTTGGGGATCTCGCATCAGGCGCTGAGCAAGACCCCGGATTCCGAGCGCGTACAGGAGGGGCTCGATCCTATCGCGCGAACACTGGGACTCCTGGACGAACTGCTCGGGCGCGAGCGCGAGCGAGCGTGGCTCAACACGCCGCACGCGCGGCTCGGTGACAAGCCCCCGCTCGCAGCATTGCTGAGTGGACGCGCCGAAGAGGTAGCGCACATGCTCGGAGTGGCGCACGACGGCGGCGTGCCGTCGTGACACATCACAAAATCGCCTCCGATAGCGGCCTCGGCCGCCTTCGTCCTTGCAGGTAGGATACCGGTAGTTTACATTTACGTAAACCCGGAACAAAGCGTCATTGGAAGACCGCTCCATCATATTCATCGGGCAGACGCTGGTCGTGCGCTACATGCGGTACCGGAACAGCTACCCAGCCCAACAATACGTTGATGCGGCGACCGAGGCGATCAGGACTCGGTTTTTGGCGCTTGCGCGACAACTAGCCGAGAGGGGCGAGATAGTGAATTACTCGCATGGTCATTTTCTCGCTGACCCCTACTCCGAGATATTCGAATTGAAGCCGCGCGATGGGCGGGTCCTCGGCTTCTTCCACGGACGCAACTTCTACGTGGTTCATGGTGCGAAGAAGAAGAATGCCAGGGCGCAGAACTCCGATTACGAGATCGCGGAGCAGCTCCGTCAGGATTTCTTCAGTCGACTCGAGAAGGCCAAAAAGGGAGTAAGAAAATGAGGGTGTCATTCGGCCCTACCAAGTCCTTCACTTTCAACACGCTTCAGCAGCACCTGAAGAGTGAGGCGGAAGAACGCGCATTCGCCCAGGAAGCATGCGTCATCTCGGTGACCGAGGCTGTGAGCGCGACCTTGAGGGAGAAGGGCCTCACCCAATCGTGGATCGCAGAGCGAATTGGCCGTACCAAGGGATTCGTCTCGCAGGTTCTGAGCGGGTCGAGAAATATGACCCTGCGGACGCTCGCGGATCTCCTCTGGGCCGCCGGAGTCGAAGTGCGCGGACTGGAGTTGGTTCCAATCGGCGAGTCGACCGTCTCGAGCGACTTCATGGACGCCTGGTTGGAGGGCGAGGGCGAGGGCGCGGTCGTCGCGACGGAGAGAGTGGAGACCGGCGACAGACCTCTCGATTTGAAACTCAGTAAGAATACCGCTCTGACGGTGGCCTGATGGCACAATCTGCCGGAACCGGACTTTCTATCTCTCAGATCATTCTGAGCGCTGTCGAGTTCAGGCATCGTAGTGATGCCCTGCAGCTCCCCGCGAGTACGAGGCACCCGACGGCCAACGTGGACGTCGAGATAAATCTTCACGGTGACGCGGAGAGTAAGGCTGCGGCTATCGCGATTCGCGTGAAGAGCAGGAACGATGAAGATCCGCTGTACCATCTGGACATCACGATGCTCGGCATCGTGGAGAGCCAAGGCGAGAGCGTAGGATTGACCCCTCATTCCTTCCTGGTGCAGGGCGGGGTGTCCATGCTCTTTCCATTCGTGAGAGAGGCAGTGGCGAACATCACCATGCGGGGTCGGTTCGGACCGATCTGGCTAAATCCAATCAATGTTCGAGCGCTGGTAGAAGCTGACAGCGCCGAGGCACGGAAGGCCACGAAGACCGAAGCGCGACGAGCGTCGCCCCGCAAGAAGGTGAAGTAGACTGGCAGGTTCGTGAACAAGCGTGAGACTGCCATCGAACACCGGGTACAGGCGCTGACATGAAGAAGGTATCTGTCGAGGAGCGGCTGATCCGTTCCATGGGTCAGGCCGTCGAGATCGCGGAGGGCACCACGGCGCCTTCG
>CAZTTY010000137.1:0-7297 GCA_964616815.1 uncultured Gemmatimonadaceae bacterium | reverse complement strand
AGGCGCTGGGCGTCGACTCCGCCGCAAACGAACGGCTCTTCGGCTCTCATCCGCTCGCCGGTTCGCACGACACCGGCTTCGCAGCCTCCCGCCCCGAGCTCTTCGTGGATGCGGTGATCAGCGCCGAGGAGCGCGCTGACGCGCGCACCCGCTCCTGCATCGAATGGCTCTGGCATACGGTGGGCGCGCGGCGCGTGGATTACCGGACCGCCGAGGCGCACGACCGGCTCATGGCCTGGGTGAGCCAGCTCCCTCAGCTCACCGCCACGGCCCTCGCGGCCACTCTGGCCGAGGGCGGTATCGAGGCGCGTACCATCGGTACCGGTGCGCGCGACACGACGCGGCTGGCCGCCAGCGACCTGGGTTCCTGGCCCACGCTCCTGGCCGGCACTCCCGCCGAGCTGGACGCGGCCCTCGAGCTCCTGGGCGACACGATATCCAGGCTGCGCCGGGCGCTCGATTCGGGCGACAGCCAGGCGCTCGCTTCCATCTGGAACAGTGCTCGGGCGTGGCGGCGCGAAGGCGCGCGGATGGCCGGGGCGCCGTCGCTGCAGCGTGGCCGCGTGGCCGGAGGCGAGGGGGGCATGGGGGGCGTGGGGGGCGGCGGCACTAACGACCCGGAGCACCGAGCGTGAGAGTTCAGGGCACGGTCAAGGTACCCGGCGACAAGTCGATCTCACACCGATCGCTCATGCTGGCGGCGCTGGCCGAGGGACGGTCCACTATTCTCGGGATTCTCGACTCGGCCGACGTGCGCAGCACCGCCTCGGTGCTCCGCGCGCTCGGTGCCGGGATCCCGCCCATCTCCGGCCGGATCGCCGTGGAGGGGCGTGGCGTGCGCTCCTTTCGCGCGCCGGCCGAGGATCTCGACTGCGGCAACAGCGGCACCACCACGCGGCTCATGGCCGGTGTGGCGTCAGCCTGCCCGTTCACATCCCGATTCGTGGGCGACGAGAGTCTCAGCCGGCGCCCCATGCGGCGCGTGGCGCGCCCGCTCGGCGCGATGGGCGCCTCGTTCGACTTCGAGTCTGGTGACGGCCTCCCGATGCGCGTCACCGGCGGATCGCTCGGTCCGATAACGTGGACGAGCGAGGCGGCCAGCGCGCAGGTCAAGAGCGCCATACTTCTGGCTGGCGTCGCCGCGAACGTGGAGGTGGAAGTCCGCGAACCTGGCCGGTCGCGCGATCACACGGAGCGGATGCTCGCCTCTCTTGGCGCCAGCGTCACGATCCAGGGGAGCTCCGTAAGACTGTGCCCTCCGCGCGAGGGGCGGCTGGCGCCGCTCCACATCACAGTGCCCGCCGATCCCTCCTCCGCGGCGTTTCTCGCCGCCGTGGCCGCGCTGGCCGACGAAGGCTCCATAGCGCTCACCGACGTCTGCCTCAATCCCACGCGCACCGGGTTCTTCCGAGTCCTGCAGCTAATGGGCGCTGGCGTGGAAATGGGGACCACGCGCGCCGAGGGTGGGGAGGACGTGGGAACGGTAACCGTCCACGCTTCGCGGCTGGTGGGCACCGAGCTGCCGGCCGAGGAGGTGCCGTCCATGATAGATGAGCTGCCGCTACTGGCGTGCATCGCGGCGTGTGCCGAGGGCACCACGCGGGTGAGCGGTGCCGCCGAGCTCCGCCTCAAGGAGAGCGACCGCATTACTCTGGTGGTGTCCAACCTTCGCGCCCTGGGAGCGACCGCGCACGAGTCGCCCGACGGATTCACCGTAGAGGGGAGCGACCGACCGCTCGCGGGACGAGTACGGACACGCGGCGACCACCGTATCGCCATGGCTTTCGGAGTGCTGGCGGCGCTTCCCGGCAACCTGATAGAGATCGACGATCCCGCCTGCGTGGCGGTGTCGTATCCGGCCTTCTGGGACGACCTGCGACGCGCGGTGGTGGCCTGACATGGGCTATCTCGTGATCGCCATAGACGGCCCGGCGGCGTCGGGGAAGTCGTCCACAGCCAGGATGGTTTCGCAGCGCCTCGGCTTCTGCCACGTAGACTCGGGCTCGCTATACCGGGCGGCAACGGCGGCAGCGCTCCGCCGCTCGCCCGAGGCCGACGCGTGGAGCGAGGAAGACGTGCGTCGCGCCGTCGCCTCGATCACGCTTCACCCGGCCGCCGGTGCCGTGCTGCCGCTCCTCGACGGCAAGGACATCGAATCCGAGCTGCGGGGGACGGAGGTGACCCGGCACGTCTCGCGCGTGGCGCAGATGCCCCGCATCCGCGACTGGGTGAACGACCTGGTTCGTTCCTCGGCGTCGAGTCACAGCGTGGTGGTCGATGGCCGCGACATAGGCACCGTGGTTTTTCCGGAGGCGGATCTCAAGATCTTCCTGGTGGCCGATCCGTGGGAGCGCGCCCGCCGGCGGCTGGTGCAGCGGTTCGGCGAGGCGCCTGAGGAGCGGGAGATCGCCGCCGAGACCGAGCGCCTCGTGCTGCGTGACGCGCGTGACGCGACGCAGACCGTACAGGCGAAGGACGCGGTGCTGATCGATACGACGCACCTCACGCAGGAAGCGCAGGTGGAGCGGATCGTGGCGCTGGCCCAGGTACTGGCCGCGCGCAAATAGGGCGGGCCGGCCATCATTCCCGCGAACGCGGGGATCCAAAGCCCCCCGGGCGCAAGTACGGTTCCTATTGCGGTAACCCTCGGGCGGCGCTATGTTTACAGGTTCACATGTGCCGTTCGCTGACGCGACCTGTGGCGGGTCGCGTCTTGCGTTTGGCCCCTATACCATCTTACTCGACGCGGCGAGCCTAAATAGACCGTGGGCCAGGAGAAACACTTCGGTATGCCCGAGCTAGAAGAAAGGACATCCACCGGCGTGGAGACTGCACGCCGCGACAACGACAGAAGCAAGCTGCGTCTACTCTCCCACGGCGACAACCGCTGGGATGAAGACGAGTACTCGCCCGAAGAGGAGGCGCGGCTCATCGAGCTGTACGCCGGTACCCTCGCGTCCATCGACGAAGGCGAGATCGTCAAGAGCAAGGTTCTGGAGATCCGCGACAACCTCGTGATCCTCGACATCGGCTTCAAGTCCGAGGGCGCCGTACCACTCGAGGAGTTCAAGGACCATCCGGAGCTCAAGCCGGGCGACGAAGTGGAAGTGCTCCTCGAGCACCTCGAAGACCAGGAAGGCTCGGTAGTCCTCTCCAAGAAGAAGGCCGACTTCATGCGCGTGTGGGAGCGCATCCGTGTGGCCTACGAAGAGGACGAGCCGGTGGAGGGAACGCTCGTCAAGAAGATCAAGGGCGGCGTGGTGGTCGACCTCATGGGCGTGGACGCGTTCCTCCCCGGGTCGCAGATCGCGCTCCGCCGCGTTCCCAATATCGACGAGCTGCTCGGCCAGAAGTACGAGTTCAAGATCATCAAGCTCAACAAGCGCCGCCGCAACATCGTCGTCTCGCGTCGAGTGATCCTCGAGGTCGAGCGCGCCGGCAAGCGCGAGAAGCTGATGAAGGAGCTCCAGAAAGACCAGGTCCGCAAGGGAATCGTCAAGAACATCACCGACTTCGGTGCGTTCATCGACCTCGGCGGCGTGGACGGGCTGCTCCACATCACCGACATGTCGTGGGGCCGCATCTCGCACCCGTCGGAGCTCGTCCAGATCGGCCAGGAACTCGAGGTCAAGATCCTCGACATCGATTGGGATCGCGAGCGCATCTCGCTCGGCCTCAAGCAGCTCCAGAGCTACCCCTGGAAGGACGTGGCCGAGAAGTATCCGGTGGGCACGCGCGTGAACGGCAAGGTCGTCTCGATCACCAACTACGGCGCGTTCATCGAGCTGGAGCCGGGTATCGAAGGCCTGGTGCACATCAGCGAGATGAGCTGGACGCGCAACGTCCGCCACCCGTCGAAGCTCGTCTCGATCGGCGAGATGATCGAGGCGGTGGTGCTGAAGGTCGATCCGAACGAGGAGAAGATCTCGCTCGGCATGAAGCAGACCGAGCAGGATCCGTGGATGGTGCTCCCGCTCCGCTACCCGGTGGGTACGCGGATTTCGGGGAAGGTGCGCAACCTCACCTCCTTCGGCGCCTTCGTGGAGATCGAGCCGGGTATCGATGGTCTGATCCACATCTCCGACATGTCCTGGACCAAGCGGATCCAGCACCCGTCGGAAGTGGTGAAGAAGGGCGACACGGTAGACGTCGTGATCCTCAACATCGACGCCGACAACAAGCGCATCTCGCTCGGCCTCAAGCAGGCCACCGAAGATCCGTGGCTCAGCATCGGTGAGACCTACCCCGTCGGCATCGACACCACGGGCACCGTGGCGCGGCTGATGGACAAGGGCGTGGTCGTGGATATCGGCAACGACATCGAAGGCTTCGTGCCGATCAGCCAGCTCAACCTCGGCAAGCCGGTCGTCAACCCGGCGGACGACGTGTACGAGGGGATGATCCTCGACATGCGCGTGCTCGAGGTGGATCCGATCCACCGGCGGATCGTCCTCGCGGTAACAAACGTACCCGAGGAGCAGCCGCCGCGTCCGGAGACGCCGTCCAAGGTCATTCCGATGGACGAGTCGGATGAGTCGCACGACGCCACGGACGATGGCGAGAGCGCGGCGGAGGCTTCGCAGAGCTCTGACGAAAGCACGGTGGAAGCGGCGGACGAGGCACAGCCCGCCGCGACGGCGGAAGACGAGGGCGAACAGGCTTCCGCCTGACCACCCTCGCCATCGGTCGAGCATTAGCGATGGGCCCCGCCGGCGCTGCCGGCGGGGCCCATCGTCCTTTTGTACGCCCGCTCCCCGAAACCGCTCACTCCTCGAGCGGCCGCAGCTCCTCGCGCATGCAGGTGATGCGAGGGCGTAACGGGTCGCTCAGATCCATCTTCTCCCAGGGCACGGAGCGTCCCCCGTGCCCGGCGCCGACGCCGAGCATCCGGAGAGGCGGGAAGGCGCGTAGACGCACCGCCAGCCGCTCCAGGAGCGCGGCCGGGCCGAGGTCGTACTGGTAGACCAGAAGCGCATCGCGCACTGGCGTCACCCGAATCTCCTCGATACGGCCAGCGGACCTCCCCGAGGGATCGCGCACCGTGCGGCTGAGGAGGTGCTCCACGGCGACGCCGGCATCGCGCACCGTCACGCTCCCGGGATGCGGCCGATGATGTGATCGCGCACCCAGCGAGACGACGCCATCGCATCGCCGGCATCGGAGTCCACGTCCACGCCGATCTCGGCGCTCACATCGAGCACGCGCGACCACGGGATGCGGAAGGGGACGCCGTGCCGCGGACCGAGGCGGCGCAGCGCGGCCGCGCACCAACGTCCCACGAAGCCGGGGAGCCGCCCGGCGAGCACCACTCCGCCCACGCAGATCGTCGCGATGCGCGGCTGCGCGCCGGGCGCAGCCTCCATCATCAGGCCGTCCACGCGCCCCATCGGTCGCCCGTTCACATCCACGAGTTGTTTGTCGAGAAGATCGCGAACGAGATGCATCTCAGCCTCCTCCCAGAAGCTGGAGCGGGATGGTGACGATCGCGAGGATGCAGGCCATCACGATGGTGAAGACCACCACGCAGTTCCCGATCCAGCCGTTGGTGTGCTCGCCGACGTACACCGGATCGTTCATGAGCACGATGAATGGAATGATCGCCACGGGCAGAGTCGCGGCGGTGAGCGCCATGGACATGCTCGTGACCTGGAGCGGACTCACTCCGAACACGATGAGCCAGGGCGCGATCGCCAGGAGTACGGTGTACACGAGAACGAAGCGCGGCACCTTCCTCGGTGCCTCGTCCTGCCCCCAACGCCAGCCCAGCCCCTGCGCCGTCATGTACGCCACGGCCAGCGCGATCTCGAGCGATGCGCCCAGGCAGCCTACGAACAGCGATGCGGCGAAGAGGTAGAAGCCCCATTTCCCCAGCGCGCCGGTCAGCATCAGCGCGATCTGATCGTACCCATCGATCCGCACCCCCGCTGGTTCGAACACTCTCGCACATATCACCAGCACCGCCACGGCGAGCAGCGCTCCGAAGCTCATGCCGAGAGTGGCGATCACGCGGTTGATCCCGATGAAGCTCTCGTCCCACTTACCTTCCACGGCGCCGGACGAGTAGAAGTACATCAGATAGGGTGCGATCGTGGCGCCGAGGATATTGACGACCAGGAACCAGTAGTTAAGCGCGTCGTGCGGCGGCATGGTGGGGATCAGGCCGCGCCCCACCGCTCCCCAGTCGGGATCCAGCTTCAACGCGCCCACCAGGAACACCACCGTCACCAGTCCGGCGAGCGGCACCCAGCGTTCCACGGCGGAGAACGGCCCGGCCCAGAGGATGATCCACACGAGCAGCGCGACCGGCACGGCCCACCACCGGTAGCTGACGCCGGTGACCAGTTGCAGCGCGAAGGCCGCGCCGCCCACCTCCGCCGCCAGCACGAGGTAGATCACCACCGAGAGCGTCACGAGCGGAATCACGAAGTAGTCGAAGCCGAACCGGTCGCGCATCGCGCCCGAGACCGTGAATCTGCTCGCGGCGGCCAGGCGACCCGACATCTCCACGAGGAAGATCAGTACGACGGTGCCGAGGACGATCGGCCATACGAGCCGATACGCGAAGCTCGCCCCGGCCTGCGCCGATGTGGCGATCGATCCGACCTCTAGGAAGCCGCCGATGCTCGTCACCACCCCGAGCGTGAGCTGCAGGGCCTTCTGCTTCACCTGGCGCGGAGCCGCGCGCTCATGGAATACGCACGGCGTGCGAACGCGGCGAACCGGAGCGGCCAGCCGCCGCCAACGCGGCGAGGAGCGCCGCCATCCGGCCACGACCGAATTCTCGGTGCGAGCAACGCAGCATACACATCTCCGGTGGCCCAGTCGCGCCGCGTAATCGCAACAAGCAGGCCGCACGCGCGGGCGCCACGTCGTGCGACATCTGGCATACACCCAGGCACCGCGGCTAGCTTATCGCGCGTATGAGTATGCGAGAGAAACTCGAGCTCCTCGAGCAACGTCGCTCGGAGTCGGAACTGGGTGGAGGACGCCGGCGCCTGGAGGCGCAGCACGCCAAGGGGAAGCTTTCGGCGCGCGAGCGGCTGGACATCCTGCTGGACGAGGGAAGCTTCGTCGAGTTGGATCGCTTCGTGACCCACCGCTCCACCGACTTCGGCCTGGATGGGAAACACATCTACGGCGACGGGGTGGTGACCGGCTACGGACGCATCGAGGGGCGGCTGGTGTACGTCTTCTCTCAGGACTTCACCGTGCTGGGCGGCTCGCTCTCCGAGGCGCACGCGGAGAAGATCTGCAAGATCATGGATCTGGCCATGCGCAACGGCGCGCCGGTGATCGG
>CAZTTY010000136.1:0-7371 GCA_964616815.1 uncultured Gemmatimonadaceae bacterium | reverse complement strand
CCCGCCCCCGGGGGGGGGGGGGGCGCTCGGGGCGGCGGGGGGGGGGGGGGGGGGGGGGGGGCGGGCGCCCCCCCCCCCCCCCCCCCCCCCCCCCGGCCCCGGGGCCCGAGTCGAGATCGTCCGCTACGCGTCGTCAGTCGGCGTAGTAGATGAACCTCCCGCAGTTCTCGCAGGTACGCAGCTCGGTGTTGCGATCCTGGTCGTGCCCCCTGCTGGTGGGGACGTGCACGAAGCAGCCATAGCACACTCCGTTCAGCACCGGCGCGACCACGCGCTCGTGGCGCCGGCCGATGCGCTGCAGAGCGCGCTGGGTGCGTTGCGAGAGCTGCGCCTCACGCTCGGCGATACGGTCGCCGAGCCGCTCGCTCACCTGATCCGCGTCGACCGGTATGCCGGCTGCGGCGTACTCCTCGGCGGTGATGTCGCGTCGCAGAGTCTGGAGATCCTGGATCTCCAGAAGTATTTCGAGTTCCCGATCCAGCATCACACACCTTTCTCCTCGAGCAGCGCGAGGAACTGCTGGGGCTCTGTGAGCGAGAAAAGGCGCTCCGGCACATCGCTCTCCTTGCTGAACTGAGCGATCTTGCCGAGCACGGGAAGGTACTGATTGGAAACTTCGAGCGGCGGCGCGACGATCAGAAAGAAGAAGTTCACGGGCTTCTCGTCGATCGCCCTGAAGTCGACGCCGTCCGCCTTGCGGCCGAACGCGACGCGCAGCTTGCTCACCACGAGCGAACGGCAGTGCGGTATCGCAATCCCTCGACCGATGCCCGTGGAACCGAGATTCTCGCGCCGCTTGAGCATCTTGTAGAGCATCCCTTCGGACTTCTCATCCAGCTTCAGGAGAGCGATCAGCTCCTTCAGGATCTCGTCCTTGCTGCTGCCTTGTAGCGCGAGATCGATCGCATCCTCGGTGAAGAATTGACGTAGTTCCATCTATGTCCTCAATGTCTTATTCGTGGGCCAACATCCGCTGATCGGGGCCAACTTTTCAAGCTACCGGAGTGCCTGCTGGCTGTCAAATACTGACGTTGCATGCACTTGGAAGCCCCGTTAGCTTGCGGCATGCCGTTCCCATTCCCCCTCCCGCACGACATCCCGCTCTACCTGGCGCCCATGGCCGGAGTGTCGGAGTCGCCCTTCAGGCGCCTCTGCCGCCGCTTCGGCGCGGACGTGGTCGTGACCGAGTTCCTCTCGGCCGAGGGGATCCGTCGGGAGAACGAGGCAACGATCTCCAAGCTTCGTTTCGGCGCCGACGAACGGCCGATCGGCGTGCAGATATTCGGCGCCGATCCCACGGCCATGGGCGAGGCGGCCGCGCTCGTCACCGACGTGTTCGCGCCGGAGTTCATCGACATCAACTTCGGCTGCCCCGTCAAGAAAGTCGTCAAGCGCAACGGCGGTTCGGGATGTCTGAAGGACCTCGGGCTCGTGACCGATGTCATCGGCAGCGTCGCGCGCGCCACGCACCTACCCGTCACCGTGAAGATCAGGAGCGGCTGGAGCGAGGAGATGCGCGACCCGGTGACCATCGCGCTCCGCTGCCAGGACGCCGGAGCGCGACTGCTCACGCTGCATCCGCGTACGCGCTCGCAGATGTACTCCGGCGATGCGCGGTGGGAGGAGATCGCCGCGGTCGTCGAGGCGCTGGACATCCCGGTTCTCGGCAATGGCGACATCAAGACGCCGGAGGACGCCATCCGTATGCAGCGCGTCACGGGGTGTGCCGGCGTGATGATCGCGCGCGGCTCCTTTGGCCAGCCATGGATCTTCGACCAGACGCGCGCTCTTCTCGAGGGACGCGAGATGCCGCCCACGCCGCCCATCGAGAGGCGTTTCGCCATCGCGATCGAGCACGCGCGCATGGCCGAGTCCTTCGAGATGGACCCGCGCGGTGCGGCCATCGAATTTCGCAAGCATCTCGGCTGGTACGTCAAGGGCGTTCCTGGATCCGCCGATCTGCGCCGCAGGCTGCACCAGGTCGTGTCGCTCGCCGAGGTGGAGGACATTCTCGGCGAGTATCTGTGCGAGCGGGCCCGCGGAGCCGGTCACGGCGACGAGCGCGCCAGCTCCCATCCGGTGGCCGTATCACGGCCGGCGCCGGCGACCTGCCCCACGATGCTCGACGGTTGCGCCGCGGGGATCACGGTCGTCAACATCGACAACGGGTTCGACGCGGCGCACGCCGCTTCGCGAATCACGCACTCCTGAGCAGCCCGCGCCAGCAGCCCGCGCCGCGGGCGTGCGGACACGAAATTCAACACTGGGGGAGCAACGTGCCAGCGGCCGCGTTCACCCTGGGCGCCACCTTCGCCGCACTTCTCACGGCGCTCCTCGCTGCACTTGTCATAACCCGCCGAGCTCGCGAAGAAGCCGAGCGAACGGCCGCACAGAACGCGACGTTGGCGCTCGCGCTGCGGCCGACGCCTTCCGGCGGGGTGCGCACCACGGGATCGCCACGATTCCGCCGCGTCCCATCCGCCGACGGATCGATTCCGGAGCATACGGTGGAATCGGAGATCATCGAGCGCTATCTGCAGGACATCCGGGATGCGCTCGGGGCCGACGACGTGGTGCTGTGGAGGCACGGAGAGCGCGAGGAGCTGATGACGGTCGCATCCGCGTCGGGCTCCACCTCCGCGGACGATTTCCGCACCACGCCGCCGGCGGACTCGCTCGCACACTGGGCGCTCCAGCAGGGGATGGTCGCGAGCAACTACGACACCGACGAGGCATTCCTCGTAGCCACTCCGATCGGTCCGGATGGACGCGAGCACGGTGTGATCGCGCTCTACGCCGCCGACCGCCGTGCGATATCGTGCGAGCGGGCGCGCACCTATCTGCCGCGCTTCGGGAAGCGCCTCGCGATGCTGCTCGACCTGGTCCACCACGGCCGCGAGGCGCATCGCTATCACGACAAGTCCGAGGTCCTGGCCCGGGCCGCCGAGGATATCCAGGCCAGCGTCGATCTCTCCACACTGGGGCGTGCCATCTGTGCGGCGGCGCGAAAGATCTCGGGAGCGCCGCGCGCGGCCTTCGTCGTCTGGGATGCCGCCGATCGGGAAGGGAACGACGAGGAGGGCGGGAGCGGCCGCATCATGACCGTGTCGCCGGGGCATCCCATGTCGCCCGGCTTTGCCATCTCCCACGATTCCTTCGTGGGTGCCGCCTGCCGCGAGAAGCAACGCTTCACGATCCGCGAGTCGTACCGGATGTCGGACTTCCCGATCTTCGGTCCGTACGAGCCGACCCGGCGAATCGGCTCGATCGCGATCGTTCCGCTGCTGCGCGACGGCAGGTCGCTTGGCGCGATCGCGGTCGAGGCGGATGAGGAGTCGCAGCTCACCTCCGTGGAAGGATCGCTTCTGCGCCTGCTTTCGTCCGTGGCGTCGGTGGGAGTGGAGAGCGTTCGACAGCTCGAGGAAGTCACGGCGCGCGCGGCCACCGACGAGCTCACCGGATTGCCCAACAGGCGCATGTTCGACGAACGGCTCGCGCGGCACCTGGCCGAGTGCGACCGCCACGAGCAGGTGCTCTCGCTGGTCCTGTGCGACGTCGATCACTTCAAGCTGGTGAACGACGAGCATGGGCACCGGGCCGGCGACCTCGTGCTCGCCGCTATCGCCCGCGCGCTGGTTCGCGCGATCCGCAACATCGACATCTGCGCCCGGTACGGCGGTGAAGAGCTCGCCATACTTCTCCCCCAGACGTCCACGGAGCGCGCGTACGATGTAGCCGAACGGCTGCGCAGGACGGTGGCGGAGCTGCGCGTGCTGGTGGACGGCGAGCCGATCACGGTAACGGCGTCCTTCGGCGTGGCGTGCTATCCGGAGAGCGGTGGCGGGCGTGAGGCGCTGTTCCTGAACGCCGACAGGGCGCTCTACGCCGCCAAGAACGCAGGGAGAAACAACGTTAAGGTGAGCTGCGGAACCATGGCTGCCGCAGCGAGTTAGACGATCCACCGGAGTTCGTACGCGAGCTGTCGATCGCATTGACCACGGGCCCGTGGCTCGTTAGATTCAGGGGTGTATGGGGGCGACTGGCTTCGACGGGGTTAGTGAAGCTGTGGCTGCGTGTCCAGGTTCTCGGGCCCTGGTAAAACCCTCGGGAAACGTTACAATTGCCAACTCTGAAATGGCACTGGCTGCGTAACTTCGGTTGACGCACCTGCCCGGTAGGCAGCCCGCCCGAGGCGGTTTGCCGGGTATCGCAAAATCGGGATAGCGTGCCGTCGCGTCTTCCGGCGGCGCGCGAAGTAGCAGGAGACTCGTCCGACCGTGGGCCGCCCGCTGGCCAGCGATCGGAGACCTCAATCGGCGGGATACACACGTAGACGCTGTGGTGGATCTTGTCTCGGACCGGGGTTCAATTCCCCGCGCCTCCACTTCGAAACCCGCCTGCCGGTCGATGACGGCAGGCGGGTTTCGTGCATCCGGCAACTGTACATGACCCCGCGCACCCCATCCTCCACTCACGATCCCGGTCCCGAGGAAGCGCTCCGGCGCGCCGCCCTGCTCGACCCGGACTCGGGCAACGCGCTACGTCTCCCGGCCGGGCACGAGATCCGCTTCGGGACCGCCTCGTGGACCGACCCCACCATCACGCGCGGCGCCGTCTTCTACCCGCCTGGCGTGGACTCCGCCGAGGAGCGCCTCCGCTACTATGCCACGCGCTTTTCGCTCGTGGAGGTGGACTCCACCTACTATGCGCTCCCAGCGCGCAGGACGGCCGAGCTCTGGACCCAGCGCACACCGGCCGACTTCACGTTCAACGTCAAGGCGCACGCCCTCATGACGGGCCAGCCATCGGAAGTCCGGCGGCTGCCGCGCGCTCTGCGCGACTCGCTCTCCGATACTCTCGCCACCAGGGAACGTATCTACGGGAAGGATCTGCCGCCGGAGCTGTACGACGAGGTATGGGCCAGCTTCCGCGATGCCCTCGAGCCGCTCCGATCATCGGGAAAGCTCGGCGCGGTGCTTTTGCAGTATCCACGCTGGTTCCATCCGGGGCACGACAACCGGGTCGCCATCCTCGATGCGCGCCAGCGTCTGGGGGACATCCCGTGCGCCGTGGAGTTCCGCAACGCGAGCTGGTTCGGCGAGCGAGACGCGGAGCGCACGCTCGACTTCCTGGAGCGCAACGCACTCCCGTTCGTGATGGTGGACGAACCGCAGGGCCTCGGGAGCAGCGTGCCGCCGATTGCGGCCGTCACCTCGCCACGGCTCGCCATGGTGCGCTTTCACGGCCGGCGAGCGAGCCAGTGGGAAAAGCCGGGCGTACCGGTGGTCGAGCGCTTCCGCTACCTCTACGACCGCGCGGAGCTGGGAGAGTGGGTGCCGCGCATCGCCCACGCGGCGGTGGAGGCCGTGGCCACTCACGTGATCATGAACAACTGCTATTCCAACTACGGTACCACCAACGCCCTGGAGATCGCGTCGCTGATCCGCGAGACATACGGCGGCTCTGGCCCCCGACTTGCCGAATGACCCATACTCGCCGACCGGAGGCAGCATGGGTCAGATCGACAGGGACGTGATGCGCGCGCGCGGACTGGGCGACATCTCGCGACAGGAGACCAGATCCGTCACGCACGGCAGCTTCTGGATACCCGAGGAAGAGCGCGAGCTGTACAAGGAAGTTCTCGCCGCGCTGAACGCGGCCGCCGTTCCCTACGTGGTCGCCGGTGCCTACGCCGTTCACGCTCACACGGGCATCTACCGCGAGACGAAGGATCTCGATCTCTTCGTGGAACCGGAGCACGTGATACCGGCCATGCGCGCGCTGCGCGCCACGGGGTTGAGCGCGCGACTCGAGCAGCCGCACTGGCTCGCCAAGGCGATGCGCGGGCGGCTCTTCGTCGACGTCATCTTCGGAATGGGGAACGGGCTCGCTCCCATAGACCGCGACTGGTACTCGCACAGCACGCCCGCCATCCTGGCGGCGACGCCGGTCCGCATCGCGCCGGTGGAGGAGCTCATCTGGCATCGACTCTTCATCAGCGAGCGGCACCGCCAGGACATGGCCGACATCGTCCACCTCATCGCCAGCGTCGGACCGCTGATGGACTGGAAACGGCTTCTCGAGAAGACCGCCGTACACTGGCCTCTGTTGCTCACGCAGGTGCTGATGTTCCAGTACGTGTACCCGGAGCTCGGCGACCGCATACCGCGCTGGCTGCTCGACGAGCTGCTGCGGCGCGCGCACGCGGAGGCCGATCGCGAGCGGAGCGGCGAGAAGATCACACGCGGCACTCTCATCTCGCGTTTCAGCTTCACGATCGACGTGCACGAGTGGGGTTTCCGGGATGCGCGCGCCGAAGAGATCGCGCGGCTGGAGAATCTCCCCGTGCTTCGCGAGATCGCCGTGAGCGATGTCTGGGATGAGAGCTCACGGGCCGTGGCGGAATACCGTGCAAGGGTCGCCTGACCCGCGCGTGGTGCGGGCCGGCGGCGTGGGGGGACCGGAAGGTGGCACGGCCGGGGGAGGGACGGGAGCGGGACAGACCGCCGGGTGGCGCGGCCCGGAGCGGAGGAGGCCCGCCTCGGGCGTGCTCCGCGTGGCGGCCGTAGGCGACTTTCACTGTGGCATCGGCGACGTGGGGGTATTCCGCGATACCTTCGCCGAGGCGAACGTGAAGGCCGACGTCCTGGTGCTCACCGGCGACATGACCCGCCGCGGCGAGCTCTCGGAGTTCAAGGTCGTCGCGGGCGAGCTCGCGGATGTGAAGATACCCGTGATCGGCGTGCTCGGTAATCACGACTACGAATCGAACCAGGTGGCCGAAGGCGTAGCCGAGTTGACTTCGCGCGGTATCCACATCCTCGACGGCGACGGCTTCCAGCTACTCGATCAGGTGGGATTCGCGGGCGTGAAGGGATACATGGGCGGCTTCGGCCGCGGCACGCTCACGTCGTTCGGCGAGCCGGAAACGAAGGCGTTCGTGAACACCACGCTCACACAGGTACAGGGGCTCGAGCTCGCGCTGCGGCGCCTCGCGACTCCCATACGCATAGTGGTGCTGCACTACGCTCCCATCCTGGCGACGGTCGTCGGCGAGCCCGAGATCATCCACCCCTACCTCGGCACCGATCGGCTCGCCGAGCCGCTCGACCGCTACGAATGCACCGTGGCGTTTCACGGACACGCGCACTCCGGTACGTTCAGCGGGCACACCACCGGTGGCGTACCCGTCTTCAACGTATCGCTCCCGCTTCTCCGGCGGGACGATCCGTCACGGTCCTTTTTCGTCTACGAGATACCGCTCCCGCCCGTCCTGACGACGGCGTCTGGCGCCTGACGTGGGGCGGCCCGCCGGAAAACGCCCCCGCCCACCCCCCCCGGCCCGCGCGCCCCCCCCCCCGGGCGCCGGCG
>CAZTTY010000135.1:0-7538 GCA_964616815.1 uncultured Gemmatimonadaceae bacterium | reverse complement strand
ATACACGGAGGGCCCGGCAGCGCTGCCGGGCCCTCCGTGTATGCGTGTCGACGCCTCCTACCAGTTCGCGGCGTCCTCCGGCCCGCCCGGGCCGAGCTTTCCCTCCACCGACTTCAGCAGCTCGGCCGGGTCGAACACCCTGCCGCCCTTCACCACGACCTGCACCTTGCGCGTGTTGCGGATGTCCTGGATCGGGTTGCCGCGCACCACGAAGAGATCGGCGAGCTTGCCGGTCTCGATGGAACCGAGTCTGTCACCCATCCCCAGAGCGCGCGCGCCGTGGATCGTGGCGATCTGGAGCACCTTCGCCGCGGGGATCCCCGCACGCACCATCGCGAACATCTCGCGGTGCGAGGAGAAGCCGGGCAGGTATTCGCCGGTGCTCGGGTGGTCGGTCCCGAGGGTGATGAGGTCGCCGCCGCCGGCGTCGTAGAACGCCATGAGAGCCTTCGGCTTCACCCTATAGATGCGATCGAACTGCTCGCTCACGCGGCGCGGGGGGCGCTTCTCCAGCTCCTGCCGCATGAAGGGCGTGAGGAATTTCTTCTCGTCCACCCAGTACGCGTAGGCTTCATCGCCGTCGTTGTTCGCCGCGTAGCCATACGCGGTGAGCGTGGCGTCGAAGTAGACGTGATGCTTCAGATAGAGCTGGATGATCCGGCGGAACTCCGGCGAGTCCACGTCCAGCTCGACGAGCGACGCGTAGGCCGACCGCGTTGCCGGGAACGCATCGCCGCCCATGAAGTGCTCGACACGATCGATTCCCATCATGATGGCGTCGCGCGGGTTGACGCTGCCGCGGGAGCCCGAGCCCAGATGGCCCGTGACAGTGAGGCCGTGCTGGTGGGCACGCTCGATGAGCGCGCGGAGCTGCACGAGCCCGATCCCCTTCGCCTTGAAACCCTTCACGCCGCGCGACACCCAGTAGTCCACGTCCTTGTAGATCGAGTCGGGCGTGAGCACGTCCGGATCCCACCCCTTCCGCACGCTCCCGTAGTACGGTCCCGAGTTGTAGATGCGCGGCCCGGGCTGCTCGCCGCGATCGACGCGCTGGCGGAGCGCCGCCATCTCCTCCGGATCGTACTCGCCAGCCGGGAAAGTGGACGTGACGCCGTTGGCCAGGAACACCACCGGCTGCACCACGACGTCGTCGCGTCGATTGCGGCCGAAGAGATTCAGGTTGTAGTGGGCGTGGAGATCGAAGATCCCGGGAAGGATGTACTCGTCGTCGTCCAGCTCCACGACGCGTGCCCGCGAGAGATCGCGGCCGGAGAGATCGGCGTCCACTTCGAAGAGCTTGCCGCTCACGATGACGATACCGCTGTTCTTCCTGGCCTCGTCGTGCACGCCGTCGATGAGCCAGCCGCCCTTCACCACCACCGTGTCCGAGGTGGCGGCGTCCGCCTGGGTGCACGCCGTGGCGGGCACCGTCAGCGCGATGCACGACGCCAGCAGCACGCGCGCGCCAGCCATACGCCGACGGGGCCGCGACATGGCCACCGTGGCCGCGGCGATCCACTTTCTCATTCTACTCTCGCTCCGTTGCGGTTAGCGTGGGTATGATCGGCCCGGCGGCGTCACGTTGCGTTCGGGTCGTCGAGCCGCTCGACGTCGGGCAGCGGGATGCAGGTGGTGGGACCGTAGGTCCGACCCTCGCGGTTCGTACCCGGCGGGAAAGGTATATCGTATGGGCGAGCTCGCGCTGGGGCGCGCCTCGCCGCTTCATCGCGCCGCGGCCGTACCGAGCACTCGTGCGCGCTGCTCGGTCATCTCGACCGCGCGCGCCACGGTGGAGCGCACGCCGCCGTCTTCGAGCGCGGCCAGCCCCACGGCCGTGCAGCCACCCGGCGTGGTCACCTCGTCGCGAAGGACAGCCGGGTGCTTCCCGGAGTCCACGATGAGTGCGGCCGCGCCGAGCGTCATGTGGGTCGCCAGCTCGAGCGCATGGCGGCGCGGCATCCCGCAGCGTACGCCGCCATCTACCAGCGACTCGATGATGAGATAGAGGAAGGCCGGCCCACTCGCGGAGAGGGCGGTCACGGTATCGAAGAGTCGCTCCTCCAGCTCGAGCACTCGGCCGATTCGCTCGAAGAGCAAGTGCGCCAGCGCCAGATCGTCGGCCGAGGCCGTCGTGCCGCCCGCGAGCACTGTCATGCCGCGGCCGATCTCACACGCGGTGTTGGGCATCGCGCGGACAACCGCGAGAGCCGGATCGGAGTGCAGCGTCTCCTCGATCGCGGCGGTGGGGACACCCGCGGCGATGGAAACGAGGACCTGGCGCCGCCGCGACCGCCCATCGTCCGGGAGCCGTGCACGTGCGAGCGCGATGTCGGCGAGGAGCGCCGGCGCATCCGCCGGCTTGACGCACACGACGAGCACGTCGGCCCCGTCGAGAGCGTCCTCCACGGAGCGAACAACGCGGCCAGCCACATGCTCCGCGAGCGCGTCGGCGAAGGCCGGAGTGCGGTCGATGAGGACCAGGCGGACGTCGGAGCGTTCGCGCGCGCCGGAGAGGCCGGTGGCGATGGCGCGGCCCATCGTGCCGCAGCCGAGAATGGTGATCTGCATTGGCGAACCCGAAGAGGGGGATGAAGAGAAACGCCTCCCACTTGCATGGAGAGGCGTTCCGGACCCCGCTCGGGCCGCAGTGCCGCCTCTCGCGTGGAGAGGCGGCACCGGCGCGCTATGCGCCGATCAGGAGGCAGACCACCAAGCCACGAACACACGATGGCGCGCACCCGGGATCGCCGGGGGCGCCAGACGAGGGCTCGTGGACGGTCGACCTGCGAAGAGAGTCATGGCCGCAAGAAAGCGCTCGAGACGTCCGAGGTCAAGCGGGCGGCGCGACGACCGCGAAGTCGATCGTGATCTTGCCCGGTTCGCGGCTCACATAGGCGATCGTGACGCGGTCGCCGTAGCGCGCGCGGAGCTGATCGAGCAGCGGGAGCGGGTCGTGATCGTTGTGGAAGCGCATGGTGTCGCCGGGGGCGAGCGCATCGAGCGCGCCGAAGATCGCCGCGTGGCGGAAGCGCTTGGCGATGCCGCGCGCATCGAAGTGGTAGAGCCTGTCGGCCTGGAGGTGCAGGTGGGGATTGGGCATTGGGTACGCGAGTGAGTCGGAGGAGAGTGAGGATCGGCGCGCATCGCCGATCGACGCGAGGGGCACGTGCAATCGAAGCAGGCGAGGTTCCGGCCGCCATGGGAAAGATGCCCGCCCGTTTCGCGGTGAGCCACCGTCCGCGCAGCATGGCTGCGGGGCGGCGGCGCGATCGTGACGGATGTCGCAGAGGCGGTCCGCGGCTCGTTCGGCATCACTCGGCGGATGCTCCGCCCCCTTCCTCCTCCGGAGATCCTCGATGTACCCCTGGTAGTTCCCCTCGGAGCAGGGATCTCGGTGGTTGTTGGGGCTTGGCCAGCCGGTTTCCAGAGGGGAATGCGACTGGATGGCACCCCTACGCACCGTTCTATACGACGTCTCGTGTCAGAGATCGCTTGACACAATGGGCGAGGCTCTCGGTTCTACCGTCTATTCGCGAGCCGTGTAGGGGCGCCGAGTATCCACCTATCATCCCCCGCTCCGCAATGCTTCAGCGTGGTGAATGCGGAGTGCCCGCCTCACCCGCTAGGCGCCAATGATCGTTGGCCTACGACCTATTGACAACGATCGTTGGCATACAATATAATGCCAAGGACCGTTGGCATCTGAGAGGGACGCAATGCTCATCCGAACTGCACGAGAAGTAGCGCTGCTCGTCAAGGATACGCGCCGAGCGACCGGGATGACGCAAGCCGAGCTCGCCGAACGCGTCGGCGCTAGCCGCGAGTGGGTCCGCCTCCTCGAGTCCGGCAAACCTCGCCTCGAGCTGGGGTTGACCCTGCGCGCTCTCAGTGCACTGGGGATCACGTTGGATGCACGAGCGCCCGCACCCAGATCATCGGTGCCAGCGAGACCGGTGGGCGGGAGCGCTCGAGCGCGAAAGGAAACCGAGCATGGCTGACGGCGCGCTCCCGCGCGAGCTGATAGTTCTGCTGCAAGGGCGCACCGCTGGCGTGCTACACCAGGGCCGGACGCCCGGCACGCATGTCTTCGTCTACGACGCGACCTGGCGAGATGATCCGGTCGCCTTCCCTCTCTCGCTCTCACTGCCTCTGGCCAGCCGAGTGCACGATGGTCCGGTCGTCACGTACTACCTCCGCGGACTGCTTCCTGATAGCGAGGCGCGGCTCAACGCGATCGCGCACCAGTATGGGGTGGCGCCCGATGATCCCTTCGCACTGCTCGCGCATATTGGAGAGGATTGCCCAGGCGCGGTCCAGTTTGCCCGGCCGGAGCGAGTAGCCGATTTGAAGGGTGAGGGGTCCGGGCAAATCGAGTGGCTGGGCGACTACCAAGTCGCCGAGCTTCTCAGGGAGCTCGCGACAGAGAACACGCATGGCCGGCCGACCGTGGGCACGGGCCAGTTCAGTCTCCCGGGAGCTCTGGCCAAGGTGGCTCTGACCTGGGATGACGCTGAGCAGCGCTGGGGACGCCCATCGGGCCGCGCCGCCACGACGCATATCCTCAAGCCGCCGCTTCGTGGCGTACGGCATCACAACGAGAACGAGCATCTCTGCCTGGAGCTCGCACGACGCGTGGGATGTCCCGCCGCGTCGTCCCGCATCCTCAGGATCGAGGATCAGACCGCGATCTCCGTGGAGCGCTACGATCGCGAGCGGCACGGCAACGTCATCGTCCGCCTGCACCAGGAAGATCTTTCTCAGGCGCTCGGCGTGAATCCACGGCTCAAATATTCCGCCGAGGGCGCGCCCGGGATCGAAGACGTGGTGGCGCTGCTGCGTGACCAATCCTCGCAAGGACTCGAGGACGTGTACCAGTTCCTGCGGGCAGTCGCCTTGAACTGGGTAATCGCCGGCACCGACGCTCACCCGCGCAACTACTCGCTGCTCATCGGTCCGCAAGGCAACGTGACCTTGGCGCCGCTGTACGATCTGGCCAGCGCGCTACTCTTGCCAACACGCACGGCGGCGTCGGAGCTGCCCTTCGCGATGTCCGTTGCCGGTCGTACTACGCTGGGAGGTATCACGCGCATTGCGTGGGAGACAGAGGCCGCGCGGCTCCGCCTCGTTCCCGCACGCGTGCTCGCCGAGATAAACGACCTCCTTCGTCGCGTGATGGATGTGGCGCCGACGCTCGCCGATGTGGCGCTGTCGGAAGGTGTGGATGAGCGATTCGCCAAACGCTTCGGCTCACGCGTGCGCGCGCGCGCGGTGGCGTGCGCGAATGAACTGGCAGCGCAGGCTTAACGCGTTACTGAATCGCCCCGGCTGTGAGCCGTCGGTAGAAGAGACGTGACTTTTTTGGCCGTCGGGCGCAGCAACCCCGAGTCCGAGTCCTGGTAGCCCAGCGACTGCGTCTCCACCGCCACGAGATACTCGGCATCAGGGTGGCCGGGCCATGACACAACTCGGGCTACGAGACCGCCACTGGACTCAGCGCGCCAAAGTCACCTAACTATCCACGCACCAGCTTCTTGTACGCGATGCGATGCGGCTGGTCGGCCTCCGCTCCCTTCCTCCGCTTGAGATCCTCGATGTACCCCTGGTAGTTCCCCTCAGAGTAGGGGATCTCGGTGGTTGTTGGGGCTTGGCCAGCGGGTTTTCAGAGGGAGATACGACCGTGCGAGAAACGCGCGCCCTGTTCTACATGACGTCTCGTGTCAGAGGTCGCTTGACACAAGAGCGAGACATCGCTCGAACCCGTAGCTCCACGATTCTTGCGACAACCCATCAGATAGGTTATCTTGCGCGAGTGCCGACCGTGCTCCGCGTAGGTGGGTTCCGAATCCTGATCTTCCTGCCGCCTCGCGAACACGAGCCGCCTCATGTCCACGTCTGGAACTCTGACGGTGAGGTCGTAATCGAGCTCGCGGTCGGTAAGAAGCCACAGACCATCCGAACCGTAGCGGGGATGCGGACCAACGATGTGACGGCAGCCTTCTGGACAGTCGGGGAGCACACCGAGTACCTACTGCAGTGCTGGAGGAAGTACCATGGCTAGGGAGCAGCGGACGCCGAAGTCGAAGATCGTGGCGCAGATACCAGCCGCCCGCGCGCGCGAGCGGCGCGCTCGTCAGAGTGGGCAGCGTGCTACGTCAGTGTACTATGACCAACAGACGGGTCGCGTCATGATGGAACTCACGAGCGGCTACCTCTTCGGCTTCCCTGCTTCGTCCATTCCAGCGCTGGCATCAGCTACCCCGGCGCAGCTCGCCGATGTGGAGCTCGGCCCTGGAGGAAGCGGCCTTCATTGGGAAGTGCTGGACGTAGACCTGAGCGTACCTGGGCTCCTGCTCTCCTCGCTCGGCCGGTCGCAGAAACTGAGCGAGCTCGCGCGAATCGCGGGGCAGGTCTCGACTCCGGCCAAGGCGGCAGCTGCACGGGCCAATGGCGCCAAGGGAGGCCGACCGCGGAAGGTAGCCCGCCGAAACTGAAGCCCCCACAGGCGCCCAATCATCTCCAGCCGGGCTCGCCCGCCCATTCGCTGCATAGGGTCTTTCCCTTTGTAGCTTCGAAGGCCACCCGTGGGATGTCCCGGCCGTCGATGGTTACGTAATAGTTCGTATCCAGTGGCTGAACTATGAGTTGCAATGTGTAGCCGTCCAACGCCCACCGGACTCGACGGAGAATCGGCGGGCGGTCTGCGGCGCGGATTCGACATTCCTCACCCGGCCCGTATAGTGCCGCCAGATGGTCGTGGACGGAGTCCGCTACTGACTCGAGCGCTTCCGGTGCCACATAGTAGCGCCAGCCCACAACAACGACCCTGCCGTCGGGATAGTTGTAGTAATAGACGGAGGTGTCCGCACTCTGGACGAGACATGCATTGAGAGGTCCAACCACGGTGCTATTGACGTTCACGGCTAGACCGTCGAGGCACGTGGGCTCGGGCTTGCCCTTCAGGAGAGAATCGAGCATGCGTCCAAGTAGATCCTCGCCATGCGTGCTGCTAGCCAACACGATCGGCTGTCGCTTGTCGCTCGCGTGACTATCTGTCGCTTGGCGTGCGGGCGCCTCGCAGGCACCCAGGCCGCCGATGTAGACGCAAACCTCGAGGATGAGGAGCAGCCTGCTACGCCTCATCTGCTGCTCCGCCTGACGAGGCAGGACAACGCAGTAAGGCTAAGAACCATGGTACATTCTCCGCGTGCATGTACGCTGGGGGTAGAGAAAAAGACAATGGAAGTCACTCGGCGGGACTCATGACCTCACAACTGTGCGCGTACACATCTGCGAGGTTTAAATAATAGGGCTCTCCGCGTTTGTTATCCGGGAGCTTCCATACGGCGTGGGCTTCTTCGTGGGCGATCGTGATAAACAACAGCCCTGGCTCCTTAAAGGCGCGCTCCGCAATGACAATAATTCCGTTCCCGTAAACACCGTAGACGTTGCGGTCGACACTACCATCGGGCTGGTACACATCTAACCCCCCTGTGTCAGGTTAGTTGTCGCATGGCCGGCGTGAAGTCGTCTATCTGACA
>CAZTTY010000134.1:0-7593 GCA_964616815.1 uncultured Gemmatimonadaceae bacterium | reverse complement strand
TGCGCATCATGGAGACCCGGCCGCTGTCGAAGGACAAGCGGTGGCGCGTGGTCGAGATAATCGAACGTGCGCGCTGAGAGGGATACATGATTCAGCAGGAGTCGATGGTAAAGGTCGCGGACAATTCGGGCGCCAAGCGTGCGCTCGTGATCCGCGTGCTGGGCGGGACGAGACGCCGCTACGCGGGGTTGGGCGATACCGTGGTGGTGGCGGTCAAGGACGCGCTCCCCAACGGCACCGTGAAGAAGAGCGACGTGGCCAAGGCCGTGGTGGTTCGCACGGCGAAGGAGACGCGACGCAGGGATGGCAGCTACATCCGCTTCGACGAGAACGCCGTGGTGATAATCAACGATGCGGGCGAGCCGCGGGCCACGCGCATATTCGGGCCCGTAGCGCGCGAGCTGCGCGAGAAAAAGTTCATGAAGATCGTTTCGCTCGCGCCGGAGGTGCTCTGAGATGCGCAAGCCGACTTATCGCGTCACGAGACGCGCGAGGACCAAGAACGGAGCGCGCCACGCGTTGAACGCGGCGCGCGTGCAGATGCCGGTGCGCAAGGGCGACACGGTTCGCGTGATGCGCGGCGACGAGGCCGGGAAGGAGGGGAAGATCATCCGCATCTATCCCAAGACCGGCCGCGTCGTGGTGGATGGCGTTAACATCGTCAAGCGGCACCGCAAGGCACGGACGGCAGAGGAGCAGAGCGGGATCATCGATTTTCCCGCTCCGATTCACCACTCGAACGTCATGCTCCTCGATCCCAAGGGCGACAGGCCGACGCGCGTTCGCTCGCGGATCGATGAGGATGGCACGAAGGAGCGCATCAGCGCGAAGAGCGGGGATTCCATTCCCACGCCGCGCTGAGCGAGGATCTGGCAATGGCGACGAAGGGTAAGAAGCAGGAAAAGAAGAGCGGCGGCGAGCGCGCGCCGCAGCGCGAGCATTCCGGAGTGGGTATGCCGGCACCGGCCCCACGGCTCAGGGTGTACTACGATGGGACCGTCCGGGCGCGACTCCAGCAGCAGTTCGGACTCGAGAACGTTCACCAGATCCCGAAGCTCACGAAGATCGTGATCAACGTCGGGGTGGGCGAGGCGGTGAAGCAGCCGCGGGTGCTCGACGGCGTGGTGGAGGAGCTCGAGGTGATCACCGGGCAGCGGCCGGTGCGCACGAAGGCCAAGAAGTCGATTTCCAACTTCGGCCTCCGGCAGGGGCAGGAGATCGGTGCGAGCGTGACGCTCAGAGGCGCGCGGATGTGGGAGTTCCTCGATCGCTTCATCGCGATCGCGGTGCCGCGGATCCGCGACTTCCGCGGGCTCGGGACGCGTTCGTTCGACGGTCGCGGGAACTATTCCGTGGGACTCAGGGAGCAGGTGATCTTCCCGGAGATCAACTACGACCAGGTCGACCAGGTACACGGCCTCGACGTGACGTTCGTGACGAGCACCGACCGCGACGACCAGGCGCTCGCGCTGCTGCGGGAGCTGGGGATGCCCTTCCGCGGCGAAGAGAAGCCCATCGTGGTCAACGCCTAGGCGGCGGCCCTAGCCAGCGGCGGCCGCCGAGCGGCCATCGGGGCTCAGTGAGAAACTCCAAGCAGAGAGATTGATTCGATGGCTCGTAAGGCCATGATCGAGAAGAGCAAGCGCAAGCCGAAGTTCGAGGTGCGGCAGCACAATCGCTGCCAGCGCTGCGGCCGCTCGCGCGCCTACCTGCGGAAGTTCGGCATCTGCCGTATCTGCTTCCGCGAGCTCTCGCTCAACGGAATGATTCCCGGTGTGCGAAAGGCGAGCTGGTGAGCCGTTCCATTCCTAAACGTCCATTACGGATACGATAGGACCACAACATGAGCATGACAGATCCGATCGCCGACATGCTGACGCGCATCCGCAATGCCTGCGGATCGAAGCATCGCCGCGTGGACATGCCGGCCTCGAAGCTGAAGGGTGAGATCGCTCGCCTTCTCCTCGAGAACAATTACATCAGGGACTACAAGACCCTCGAGACCGACGAGGGCCGGAAGATCCTCCGGCTCTATCTGCGCTACGCCGCGGGCGACCAGCCCGTGATACGCGAGCTGCGCCGCGTCTCGACGCCGGGGCTTCGCAAGTACGTGGGCGTCCGCGAGATTCCGCGCGTGCGCAACGGACTCGGCATGGCGATCTTGAGCACCTCGCAGGGACTCATGTCCGACCAGCAGGCGCGCACCGCGCGCACCGGCGGCGAGCTCCTCGCGGTCATCTGGTAGGAGCCATTACGAGCCATGTCGCGAATCGGAAAGAAGCCGGTCCAGTTGCCGAAGAACGTCACGGCCACCATCGATGGGCACAAGCTCACGGTGAAGGGCCCGAACGGCGAGCTACAGCGCACGCTGCACCCGGCGATGAAGGTGGAGCTGGAGGACGGCACCGTGGTGGTGAAGCGTCCATCCGACGAGAAGGAGCACAAGGCGCTGCACGGCCTCACTCGCACTCTCGTGGCCAACATGGTCGAGGGTGTGGAGCGCGGCTTCAAGAAGCAGCTCGATATCGTGGGAGTGGGCTTTCGCGCCGAGACCAGGCCCTACGGTCTCTTCCTCGCGCTCGGCTTCTCGCACCCCGTGGAGTACCGCGCGCCGAAGGGTATCAAGCTCACGGCGCCGCAGCCCACGAGCGTGATAATCGAAGGCGCCGACAAGGAGATGGTCGGCCAGGTTGCCGCGGAGATCCGCGGTCTGCGCCCGCCGGAGCCGTACAAGGGCAAGGGCATCAAGTATGCTGACGAGAAGATCCGGCGGAAGGCCGGCAAGGCGGGAGGCAAGTAAGCGATGAGATCGATTCACAGGCCGAAGACGCGTACCGAACAGCGCTATCGCCGGCACCTCCGCGTCCGCAAGCGGGTGGAGGGTACGGCCGAGCGCCCGCGCTTGGTGGTGCGCCGCTCCCTGAAGCACATCTACGCCCAGATCGTGGACGACCGTACGAGTCGCACCATCCTCACCGTATCGGATCTCAAGGATGGCGAGGGAAAGAAGGCCGAGCGCGCGCTGAACGTCGGCAAAGCGGTAGCCGAGCGGGCGAAGGCGGTGGGCATCACGCGGGTGGTGTTCGACCGCGCAGGATACAAGTACCATGGCCGCGTGAAGGCGGTGGCCGACGGCGCCCGCGAAGGCGGGTTGGAGTTCTGACAATGGCTGACAACGAGAATCAGGAAGGCGGAATGCGGGCAGCTCCGCCCGCACCCCAGGGCGGCGGGAGGAGCGGCGGCGGTGGTCGCGGCGGCCCGGGCGGCGGTCGCGGTGGCCGCGGCGGTGGCCGCGGGCGCGGCGGACCCGGTGGTGGCCGCGGCGGCCAGGGCGGACGCGGGCCCGGTGGTGGGCGTGGTCCAGGAGGCGGTCGTGGCGGTGACGGCGGTGGTCGCGGCGGTGGTCGCGGCGGCGACGGCGGACGCGAGGGGAGCGATCTCGTCGAGAACGTCATCTCCATCAACCGCGTGGCGAAGGTCGTCAAGGGCGGCCGGCGCTTCAGCTTCAACGCGCTGGTCGCGGTGGGCGATGCGCAGGGTCGCGTCGGAGTGGCGACCGGCAAGGCGAACGAGGTTTCCGAGGCGGTGCGCAAGGCGGTGGACGCCGCGCGTCGTGGCATGCTGCAGGTTCCGCTCACCGGCGGCACGATACCGCACGAGGTGGTGGGCGAGCACGGCGCGGGCAGAGTGCTGCTCAAGCCGGCGGCGCCCGGTGCCGGCGTGATCGCCGGCGGTGCGGTGCGCGCGGTGCTCGAGTGCGCCGGCGTGGCCGACATCCTCACCAAGAGCCTCGGCTCGGCCAATCCGCACAACATGGTGCGCGCGACCATGAACGGGCTCACCCGTCTCACCACGGTCGAGCAGGTAGCTCGCGAGCGGGGCGTCGAGCCCTCGAGCCTGCACTATCGCTCGCGCGCCGTGACGAAGGAGACCGTCTGATGGCCAGGACATTCGTCTGGCACCCGCGTAAGGGGCCGGCCGTTACGGAAAAGAATACGCTCACGACCGGAAAGGTTCGGATCGAGCAGGTGCGCAGCGAGATCGGGCATCCGGCGCGGCTGCGCCGAACGCTGGAGTCCATCGGCCTCCGGCACCACCAGCACGTGGTGACGAAGCAGGACTCCCCGGCGCTGCGCGGACAGCTCAAGCAGGTACGTCACCTCGTGAAGGTGACTCCCGTGGAGGATTGACGAGCGATGGCGAGCGATAACGAGAACACGGTCGAGAAGATCGGCCTGCACAATTTGCGGAGCGTTGCGGGCTCGCACCGGGCGCGCAAGCGCCTCGGCCGCGGCCCCGGCTCCGGTACCGGTAAGACTTCCGGCAAGGGTCACAAGGGAATCAAGGCGCGCGCGGGCCACCACGGTCCGGGCGGCGGCAAGCCGCACTTCGAGGGCGGCCAGATGCCGCTCACGCGCCGGCTTCCCAAGCGCGGCTTCACCAACCGGTCGCGCGTGGAGCACCAGGTGGTTCGGCTCGATGCAGTGTCGCGTCTCCCCGAAGGGGAGGAGATCACCACGGAGTCGCTGGTCGCGGCCGGGCTGATTCGCAAGGGGCGCGGTCCCGCGAAACTGCTGGCCAACGGCGAGCTCACCCGGCCAATAACGGTCCGTGGAGTGAAGATGAGCGCGTCGGTGCGTGAGAAGATCGTCGCGGCCGGAGGCCGCGTAGAGGAGTAACATGGCGCAGAGCAACCCGGCCGCGGCGGTAGCCAACCTGTTCAAGACACCGGAGCTGAAGTCGAAGATCGGCTTCACGCTCATGGTGCTCGTGGTCTACCGCATCGGCGCGCACATCACGGCACCCGGGATCGATGTGAACGCACTGCTGGCGTTCTTCCAGAGCCAGCAGGGCGGTCTGCTCGGGCTGTACGACATGTTCGTGGGCGGCGGCCTCTCCCGCGCGACCCTGCTGGCGCTCGGTATCATCCCCTACATCTCCGCCAGCATCGTCTTCCAGATCCTCGGCGCGGTCATCCCGAAGGTCGAGAAGCTGCAGCGCGAGGAGCAGGGCAGAAAGACCGTCGAGCAGTGGACGCGCTACATGACGGTGGGTATCGCCATCATGCAGGCGTGGGGCTTCGCGCTGTTCATGGAGTCGCTGCAGGGTGCGGTGGAGAACCCCGGTTTCGGCTTCCGTCTCCAGATGACGCTCTTCCTCACCACGGGCGCCGTGTTCGTGATGTGGCTGGGCGAGCAGATCACCGAGCGCGGCGTCGGCAACGGCGCGTCGCTCCTGATCTTCTTCTCGATCGTCGAGCGCTTCTGGCCGAGCATCGTGCAGACGTTCAACTTCCTGAGCACCGGCGCACTCTCGGTGTTCCAGCTCGTGCTGCTCAGCGTGGTGCTGCTGGCGGTGGTCGCGTTCACCGTGGCCATCACGGTGGCGGCGCGGCGCGTGCCGATCCAGATCCCGCAGCGCACGATGGCTCGCGGACGGCAGCGCGAATCGGCGAAGAACTTCATTCCGCTGCGGATGAACGCGGCGAACGTGATGCCGATCATCTTCGCGCAGACGGTGATCGTAGTTCCCGGCACCATCGCGCAGTTCTTCCAGAACGTGCCGATGATGCAGCGGATGGCCGAGGCGCTCCAGCCCGGCACCTGGGCATACTACGTACTTTCGGCGGGACTGGTGGTCTTCTTCACCTACTTCTACACGTCGATCATCTTCAACCCGATCGACATCGCGGAGAACCTGAAGAAGCAGGGCGGCTTCATCCCCGGCGTGAAGCCGGGCGCGAAGACGGCGGAGTACATCGATCGGGTTATGTCCCGGATCACGTTCCCGGGCTCGATCTTCCTCACGCTGATCATGCTGCTGCCCATGTGGATCGGTGAGATGATCAACGTCCCGTTCCTGTTCGGTGGAACTTCGCTCCTGATCGTCGTGGGCGTGGGACTCGATACGATTCAGCAGCTCCAGCAGCACCTGCTTCTGCGCAAGTACGATGGGTTCATGAAGAAGGGTCGCGTCCGCTTCCGCGGACGGCAGCCCACCGGTTTCTGAGCGGACCGGGAACGGCAGACTCGAGTCGACTGACAGACGGATGAACATCGTACTTCTCGGCCCCCCGGGTGCCGGCAAGGGAACCCAGGGGGGAAGAGTCGCGGCACGCTACGGCATACCGAAGCTCGCGACCGGTGACGTGCTTCGGGAGGCAGTGCGCGCGGGTACACCGCTCGGACGCGAGGCGAAGTCGTTCATCGAACTGGGCGACCTCGTCCCCGACGCGATCATCCTGGGCATCATGAAGGAGGCGCTCGCGCGACCGGATGCCGCCGACGGCGTGGTGCTGGACGGAGTCGTGCGAACCGTCCCCCAGGCGGAGGGGCTCGAACGCGTGATGCACGAGCTCCACCGCAGGGTGGACGTGGTGCTCCTGTTCGAGGTGGATCCGGACGAGCTCGTGCGACGGATCAGCGCGCGCGTGATATGCGAGCGCTGCCAGACGCCGTATACGGGGCGAGAGCCCGGTGATACCTGCGAGAAGTGCGGCGGCCGGCTGGTGCGCAGAAAGGACGACGAGCCCGAGGCGGTACGCCACCGGATGGCCGCGTACCGGGAGCAGACGAAACCGGTAATCGACTGGTATCGTTGTCGCAGCGGGGAGGAGAACGGGCCGCGATTCGTGGAAGTGGACGCGGTCGGCGAGATGGACGAGGTCACACGGCGGGTAATGAGCGCGCTGGACGAATAAATGGTTCAACTGAAGTCGAATCGTGAAATCGAGGTGATGGCGCAGGGCGGCCGGATCCTGGCGGATACCGTGGAAATGCTGCGCGGGAGAGTGGCGCCCGGCCTCACCACGATGGATCTGGATTCGCTGGCCGAGGAGTTCATCCGCTCCCACGAAGGTGCGACTCCGGCCTTCAAGGGGCTCTACGGGTTCCCCGGCTCCATCTGCACGTCGATCAACAACGAGATCGTGCACGGCATCCCGTCGCGCGTTCGTGTGCTCGCCGAGGGCGACATCATCTCGATCGACGTAGGGGTGGGCTACCGCGGTTTCTTCACCGATTCGGCGACCACGGTACCGGTGGGCGAGGTGGACGAGTCGTCACGGCGTCTGCTGGAAGTGACGCAGAGCGCGCTCGAGGCCGGTATCGGGGCCGCGCAGGCCAACAGCCACGTCGGCGACATCGGTGCGGCGATCCACGCGGTGGTGAAGGCGGCCGGTTTCAGCCTGGCGCGCGATCTGGTGGGGCACGGCGTGGGCACGGCGATGCACGAGGACCCGCAGGTTCCCAACCAGGGGAAGCCAGGCCGCCTGATGAAGCTGACTCCCGGTCTCACCATCGCGATCGAACCGATGGTCAACGTGGGTGGTCCCAACACGCGCACGCTCTCCGATCGCTGGACCATCGTCACTTCCGACGGCTCCCGCTCCGCCCACTTCGAGCACACCGTCGCCATCATGGAGGCGGGACCGAGGGTATTGACGAGGAAGGAAGAGAAGGGAGCAGGAAGCAGGGAGCAGGGAGCAGGAACTGCACACCCATGAAGTCATGCCTGCTTCCGCGGGCATGACTTCATGGGTGTGCAGTTCCTGTTTCCTGTTCCCTGTTTCCTGTCTCCTCGGTAGTTCCTGCT
>CAZTTY010000133.1:0-7724 GCA_964616815.1 uncultured Gemmatimonadaceae bacterium | reverse complement strand
AGGGCGAGGCGCAGGCAGCGGTGCTTCGCGCTCAGGGTCTGGCGGAGGCGCGGCTTGCGATGGCACAGGCGGAAGCGGAAGCGCTGCAGCGCATTGCCGGAGCGCTCCCCGAGAATCAGGCAGCTATGTATCTCCTGGGGCTCAAGTATCTCGAGGCACTCCCCGTGCTGAGCCAGGGGAGAGGGACCACGATCTTCCTTCCCACGGAAGCGACGGGAGTGATGGGCGCGGTGGGCGGCATCAGGGAGCTGCTGGCGCGCACCGGGAAACACGAGGGGATGAAGAAGAGCGAGTCGGGGGAGGAGATCCCCGCGGTGCGGCGTCCACCTGCCGACCTGGGAAGCACGCCGAGCGACAAGGCGCTGCGTGCGCTGACCGGGATGTCATCCGCCGCCCCGTCCGACGAGGAGCGCTGAGAGTTGGCAAAGATCACGCGTCAACGGGCCGAGCTGATCGCCAAGGCACACGCGTGCGAGAACTGTGGCGAGTATAGCTACAAGAAGCTGTCGGTGAAGCCCGCGCGGCGCGAGAACCAGAAGGAGTTCGGCGAGGCATGGCACGCCGTGAAGGTGTGCGGCGTGTGCGGAATGGAGCAGGAGATGGGGATAGACGCGGAGGGCGATATCGTCTACGTAGGGTGATCTGGTAATTTCGTCCCTTGCCAGCCGCGTCCGTCCGTCGCACTTTGGCGGCCATGACGATGGTCGACCTCAGCCAGGCGCAATACGGGGATCGGGTGCAGCACGACCTGCTCGTGCTCAGACGGGATGAGAAGCAGAAGGCGAGCGGCGAGCCTTACGTCAGACTCACCCTGGGCAACTCCTCGGGACAGATAGACACCGAGCCGATCTGGCAGAACCTCATGGACTCCGGCTGGGCGGATGGCGCGGTCCCGGGCGCGATCGTTCAGGCGATCGGGCAGGTGAGCAGCTACGACTCGAGGCGTCAGCTCAAGCTCACGGCGCCGCTTCGAGTGCTTCCCCGGGGAGAGGCCAAGCTCGACGACTTCCTGCCGCGCATCTCCGAAGACCCGGCCGCACTCTGGGACCGGCTCGACAAGCTGCGGCGCGACATCGAGTCGGAGCGCCTCCGCGGCGTGCTCGCACTCTTCTTCGACGACGAACCCTTTCGGCTCGAGTTCGAGCGCACGCCGGCATCCATCAATGGCCACCACGGAAAGCTCGGCGGCCTCCTTCTGCACGTGTGGGAGGTGGCCTACATCGGGCGGCACATGGCGAAGGCGATGCGCGCGAATGTCGATCTGGTAGTCGCGGGCGCCCTCCTTCACGACATCGGTAAGGTGGAGGCGTACAGCGTTTCCTGGGAAGGGTTCACCCGCACTCCCTGTGGCCATCTGATCGAGCACGTGGTGCTCGGCTGTCTGATGCTGGAGCGTCGTCTGGCGGCCATCGGCGAGCCGCTGTGCAGCGAGGAGCAGATCCTGGAGTTGCAGCACATGATCCTTTCGCACCACGGGAAGCTGGAGTTCGGGAGCCCAGTGCGCCCGCTCACCGCCGAGGCCGAGATCCTTCACCGCGCCGACGAGTCCTCGGCCAAGAGCGCCGACGTGATCGAGTCGCTGGGCGACGCGGAGGCGTTCAGGGATGACGCGCAGTTCGCGGAGAAATCGAAGCTCTGGCGGGTGGAGCGGCGGAGTCTCTGGCGGAAGAACCACCGGTGGTGACCGGGACGGGGGTGGCGGGGGCGGGCTGAGGTTCTCGATAGTATTCTCGACCTGAAGGGCTCGGAGGCGCTGCCTCCGAGCCCTTCAGGTCGAGAATACCATCCCGCCGGAACGAATTCGCGCAATATATGTATACAAGATACGGTACCCCGTTCATCTGGCGGTGCACAACGTTCCGCCGGCTGACAGCGTTGTATCAATTGGTGTCTGCGGGCGGCAGCTCCAGCCGCCCGTGCGATTGCGGCGTCCCACACTCCTGGATCGACGCCGTGGGTTTCTATTGGAGGATCCAATGCGCAAGCCACGCCCGGCCACCTACAACCCTGCACAGGCACTCCAGCTAATCTCGCACGATCGCAATGGAATGCCCCTGAGCTGTCCATCCTGCTCCGGCGACATCGTTCGCGACCCGGAGCTGATGCCTCCCCTCCCCAGATCCCATGTGACCCTGCGTTGCGCCAATTGCGGGCGAGTGGCTCGCTACATAGCGGGCGCCGCTTGACGGTCGTCTGACGGCTTGCCGGTCTGGTTTCACCAAAATGGATGATGCGCCTTTGCTGAGGGGCGGGAGATGACTCCCGCCCCTTGCGCTTTGCTGCGTGGAAGTGACGCGCGGTCGCCCGGCCGGGCGACCCGCGGTCGTGGGAGAAGATTCCCGCCCGTCGCTCTCTGCGGCGTGGCCCGATTTGTGATGGAAGGGGCTCTACCGGTGCCGTAGCGATCTGCAGAGCCGTTAGTGCAGATTTCGGCACGTTCCAGGATCCAGTTGGACTGGTGTGGGAGCTCTGGAGCCCCGACCTATCGAGCAGGATCGAGCATCACCGTTTTATCCCCGCTGGGGAGAGGTAAGGTACCATGTCTCGCATTACGGGCACAGTAAAGTGGTTCAACGACGCGAAGGGCTACGGCTTCATTTCGCACGAGGGTGGCCCCGACGTCTTCGTCCACTTCAGTGCGATCCGAGGCAACGGCTTCAAGTCATTGGCCGAGGGCGATCAGGTCGAGTTCGAGATCGTCCAGGGTCAGAAAGGACCGCAGGCAGCGGAGGTGCAGCGGATCTGATCTCGGCTCGGCTCGAAAAAGAGAAAGCTCCGGCGGGCTCACGCCCGCCGGAGCTTTTTCTTTTCGCCGCGATACCGTTCAGCGATCGCTCGACATCATCCACCCAACCGAGGCACCCGTCCGGTGCGCTTCCCGCCGCACTCGACCGACCGCTACCCAAACCCCACATCCATCCCCACACATCCCTTGGCGGCATAGCGCCGTCGCACCCTTCGAACACCAGGCGCTCCAGCGAACCCCGCAGCCGCCTCGCGACGCGCACCACTGACGCAAGCGACGTACCCGAACACCGGACCGGACGGCGATAACCGTCGCCAGGCACCGCTCTTGCCGCTCTCTCCAGCGACAATCACCTCTTCTAAGGCACGATGGAAGAACAGCTCGAAGAGATCGAACGATCGGGCGGCGACGGGAGCCTGCGCGTGGCGCGCGGGAAGACTCTCGAACTTTCCAACCTCGACAAGGTCTACTTCCCAGCGATAGGCGCCACCAAGGGCGAGCTCATGCGTTACTACGCGCGCATCGCCCCGTACATCCTCCCGCTCACGGCCGACCGGCCGCTGGTTCTCAAGCGATCGCCGGAGGGCGTGGATGGCGAGATCTTCTTCCAGCAGAAGCCTCCGGCGCGCACGCCCGCGGGCGTGCGAATCGAGGCGATCCCGGCGCGGGCTCAGGGAGATCGTGGAGCGACACCGAGAGCTACACCGAAGACGCGACGCGAGGGCGATCAGGGGAAGGCGGCGAACGGGGGGAGCGCGAAGAGGAGAGCGAAGCCCCCGGTCCCGGGTCGCGCCAGCGACGGGAATGCCGAGCCGCGGATCGTGGGCGGGGAGCTCACCACGCTCCTCTACACCGTGCAACTCGGCTGCATCTCCGTGGATCCGTGGTTCTCGCGGGTGGGGAGGATGCCGTACCCGGACTACGCCATCCTGGATCTCGACCCGGGACCGGAGGCCGGCTTCGCCGAAGTGATCCGGGCCGCCCGGCTGGTGCACGCGGAGCTGGAGCGACTCGGCGTTCGCGCGGCGCTCAAGAGCTCCGGTTCGCGGGGGCTGCACATAGCCCTTCCCCTGCCGCGACAGACTACCTACGACGAATCGCTCGCGCTGGCCGAGCGCATCGCGAAGCGGGTGGCATCGCAGCATCCCGAGGCTGCGACCGTGGAGCGATCGCTGGCGGATCGGCCGCCGGCGGCCGTGTACATCGACTATCTGCAGAACGCGCGGGGGAAGAGCGTGGCATGCGCGTATTGCGCGAGGGCCAGGGCGGGCGCTACTGTATCAGCTCCTCTCGCATGGTCGGAGCTGCGCGACGCGCTCGACCCGGGAGCGTTCACGATCCGGAGCCTGCCGGCCAGGTTGGCCGACGTAGGCGACATCTGGCGCGACGCGATGCGGCGCGGCAACCCGCGCAAGGTCGTGAAGTCGGTGCTCTCCGCGGAGGGATAGGATGGGAGTGGTACCGATCAGCCGTGGCGGTGAAAGGCGACCACGGCATACGCGCCCCGCTCCGCCACGAGTCCTCGGGCATCGTGCCCCTGCAAACCCCGCGCCCCGCTGACGCATGGACGGTTCAGATCTGATGTACACTCGCGACCTTCCGGGAGGCGGAAGAGTCACGATCGAGGCGTGGCCGGCCGGGGAGCCGGAGACGCCCGGGTTCAGGGCGCGCGTGATAGTGGAGCGCCGGCGGGACCCGCAGCGACGCGACGGGCACGCGCCGCCGGTGATCGTGGAAGCGGAAGCTCCCACGCGCACGGTGGCATACGAGCAGCTCGTGGCGATAGCTAGCGACAACGTGGCCGTGGCGCGTGGGCTCATCCAGTGGCAGTCGACGCGAGAACGACGAAAGTGAGAGCCTATGCACCTCCTCTGGCGCCCCGCTGACGGCGCCTGCTGGCGGGGAAGCGGGATCGTCGCGCCGGGCGGCGGACGATGGAAAGGAGCCGTCGCTCATTCACCGTGCGAAGCGTCGTGGCGTGCAGAACCGCGACCCGCGCCGCGCGGCGGGGGTGGGTGAGGCATTCGACGCGCACCACGATCCGCGCATCGCCATCGCCCTTCCCGTCCCCCTCCGACGCGAGGCGAGCGACGACCGTGACCAGCCAATCGACGTCCCCGCTGAGTGAAATGACGCGTGTTTCCACGCCCCCTCCCTTTGTACCTTAGACACATATTGCAACTAATACGCCGGGGAGGCAAGGGGGGGGGGGGAGAGGAAGCAGGAAACAGGAAACAGGAAACAGGAACTGCACACGTTCCATGGTCATGCCCGCGTGAGCGGGCATCCATGTTACTCAGTCGAACGTGGATCCCCGCTTCCGCGGGGATGACAGCGAGGCGTGTGCAGTTCCTGTTTCCTGTTTCCTGTTTCCTGTTTCCTGTTTCCTCCCCCCTACCCCCTCCCCCCCACCCCCTCGAACCGCACGCCGCGGCGGGTGCTGCGGCGCTTGCGCGGGGCATAGCGGAAAAGCTGCGCGGGGCGGCCGCGCCCTTCGGAGCGCCACTGATCGGTGGGTTCCACCAGCCAGGCGGCGTGCAGCGCGCGGCGAAAGGAGGCCTTGTGGAGGCGGCGGCCCAGGAGGATCTCGTATACCTCCTGCAGCTCGCTGAGCGTGAAAGTGGCCGGGAGGAGACGGAAGGCGATCGGAGCCTGCTCGAGGCGGGAGCGTACGGACTGCAGAGCGGCTTCGAGCATCTCCCCCTGGCGCGGCGCGAGCGCGGGGACATCCTCCAGCGGAAACCAGGCCGTGACTCCGCCCACCGGCGCAGGCGCGCCGGCCGCCACGAGCGCGACGAACGCCACCGAGAGCGGAGCTTCCGAAGGATGGCGGCCATCGCCGAAAGCGGCTACCTGCTCCACCAGGTTCGCCGCACTTCCCAGAGCTACGTCCGCTATTCGCGCCGCGCTCTCCGCGATGGGTTCGTCCGAACGCATCGCTTCCCACGGCAGCGCCCAACGCTCCTTCGCCTTACCCCCTTCCACCCGCCGCAGCAGCACCGCGAGACGACGACTCTGTGGTGTGAACATCACGATGTCGATCGTGGGAGCGCCGCGCCGGGCCGGTGCTCGCTTTGCGGTATTCGGAGAGCGCTTGGGCATCGGCGACGAATAAGTCACCAAATGCGACCAAAGTCAACCCCCGCCGATCGGCGCGACATGCGTGCGTCGCAATGATCGTTACGCTATGCGACTATATGATCGGGGTTCGCTTCCGTCAAACCGAACGCGAAGCGGTTACCCACGTCATCTCCCGGATGCGGCCGCGAGTGTCTTCCCCGCTCCGAGCGGCACGAGCGGAGGAATCGCGATGGGGAGTCTTCCCGTGATCGGCGCGATGCCGAGCAACGCGCGTGCCGCAGCCCGCTGCGATACCGGGAAGCCGCCCCAGGCGATGACGTACGTGTCGACGCCGGGTATCTGCTGCAGCAGATACGGATTGCCGAACGCCACCACGATTGGCCGCGCACCTCGCTGGCGAAGCCGCGCGAGAAAGTCGACGAAGTTCTGCGGCACCGACACGCTCGTCGCGCTGGAACTGTGCGTCACGTACGAACTGACTATCACCACGTCGGCGGACTCCGCCGCCGTGAGGAGCAGGTCGAAGTTCGGGGCGGGATCGTTCTCATCCACGAACGCGCTGCGCACCGAGCGGAACTTTTCCCGCAGTCCGGCGTCGAAGGTGACGCCCGCGCCGAGGTCGGAGCGCCGGCCGTAGGTGATCGACAGGATTCGCGAGTTCGCCGGCCTGCGACTCAGCGGAAGCAGACCCGGCGCATCCTTCACGAGCGTGATCGACTTCTCGGCGGCGAGCCTGGCCACCGCTTCGTGCGACGAGTCGCCCACGACGGCCCGCGCGCTGTCGAGATCGACCAGTCGCTCTTTCTCGAGTCCCAGCCGATGCTTGGCGAGGAGAATGCGCCGGGCCGATGCGTCGAGTCGGGCCTCATCGTAGCGCCCCTTCTGCAGCCCTTCCATCATGGCGTCGATGGTTCCCTCGACGTCGCGCGGCATGAGCAGCACGTCCGCGCCCGCGGCCACCGCCCGGATCGCCGCCTCCTTCGAACCGAACATGTCCACCACGCCCTTCATGTCCATCGCGTCGGTGATGATGAGTCCGTCGAAACTCAGCTCATCGCGCAGCAGTCCGGTGAGCACTTTGTGCGAGAGCGTGCCCGGCACTCCCGAGCTGTCGAGCGCCGGCATGGAGCCGTGGAAGGTCATCATGGTGGCGACTCCCGCATCTATCGCCGCCTCGAAGGGGACGAGCTCCACGCTGTCGAGCCGCGCGCGCGACGCGTTCACCACCGGCAGCGCGAGATGCGAGTTCACTCCGGTATCGCCGTGCCCCGGAAAATGCTTCCCCGTGGCCAGCATCCCGTTCTCCTGCATGCCGTGCACGAACGCCACGCCGAAGCGCGCCACGGCGTGCGGGTCCTCGCCGAACGAACGGGTGTTGATGACCGGGTTCGCCGGATTGTTGTTCACGTCGAGCACCGGCGCGAAGCCGATGTGGATCCCTATCGCCCTCCCCTCCAGCGCGGTGACCCGCCCCATGGCGTGCGCGAACGCGGTGTCGCGCGTGGCGCCGATCGCCATCTGCGGCGGAAACACCGTCGACCCTCCCAGATAGATCCCGTTGGGAAGGAAGTACCCGCCGCGCGCACGGAAGCCCGCGCCGGTTTCCAGATCCGCGCCCACCAGCAGCGGGAGGTCGCTCATCTTCTGCAGCGCGTTCAGCTTCGCCGCGATCTCGAGCGGCGAGCCGATGGACATGATCAGCCCGCCGACGTGATCCTCCCTCACGTAGCGGCTCAGCCGCTCCCACTGCGGGTCGTCCGCCGCCATGTAGTCGCCAAAGAGCTGCGGCCACACCATCTGCGCCGCCTTCTCCCTCGGCGTCATGTGCGCTATGGCGCAGTCTGCCCAGCGCTCCGCATCCGCGATAGCACCGCATGCGCCCGCGATGGCCCCCCCC
>CAZTTY010000132.1:4658-8056 GCA_964616815.1 uncultured Gemmatimonadaceae bacterium | reverse complement strand
GGTCGCTCTCGCTGGTCACCGCGCCCGATCCCGCGCACCACGCCTGGCTCCTCGCCGAGGCGCGCCACCTCGGTCATCTGCACCACCCTATCATTCCCACGACTTACCACGTGTGGAACTCCTTTGCCGAGATGAGGCGAGGGCCGGGCTATCTGCGGCACTGGATCGATGGCGAGTCGCTGCGTTCGCGACTCAATCGCCAGGGGGCCGACGACATACGCTCGGCGGTCCGGCTCTTTCGCGAGCTCGGGTCGATGGTGTCCTACCTCCACGACCTCGGTCACGTGCACGGATCGCTCTCGCCCGACAGCGTCTGGAATACGCCGCTCGGCGAGGCGTGGGTACTCGGCTGGCAGTGGTCCGTGGCGCGCAGCGTCATCCCGCCGGGACTCGGTCCCGACCGGAGGTGGATGCTCTCGCCTCCGGAATGGGACGGCGGTTGGGATCCATCGCAGCGGAGCGACCAGTGGCAGCTCGCGGCGGTCTGTCTCACCGCACTGATAGGCGAATACCCGCCAACGCACGACATCCCGCCATTGACCCTGCTGCGCCCGGAGATTCCCGAGGCGCTCGCGGCGGTGCTATCGCGCGGGCTGTCGGAAGATCCGGCACGGCGCTATCCAACGGTCACGGCCATGCTGCGGGACCTCGAGCGCTCCGGGGCGCATCGGCGCGGCGCGTCGACTTCGCTCCTGGTGAGCGGCGATCACGAGGCGATTCGCCCGGGCGGCAATGTGGACGCGAGGCTGCTCAAGGCCATCGGTGACGACTACGAGCTCCTCGCCAAGCTCGGAAGCGGCTCCTACGGCGACGTGTGGCGCGTACGCGACCTGGCGCTCGAGCGCCAGGTCGCGCTCAAGATTCTTCATCCTGGCGTGGCGGACGATGCTCAGGCGATCCGTGACTTCAGGCGCGAAGCGCGCGTGGCGGCGCAGCTCTCGCACCCCACCATCGTCCCGATCTACGACTGGGACTCGCGCGAGGGTGTCGCGTGGTACACGATGGAGTTGATGGAGTACGGCTCTCTGGCCGACCTGGTGCGGCGCTCCGGGCCGCGGCCGCTGGTGAAGGTGGGGCCCGCCATCGCCGCGCTGCTCGATGGGCTCGCGTCGGCGCACGCGGAAGGCGTGCTGCACCGCGATCTCAAGCCGGAGAACATCCTCATCGACCGGTGGCGCCGCTGGCGGATCGGCGACTTCGGTCTGGCGCGCAGGGTGGGGCAGGATTCCACGGGGGCGTCGGGCACTCCCGAATTCGCCGCGCCGGAGCAGTTGCTCGACGAAGAGCAGGGGCCCGCCGCGGACTGTTTCTCGATGGCGGGGCTCGCGGTCTTCGCGTTGACCGGTCGTCCTCCGTTCGGAACCGGACAGCCGCGCGAGATCCTGGCCCGACAGCTCGCCGGCACACCAGACCTGGAAGGGGTGGTCGCGCCGATAGCGGAATGGGCGCGCCGGGGACTCGCGCCGGATCCGACGGATCGCTGGTGGGATGCAGCGGAGATGCGCACCGCGTGGCTGGGCGCGGTGGAGGAAGCCATGCGCGATCGCCAGGACGAGGAGCTCCCGCAGTGGGCTCGCGCGATGAACTGGTGGCAGGAGCTCCTGGGGCGGCGTTGAACCCCGTTACGCCGGTGTCGCCGCTGCCGCGATGGCCTCGGCGAGGGAGCGGGTGGCGTCTTCTTCGCCGATCTCGGCGAGGAGACCCGAGTTCGTGAGGACGACCATGGGTTGCGCGTGCACGTCGGCGAGCAGAACCCGCACGCCATCCTTCCGGCTGCGGCGCACGATCTCGGTTAGCGCGTGCAGCCCGGATGAGTCGATGGCGGGGACGTTCTTCATGCGAATGATCAGGACTTCGGGTCGGGCGGCGACGCGGCTGAACGCCTCCCGGAACCGCTCGGCCGCACCAAAGAAGAACGGGCCGTTGATGTCGTAAACCTGGACACCCGCGGGTAGGGTATGCCGCAGCGAGCTGTCGTTGCCCACTTCGTAGGTGTCGCTCGCGGCATCGTGGATCTCGCGGGTGAATGCCGTGACATTGGAGACTTCCGCCATGCGACGCATGAACAGGAATGCGGCGAGCACCATGCCCACTCCGATCGCGACCGTGAGGTCCACCACCACGGTGAGCACGAAAGTGGTGAGCAGTACGGCGACGTCGCTTTTCGGGGCACGGAACTCGGCGACGAAGACGCGCCATTCGCTCATGTGATACGCCACGATCA
Organism: uncultured Gemmatimonadaceae bacterium; assembly: GCA_964616815.1. Lineage (GTDB taxonomy): Bacteria > Gemmatimonadota > Gemmatimonadetes > Gemmatimonadales > Gemmatimonadaceae > JADGGM01. The sequence goes on along the minus strand of CAZTTY010000132.1, from coordinate 5,832 downwards.
CGAGGATTGCCGCAAGCGTGGCCAGCGGAATCAGCGCGGCCCAGCGGCCGGCGAAGAGCGTGATGATGAGCAGCGTGACCGCGTGGGTAATTCCCGCGATGGGCGTGCGGCCACCGCTCCGCACGTTGGTGGCAGTACGCGCGATGGCGCCGGTCGCCGGTATGCCGCCAAAGAGCGATGAGGCGATGTTCGCGACTCCCTGCGCCACCAGCTCCATGTTCGAACGGTGGCGGCTCCCGATCATCCCATCGGCCACGACCGCGGAGAGGAGCGACTCCACGGCCGCCAGTACGGCGATGGTGAATGCGGGCCCGATGAGCGCCGTGACGGTGGCGAACGAGATCTCGGGAAGCACGGGGTGCGGAATCCCGGAGGCGAGCGATCCGAAGCGGCTTCCGATGGTCTCTACCGGGAGCTGGAGCAGTTGCGCCAGGAGCGTCGTGACGATGAGCGCCACGAACGCCGCGGGTACGCGCCGGCTCATCTTCGGGAGCAGCACGATGATGAGGAGCGCGAGCACGGCGAGACCCAGAGCCCACACGTTGGCGGTGTGGATGTTCGTCGCGAATGCGGCCCACTTCTGCACGAACTCGGCCGGCACCGCGCCCATGCGCAGTCCCAGGAAGTCCTTCACCTGGCTCGAGAAGATTATGACGGCGATACCGCTGGTGAAGCCGACTACTACTGGGTGTGGGATGAACTTGATCGCCGCGCCGAACTTCGCCGCACCCATCACGATGAGGATTATCCCCGCCATGAACGTCGCGATTATCAGCCCGTCGACGCCGTACGTCTGGACGATGCCGTAGACGATGACGATGAACGCCCCGGTAGGGCCGCCGATCTGCACTCGGGATCCACCCAGCGCCGAGATCAGGAAGCCGGCCACGATAGCCGTCCACAGGCCACGTCCGGGTTCGACTCCGCTCGCGATGGCGAAGGCGATCGCGAGCGGGAGGGCGACGATTCCCACCAGTATTCCCGCGGTGAGATCCTGCCCAAACTGCGCGCGATCGTAGCCGCGGAGCGTGGTTACCAGTTTTGGGAGCAGCACGGGAGTAGGAAGGGTGTACGACGGACGGTACGACGGGGTCGGGGGCGTTAATTATTTGGGGGGGGGGGGGGGGCGGCCGGCCCCCAACAATAATTTCCCGCCCCCCGCGGGTGAGGCCGC
>CAZTTY010000132.1:0-4648 GCA_964616815.1 uncultured Gemmatimonadaceae bacterium | reverse complement strand
GTGGGTGGCCCCCCGCCCGTCCCGCGGGGGCCGGGCCCTTAAGGACGCGGGCCCGGGGGTGCCCCCCCCCCCCCCCCAACAATCCGCCCCCGACCCCGTCGTTTCCGCCAGTTCGATCACTCCTTCCGGCGTGCGGCCCTCGGCCTCGCCTTGAAAGTTCATGACCACGCGGTGGCGGAGTACGGCGAGGGCCACGGAGCGGACGTCGTCGATGTCGGGTACGGAGCGGCCGTCGATCGCGGCGCGCGCCTTGGCGCCCAGAACGAGATACTGCGAGGCGCGGGGACCCGCACCCCAGCTCACGTATTTCTTCACCTCGGGAGTCGCCTCGGCGGCGTCGGGGCGCGTGGAACGCGCCAGCCGCACCGCGTAGCGAACCACCGTGGGTGGCGCCGGGAGTCGGCGTACGAGATGCTGCAGCTCCATGAGCTGCTGCGCGCCGAGTACCGGCGAGATCGTGGTCACCGAGTCGTCGGTGGTCGTAGCGACGACTCGCTCCTCCTCGTCCGCGCTCGGGTAGCCGAGGCGCAGCTCGAACATGAAGCGGTCGAGCTGTGCTTCGGGGAGCGGGTACGTGCCCTCCTGCTCGATGGGGTTCTGCGTGGCGAGCACGAAGAATGGCTCAGGGAGAGCGTGCGTCTGGCCTGCCGCCGTCACCGCGTGCTCCTGCATGGCCTGCAGGAGGGCGGCCTGCGTCTTGGGCGGCGCGCGGTTGATCTCGTCGGCGAGCACCGCGTTGGCGAAGATGGGACCCTTCACGTAGCGGAAGGCCCTGCGCCCGGTGGCCTGGTCCTCTTCCATCAACTCGGTGCCCGTGATGTCGCTCGGCATCAGGTCGGGCGTGAACTGGATGCGTGCGAACGAGAGATCGAGCGCCTCGGCCACCGTTCTGACCAGCAGCGTCTTGGCGAGCCCCGGTACGCCGACGAGCAGCGCGTGTCCCCCGCTCAGCAGCGCGGTGATGAGGTTGTCGACTATGTGCTGCTGCCCGACGATGCGCCGCGCGATCTGCGCCACGAGCCGCGTGCGCGCCTCCGCGAGCTGCTCCAGCAGCTCCACGTCGCGCATCCCTCCCGATGTCCTGGCCTGAGTAGCCAACTGCCCATCCCGACGTTGAGGACCAGCGCGAAAGGTAAAGAGGGGGGAGAGGGCAGGGAACGGGAACGGCACACGGTCCGTGGACCGTGTGCCGTTCCCTGCTCCCTGCTCCCTGCTCCCTGCTCCCTGCTCCCTGCTCCCTGCTCCCTGCTCCCTACTCCCTGCTCCCTGCTCCCTGCTCCCTGCTTCCTGCTCCCTGCTCCCTGCTCCCTGCTCCCTGCTCCCTGCTTCCTCTCCTTGACTCGTGTTTCCGGCAAGTCTAGATTAACCATCGGTCGCCCCGGGCAGCATGGATGGGGCGGAAATGTGGGGATGATGCCCCACATTTTTTGTTATTGTGGCTTGTGATTCAACGTGAAAGAAGCGCTGGAAAAGGTTGTCGCTACGGAAGTTGATAAGGTGGGGTACGATCTCGTGGAGCTCCGTGTGGGCGGCTCGAGAGCGCGCCCCACGCTCGACGTCCGCATCGACCGCCGCGATGGCGAGGCGGTGACGGTGGACGATTGTGCCACGGTCTCGCGGGCCGTCGAGGCACGGCTGGATGCAGGCCAGGAGGCCGGCGAACGCTACAGACTGGAGGTTTCCTCTCCTGGAGTGGAACGGTTGCTCAGGGGCGCCGCCGATTGGCGTCGCTTCACGGGGAGCCGTGCCAGTGTGTCGAGCCCGGCGCTCCACGGGCGCGAGGAGGTCGAGATCCTCGGCGTCGAAGAGGCGGATGGCCGGACGCTGGTCGTGGTCCGGAACGCACGTGGCGACGAGCAGCGAATAGCGCTGGCCGATGTGAAGGAAGCTCGGCTGGCGTTTCACTGGTAATCGAAGAGGGACTCGAGATGGTCAGCTCCACCGACATGCTGAGCGCGATCCGCGAGATGACGAATACGAAGCAGCTCGATCGCGCGGAGCTGCACGGGCTGCTGCAGGACGGCATCTTCGCCGCCCTCGCCAAGAAGTACGGCCCCACCGTTCAGGCCGAGGTCGAGATCGACGAGGAGCGTGGTGCCATCCGGATCGTGCGCCTCCGCACCGTTGTCGCCGAGGTGACCGACGCGAGCCGCGAAATCTCGCTCGAGGAGGCACGCTTCTACGACGAAGGCTTCGAGCTCGGCGACCAGATGGAGGAGCCGATCGACTTCGCCGAGTTCGGCCGTACCGCCGCGCAGGCGGCCAAGCAGCGGATCATCCAGCGCGTGCGCGAACGCGAGCGCACCCGCATCCGCGACGAGTTCGCCGGGCGTGTGGGGGATCTGCTCTCCGGCGAGGTACAGCAGATCGAGCGCGGCAAGCTCGTGCTCATGCTCAACCGCTTCCGCGAGGCGGAGGCGATCATGCCGTACCGCGAGCAGAATCACCGCGAGCACTTCCACCAGGGTGAGCCGATGCGCGCCGTGCTCAAGCGCATCGAGGAGACGCCCAAGGGGCCGCGCCTGATTCTCAGCCGTGCGGATGGCATGTTCGTCCAGGCGCTCTTCAAGCTGGAGGTGCCGGAGATCCAGCAGGGGATCGTCGAGATCCGCGCCGTGGCGCGCGAGGTGGGCAGCCGCACCAAGATCGCGGTCTTCTCGCGCGACGACTCCATCGATCCTGTCGGCGCGTGCGTCGGGTTGAAGGGCTCCCGCGTCCAGTCCGTGGTGAACGAGCTGGGCGGCGAGCGGATCGACATCGTCCCGTGGTCGTCCGACCCGGAGCGCTTCGCCAAGATGGCGCTCGCTCCTGCCCGCGTGGCCCGCGTCTTCAGCGACCAGGCCGCTCATACCATACAGGCGGTGGTCGACGAGGACCAGCTTTCGCTCGCGATCGGGCGCAACGGGCAGAACGTGCGGCTCGCCTCCGAGCTCACCGGCTGGAAGATCGATCTGTACTCGAGTCGCGAGTGGCTGGAGCGCGGTGGTGAGACGCCGCTTTTCGCCCCGCTGCCCGAGGAGGAAACGGAGGCGGTGGACGTCCGGCTCGCGGAGATCGGTGGGCTGGGCCCCGCGACGGTTGCGGTGCTGGAGGAGGCGGGTTATCGCACCTTCAACGACATCATCGACCTCGAACGGGAGGATCTGGTCCGGCTTCCCGGGATCGCTTCGGAGGAGGCGGATCGCATAATGGCGCTGCTCGACGAGCTGACCACGGACGACGATTCCGGGTCGGACGCCGGCGTCGATCTGGCGGCCGCGACTGGCGCCGGAGATGCGGCTGGTGGCGACGAGGATACCGCGGACGACGAGCAGACTGCGGACGACGTAGCGCTGGCGGGCGGAGGGGAGGTCGACGGTGAAGGGAAAGTGGGCGGCGCGGAGGATTCTCGTGAAACGCCGGCCTGAAGGGATGCAGCAGCTCGGTCCCGGCGTGGCCCAACAGGGGGGTAGGTTTTGATCAAGCTTCGTGTGCACGACCTTGCTGGAGAGTTCGGCGTTTCGAACGAGGAACTGATCGGCATGCTGCGCTCCATGGATGTTCCGGTGCGCAGCCATCTGAGCACGCTCACCGACGATCAGGTCGCGCGTTTGCGCGCGCGCTGGGAGCGCGAAAAGCGTGCACGGCAGGAGAAGCCGACGGCCACCGCGACGCGCCGCCGGCGCGGCACGGCCAAGGCCAAGGCGGCTCCCGCGCCGGAGCCGGCGCCGCAGGAGGAGCCGGTGGTGCGCCGTCGCCGTCGTCGCGCGGCCGACGTCGCGGCTGCGGAGGCGGCAGCAGCGGCCGAAGCTGCGGCCGCCGCCGAGGCGGCGGAGAGCGAAGCCCAGAGCGCCGAAGCCGCTCGCACGGAGGCCGCTCCGGCCGAGCCGGCCACCGTGGAGCGCGCCGCTCCGCCCGAAGTTGCGCGTGAGATCGAGCACGCCGTGGAAGCGCCCTCGCGCGAGCCGGTAGCTCCGCAGCCCGCCGCGGAGGCCGCGCCCAGTACGCCGGCCGAAACGTCCGCGCCCACCCCGCCCGCCGAGCAGCCGCGCGCGAAGCCCGAGCGCGAAGCAGAGCCTGCCCGGGAGCAGCGGGTGGAGAGCCGTCCACGCGAGGAGCGTGTCGAGCGGGCCACCGAAAAGGCCGCCGAAGCGCGCCCGGCCGCGCCGCCGGCACGCCCGAGCGCACCGTCACGCCCGAGCGCACCGTCGCGCCCGAGCACGTCCTCGCGTCCGAACGCGCCGGACTGGCAGCGCCCGCGCCCCGTGGTACCGGGGCCCCCGCGCCCGAAATCGGTGTCGGCCGGTGGGCCGCTCCCGCCGCGCCCCGTGGCATCCGCCGCACCGGGTGCCGGCACTTCCGTGCCCGGCCGGCGCGACGAGAAGCGCGGTGGCAAGCGCAAGAAGGGGAAGCGCGGTACTGTCGACCGCGAGGCGGTGACGGCGAACATCTCCCGCACCATGACCGCCATCCGCGGCTCGCACTCGCGGCGCGGTCCGCGTCGCTCCGACGACTCCTCGTACCGCGAGGAGATGGAGGCGCAGCGCGCCGCCGAGGCGGAGCGCGAGCGCACCACGGTTCACGTCAACGAGTTCATCACCGTCAGCGAGCTGGCGCAGATCCTCAAGATCCCGCCCACGCAGATCGTCGGGTTCGCCTTCAAGAACCT
>CAZTTY010000131.1:0-8138 GCA_964616815.1 uncultured Gemmatimonadaceae bacterium | reverse complement strand
GCGGCGTTGCCGCCGGGCCGCCCGCATCAGGAACCCTGGCCCGACGTGCAGAACGCGACGACCATCGCATAATGCGGTATCGCGCCCCCGCCCGGGGACTTGCCGCCAGCGTGCCGGCAGGCGCGTCAAGCGGCCACCGCACAACGTCTTGAGCCCATAAACACAAGCGGCCCGGAGCATAGCGCCGGAATTGCAATGAGCAGCGGCGCTCACTGCCTCGGGCACTTCGGCGTATGCACCACCCGGTAAACGCATGATCATTTGCCCGGGCCCCGCGTCACTCGTCTTTCCGTGGCAGGCCGTCCAATCCACGGAGGTCCGGGAATGAACAATTCGAGTAGGAGCCGGTCGCGAATGGCCGCGCGCCGCGGCGTCACGTTGATCGAGATGATCATGGTGGCCGTTCTCATCGGTATGACCACCGCCTTCATCGCGCCGAAAATCGATGTGACGAGCTATCGCGTGAACAGCGCGATGCAGGGCATCGGCACCACGCTTCTCGCGGCACAGCGACTCGCCATCACTCGCCAGCACGATGTCGTCGTGCTCTTCGATACCAAGGCGAACGTGATCCGCGTTCACGACGACAGCGACAACGACGGCAAAGTGAACGGGGCCGAGCGTCTCGTCACCACGCCGCTCGGCGACGCCGTGGTATACGGACTAGGCGGCGCCCCTGCCATGACCGCGGCGAGCGGCCCGATCACCTTCACCCAGAAGCACGACGATCTCGCCTCGCTCACGTTCCATCGCGATGGAAGCGCGAGCGAGGCGGGCATCGTCTACCTCACCTCGCAGCGCGCCGTGAACCAGGGTGAGCTGGCGCGCGATGCGCGGGCGATCTGGGTGGAGCGGGCCACCGGCCAGGTGTCGTGGTACCGCTATCTCCCGCCCGAATGGAGGAGGGGGTTCTGATGCGCACTCGCAGACGCAGAGAGGGCTTCACACTCATAGAAGTGATGATGGCCGTCGTGATCCTCACCGGCGTCGTCCTCGGCATGGCGCACGTCACCGGGAGAATGCTGCACACCATCTCCACGAGCGACCGCTCCGCCGCCGCGCTGGAGCTGGTATCCGACCGGCTGGAGCAGGTGTCGCTCGATCCCGACTACGGGGATCTGGAAGACGAGTACGAGGGCACGGAGACGGGCTTCCCCTCCCTCCCCTATTACACGCGCAAGACCGACATCGTACACACCACGCCCGGGAAGAAGGGCGGGCCCGATTACAAGCGCATCACCGTCACGGTGGATGGGCCCGGCCTGCTCGCTCCGATATCCCGTTCCGCGACCGTGGGGGCCCCATGAATTCGAACGTACGAGTCTCGCGCGCGCGAAGCGCTCCGAGAGGCGTGACGCTGATCGAGCTGATGGTCACCCTGGTGATATTCGGGGTAGTGGTGGCCGGAGCGCTCCAGCTCCTCGACTCGCAGGGCAAGGCAGTGCGGCTGGGGAACGAGCGCATGGGCGCGCTGCAGCAGATCCAGTTCTCGATGTCGACGCTGGACAACCAGCTCAAGGTGGCCGGCGGCGGAACGGCGAAGGAGCAGCCCTTCCTGGTGTACGCCGGGACCGACGTGGTCGCGTTCAACGGCGACTACGCCACCAACGTGGCCAACGATCCGTTCGCCGCCTACTACGACCCCGACGCTCCCAACGGTACGGTGACCTCGATGGTGCTGGCGGACCAGTTGAAGCTCCCCAACACCACCTTCGCCTATCCGAAGATGAGCTACGCGCCGAGTCCGGCGGAGACCATCGTCTTCTTCTTCGCGGCCGACACCGGCACCGCGCGCAACGACGACGCGGTGCTCTTCCGGCAGGTGAACGCCGATCCGCCCGAAGTGGTCGCGCGCAACATCATCTCGAACACGGGTACGCCCTACTTCAGCTACATGCGGCTGGTGTCGCCGAAGGACAAGGCGGCGTACATCGATTCCATAAAGACCAAGGATCTTCCGCTCATGCACAGCGAAGCGGAGCATCTCTCGCCCACCGACGTCGGAACGAAGGCGATCATCGACAGCGTGCGCGCGGTGCGCGTCACGCTCACGGTGACCGACGGGAACACGGGTGCCGCGGAGCATCGTCGCACTCTGTCGCATCTCATCACGATGCCCAACGCGGGGCTGGTAATCGACCGCTCGTGCGGCGACGAACCGCAGCTCGCGACCACCCTCAAGGCTACGTGGGGCGAGTTCGCTCCGGGCGATACGGCGGTCACCCTGCAGTGGGATCCGTCCGTGGATGAGCTGAGCGGCGAGAAGGACGTCGTACGCTACGTGGTGTGGCGCAAGCTGCTGACGTCCAGCGACTGGGGCGATCCGTACTTCAGCACGCCCGGTGGGCAGAACCCCTACATCTGGCCCGACCGCGGCCTGGACAGCGCGGTGACGTACGTCTATCGCGTCGCCGCCCAGGACTGCAGTCCGTCGTTTTCATCGTTCGTGGTCTCCTCGTCGGTAACCGTACCTTGAGCAGCGGAGCACATCGTCACATGCGCCTCGAAACCATGAAACCAAGACTGCGGCCGCGCCGCGGCATAGCGCTGATCACGGTGCTGCTGGTGTCGCTCGTGATCGCGTCGCTGATGGTGGTGGGAGCGATGCTCAGCGCCAACTCATCGCTGATAGTGAAGTACCGCGAGCGCTCGAACGTCCTGGAGTGGGCGGCCAACGCCGGGCTGGAGGAAGCGCGCGCCCGGGTCAACGCCGACAAGTCGCTGTACCCGGCCGACGGCTACACGGTGCTGGAGAACGACGCCGTCGTACGCGATGCGAACGGCGAGGTGATCCCCAACATCACGCGCACGGTGTTCGTGGGCCCCACCGGGATCACCTCGGGCCAGTACGGCGTGCAGGGGAGCGCCGTGGTGGTGGTGAAGGACAAGGCGGGGAACACCGTGGTGCGGCGCAACAAGCTGCAGCAGGAGAGCTTCGCGAAGTACGCGTACTTCACCGACAACGAAGGCGCGGACATCGTGTTCGCCAGCGGCGACCAGATCTACGGTCCGGTCCACTCCAACGACTACATCGAGGTCCACAACTCGGGAGCCACCTTCTTCGGACAGGTCACGACGGCGAAGACCGTCATCGGGGCGGGCAACGGCACCTTCAAGCAGGGCTACAAGGAGAAGGTGAAGGAGATTCCGTTCCCGGAGACCGCCGACCTCGAGAAGCTGAAGACCCAGGCGAGCGAGGGCAAGATGTCGATCGCCGGGAGCACCGCGGGCGGTCCGGGGGAAGCGACTATTCGCATCGAGTTCGTGTCGTTCGACCTGAACAACGACAACGATTCGACCGATGCGGACGAGGGCTTCATCCGCATCTTCCAATCGAGCGACTACAGATACGTGACCGCGGCGCTGCCCAGCGACTACTACAGCAACGGGCTCCGGAACTCGCTCAACTGCGGCGACGTGAGCTCGAGCCACAGCGGCTCGTACAAGAACAAGTTCATGGTCGCCGACCTCCACGGCACTTCCGGCCACGACTGGAAGGATGCCACCGGAAGCGGCTCCAAGTGCTATCTGGGCGGCGACGAGATGCTCACGGGCGGCAGTTTCGTGCCATCCGGCACGCACGGGAAGTGGCTGAAGTGGCCCGGCACGGTGAGTCCGAAGCTGAGCGCCGTGAGGTCCTCGTACGGAGACCAGGACTACTACTGGCCCATCGGCCGCGCCCTCAACCCCACGTGGAAGGGGGTGATATACGTCGACGGCAACGTCGCGATCAGCGGCAAGGTTCGCGGCCAGGTCACCCTCGCCGCCACCGGCAACATCGCCATCGTGGATGACCTGCAGTACCAGACCGATGCCGGCAGCCAGACGTGCAACGACATACTCGGTCTCTTCGCCGGCGAGGATGTGGTGGTGGCCAACAACACGGTGAACGCCCCGCAGCGGGCTTATCCCTCGGGCTCGTACAGCTACTACTCGCGCGAGCCGGACAAGCAGTACGACGAGATCATCCAGTCCGTGATCCTGGCGCTGAACATCTTCACGGTGGAGGACTACGACGAAGGCTCCACGAGCACGGAGAAGTGCGATGGGAAGTCCACCGGCCGCGGCTGCCTCCGGCTCACCGGCGGCATCATCCAGAACACCCGCGGCGCCGTGGGTCTCACCGACGGCCATGGCTACGTGAAACGCTACTCGTACGATGCCTGCGCCGCGAGCAGCCCGCCGCCGTACTTCCCCACCACGGGCCACTTCGTGAAGGATCGCTACTTCGAGGTGGATCCCACGGGCTTCGACATCGACGACTACTTCGAGCTCCTCACTCCGGCGCCGTAACCGGCGGGGCCCGACGGGGATCGGGCACTTTATGCGGAGGGCCCGTGAGCAATGCTCCCGGGCCCTCCGCATAAAGTGCCCGACCCCCGCCGGTTACGGCAGAAGCGCCGGGTCCCGCTCGCGCGCCGAGCGGCCGAACACTACCCGCGCGCGGCGGCCGTCCTGCGTCACCACCACGATGCCGCCGCCATCGCCGCCGCCGGGCGCACCGGTCACCGCCACGCACACTCCACGCGCGCAGGTGGGCTCGCCCACGCCGAGCGAGTCGGAGGCGACGTCGCTCGCGACGCCGTCCGCGCGGACCCGCCTGAGCACACCGGCGCCGCCGGCTGCCGCGTAGATGATGGACTCGCCATCGTCGCTCCAGGCGGGCGCGAACGCCCCGCCCGCCTCGTGGGTCCATTGCACCGCTTCTCCGCCGCCGGCGCTCACCACGTACACCTGCGATATGCCGCTGCGCGCCGACACGAACGCGATGCGCGCTCCGTCGGGATTCCACGCGGGCGAGAGCTCCGGCACGAGCGAGCCGGATCCGGTCTCGAGCGGCTCGGCGATTTCACGGCCGCCCGCGCCGCCGGCGTCGAGCGCGGGCGCCGGAGCGACCCAGATGCGCGGCGTCCCGCTCCGGTTGCGCACGAAGGCGACGCGCTCCCCCGCCGGATCGAGCGCCGGCTCGCCGTCGGCGGCAGGATCGTCGGTGACCCGCCGCTGGCGCGACGCCGCGATGTCGGTGATGTAGATCTCCGCGTTGCCGTCGCGGTCGGTGCTGAACGCCACGCGGCCGGCCGCGCTGCTCGCTTCCATGTAGTTCCCCGCGCCGGTCACGAAGGGCCGCGCGGAGTCGCCAGCGAAGATGTAGAGTTGCGCCCGGCCACCCGCGTCGGCGGTGAAGATGAACTCCGGCGCGATGAAGGCCGGCGGCGGAGTGCCGCCGGAGTCGTCCGGGGGCGCCAGGGCATCGCCGCAGGCGAGCAGCACCGCCGCCGCCGTGGACGCGGCCGTGGCACGCCGCAGTCCGCCGGCGCGCCGAGCTCCACCCGCACGCCGCACTCCACGCGCTCGCCGCTTCACGGCTCGGCCAACTCGATGAGCTGCTCCGTCTCGAGCGCTTCTATCAGCGCCCGCACCGCCGCGAGCGCGTCGGCTTCGTTCACATCGTAGTCGCGCTGGAGCACCGCCACCATCGCGTCGGTGCCGAGGCCGTCGCGGATGCACGTCCAGATCGCGGCGCCCGTGTCGTTGAGCGTGAAGTATTTTCTGGTCTCGACGTCGAGTACCACAGCTCCGTCGGTGAGCGTGGCGAAGAGCGCTCCACGCACCGGACGATACCTGGCTAGCATGATCCCTCGGTGAGAGTGCGGTGCAGGACGTGGAGCTGGCGCTCGGTGTGCTCGAGCCGGTAGACCGGCACCGAAGTCACCAGCGTACCGAGCGTGTCGAGCTGATCGACGGCGCGCAGGCCGCCGAGCAGCACGGTGGGCGACTGGCGTATGAGCGCGGCCATGACCTGGGTGGGCGATGCGGGCGTGAGCGCGTCGCGCATGGAGCGCCGCACGAGCGCCAGCGCGCGAACCGGCGCGCAGCGCACCGTCCCGCCGGGCGGGCGTACGGGGACCCGGCGGCGCGGGTCGCTCCAGTCGGTGTCCGCTCTCGCCGCGTCGAGTTCGGGAAACTCGTGCGCGAGATCGATGCTCACCTGCATAGGCTCCCGCCACGAACGCGCGATGATGCCGCCCGGCGAGCGCTCCAGCAGTACGCCGTCGTCGCCGAGGATCGGCCAGCCGCGCCGGGCCAGCGCGTATGCGAGCGTCGACTTGCCGCCGCCGCTCTCGCCCGCGAGGATCCACGCGCCGCCGTCGGGAGCTACCACGCCGGCCGCGTGCACATGGAAGCGGCCGCGCTGCCGCAGCCGCAGCATCGCGGCGAGTCTCGCCAACTCGCGCCGCGCCTCGGCCGACGCGCCCTCGTAGCCGCGGCCGCGCACCAGCCGCCCTCCCCGGAGATGCAGCTCCGCCCGCGCGGCCGTGTGGCGCAGCAGCGTGTCGCCGTTTTCGTTGGTGAGCGCGTCCACCGGACCGCGGCGCCAGCGGGATGCGCTCACCGCCGGTTCGCCCTGGCGTTCCCGTTGGGACCACCGGGGAAGCAGACGCGCGAGTTCACGCTGCAGGGGAACTGCAGCAAGTCGAAGCTCACACCGCCCGCGGCCGCGGCGCCGAGGAAGCTCTGCGAAAGAACCATCAGCGATTCGTGGCGCACCAGCGAAGGCGAGATCCAGGCGCGCTTGAGCACGCCGATTCCGGTGGTCATGGCTGCGTCGTTCCGAAGTTGTAGGTGATGAATGGCCAGGTGGACGTGGGCGAGGCGCCGTGGCCGCTCACGCCGAAGAACGCGCTGACGGTTCCCGCATCGCCGGGCCGGTCGGGGAGCTGCGAGACGCGCATACCGAGCGCGCGGACGCCATCCACGTCGAGCCGAACGCTGTCGGCCCCGAACTTCCGCAGGAGGTAGGTGTGGGGGGCGCGGCCACCGTTCCCGGGCAGCGTGTGCGTCGAGCCGACGTACTCCCAGTGGTAGTCGTGGGGAAGGAAGAAGAGGAACATGTCCCACCGCAGCTCCACGAACCCGACCTTCCCGTCCGAGACGCCTACCGCAATCAGATGATCGGAATCGATGAGGCCGAACGCGGCGCCCGGGCTGCTGCCGGAGCCGCTTCCATTCACGCTGAGACGCGCCTCGATGTACGCCGGTTCGGCCGAGCCCAGCGAGTCGGACCTGACCATATGGAGGTTCTGCCCGCCGGCCGACTTCAGTACGAGTCCGCCGGGAGACCAGCTCTCGGTGCCGGAATTCTGAGCCAGGAGGTAGCCCGGGAGTACGTACCGCTTCCAGCGCGGCTCCGCCTGCGTGTCGGGGAGCGAGTCGCTGGCGGCGTCGTAGAACACGTTCCAGCTCGCGTCGTGCGGCGGCGGCCAGGCGGCGTTCACCATCAGCGAGAAGCGAAAGCCGGTGATGGACGCGGGTCCGGTGAACACCCACCGCTTGCGCACGCTGGTGGTGTCGGCGCCGGCCACGGGCTGCCTGGCCGCCAGCCGCTCGCGCCAGTAGTAGTACTTCTGGTTCGGCGCGGTGAAGCTCCCCACGCCGTCGGTAGTGGAGTCGACGCGGATGCCGCAGGAGCTGCCCGAGCATGGTCCCGACGTGGAGGTGACCACTGGGTCGTCCACGAGCACCACGTATACGCCGAGCGTGTCGGCGGGCTGCGGGCCGGCCTGGTTGCTCCCGATGGGGAAGTCGAGGTAGTTGCGGAGCCCCACGGAGAAGCTCCAGCTCTTCCGTCCGGGCACGCTGGTGCTGTCGATCGCGAGCTCGGAGGAGTAGAGTCGCACGGTGACGTTCTGGTCGCCGTAGATGGCGGCGCTCACGCCGGGAGCGAGTCGTGCGGCGGCGGCCGACGCGACCGGGTCGAAGGTGACCGACCCGTCGGCGCTCACCTGGCCGCTCAGGAGGGCTCCCTGCCCCGGCTCGACACGGGGCGGCTGCCGGGGGGGTGTACCGGTGAGCGGCGCATCCTGGCAGCCGAGCATGCAGAGCGCGATCGCCGTGGCGGCGATGGGGCTCCAGATGCGGCTCCACCATGATTGCCCGCGGCCCATCCTGGGTGACATCGTCGTCCCCCTCCTTCGAAGCCGGAACGGCGTCGTCCCGCCTCGAGCGTGGCGTGTGTTTATTAGCGAGCGCTAATGTAATGAGGAAACGCTCATTAGACGATGCTAATATTCCACCGTCACATCAACCGCTGAACGGGGGGGCAGGCACCAAACGTAGAGGTCCCGGCAGCTTCGCTG
>CAZTTY010000130.1:0-8256 GCA_964616815.1 uncultured Gemmatimonadaceae bacterium | reverse complement strand
ATGGCTGGGCGTGGCTCTTCTGCTTCTTCTACGTGGCGTGCGCGGTGATGCGCCTCGCCCGCTTCAACATCGAGCAGGGCGGTCACGCCAAGACGCACTTCCACGGTCTTCCCAGCCCGGCGGCCGGGATGACGCTGGCCACCTATTACTGGTTCAGCCAGACGACGCTCTACACGCAGAGCATCATGAGTGGCTGGCCCTGGCACACCGTGCTGCCGGGCGTGATGCTGGTGCTGGGGCTCCTCATGATCAGCCACGTCATCTATCCGGCGCCGCCGACCGTGAGCTTCCGCAGCGTGAGGAGCATCGTGGTGAGCGTGTTCCTGCTCGCGGTGGTCATCGGAGTTCTCTTCAAGCCGCTCTCCTTCGCCTTCCCCGCCATGGTGGGGTACGTGGCCTACGGACTCGGGAAGACGTTCCTCTTCGGACTCATGGACCGACTTCCCAGCGGCGACCCGCTCCTCGACGGTGACTCGGACGAGGAATTCGTCTCCCGGCCGGTAGAGATCGCCGAACGTCCGGGGCGCGGCGAACGGCGGCGCCGCAGGCGCGGCCGCGGCCGGAGCGCGGGAGGCGGGGCGCCGGGAAGGGAGGGACGCCAATCATCTCAACGACCAGAGCAAAAGGACGGCGCATGAGCCGATTTCGTGTTGCAGTGAACATCTCGCCCAGACAGGGTATCCTCGATCCGCAGGGAAAGGCGGTAGCCGATGCCCTGCACTCGCTCGAGTTTCAGGAAGTGCGCGACGTGCGGGTCGGCCGCTTCGTGGTACTGCAGATCGATGCCGCCGATGCCTCGGCGGCCGGCGCGCGCGCGAGAGAGATGTGCGAACGACTCCTCGCCAACCCGGTCGTCGAGGACTATCAGATCGCCTCGGTGGAGGAATCGTGAAGTTCGGCATCGTGACCTTCCCCGGCTCCAACTGCGACTACGACGCGCACCACGCGGTGACGGACGAGTTGGGGGCGGAGGCGGTTTACCTGTGGCACAAGTCGCACGATCTCGAGGGTGTGGATGTGGTGATCCTTCCCGGCGGGTTCAGCTACGGCGACTACCTGCGGGCGGGCGCGATCGCGCGCTTCAGCCCCATCATGCGCGAAGTCATCGCTCACGCGCGCCGCGGCGGCCCGGTGGTCGGCATCTGCAACGGCTTCCAGATCGCGTGCGAGGCGGGTCTTCTCCCCGGCGCGCTGATGCGCAATTCCGGGCTCCAGTTCGTCTCGTCGCCCGTGAACCTCCGTGTGGAGAACGCCGAGACGATGTTCACCAACCGCTACCGCCGCGGCGACATCCTGCGGCTCCCGGTGGCCCACGGTGAAGGCCGCTACACGGACGATGCGGAGAACATCCAGCGTCTCGAGGATGAAGGGCGGGTGTTGTTCCGGTACGTGAACGCCGCCGGCGAGGTGGATCCAGCGGCGAACCCGAACGGGTCGGTGAACGCCATAGCGGGAATCGTCAGCGCCGAGGGGAACGTTCTCGGTCTGATGCCCCACCCCGAGCGCGCAGTGGATCCGCTGCTTGGCTCCGCCGATGGCCTCGGTATCTTTCAATCGATGATGGCGCACGTTTCGGCGTGACGCACGAGGAATAAATGAAAAAGCGAGAGCTCACAATCGCGAGCGGTTCACGGGAGGCGGCACTTTGACGGTGACCGTGGCGCCACGGCCGGGCGACCCCGCCATCACTCCGGCGCTCGTCGCCGAGCACGGCCTCACGGAGTACGAATACGAGCTTCTCGTTGCGATGCTGGGGCGTGAGCCCACCTTCACGGAGCTGGGCATCGTGAGCGCGCTCTGGAGCGAGCACTGTTCGTACAAGCACTCGCGGCCGGTGCTCGGGACGCTCCCCACCGAGGCGCCCTACGTGCTGCAGGGGCCCGGTGAGAACGCCGGCGTGATCGCGATAGGCGACGGGCTCGCGGTGGCCTTCAAGATCGAATCGCACAACCACCCCTCCGCGGTCGAACCGTACCAGGGCGCCGCCACGGGGGTCGGCGGAATCCTGCGCGACGTCTTCACGATGGGCGCCCGTCCCATCGCCATGCTCGACTCGCTCCGCTTCGGGCCGCTCGACTCCGCGCGCGTGCGCTACCTCTTCGGCGGCGTCGTGAAGGGGATCGGCGACTACGGCAACAGCGTCGGGATCCCGACCGTCGCGGGCGAGGTGATGTTCGACTCCTCGTACGAGGGGAATCCGCTCGTGAACGCCATGTGCGTGGGGATCATGCACGAGAAAGACCTCATCCGCGCCGTGGCCGAGGGGGTGGGCAACCCCATCATGGCGGTGGGTGCGCGCACCGGACGCGATGGCATCCACGGCGCTTCCTTCGCGTCGGAAGATCTCTCCGAGGCCAGCGAGGCGAAGCGCCCTCGCGTGCAGGTGGGCGATCCCTTCACCGAGAAGCTCCTGCTGGAGGCCAGCCTGGAGCTGATCGCCAGCGGTCACATAGTGGCGATCCAGGACATGGGCGCCGCGGGGCTCACGTCGTCGTCGGCGGAGATGGCGGCGCGCGGCGACGTGGGCGTCACGATCGACGCGAGCAGGGTTCCCGTACGCGAGGAGGGGATGACGCCGTACGAGATCCTGCTGAGCGAGTCGCAGGAGCGGATGCTCGTGGTGGCGAAGCGCGGCCACGAAGACGCGGTGCGCGAGATCCTCACGAAGTGGGATCTGAACGCCGAAGTGATAGGCGAAGTGATAGCGGAGCCGGTGTACCGCGTCACGGAAGGCGAGCGAGTGGTGGCGGAGTTCCCCGGCTCGCGCCTGGTGACCGACTGTCCCGTCTACACTCCCGAGGCTCGAGAGAGCGAGGAGATCCGCGGACTGCGCGAACGCGACGTGGCCTCCATCGCGGAGCTGCCGGAAGAGAGCGACCCCGTGTGGACGCTGGAGCGGCTCCTCTCCTCGCCCACGATCGCCAGCAAGCGGTGGGCATTCCGGCAATACGACACCACGGTGAGAACCAGCACCGTGGTGCCGCCAGGCGATGGCGATGCGGCGGTGGTGCGCGTCCGCGGCAGCGACAAGGCGCTCGCTCTCAAGACCGACTGCAACGGTCGCTACGTGTATCTCGACCCGCGGGTGGGCGGCCGCATCGCGGTGGCCGAGGCCGCGCGCAACGTGGCCTGTGTGGGCGGCAGACCCATGGCCATAACCAACTGCCTCAACTTCGGAAACCCGAAGCGTCCCGAGGTATTCCACCAGTTCCGCGAGGCGGTGGCCGGGATGGGGGAGGCGTGTCGCGCGCTGGGTACGCCGGTCACGGGCGGCAACGTATCGCTCTACAACGAGAATCCATCGGGCGCGGTGTACCCGACGCCGGTGATCGGGATGGTGGGACTGGTCGATTCGCTGGATCATGTCACGCGCTCGCTGTTTCCCGAACGGGAAGAGGCGATCGTGCTGCTCGGCGAGCCGACGGACGAACTGGGCGCGAGCGAATATCTGGCCCGCATTCATGGAGTGGTGGCCGGCAGGCCGCCGCACTGCGATCTCGAGCGGGAGCGCGCCACCATCGACGCGCTTCTCGAGGCGATCGCCGCGCGCCTGGTGAGCTCCGCGCACGACTGCAGCGAGGGCGGACTCGCCGTCGCGCTGGCGGAATGCGCGATCGGCGATCCGGAGCGCGCGGTGGGTGCGGTGGTCGCGCTGGATGAGTGGAGCGCACTCCCCTTGCGGTCGCTGCTCTTCGGCGAGGCGCAGGCGCGGATCGTGGTGAGCACTCCCGACGCGGCCCGACTGATCGAGGTGGCGGCGCGGCATGGCGTGGCCGCGCGGCGGATCGGCACCGTGCGTCCGGGCGGCGAATCGCTCGACATCGCCGCGGGCGGGCGCACGTTCCGCGCGCCGCTGGCGCGTCTGGCGCGGGCGTATCACTCCGCCATCCCCGGGCTCATGACGGTGGGAACGTCGGAGCCCGCGATACTCGAGCAACACCCTAAACCTGCGGAAGTCTGACATATGTGCGGAATATTCGGTGTGCGGGGAACGCCCGATGCGGCGGCCATCGCGCACCTCGGCCTCTACTCTTTACAGCACCGCGGCCAGGAGTCGGCCGGCATCGTGGTGGCGGACGACGCCCACACGGCGCGGGCGGCGCGGGGGATGGGTCTCGTTTCCGAGGCGCTCGAACCCGAGCAGCTCGCGCACCTGCACGGCGATCTGGCCATCGGCCACACCAGATACAGTACCACCGGTTCATCGACGCTGGAGAACGCGCAGCCGGTGCTGGTACGCTTTCGAGGCGGTTACATCACGCTGGCGCACAACGGCAACATCGTGAACGCGAGCGAGCTGCGGCGGGAGCTGGAGTCGATGGGGTCGATCTTCAATTCGACCATGGACTCCGAGATCCTCGTTCACCGGATGGCCCGTAGCACCGAGAGCGCGCCGGAGGAGCGGCTCGCGAGCGCGCTCGCCGGGGTGGAGGGCGCGTACTCGCTGCTCGTCGCAACCGGCGACGCGCTCATGGCGGTGCGCGATCCGCGCGGCTGGAGGCCGCTCTGCATCGGAACTCTGGGCGACGCGGTGGTGTTCGCCTCCGAGACGTGCGCACTCGACATGGTCGGCGCCACGTATCTGCGGGACGTGCGGCCCGGCGAGATCGTGGTGGCCGATGCAAACGGCCTGCGCTCGATACAGGCGCTCGAGCCGTTGGAGAGCCGTCGCTGCGTCTTCGAATACGTCTACTTCGCGCGCCCGGACAGCAGGATCTTCGGCGGCTCCGTCGACCGCGCACGCCGTGCTCTGGGCCACAGGCTCGGCCGCGAGTGCCCCGCCCCGACAGCCGACCTCGTTTTCGGCGTCCCCGATTCCGCCAACGCGGCGGCGCTGGGCTACGCCGAAGAGAGCGGTCTCCCGCTCGAGCTCGCGCTCATCCGGAACCACTACGTAGGACGCACTTTCATCCAGCCATCGCAGGAAGGGCGCGTACAGAAGGTCAAGGTCAAGTACAACGCGGTGCGCGAAGTACTCGAGGGAAAGAGCGTCGTGATGGTGGACGACTCCATGGTGCGCGGCACCACCACGCGCGGGCTCGTATCGATGATTCGCGCAGCGGGTGCGCGCGAGATCCACATGCGCATCGCCTCTCCGCCGGTGACCGGGCCGTGCTACTACGGCATCGACATGCCATCGCGCGAGGAGCTGATAGCCGCCAATCTCACCGTCGACGAGATCGCGGAGCGCGTGGGCGTAGACTCGCTCGGCTTTCTCTCGCTCGAAGGAATGCTTCACGCAGTCCCCGAAGGTCCGCACGGGTTCTGCCACGCCTGCTTCTCCGGCGACTATCCCACTCCCCCTCCCGCCGACCCCGACAAATTGCGGTTCGGATGCGGATGTTGATGAAAGGAAGCAGAGAGCAGAAGGCGGGAGACAGGAACCGCACACCGGCGTGAGAGCGGGAAGCAGGGGGATGACTTCGTGAGCATGCGGTTCCCTGCTCTCTGCTTCCTGCTGTCTGCTCCCTCGTAGTCCTCACCCACGAATGATGGAGCCCGACGACATGTCCCATCTGGTTTACTTCTTCGGTAATGGCAAGGCGGACGGTACGCGCGAGATGAAGGCGGAGCTTGGCGGGAAGGGCGCGAACCTCGCCGAGATGACCAATCTGGGCGTGCCGGTCCCTCCCGGCTTCACCATCGCATGCAGTGCTTGTGTGGAATATCTCGACGGTCGCTCGGTACGGGATGAGCTGCGTGCCGAGGTGGCGGAGAAGCTGGAACACCTGGAGAACACGGCTGGGCGGAAGCTGGGAGATGTGAAGGACCCGCTGCTCGTTTCCGTGAGGTCGGGTGCTCCCGTATCCATGCCCGGGATGATGGAAACCATCCTCAACCTGGGTCTCAACGACGATAGCGTTCTCGGACTCGCGCGCCAGAGCGGCAACGCGCGCTTCGCGTACGACTCGTACCGGCGCTTCATCCAGATGTACGGCGACGTGGTGCTCGACGTGCCCATCCAGAAATTCGAACGGCTGCTCGCGGCGAAGCGCGCGGCTCAGGGGGTGGAGACCGACGCCGATCTATCGGAGGAATCGCTGCGCGCGCTCGTGGGCGAATACAAGGAGCTCGTCCGCTCCAGCATCGGCAGCGATTTTCCGATGGATCCGCAACTGCAGCTCTGGGGCGCGATCGAGGCGGTGTGGAAATCGTGGACGCTCAAGAAGGCCGTGGACTACCGTCGGCACAACGACATTCCCGAGACGCTCGGCACCGCGGTGAACGTGGTGGCCATGGTATTCGGGAACATGGGCGATGATTCCGGTACCGGCGTCGCCTTCACGCGCAATCCATCCACGGGCGAGAAGCGCTTCTACGGCGAGTTCCTGGTGAACGCGCAGGGTGAGGACGTGGTGGCCGGGATCCGGACGCCGCTGGAGATCCAGGAGATGGCCCAGCGCCTCCCCGGCGCGTACGAGGAGCTGCTCGCGACGCAGGAGCGTCTCGAGCGGCACTATCACGACATGCAGGACATCGAGTTCACCGTGGAGCGCGGCAAGCTCTATCTCCTCCAGACCCGCACGGGGAAGCGCACCGCGGCGGCCGCCGTGCGCATCGCCGACGAGATGGTGGATGAAGGTCTCATAGACCGGAACGAGGCGCTGCGGCGCGTCCAGGCGCAGCAACTCGACCAGCTTCTGCACCCCATCATCGACCCCTCTGTGGACGCGAAGGCGGTGGCCGTCGGGCTTCCGGCCAGCCCCGGTGCCGCGAGCGGACGCGCCGTGTTCGATCCGGACAGCGCGGAGCAGCGCGCCGCCGACGGCGAGCGTGTGATCCTGGTGCGCGAGGAGACCACGCCGGAGGACTTCCATGGGATCGTCGCCGCACGCGCGGTGCTCACCGCGCGTGGCGGTATGACGAGCCACGCGGCGGTCGTGGCGCGCGGGATGGGCAAGTGCGCTGTCGTGGGCTGTAAGGACATCGACGTGGATGCCGAGCACCACCGCTTCAGCGTGAACGGCACGAGCGTGAAGGAGGGTGACTGGATCACCGTCGACGGTGCGACCGGGCGCGTGTACATCGGCGAGCTCCCCACGGTGCCGAGCGATGTGGTGCGCGTGCTCTCAGGCGATCTGAAAGCCTCGGAGTCGCGCATCTACGGCTCCTTCGCGCGGCTGCTCGGCTGGGCGGATGACGCGCGAAGGCTCCGTGTTCGCGCCAACGCCGATACGCCGCAGGACGCGCGCACCGCGCGCGACTTCGGCGCCGAGGGGATAGGGCTCTGCCGTACCGAGCACATGTTCTTCGAGGGAGATCGCATCGTCGCGATGCGCGAGATGATCGTCGCGCGCGACGAGCAGGGCCGCCGGAGTGCTCTGGCGAAACTCCTGCCGATCCAGCGGAAGGACTTCGAGGGGATCTTCGAAGTGATGGATGGTCTGCCAGTCACCGTCCGCCTGCTCGATCCGCCGCTGCACGAATTCCTGCCGCACGGCGCGGATGACACGCGTCACCTCGCCGGGCAGCTCGGGATGCCGGCCGAGGAGCTCGCCCGCATGATCGAGTCGCTGCGCGAGTCCAACCCGATGCTCGGCCACCGCGGCTGCCGGCTCGGTATCACGTATCCGGAGATCACCGAGATGCAATCGCGCGCCATAATCGAGGCGGCGATCGCGGTGAAACGCAGAGGCAAGGATGTGCGGCCGGAGATCATGGTACCGCTGGTCGCCACGCTCGCGGAGTTCCGGAACCAGCGTGCGATCATCGATGAGACGGCGCGCAAGGTGGTCGAGGAGACGGGCGAGAGCATCTCGTACACCGTGGGAACGATGATCGAGCTTCCGCGCGCCGCGCTCACCGCGGACGAGATCGCGACGCAGGCGGAGTTCTTCTCCTTCGGGACCAACGACCTCACGCAGACCACGTTCGGGCTCAGTCGCGATGACGCTGGACGGTTTCTCCCGGCGTACGTGGAGCGTGGAATACTGCCGGAGGATCCGTTCCAGGTGCTGGATGCGGACGGCGTGGGGAAGCTGGTGCGCTACGCGGTCGCGGAGGGGCGGCGCACGCATCCCGGCCTCAAGATCGGCATCTGCGGCGAGCATGGCGGCGAGCCGCGTTCGGTGAGCTTCTTCCACGAAGCGGGGCTCGACTACGTGTCGTGCTCTCCGTACCGCGTGCCCATCGCGCGCCTGGCCGCCGCGCGCGCGGCGCTGGGGTCGGGCACCTGACGGGGTGGGCCCCGCCCGAATGCGGGCCGGCCCGCCCCGGGAGGGCGGCGACGCCCTCGGGAGGTCGCGGGGGGGCGGG
>CAZTTY010000129.1:0-8278 GCA_964616815.1 uncultured Gemmatimonadaceae bacterium | reverse complement strand
GATCCGTTCCATGGGTCAGGCCGTCGAGATCGCGGAGGGCACCACGGCGCCTTCGTGCGAGTACGATTTGCCACGTTGGCGGAACCGAGCTGTCGGCCCGCACGGTGGGAAACGCGGACCCGGGTGCGAGCGTCGTCGAGGGCGATGAAGAGCGGCCCTGGGGAAGAAGGCTTCGAATCCAGCGCATCCACCTCTGGTAGGACAGCGGACTCATAATCCGTTGGTCGCAGGTTCGAGTCCTACATGGGCCCACCTTGCAACACCATTGGTTTTCAATAGGTTACCGAAAATCGCCCCCGCGTTACCATCCTTCCGAAAGCTTGCGGCGCAGGTGGGGGAGCAGTCCCCTACCCTGCCTCCGCCTTCGATGTATCGGCCGGCTCCGAAGTTCCCTGTCTATAACACTAGCGGGATCAGGCATGCCTACTTGGTCGGTAGTGCTGACATCCGCAGGAATCGCTGCGTTTGTCTCGGGAATAATATCGTTGTCGGGGCAGGCACTCGAGCGACGTTCCCGGCGACGCGAGCTAGCCCTGGCCAAGGCACTCGAAATGGCGAGTAAGCAGATCGACATGACACGGGAGGTTGCCGCTGCCAACCGGCAACAGGCCGCGATCATGGATCACGTTCTTTTTGCCTCGACGTACTACAAGTGGCTGAGACACCTACTCGATGCCGGCGAGCTGCCGCCGGACGCTGAGAAGATGCGAGCCGATTCCGAACGGGAGATACGCGAATTCCAGCAAGCATCGGGAGGAGCCTCCATGGACCCGCAAAGTCACCGATCCATGTTGGACATACAGTGAGACCCGAGCCGCTGACGCTCGCGCAGGTTTTGGTAGTGCCCCTCGCGTCTCTCTTATTCAGCGGCGTCGTCGCAACAGTCGTTACGCATACCTTAAATAGGCGAGCTCAGAGGCGTGATCTTCTTCGCGCAAAGCTGGAAGAGGCTTACATCGCCTGCACCGAGTATTGCAATAGGCTCGGTGTATACTACCTGCCGTATGTTCCGCTCTTCCAAGGGAAGATCGACCTGAATCGGGTCAACAAGATGGCCATCAAGCGGGGAAAGGCGGAACGCACTTCCCACTTCCAGCGCCTAGAGATGCTAGTTCGGATCTACGTGCCGGGAGCTCAGCCGCCATTTAGCGATCTCCTCAAACTACGTGCGGACCTTGGCGCAATACGCTCTGAACATCGGCAGCGCTATCTGGGTGGAGAAAGTGTGACACTTGATCTCATTCCGCGCTTCAATCGGAAGATGGGCGAGCTAGAAGCTATCGAAGATAGGATCAAGGAGGCGATCACCGAGGAGGCGAGGAAGCTCTATTAGCTTGAGAGCGGACGTCGTTACCCGTCTAGTTCGGAGAGCTGCCAGCTGCCCCGTATACCAAGCCTCGCGATCTCGCGCGCATCCATAGCGCCGGCGATAAACTATCGGCCGGAGGGCCCCCTACGGTCGCTCCTCCCAGACCGCGAGCGCCCACTTCGCGAAGACATCGAGTTGCTCCGCTACATCCTTCGCGTCGGCAAGCGTGTAGTACTCTCCCTGATAGGAGGCGGCCGACTTCTGATCGATGATCATGCGGAGCCGCTTGATCTGCGCCTCGTCCGCGCGGTTGCCAATGGCGTGGCGGAGCGTATCGGCGGCCATCGAGTGGCCCCCATCGACGGACTTGAGCTCGCGGAATGCTATCGACAATGCGTCGGCGTATGCGATGGCCGCGTGGATCGCGACGATCGCCATCGCGTTCCCGTAGGTATCCCCCTCAGTCGCGAGCTGGTTCAGATCACCCGCCGTGGAATGCAGGGCACGGGCGACGCCGAAATATTTTACCGCCTTGGAGCGGTCCATCTGCCGGGTTTTGCCGAGGCTCACCATGCGCCAAGCACCTCCTGAACGGGGGCACCGACCAGGGCTCGACCGTCATGGAGTACGTTCTGCATGAGCGGGTCGCCATCCTCGAGACGCTTGCGCGCCTCGGGAATGGAGAGGGCCAACACGGAGGCGCGGGCTCCAAAGCGTGCGCGCAAGCGGTCCGATACGGCCGCGAGGAATTCGTCCGCGGCTTCGCTCCGCAACCGATCGTTTGCGAGTACGAGCAGATCGAGATCGCTGTCGGGTCGTGCGTCGCCGCGCGCGGCGCTGCCGAAGAGGATCACTGATGAGACGTCGTCCTCGAGGTTCGCCGCTGCCAGCGCCGTTTCGACCGTCTCGCGCAGCAATGCCAGGCGGGCCGACTCGCCTTCGAAGAGGGCCGTCAGCGCGGGAACCAGGTTGTGCTCCCGATTTATCTCGTAGAGGTGAGTGCCCGGGGTCGTGGTGCGGCGGAGCACGCCCAGAGCCACCAGATCGCGGAGCGCTCGGGCAGCCGAGTAGTGCGGAACAGCAGCCAAACGCTCCGCTTCTCGCCCGCTCGCGGGCGCTTCGAGAGGCAACAGCGCCCTCAGCAGGCGAACCTTCGTCGTCGTCCCGAGGATGTTGTCGAGTGCGTTTCGGGGCATCGGGCTATCCGAGATCCAAACGATCTACCTTTCCCCAATCGGGCTATTTGTTGCCCAATAGGGCTAATATTAGCCCTATTGGGCAACAAATAGCCCGATTGGGCAAATAGTACCCTCGCCTTGCCCGCAGTCAAGCCTCGTAGATCTCGGTGGTGCAGACCGGATGCCGTAGCGGGCATCGCTGGGGAGGCGCGAGCCCCGCTGAGACCGAAGGGGAACTGCCCTGCGACGACGGGGGACTCACTCCCCTGAGCGGCCATCTGCAGTAGAGCAACGGACTTTTAATCCGTAGGTCGATCGAGCTCGGAAGTCCGGCCGTTATCGAACCTGCAGCCTAACGATTGAGAGTTATTTGCTCCTCGGGCCCACTTTGAAAAAACGGCTGGCTCCCCACTTACGATGCGGCCGCTTTTTCACATCTTCTCGTGCTGCACGAGTGGCGACACAAAGCCATCGCGCTCCCCCATTCCCCTGGTGAGGTATGAGCGTACTCGTAGAGGCGATCAGCGTCGTCGTTCCCATCCCTGTTCTGGAAGCGGAATACCCCGGTGGTCTGGCGCAGTACGAACGCGATTGCCCGAACGGGACCTTCTGCGCCGACGAGCACCTGACGCGTATCGGCTTCATGACACCAGCGGACGTTGGCGCTTTCGTGGAGCGGCTCGAGGCGTTGGGCATCGTCCATCAACGAGATGGTCGGGCAGTCGATCTCGTAGTGGTGGATCAGATCCACGGCCCCACCAGCCAGTGCGACTGGATCGAAGGCGGCAGGCATCCAGACGGCTACTCGGCGGTCTGGCGCGCCGGGACTGTGCCGGGCTGGTTTGCGCATCCCAAGGGCTGGCGAATCGGCCAGTCGTCTCAATTGATTTTTGCACCGAATGCGGAGGCGGATGAACGCTTTCTCGGACTGGCTCGCGATAAAAATCTCGAGACGGTCCTGGATTACGAGACCGGTAAGCAGCTCTACATCGGGCGCGTCCGGCGCCCTGCTGATTCGTGAGATGCGTACTCGTGCTGGTAGAAGGTGCGCGGTCGGGGTGACCGCCGTTGCGATCTTCGCTGCCTGCATTGCGATGGCGTGCGCCGCGCCCCGTACGCGCCGCACGCCATCGCCGGGCGCCGTGGCCGACTCGCTCCCTTACGTCGTGGTCACATCCCGCGAGGCTGTTTTCGCGTTCCCGGTAGTCGACGAGCTGGCCGGCCCCTGGCCGGCGGCCACTGCTGTGACCACCCCGGTGGGTTATTCCTGGGCCGTGAGGACCGAAGGCTATGAGAATCCGGTGGTGCTCACGCTCATGGTGCTGCCCGACGAGGGAGGAGGGATCCCGGCATTCGCATCACTCGATGCCGTGCTCCGGAGCGGTTCGCTGCGCTCGTGCCGTCTCGACGGCCTGTGGTGGTGTGCCGTGGACGCACGGGGCACCGCGCGTGCGGAGGGTCGCCGGGCGGTCCTTCATCTGCGCGACTCCACGCTGGTCGCGGCGCTTCATGCGCATCGCCCACAGGTGGCCGAGTTCATCATGGACCGATTCGACCGACGCGTCCTCCGCGACAATGCCATGATCAACTATGTCGACCCGTGACGCGACGGTGTTTTACTGAACAGCGGCAGTGAAGGCATCCTGCTACACTCTTGGATGGGGGTCGATTTCAGAACACGTGCAGCATCGAGCGCCGCGTCGGTCGCGGTGGCGAGGTCACCGACGAATCGCGTTTAGGAGCGTCTCTAGGAGGGTAATCGCCTCCTCGAGCAGTCGATCGTGAAGCGTCAGGCGCTCCTCCGGCGTGTGCGGCTCACCATCAAGGCCGAGCGCCTGCAGATCCACCAAGATCTCCTGCGCTTGTAAGACGATGACGTCCGAACGTTCGCGCTCGCGGTTGTGCCGAAATACACGGTTCCGAAGGTTCTGGACACGGTCGACCACTGCGCACTCGTCATCAGGCAGATACTGGTGGAGCGTCCGTTTCTTGTTAGTAGCCTCGTACAACGTGAAGTAGAGCCCGTCGACTAGATCACCTAGGCCTCCGGGCGAGCTGGCGTCGATCACGCCCATCTCGATGAAGAAGCCGAGCAGCGACTCGCCCAGGCCGAATGGCGCAGCGTCGGTCGGTCGATGCATGCGGGCTTCGATGTTGCAGGCCTTCACAAGCCGGCAGAATTCGCGCTGTCGCTCGGACCGCCACGCGGTAGGCACCACCTGGTTGAGTGGTCGCCCAGACGAGTCAACAAGCAGTGCGACGTGTGCACGGACGTCGGATTCTTGGACGAGGAAGAACTGTTCGATGCGCTCCGCCGCGCCGGGCCCCCATAGTAAGAGGAGGTGACCTGAGGATTCGTCGCCGCTCGGCGGGCGGCCCCCACCTTCTGCAGTGCGATTATCCTCTACAACCTGCTCCGTCGGCGTGGCGTCATCCGGCGCAACCTCGGTTTCGAGCCACTCTTCTTGGAAGTGGGCGCCCGCGATGACCTGTTCTTCCGCAAGCGCGACGCTCGCAACTACGACCGTGTGCTCCCCGGCCCCGCTAGCATCGCCGCCCTCCCCTGCGCGCGCGAGGGCGGCGGGTGCGTAGCGGCCGAACGCTTCGGTCGGCGCAAGCAACTTGGTGGTGAGATCTGACCCCATTGCCGTCACGCTGCGGTGAAGTGCGACCGCGACGCTGCGCTCAAGGCTGTTCTCGAACGCTGTTACTGCTGAGCCGGTCATATGTCGATAAAGCGCCGGCATGTCGAGCCACCGCGGCTCCAACGACCGCAGGCTCTGCTCCCACTGAGCCGACTGGTCTCGAATCCGCGAGATAGCCGCGTCCAAAGCGTCGCTGCTCTTCGTGAGGCGAGCGATCTGCTCTCGTGCCCGCCGTTCAGCGGCCTGCACAGCGTCCGCCACCGCGCCCAGGTGTCGTACATAATCGGCGGGCCCGAGAGTTAGATGGAGCTGGCGTTCTTGGCGCTCCATGTCGGCGACAGCCTGCTGCAATTTGGAGAACGGATCTCGCGCCGGCGTCCAGCGTTGGCGCGTCACCTCCATCATCTCCATCATCTCGCGATGGTACGCAAGCGGATCCCGTTGCTCAATCTGCCGGGCTAGTGTCTCCTGCCACTCGATGCGACGTCGCAGGTCGCCGATGGGGTCGTTAGTACTCATTAATTGAACCTGTCGCCCGTACGGTCGAATGCGCAATGTGTCGCTGTTCGAGGTTCGCATCCCTAGGTCTTGGCGACGACTATAGCTGAACTACCTCCGACGGGCAGCAACCCCAGTACTCCGACGCGTACTCTCGATTCGATGCATCCAAGTAGGTGTTTGGTAAACCCGTGGACTTCCCAATCGCTCGGCGGTCTGCCGCCTAGGCCAGCCTCCTGCTGCTGGCAGCCTCTTCCGCGCTAAGAGAGAAGGGGCCGTCAGCTACGCCGCCGCGTCGGTCGCGTAGCGGCAGGTCAGCGAGCATCGAGTGGATGAGGCCAACACTCGGATAGAAGGGGTTCTGGGTGGATCTTGGTGGCGTCGAGGTTTAAGCGCGTGGATTAGGACTAGGAGAGCGCGGTTGCTGCGGGAGCTACCATGGATAGGGCCGCCATCTGGCTCCTCGCAAGACGAGCACTGACTCGAGCGAACCGTGCTCTCACGACAGTCGATCGCTGTCGTAGCGAGAGCTGGTCGGATGGTGCCCCCTGTTCTGCCTGCGACTTTCTATGTCAGCGCGCACATTGTCGCTACTTACGCATGCTGCACCACTCGCTATGGCACGCGATGGAGCAATGGCCAAGTGGAGGGTCAGGTGAACCGGGTGAAGCTGGTCAAGCGCAGCATGTACGGACGTGCTGGTTTCGCCCTGCTCCGCGAGCGCGTACTGCGCGCTGCATGATCGCTGGCTCTGGCGAGCGAAGGAAGGAGATTCCGCATCACCAACTTCCACGCAGAACCAATTTCATTTCATCGATGGCATCGGCTCAACACCGACGTGTCCGGGCGGATGAAGGCAAGCCGCCTGCGAGGTCGCACAATCAAGGTCGATGTGGTCACGTGGAGTTCCAACCGACCATATCCACATGAGCTCCAAGGAGCCTGATCCTATCGACCCCTCAAGACTCGTCGGGATCGAGGCCTTGTCGTTAGTAGGCGCGATCTATGGCGGTCGCGACGTCCGCTCGCCGGAGCCATGCCACCACCCTGGCCTCTGCCTGCGGCTGGTCGCGCCAGAAAGCATTTGCCAGGCGGCCATGCGTCAAGTCTCGCGCATTCCAGGAGAAGCAAACAACGTCGTCCCCGCGAAAGCGGGGACCCATGTTGCTCAACCAAACATGGGTCCCCGCTTTCGCGGGGACGACGTTTTAGCCTCCCCGCCACGTCCAACATATACCCCACCCCGGGACTTGCGGCAAGATCCAGGGCCTCCATTAGAATCGCCGATCCAATTTCCTGGATCGGAGGATTCATGGTTGATGTGTCGAACATGATCGACGTAATAATCACCGGCGCCGGCCCCACCGGCCTGATGCTCGCCGCCGAGCTCCGCCTCCACGGTGTCCACGTCGTCGTCCTCGAGCGCGACGCCGAGCCCACCAAAGTCGTCCGCTCCCTCGGCCTGCACGTGCGCAGCATCGAGATCATGGACCAGCGCGGCCTCCTCGACCGCTTCCTCGCGCACGGCCATCAGCACCCCCTCACTGGCACCTTCTTCGCCGCCATCGACAATCCCGCGCCCGTCCAACTGGACACCGCGCATTGCTACGTCCTCGGCATCCCGCAGCCCGTCACCGATCGACTGCTGGCCGAGCACGCGATGGAGCTCGGCGCCGAGATCCGGCGCGGCTGCGAGCTGGTCGGGCTGAGCCAGGACGAACACGGAGTGACCGCCGAGCTCTCCCACGGCACGCAGCTCCGCTCGCGCTACCTCGTCGGCTGCGACGGCGGCCGCAGCACCGTGCGCAAGCAGCTCGGCGTCGGCTTCCCCGGTGAGCCGAGCAGCGCCGAGTTCCTGTTGGGTGAGATGGAGGTGGGCGTGCCGCAGGAGACGGTGACCGCCGTGATGACCGAAGTCCGCAAGACCGAGAAGCGGTTCGGCCTCGGGCCCCTCGGCGACGGAGTGTACCGCGTCCTCGTACCCGCCGAGGGAGTGGCGGAGGACCGCACCTTCCCGCCAACCCTCGAGGAGTTCAAGCGACAACTGCAAGCGACCGCCGGCACCGACTTCGGCGTGCACACACCGCGCTGGCTCTCCCGCTTCGGCGACGCCACCCGACAGGCCGAGCGCTACCGGGTCGGCCGCGTGCTGCTGGCCGGCGACGCGGCGCACATCCACCCGCCGGCCGGCGGGCAGGGCCTCAACCTCGGCGTCCAGGACGCGTTCAACCTCGGCTGGAAGCTGGCCGCCGAGATCCGCGGCTGGGCACCCGAGGGGCTGCTCGACAGCTACGAAACCGAACGACACCCCGTGGCCGCCGACGTGTTGAACAACAGCCGCGCGCAGATGGTGCTGATGTCAACCGAGCCGGGGCCGCAGGCAGTGCGGAGGCTCTGGTCGGAGTTGATGCAGTTCGAGGAGGTGAGGCGGTACCTGATCGAGAAGATCACCGCGATCGGGGTAAGGTACGATTTCGGTGAGGGGGATGCGGGGCATCCGCTGCTCGGGCGACGGTTGCGGGATGTGCGGCTGAAGGAGCGGGGGCGGCTCTATGAGCTGATGCGCGGAGGACGCGGGCTGCTGCTCGATCAGACGGGGAGGCTTTCGGTGGAGGGGTGGGGGGATCGGGTCGACTATGTCGCAGACG
>CAZTTY010000128.1:0-8471 GCA_964616815.1 uncultured Gemmatimonadaceae bacterium | reverse complement strand
AATCACACTTCGCTTTCCTTGCAAAGATCTTTCAAAGGAGACAAGGAGCTTGCATCGAATGCAGTTCTCCTTGTCTCCTTGCCCCTCTCGGCAGTTCTCCCTTTTTCTCTTTTTGTCAGTCTGCCCTCGGAAGCGTGAGCGTGAACACCGAGCCGACCCCGGGCTCGCTCTCGGCCACCAGGTCGCCGCCCATCGCGCGGGCGAGGTCGCGGCTTATGGCGAGACCGAGTCCCACTCCCTCGTTGGAGGAGCTGAACCGACGGTTCACCTGGACGAAGGGCTCGAAGATGCTCTCGAGCCTCGTGGCGGAAATACCGACTCCCGTGTCGGCCACGCTCACCGCGATCATCCCATGGGGAGCATCCCCGCCTCCGCCCGCATCCGCCGCGCACGCGGCCACCGTCACCGTCACGCTGCCGCCCGGATCGGTGAACTTGGTGGCGTTGCTGAGCAGGTTCACCATGATCTGCCGTAGCTTCTCCTCGTCGGCGCGCACATCGAGCGCGTGCGCGCTGCCGGCGATCGCCGGGTCGACGTGCAGCGTGTAACCGAGACCGCGCTCGCGCATCTGCGGCGCCACCAGCATCTCCACATCCTCCAGGCACGCCACCAGCGGCACGTTCGAGATGTCGTAGTGCACGTGGCCCGCTTCGAGTTTCGCGAAATTGAGCACCGAGTTGATGAGGCCGAGGAGGTGCTGCTGCGCCGCCTGGATGCGCGCGAGATCGGCGCGCTGCTCCTGCGTGACCGGGCCCCGCACGCCCAGATCGAGGAGCTGCGCGTAGCCGCCGATGGCGTTCAGCGGCGTCCGCAGCTCGTGGCTCATCATCGTGAGGAACTGGCTGCGCGCCATGTTCGCCTCCTCGGCGCGCCGCCTGGCCTCGTCGGCTTCCCTCCGCACCGTCTCCAGCTCCCTGCGCGCCTGCACTTCCTCAGTCATGTCCACGCCGTGCACGAATACGCCGGAGCGGGAACCGTCGGCATCCAGCAGCGGCTGAAACACGAAGTTCACCACGTGCTCCACCGGCGGACCTTCGGGATCGTTGCGAAGGATGATCGAGACCTCCGTGCCCACGTACACCTCTCCGGTCTCCAGCACGTGGTCGAGCACCTGCAGGTAGCCGCGCTCGGCCACCTCCGGAACGGCTTCCGCGAGCGGCCGGCCCACGATCTTCCGCATCCCCACGAGCTCGCGATACGCGTCGTTGGCCATCTCCACGAAGTGGTCCGGCCCGCGCAGCAGGCAGATGAACGCGGGAGTCTGGCGGAAGACCGCCGCGAGCCGCGCCTCCGCCTCCTCCGCGGCCTTGCGCGCCGCGCGCTCC
This sequence comes from uncultured Gemmatimonadaceae bacterium, assembly GCA_964616815.1. GTDB lineage: Bacteria > Gemmatimonadota > Gemmatimonadetes > Gemmatimonadales > Gemmatimonadaceae > JADGGM01. The sequence continues at coordinate 7,146 of CAZTTY010000128.1, read as the reverse complement.
GCGACGTAGAGTCGCGCGCGCTCCTCCTCCGCCTTGCGCGAGGAGTCGATGTCCTCCACGAGATTCACCCTGCGCGACGCGCGCTTGTCCACGCCGGGCAGGATCGACACCGACTTGCGCACCCAGATGTCGCTCCCGTCCCTGCGACGATAGCGCTCCTCGATCACGAACCCCGGCTTCTCCCCGGACAGCATCCGCGCCAGCCGCGCATCGTGCTCGGCTCGATGCGCCGGATGCACCAGCGACAGGATGTTCATGCGCGCCAGCTCTTCGCGCGTGTAACCCGTGATGCGGCAGTACGCCGGATTCACCTGAACGAACGAGCCATCCATCTCCGTGATCGCGAGTCCGGTGACCGCGTGCTCGAACGCGCTGTGCAGCCGCCGTTCGCTCACGGCGAGGTCCCGCTCCGCCCGCACGCGCGCCGTGGTTTCCAGCACGACCACGAGCACCCCGGCCGTCTCGCCATCGTCGTCGCGCACCGGGCTGTAGCTGTATGTCCAGTACGCTTCATCGAGGCGGCCGCCGCGCGTTATCGGCAGAAAGTGGTTCTCCTCGTATTCCGTGATGCCGGTATTCAGCACTCGCTCGATGCGCGAACCGATGGTGGACCACACCTCGGCCCAGCAGTCGCGTCCGCGCGCGCCGAGCGCCGAGGGATGCCGCTCGGGTCCCAGGCTCGGACGATAGCTGTCGTTGTAGAACTGGACGAGATCCCGCCCCCACCAGAGGAACATGGGGAAGCGCGCATCGAGGAGGATCTGGACCGTGGTGAGCAGGCTCCGCGGCCAGAGCTCCACCGGGCCGAGTGGAGAGCTCGACCAGTCGAAGGCGCGGATCCGTGCGCCCATCTCTCCGCCACCGGCGAACAGCTTTTCGATGGCCGCGTGGCGGCCGCGCGCGACCTCGCTCATGATACCGGCCCGCTCAATTCCGTGTAGGCTCCTTCGCAATACATCGAGATCGGAGGATCGCCCCTCCCACTTCGAGCACCCTAACCTCGCCCCACCGCGCCCCGAGTCGCAAGGCGCGGTGAACCGCGGCATCGGTTCCCGCGGCGTAGAGGGGACAGAGCAGTTACCGCGCCGATCTGCTTCCTGCTCCCTGCTCCCTTTCCCTATATTCCCCAATGCTCAATATCGACCTCAGGAACAGGCGCGCGCTCGTGGCTGGAGTGGCCGATGATGCGGGCTACGGCTTCGCCATAGCCAGAGCGCTCGCGGAAGCGGGAGCGTCGGTGGTGGTGGGAACGTGGCCGCCGGCCCTCAATATCTTCCTCAACCTCCTGGAGCGCGGGAAGCTCGACGAATCCCGCGCGCTCGCCGGCGGCGGGCTGCTCGAGTTCGAGAAGATATACCCGCTGGATGCCGCCTTCGATCGCCTGGAAGACGCGCCCGAGGAGCTGCGCGGGAGCAAGCGCTACAGGGACGCGGGCGACTTCTCGATAGACGGGCTGGCCGGCCGGATAGAGGCCGATTTCGGCGGGAGATCGCTCGATATCGTAATACATTCGCTGGCCAACGGCCCCGAAGTGAAGAAGCCGCTCCTCGAGACCAGCCGCGCGGGGTACCTCACCGCACTCGGCGTGAGCGCCTACTCGCTGGTGGGGATGGTGAGCCGGCTCGGACCGCTGATGCGCGACGGCGGCTCCTTCCTGTCGCTCACGTACATGGCCAGCGAGCGCGTGATTCCCGGCTACGGCGGCGGGATGTCGTCCGCGAAGGCGGCGCTCGAGAGCGACACCCGGGTGCTCGCCTACGAGGCTGGACGCAAGTACGGCGTGCGAGTCAACGCGATCTCGGCGGGACCACTGGCCTCTCGCGCGGCGAGCGCGATAGGTATAATCGAGAAGATGGTGGAGTACGCCTCGGCGAACTCGCCCCTCACGGAACCGCTCACCGCCGGCGAGGTCGGTGCGGCGGCGGCGTTCCTTTCTTCCCCCCTCGCCAGCGGCATCACCGGAAGCGTGGTCTACGTGGACAAGGGCTACCACGCCATGGGGATGGCGGTCGCTCCCGGCCGGGAAAGTTGAGACCGGACTAGCGGGGCGGTCGTCCTACCAGTGTCCCGGCCCTCTTCGGCCAGGCCCCTCGTTCGCCAGCAACCAGTCATTTGCCAGCAGCACCTCCTTCCTCGATGGCACATCCGGAGCCCTCGCGACCCCCCGCCGAGTCGGGCGGGGGATCGCGCCTATCCGGTCGCGACCGGTCCGCGCTCGGTGCCGCGCGCGGGTTCCGTCCGGCGCCGCTCGCCGCAGCAGCGATCGCGCTCGTGGCGTGTGTGATCCTCGTGCTCGTCGGCGCGCGGCAGAACCAGACCTTCGACGAGCCGGCCCACATCGCGGCCGGCATGCAGTGGCTGCGCGACGGGAGCTATTCGTACGACGTACAGCACCCGCCGCTCGCGCGCGTGGCCACGGCGCTGGGGCCGATGCTCGACGGGGCGCGGTCGCACCATCGCCGCACGATGTGGGAAGAAGGGAACGCCATCCTCGTCCAGGACAACCACTACATGCGCACGCTCCGGCTCGCGCGTCTGGGCGTCCTCCCCTTCTTCCTCCTCCTGCTCGGAGTCGTGTGGAGCTGGGCGCGCTGGCTCTACGATGAGCGCGCCGCGGTGCTCGCGGTGCTCCTCACCGCGACCATGCCGCAGCTCCTCGCGCACGCCGCGCTCGCCACCACCGACCTCCCGCTCGCGGCTGCCCTCTGCTGGGCTCTTTACGCCTTCGCGCGCTGGGTCGACGAACCGAGTCGAAGGCGAACGCTGCTCTTCGGCGTGGCCGGCGGAGTGGCGCTGGTCACGAAGTTCTCGAGCATCCCGTACTTCGCGGTAGCCGCCCTGCTCACCGTCATCGCCGCGATGCTCGCCGCGCGGCGCCGGCCGCGCGAAGGACCGGCGCTCGCACCCTACTGGCGCCCGGCGCTGGGCGCCGCGATCGTGGCGGGCCTGCTGGTGTGGGCGGCTTACCGCTTCCACGTGGTGCTCGCGCGCGGCTTCATCCCCGTGCCCGCGCCGGAGTTCGTCGACGGCATCCGCCACCTCGCGGCGCACAACGATACCGGCCACCCCTCGTATCTCTTCGGCGAGATCAGCCGCCACGGCTGGTGGTACTACTGTCTGGTCGTGCTCGGACTCAAGACACCGGTGGCGTTCCTGTCGCTCGGCGCCGTCGGGATCGCGCTCGCCTTCGCGAGGGCGCGCCGGCGCGCCGACTGGCGCTTCCTCGCGCCCGTGTTCGGAGTGATCGGCGTGATAGTGGTGGCGATGCTCGGGAGCATCGACATCGGCGTACGGCACATCCTCCCGGTCTACCCGCTGGCGGCGATCCCCGCGGCCGGTGCCGTGTCGATCCTCTGGCGCCGGCGCGCACGTGCCGCCGCGCTGCGATTCGTGCTCGCCGCGTTCGTCCTCTGGCAGGCGGTGTACGCCGCCAGAGCGTACCCCGCGTTTCTCTCCGACTTCAACGAGATCGCGGGCGCGAACCCATCGCGCGCGCTGGTGGACAGCAACCTCGACTGGGGCCAGGACCTGCACGAGCTCGCGGACACGCTCGCCGCGCGCAACGTCGGCTCGCTCACGCTCTTCTACTTCGGTACGACGCCCGTGGGCGCGTTCACGCTCGCCGACACCGTTCGCATCGGCGGGGCGGGAGCGGCCTCGGGGTGGATAGCGGCCAGCCGCACCTACCTGCGCGGCGCCTACGCCCCCTGCTTCACCTGGCTGCGGGCCCATACTCCGGTGGCGCGTATCGGGAGCTCGATGCTCCTCTACCACATACTTCCCGATACGATACCGCACGTCACCGGCGAGATGGCGTCGGTCACCTCTCGTGCGGAGACGTACGGCCCGGTGCTCGGCACGCCCGAGCGCTCGGCGATTCTCTGCACCAAGCCGCGCGTCCTGGTGCGGGGCGCCGCGGTGCAGCTCGGCGATGAAGACTTCGGCGACCAGCAGGGCGGCGGCGCGCACGGCGCGGTGCCGTCCGGCAATCTGTACGATGGGGAGAGCGGCGGCGCCGCAACGCCGGCCGCGGCGGTGCACACGCCGGTCACCAACGCGATGCTCCTCGGGGCGGAGTCGGATGCGACCGACTGGCTCACATACGGGCGCGACTACACCAACCGGCGCTACTCGCCGCTCGACCAGATCGACACGCGCAACGTCGATCGACTGCAGCAGGTGTGGGTGCACCAGATCGAGGCACCGCCCGGCGGCCAGGAGAGCTCGCCCGTGGTGGTGGACGGGGTGCTGTACTACACGGGTCCGTACGGCCTGCTGATCGCGGTGGACGCACGCACCGGCGTGGAGCTCTGGCGCCACCAGCACAACAATCGCGACGTCCCCACCTGCTGCGGCCCGAAGAACCGCGGCGTGGCGGTATATGGCGACAAGGTCTACATGTCCACGCTCGACGATCATCTTCTCGCGCTCGACCGCGCCACCGGGAAGCTGATCTGGGATGCGACCACCGCCAACTACGAGCTGGGCTACTCGATGACCAGCGCACCGCTCGCCGCGGACGGGAAGATCATCGTGGGCGGTGCGGGCGGCGAGTTCCCGATCCGCGGCTTCCTGGATGCGTACGACGCCGAGACGGGGGAGCGTATCTGGCGCTTCTGGACCGTGCCTTCGCCCGAAGAGGGCGGGTGGTGGGGAAAGTGGTCGCCCACCACGCCCGACGGCGACCCGCTGCCGCGTGACATCGCCCAGGAGAAGCGCGACAGCGCGAAGTACGCCGACGCGTGGAAGCACGGCGGCGGCGGCGTGTGGAACACACCGTCGTACGATCCGAAGCTGGGACTCCTCTACTTCGGCGTGGGGAACCCGGCGCCCAACACCGACGCGTCCATGCGCCCGGGCGACAACCTGTATACGTCGTCCGTGGTCGCGGTGGAGATCGAGACCGGCAGGATCCGCTGGTACTACCAGCAGATCCCGCACGACATGTGGGACTACGACGCCGCGAGCGCCACGGTACTCTTCGACGTGATGGTGGACGGCGAGCGGATCCCCGCCGTGGCCCACTCGGGGAAAGTGGGGTGGGTCTACATCCTCGATCGCAGGACCGGAAAACGCATCCTGCGCTCCGAAGGGTTCGTTCCGCACGAGAACACCTTCGCGGCTCCCACGCCGGAAGGAGTGCGCGTGATGCCGGGGATGGGGGGCGGCAACAACAACGCCCCGCCATCCTACTCGCCGCATACGGGGCTCATGTACGTATCGGGTATCGTGGAGCCGATTCTGTTCATCCTGGCCCCGCAGAAGATGCGCGAGGGCGTGAAGTGGGAGGGGGGTCAGCACCTCCCGCTGGCGCCCGCCACCGGCACGCTCACGGCGATCGACGTGAATACGGGCAGGATCCGCTGGCAGACGGAAACCGAGAAGCGGATGCTCGGCACCGGTACCATGACCACCGCCGGCGGTCTGTTGTTCTACGGCGAGCAGCAGGGCGTTTTCAACGCCGCCGATGCCGGCACCGGTCAGATACTCTGGACCGCGCGCACCGGCGGCCGCGTGCGCGCGCCGCCGATCACCTGGGAGCTCGACGGTACGCAGTACGTAGCCATCGCCGCCGGAGAAGCGCTTTTCGCCTACGCGCTCCCGCGGTAGATGTCAGGCACTCGATGCAGAGGCCCCGGCAGCGTCGTCGCTGCCGGGGCCTCTGCATCGAGTGCCCGACCCCCCTACCACGCTCCGCGCGGGAAGGTAGGTCTCACCACCGGTATCTGGCGGTCGATGATGATGCCCGCGCCGGCGCCGGGGTGGATTTCGCAGTGATCATCGTCGCCGATGGAGCCGCCGCGTATGATCACACCGCCGATGGCGCCGATGATGCCGCCCCCGCCCCGCGACGTCGGTTGCGGCAGATCCACCGGCACCGGGTTGGGCGTGGGACGCGGCCCCGCCGTGGGCGTCGCAACCGGTGCCGGCGCGGCGGCGGGCTCGGCCACGGGCTCGGCCGCCGAAACCGGTGGGGCCACCGCCACGACCACCGGCTCGGACGCCGCCTCGATCTCCGATTCGGGTGCGGACTTCTGCACTGCGGGGGCAGCCGGCGCGGGGCGCGGAGCCGCACGCGGCGTGGCGCGCGCCCTGGGCGCGGCGTTCCGCTCGGGCTTCGGTGCGACGGCCGGTTCACCCAGCTCGATGGCCGATACCACCCGCGTGCGCTCGAAACTCCTCGCGGCCAGCGCGGCCGTGGGGGCCGCCGCGCTCTCGAGGTCGCTCATCAGCGCCGGGTCCACCGTCCGATCCAGCGGCTTCTCTGAGCGGCCGCACGCCGCCGCGAACAGCGCCAGCGGAATCAACGCCACCATCCTGAACGCGCTCATGGGTACCTCCTTGATAGAGCGCAACGCCTCCACTCCGCACTCGGAACCGGGGGCCGGCGCCGAACCGCCCGGCGCGAGGGGCGGGCCACGGCGGCACACATGCCGCAAGGCACGTTGCGCGCCATGGTGCGGCCGGCGAGGCGCGCACACGAGCGGCATCGGCGGTCCGATTGCGTCCACTCGCGGTGACGCGCATCGTCCACGGTCGGTGTCACCCCTTCTTCCACTCTACGTCGCCATCGGTCACATGCTCCGACCCGACTCGCTCGCACCCGCGGCCCGGATCGCGACTGCGGCATTCGCCATCGCCGCGCTCGTCGCCTGCCGCTCCGCGCCCCCGTCCGCCGGCACGTCGCTCGGCGCCGCCGAGCGACAGGCGATCGCGGACACCATCCGCTCGCGCATCACCACCGCGGCGAACCTCTCCGCCGGAGACGTGGTGGCCAGCCTGATGAGTCTCTACCCCGACACGGGCCGCGTGATCTCCGCGAGCTCGGGCCGCGTCATCACCGCGCGCGACACGCTGTCGCTCGCCATCGCCACCTTCTGGCGCAACATCGGCCAGAACATGCGCGATCCTCACTGGGAGTGGGGCCCGATGTACATCGACGTGCTCGCGCCGGACGCGGCCGTCCTCACGGCCACCTATAGCATCCCGCACACGACGCCGCAGGGCCACCCCCACGTAGTGGGCGGCGCCTGGACCGCCGTCTTCCAGCGGCGCGGCGGCAAGTGGGTGATCGTCCAGGAGCATCTCTCTGATCATCCGGCGGAGCCGGGTCTCTGATGCGGACGCGGCGCTGCGGTCGGCAGC
>CAZTTY010000127.1:0-8590 GCA_964616815.1 uncultured Gemmatimonadaceae bacterium | reverse complement strand
CGCGGGGACGACGGTGACTCGTGTGCAGTTCCTGTTTCCTGTTTCCTGTTTCCTGTTTCCTGCTTCCTGCTCCCTCCCCCTCCCCTAGCATCCCGTCCGCACGCTGGTCCATCGCACATGCCAGCCGCCACGGGGGGAACGCTCGAGGAGGGCGTAGGCGGTGGTGTCGAAGCCTTCGCGGAGGAGGATGAGGGCGGTGCGCGGGGGGGAGGGGAGGCGGACGGCGGCGAGGAGCTCGGTGGTGACGAGCGATTCGTCGGTGCCGGCCGTGCGCTCGGTGTGGACCACCGTGTAGCGTTCGCCGGGCTCGGGCCGCTCGGCGATGAGAAAAGTGTGCTCCTCGAGGGGCATCGCTTCCTGAGGAACCTTGCGCACGACGTCGGCGGCGATCGCCGGCGTGCCCGAGTCGACCGTGAATCGGTAGGCGTTGCGTACGGCGAAGGGGATGCCTCGAAAGGCGAGCGCGGTATCGCCGGGGAGGGCGGAGACGAGTCGGGTGATGTCGGCCGCGAGCTTCGCCGAGTCGGAGGGGGCGAGTCCCTCGATCGAGTCGAGCGTCACTCCCGCGATGCCGTTCCGCAGGAGACCCACGCTCCACCCGGAAGGGTGCGCCGCGGCGCTGTCGGCGGGGATGGCGACGGTCGCATTCGGCCACTCGATGCAGCGGCCGGCGTGCCACGAGCGCGGGCCCACGGAGCGCACCTGCGTGGCGCCGAGCGCGCCGGCGTGGCCGAATAGCTCGACCGGTGAGTCGCGGATGGGAGCTACGTCGAAGTCGATCGAGTCGGGGAGGTAGCCATCCACATACTGCGGGAAGACCACATAGGCTCGTCCCGGCGAATCGGCGCGCACGAGGAGCACCGGCCCCGCGGAGGGATCCCAGGTGCTCGATGGCGGCGCGGCGGCGATAGTGCTCTCCGGTGGCGCGGCGGGCACCGCGGGGAGCGACTGCGCGCTGTCGGCGGGCACCGTGTTCCCGGCGCGTTCGCAGGCGGCGAGGGCGAGCGGGAGAAGAGAGATCGCGAGGGCGCGAGGAAACGCTTGCATCGGACCAATCTTTCGCGCGCCGCCACGCGCGTCAATCCAGCGGGGGCGGCAGGAAGGGACCGACCAGATCCCAATGCCAGGCATCGCGGCGGACCCCGGTGCGTGGATCCTTGAGCGGCTTGTACTGGAGGCGCCGTGCGGGGAGGCCGATCGAGCGTCCGTAGTCGAGGAGGCGATCGCGGTCGGTGGAGACGAGGTGTGCCATCCGCTCGCCGCGCCAGGTATGGCGATGGAGCCAGAGGCCGCCGTCCATCGCATGGATCATCCCGTCTCTGCGGCTGGTGAATTCGCGGAAAGGAGCCGGCGGCTCCGATACTTCTGCGTCAGCTTCGCTGGGTGGTGGGTAGGTCGTCACGCTCCATCGAGTTAGTCGCCATCACTTGCATTGGATCGACTCCGCATCGACGGCCGGTTCGAAGCTCGACGCGCCGCCGACGAAAATCGCGCAGCTCTTGGGCGATGAGAGCGGGTGCGTGGTTCTGGCCGACCAGCCGGTGGCGGTGGCCTCACCGAAAGCTATCACGACCCCGGACGACGGCTGGAAGCCGAGCTCGGTCAGGTCGTCGGTGTAAACCTCATGCGTGAAATAATAGCCTTCTTCCGCCGTGGCCAGATTGCGAAGGTCGCTCCGCATCGAGGCGGCGTACGCCTTACCCTTCGTATTGGCGAACTTCGGGATCGCGATCGCGGCCAGAATACCGATGATGACCACGACGATCAGAAGCTCGATCAGCGTGAAGCCGGAATGTCGCGATCGGCTCATTGGAGTGTCCTGTTCGAGAATAGTTGCGGGCCGGGGTCGTCCCCGCACTGCACCTCTCCATGGCAACCCCGGTGCCGCTGCGCTCGCCAACGCTATCTCGTTGTGTCATAATCACTTCCGGCGCGCCAACACGGTTACGCCGGACGTTTCCCTCGCTCGATTTGCGATTTCCGTGGCAGGATGCGACGGGCGCGGCGGGTTCCGGCCCCGGAGGTAGAGAGCCCTGCAGCGTCGCCGCGGGGCCCTGCGCGTCAGGGATTCGAGCTCGTGGTCGCCCCCTCGCAGCCGATCACATTGACCTGCTCCGCGGGAGGGAGCGGTGGCGCGCTGCCGTAGAAGATCGAGCAGACCACCGAGCTCGCGGCGTGGGTGGCGCGGGCGGACCAGCCGGTGCTGTCGGCGCTCTCGAGGGTGACCGAGACGCCCGGCGAGAGGCGAAGGCCGATGGCACCGGTGTCGACGGTGTAGCGCCGCGTGGCGCTCCAGAACCCCTCTTCCGCGGCTGCCAGGTTGCGGAGGTCGCTGACCATCGTGGCCAGATGCGCCTTCTCCTTGTAGCGCTGGAAGCGGGGTATCGCGAGGCCCACGAGCACGCTGATCGCCACCAGAACGGCTATGAGCTCCACGATGGAGAACGCCGGTCGGCTGTGTGAGATCGAACACATGTAGCAGAGGACTACGGAAGGCCGAAATCCGTAACGCTCTAGGTACCCGATGCAGGTAGAGGGCCCGGCAGCGTCGCTGCCGGGCCCTCTACTTCAAAGACCTGACCCCGTCTGGACCTCAGGGACCGTTGTCGACCACGAAGATGGTGGCGAGCGCAGACTTGCCCTCCGATGTCGCGACGATGGCGGCCGTGCCGGCGCCCACGGCGGTCACGACTCCAACCGAGTCCACCGTAGCGACTGTGGTATCGCTGGTCGCCCACACGATGGGACGGTCCAGCACTTCATCGTTCGCGGCCTTCAGCGTGGCGGTGAGCGTGAGCTCGTCACCCACGTGCAGCGCCTCGGCATCGGTGTCGAGAACGACCTGGTCGACCGGACGCAGGGTGATCGTCACATCGATCGTCTGGTCGGCAAGACCTTCGACGCTGCCGGTGATCGTGGCGGAGCCGGTGTCATTGGCGGTGACCACCGCATAGTAGGTGACCGAATCGACCACTACCGAATCCTCACCGCCCACATCGATCGTATCCTTCCACACGCGGGCGAGCGCCTCGACGGAAGCTATCGAATCCGAGGAGCTCTCCCAGGTGACACGGCGGCCCGTGAGCTCGTCGCCCTCACCATCCTTTACCATGACCCTGATGGTATCGGACGCGCCGGCGTAGATCGCCGCGGTGTTGTCCTCCACGTCGAACGACGCGGCGGGTACGCCGGTCACCGAGACATCGATAGTGCCTTCGACGGGGCCGTGGTAGGCGGAGAAGACGGCGTGGATCTGGGTGGATCCGGCGCCGACGGCGCGAACCTGCCAGCCGTCGCCATTGGACTCGACCACGGCCACATCCGGGTCATCGCTGGACCAGTCGAGGTCCGGGTGGTACATACGGCCGCCGGAGATGGTGTCCTCCACGACGACGCTTACGGCGGCCGAGTCGTCCTGCGTGAGGGAGATGTCCGCCTGATCGGGGACGACTACGAAGACGTAGTTGGCGGGTGGGCCGACGGAGTCGTCCGAGCAGGCGCTCAGCGCGAGGGTGCCGGCCGCGAGGATGGTGAGAATACGGCGCATGATGAAGAGTTGGGTGAATGGAAATGAGGTGACGCAACTATTCCGGCTGCGCGTCCGGCGGAGCGGCGCATCGCCCTCCGTCAACCGTTTTGACGAGTGGGAGTCCCATACGTTTCAACCCCCGTGGTCGATGCGGCTCTCCGAACCCGGCATGGATTCCCCTTTTCGCGGGGATGACTCCGAAGCGGCCCCCCGCCATGGTGGGGATCACACTGGCTGTCGATGCACACGGCGGGGTGTCCTTCGAGGACACCCCGCCGTGTGCATCAGCGCGCACCGCTCCGCGCGCGAGTCATCGATATCGGAGTCGCACCGGACCGCCCGGGCTCCATGCCTCCGGAGCCCGCGACGATCCGTGCGCGACCACTACCGGCCGCCGTGGCCGCCGCCGTGGTGTGGATGACGGTCCTGGCCATCCACGTAGATGGTGACGCTGGCCTGCTTGTATCCCGACTTGGCGGTGATCTTCGCATCGCCCCTTCCGTAGGCCGTGACGACACCGTTCGTGTCGACGCGGGCCACGTACTTGTCGTCGGTGGTCCAGGTGATGTTCCTGCCCTCGAGGATCTCGCCGTTGCTCGCCTTCAGCGTGGCTACCACCGTGAGGGTATCGCCCTGGTGGAGCGCGACGATGTCGGGCGTGACCGTGATGCTGTGGACCGGCCGCGGCGACACCGTGACGGTCACCGTTTCCACCTTACCCTCGGCCGTGGCGGTGATGGTGGTGGTACCGACTGCGAGCGCGGTTATCACCCCGTCGGAAGTGACGGTAGCGACCGAGTCGTTCGAGTTCTCCCAGCGGATGCGACGAAGCGTGATGTCGTTTCCGTCTACGTCCTCGAGCGTGATGTCGAGGGAGTCGACGTCGCCCGGGTACTGGTAGATGCTGTTATCGTCGAACTCGAACGTTTCGATCGGGATCGCCTGGACCGAGACATCGATCGTGGATTCGACCGGGCCCTTGCTGGTCACGAAGACGACGTGAATCTGCGTGGTACCGCCGCCGTTGGCGCGGATCCGCCAGCCCTCGTCGCCGGCGCTCTCGATGGTGGCGACGGATGAATCGTCGCTCGTCCACTGGAGCTTCGGCGAGTACATATGGCCGCCGGAGATGGTGTCGACGACCATGACGCTAACGAGCGCGGAATCATCCTGGGAGAGCGAGAAATCCGTCTGGTTGGGAACGACTACGAAGACGTAGTCAGTGGGTGGGCCGACGGAGTCGTCCGAGCAGGCGCTCAGTGCGAGGGTGCCGGCCGCGAGGAGGGTGAGGATACGGCGCATGATGAAGATTGGGGTAAATGGGGTAGATGTGACGCAACTGCCAGGAATACGCGTCCGGCGGAGTAGCACTGTTGCCACCCGTCAAACCCCTTGACGAACGGACTGGTCATGCGTTTCACGCCCATTCGTCACCAGTTTCCCGCTGGCCGGACCTTCTTCTTCGATCGGGTCAGTGCTTCGTGGCCAGCCAGTTGCCCCCCGCACCAAGCTCAACTACAAGCGGTACAGAGAGTTGCGCCGCGTTCTCCATCTCCTCCTTCACCAGCTTCGTGATCTCATCCAGCTCCGCCGGCGGGAGCTCGAATACCAGCTCGTCGTGCACCTGGAGAAGCATCCGCGCCTCGCCAGCGCGCCGAGCGAGGAGCTCGTGGATGCGGATCATCGCGATCTTGATGAGGTCCGCCGCCGAGCCCTGGATGGGCGAGTTCGTGGCCGTGCGCTCCCCGAATTGGCGGATGTTGAAGTTGCGATCCTTGAGCTCGGGGATGTAGCGCCGCCGGCCGAAGATGGTCTGCACGTAGCCGTGCTCCTTCGCGAACGCGACCATCGAATCGAGATAGGCTCTGATCCCGCTGAAACGCTCGAAGTACTCCTCGATGAATCTCTTCGCTTCGGCGAACTCTATTCTGAGCTGCTGCGAGAGAGCACGCGGTCCCTGCCCGTAGATCGTGGCGAAGTTGATGGTCTTTGCGCGCGCACGCATGTCGGCGGTTACCTCCTCGAGCGGCACCTCGAAGATGATCGACGCCGTCTGCCGGTGGATGTCGCCGCCCGCGCGGAAGGCCTGCACGAACGCGGGATCGTTGGAGAGGTGCGCGAGAAGACGCAGCTCGATCTGCGAGTAGTCGGCGCCGAGGAATACCCACCCCTTCCGCGGGACGAAGCCGCGGCGGATGTCGCGACCCAGCTCGGTGCGGATCGGGATGTTCTGCAGATTCGGATCGCTCGACGACAGCCGCCCCGTGGTGGCCACCGTCTGGTTGAACGAAGTGTGGATGCGATGCGTCTCGGGGTGCACCAGCGCGGGGAGTGCATCGAGGTACGTGCTCTCCAGCTTCGAGAGCTCGCGATACTCCATGAGCAGTTCCGGGATCGTGTGTCCCTGCTCGGCGAGTTCCTGCAGCACGCTCGCGTCGGTGGAGGGACCGGTCGCGGTTTTCTTTATGACCGGGAGCTGCAGCTTCTCGAAGAGGATGTGCCGGAGCTGCGGGTTGGAGTTGATGTTGAACTCCACGCCCGCCTCTTCGTGAATGCGCCGCTCCACGCTCTGACGTTCGGTGGCGAAGCGCTCCTTGAGCGACGCGAAGAAGGCGGTGTCTATCGACACGCCCTCCCACTCCATGTCGGCGAGCACGTCCACGAGCGGAATCTCGATCTCGCGGAATAGCGAGGTGAGTGCGTACGCCTCGAGCTGCGGTTCGAAGATCGCGCGCAAACGGAGGGTCATGTCGGCGTCCTCGCACGAGTAGTCGCGCGCGGCGCTCACGGGGACCTCGTCGAAGGGAACGAGGTTGCGTCCCTTTCCGCACAGCTCCTCGAAGGAGATCATCTTGTGGTCGAGGAACTCGAGCGCGAGCACGTCGAGCCCGTGCGAGCGGCGGCCGGGGTCGAGCACGTACGACGCGATCATCGTGTCGAAGTCGAGCCCGCGAAGGTTCACTCCCGAGCGGCGCAGCACGAGGAGATCGTACTTGGCGTTCTGGCCGGTCTTCTTCACCGACGGATCTTCGAGGAGATCGCGCAGCGGTTTCATCTCCGGCGAGTCGAGCGGCGGGAGATTCTTCACCGGCTCGCCGCCGTTGGCGAGGGCGCGCGCGGCGATGGAGCCGGGTTCGGCGGGCGCCTTCGCACTTTTCTTTTTCCCGGATTTCGCCGGTTTCGCGGCGGCGCTCGCTGACCGCGCACCCGCCACCTCGTCGCCCCCTCTCACGAGTCCACGATCTTCCGGTGCATCGGTGGGCGAGCGGTCGCCGGAAACATCCACCAGGAGCTCGCCCTGCTCGGGGAGATGCGCGCGGTGGCGGAGCGGCAGATAGTACGCCTCACCGGGTGCCACGGCTATCGAGATGCTCACGATCGTGCAGCGCAGTGGGTCGACGAGCTGCGGGCTCCCGGGATCGATTATCGTCTCGGTATCGACCGCGATGTGCGGCGCGCTCCGGGCGCGCCGCACCATCTTCTCGAGCGCGGCGATGGAGTCCACGGTGGTGTACTTCACCGTCTGCTCCGCCTTCTTCGGCTCCTCCGCCGCGTGATCGCGCGCAAGCCCGTGGAACTCGAGCTCGACGAAGATCTCCTTGAGCCGCGCGTGGTCGGGCTCGCGCACGGCGAGCTCCTCGAGATCGAGCTCGATGGGGAGATCGTAGCGAAGTGTTACTAATTCCTTGGAGAGCCGGGCGTCGGCCTCGTACTGCTGGAGCGCCTCGCGCGGACGCTTCTTCTTTATCTCGTCCACGTGCGCGAGGATCTCCTCGAGCGGGCCGTACGTCTCCACCAGTTCGCACGCGGTCTTGTCGCCGATCCCGCGCACCCCGGGAACGTTGTCCGACGAGTCGCCCACGAGCGCGAGGTAGTCGGTGACGTATTCGGGCGCGACGCCGAGTCGCTCGGAGGCGTTCGCGACACCGACCCACTTCTCGTCGACGCTGGCCGGTCCGCCGCGGCCGGGGTTCAGGAGGTAGATGTTCGGCGCGATGAGCTGGTAGAAGTCCTTGTCGCCAGACACCACCACCACGTTCACGCCCTGCTCGGCGCCGCGGCGCGCGAGCGTGCCGATCACGTCATCGGCCTCGAAGCCCTCCATGGACAACACGGGGACGTTGTAGGCGGAGAGGAGCTCGCCGATGCGTTCCATCCCGCGGTCGAAGTCGGCCTGGAGCTCCTCGCCGAGTTTCTCGCGGGTGGCCTTGTAGGCCGGGTAGCGCTCGTGGCGGAAGGAGAGCCCCGAGTCGAGCACCCACCCCAGGTACTCCGGCTTGTGCTGCTCGACCAGGCGCTGGAGGAAGTTGACTATTCCCCACGCGGCCGAGGTGTTCTCGCCTCGGCTCGTGGTGAGCGGGCGGGAGATGAGGGCGAAGAACGCGCGATAGATGAGCGCGTAGCCGTCTATGAGAAAGAGGCGCGGGGAGGGCGGCGGGGAGATGTCCATGCGGGGAAAGGTCGCCCCACGTGAATCGTCAGAACAGCCCCACCATTCCCTTCACCGATGCTACGAGCTTCGCGGGGTCGTAGCCCACGCCCTGTCTGAACACCATTTCCACCTTGCGGATGTCGGCGATGTTCGCTGCGGGGTTGCCGTCGATCACGACGAGGTCGGCCTGCTTACCCGTGGCGATCGAGCCGACTTCATTGGCGCGTCCCAGATACGTGGCGCCGTTCAGCGTACTGATCTTGATGGCCTCGAGCGGCGAGAAGCCGCTCCCTACGAGGAGCTCCACCTGGTGCTGGTTGGAGAAGCCGGGGATGACGCCGCCGCCACCGGTGGGATCCGTGCCCGCCACCAGAAATCCGCCCGCGCGCACGAACGCGACTTCCATTGCGCGCTCCCTGCCGAAGAGCGTGGCGTACATCGACTGCGGGTTGCCGTTCACCCTCGCGCGGAACTGCTCGAAGTGATCGCGTAGCATCGGGTCGAGCACCTCGAGCCCGGGTGGCTCAGGCTGTCCCGGAGCGAAGGTCTCGAACACCGTGAGTGTAGACGTCACGGCGACATGATGCGCGACGAGATAGGCGACCAATGCCTTGAAGCGCGCATCGCTC
>CAZTTY010000126.1:0-8736 GCA_964616815.1 uncultured Gemmatimonadaceae bacterium | reverse complement strand
GCTCGGCAGCGCTGCTGCCGAGCCCTCTACGTTTCTGACCCGATCCCGTTGTCCGCTCAGAAATTCGGGTTCGTGTCCAGCTCCCTCTGCGGCACGGGGAAGCAGGTGTCGCTTCCCTGTTTGCCGCCGGGGAAGAGATCCACGCCGTCCTTCAGGAACCGGCGCAGCGTGGGCAGCCGCTCGCCCGTGAGCCACAGCTCGCGCGCGCGCTCCCGCGCGAACACGGGGAGATCGGTTGCGAGCGTGCCCGTGAACGAGATCGGGCCGAGCCCCCAACCATCGCGGAGATCGTTCACGATGTCATCGGCATCCCCGGGAACGCCGTCGCGCAGCGCGATCTCGGCTTCGATCAGCCTGGCTTCCGCGCCGGACGCCATAACGATCGGCTCGTCGGCCGTGGGATACTTGAGCTGGAGCACCACGGGTACCGCCGCGTTGAACGACGTGAGATCGGGGCGCTCCTCGATGAGCCCCAGCGTCTTCCATTCGTCGAAGTACGCCCACTCCTCGAAGCCGGTGAAGTCGAGCGTCCCGTCGCCCACGGTGAAGCGGCGCGCTTCGTCGATCGCGTAGGTGAGGCGCGTGATCTTGTTCTTCTGCGCCACGCTGGCGGTGGAGTAGTAGGCCTTGAACGACAGGTCGTCCGGCACTTCCGCCGCCGCGGCCGCGGCGGCGGGATACTGGCCGAGCCAGAGGTTCGCCCGCGCCTCGCCGAGCTTCGATGCCGCCACGAGCTCGTCGTCGCCGGCGGCCTGCGCCGCCGTTCCGGCCGCCTGGAACGCCGAGAGCGCATCGGCCATCCGCTCGTCCGACGAGAGCCCCTGCTCGCCGTTTATCGCGCTCTGGCAGAAAGCTTCGGCCAGCAGCATCCGCGTGTACGCGGCGTAGTACTTCGCGAGGGCGATCCCGTCGAGGCGCTCGGCTTCGTCCGCCGTGCCGGCCGCGGCATCGAGCATCGCCACGGCCGTGTCGGCCATGAAGCGCGCCGTCGAGAGCGGCGTGTAGAGATCGCCGAGCAGTCCCTCGTTGTTCGAGGTGATGCTTCTCGCGTCCATCTCTGCACGATAGGGGAACGTCCCCGCGAGAATCATCTCGTCGGTGAGGATCGCCGTGTGCATCACGTAGTAGTCGAACATCGACTGGAACGCGCCGCGCACTCCGTTCACGGTGAGCGCGGTGGAGCCGCCCTGGAGATCGTCCGGGGTGAGGTTGACCGGGTCTTCGACCCGGAGCATGTCGTTGCACGCCGACGCCGCCACGAGGCCGAGCCCTACGAGCAGGGCGCACGCCGAGCGTGTGACCGTGCGCGACAGGGTGGTTGCCGTACGCTTCATTCTTTCCGGCCGGGCGGCACCGCTGGATTCCATATTTGTCATCACCGGTGCTCAGTAGTTGAGGATGAGGCCGAAGGAGACGGCACGCGTCTGACCGGCGCTGAAGAAGTCACGTTGCGAAGCGTTCTGGCGTCCCTGGCTGTTCACTTCGGGATCCGGGCCGGGATAGTCGGTCCAGGTGGCGAGGTTGGTGCCGGTGACGCTCACGCTCGCGCGCGAGGCTCCCAGCCTCCCCGCCCAGCGGTCGGGGAGCGAGTACTGTGCGGAGAGCGAGCGCAGCTTCACGAAACCGCCGTCGTACAGGAACATGTACGGCTCGAAGTTGGCCGCGGGATCGGCCTTGAGACGCGCCGTCGTGGTGGGGTTGCCGTTGGCATCGCGCTCGTATTTGGCGGCGCAGGTGCCGAACGACTGGCGGCACTGGTACACCTCGGTGTAGTTCACCTGCTTGTTGCCCCTCGACATTCCCAACTGGCCGTAGAGCGTGAGGCGATTGCTGAAGAGCGACAGCGTGGACGAGAGCGAGCCCGTGTAGGTAGGAGTGGGCTGCCCCACGTAGACCGGCGTCTCGGCCACCACCACGTTGTCGCTTCCGTCGATGCTGACCGGGCGCATGAAGTAGCCGCCGAAGGCGTAGCCCTCGCGGTGCTCCTGCAGACCGCGTCCGCCCACGGCGATCGGCGCCGACAGTTCGGTGATCATGCTCGTGACGTGCGTGGCCGCTACGCGCATCGTCCACATGGTACCCTCGCTTCTGAGCAGCGTCGCGTCGACCGCCGCCTCGAAGCCCTCGTTCTTGACGCCGCCCACGTTGTCCCAGATTCCCGACGGGAAGCCGTTGGACGGCGGGAGCGGACGCAGGACGAGCGCATCCTTGGTGAGCTTGTCGAAGTAGGTGAACTCGAGACCGAGCCGGTGATCGAAGAGCGAGGCGTCGAAGCCCAGCTCCAGCTCCTGGCCGCGCTCGGGCTTGAGCTCGGGATTGCCCTGTCGCTGCGTGGCGAAACCGGAGGCCGCCGACCCATCGGGGAGCGTGACCGCCGTGACCGCGAGCAGCGTGGTGGCGTCGAACGACCCGGGCTGCTTGCCGGAGGTTCCCAGCGCGCCGCGCAACCGGAACTCATCCACGGGCAGCTCGGGGAACCACGATTCCTCGCTCATCACCCACGACGCCGAGATCTTGGGATACGCGATCGAGCCGAGGTTGTCGCCGAAGGCGCTGTTCCGGTCGAAGCGGACGGCGGGAGTGATGTACAGCCGATCGGCGAAGCTGAGCTGCTCCTGCACGAACACGCCCATCGTGCGCACTTCGTTGAAATCCTCGTCGCCCGCCGTGGCCGCACCGTTACCCACCGTGTACGCGCCCGGCGGGAAGCCGTAGGCGGTGGGCGACGCCGCGCGAAGCTGGCGCGTGTAGTACTGGCCGCCGAAGGTGGTCTGCGACACCCAGTTGTCGGTGAGGTTGAAGTTCAGCGCGGTGGTGGCCTCGAGTGTCAGCGTGCGATTCTGCACGTCGTTCACGTTGCGCCACGGATCGCTGTCCAGGATCTTCATCGGCACGTTGGGGATCATGCTCCAGCCGTACTCCGAGTAGGCGTCGTAGCCCACCGTGAAGCGGTTGGTCCACACGCTTCCCTCGGTGTGCGTGATGCTGGCCGATCCCGTGTAACGCTCGAGCTTGACCTGGTTGTCCATGGTCTCGAGGCGCGCGAAGTTGTTGCTCCCCTGGAAAGTGCGGTCGTAGTCGCACATGGCGGCCGTGACTTCCGCCAGCGGGTCGGCGGTTATCCGCGCCTCCTCCAGCGCCCGCGGGCAGGTCTCCATGGCGGCGCCGCCGCCGTTCGGATCCACCGCCATTATGGGGGTCCACATCGGCTGTCCCAGCGTGACCGCGCCTATGTATCCCCAGCTCTCGCCGTCGTTGTAGTTGTAGGCGGTGGAGCTCGTGGTGTAGCCGTTGGACACCGCTATGGTGACGTTCTCGCGCGGCTTCAGCGTGAAGTTCCCGCGCACGTTGTACGCGCGCTGGCCGTTCGTGGCGAAGACGCCTTTCTGATCCTTCCAGTCGAAGGACGTGAAGTAGTTGAAGTCGTCGTTCCCGCCGCGCAGCGAGATGCCGAGCTTCCCTATCGGGCCCTTGCGGAAGGGATCGTAGTACAGATCCTCGTCGGGGATGTCGGCGGAGCCCTTGAGGTTGTCGATGTAGTAGGTGGTGTCCTTGTACTGCGACCCGAGGTCCACGTTCGGGTTCCAGGCGCGGACCGCGTAGTCGTTGGGGTCCCAGGCGATTCCATACTCGCCGCGCGCGGAGAACTGCGCTCCGTCCGACCCGCTCCCGTTCTTGGTGGTGATGCGGATCACGCCGGCCGCCGCTTCGGTGCCGTAGAGCGTGGCCGCCGCCGGGCCCTTCACGATCTCGATCGAGGCGATGTTGTTCGGATCGATGTCGAGCATGCGGTCGGACATGGCGCCGCCCACGCCGCGGCTCCGGGCGTCGGTGTTGATGCGCGCGCCGTCCACGTACACGATGGGCGTGTTCGTCAGGTTGATGCTCGTGTTGCCGCGGATCCTGATGTTCGCCGCGTTGCCGACCGTGCCGCTGGCGCTCGTGATGTCGACGCCGGTGGCGTTCCCCTGGATGAGCGAAGCGATGGTGGTGGGCGCCTTGAGCTCCGCCTGCTTCGCGGCGTCGATCGTGCTCACCGCGTTTCCGATCTCGCGCTTGCGCTGCTCGCCGGTGGCGGTGACCACTATCTCGCTCAGCGAGACCGCCGCGGTGCCGAGTGCGAAGTCCACGGTCACGCTCTGCCCGGCCGCGACCTCAACGTTTCGCGCGACGGACGCGTAGCCAATGCGCCGTACGTTCACTTCGACGGTGCCGGGCTGCACGCCGCTGATCGAGTAGCTCCCGTCCGCACCGGTGGTGGCTCCGAGTGTGGTGCCGGTGATGAATACCTGGGCCGCGACGAGCGGCTGGCCGGTGCCGGCATCGGTAATGGTTCCCGTTATGGTGGCGGCCTGCGCATCGGCATTCGCCGCGACCGCGACCGTCATCAATATCGGGAGAAGGAGCGGGATCGCCAGCAACCGGGCGATTCGCGTGAACTTCGCTGGGGGCATAGCATACCTCCGTGACGCAGTACGGTACCGCACGTGAGCGAGCTCCGCCGAAAGCACCTTGCATGCCACGCACGTGCCCCCCGAAACACACGCCGTGCACCGCCTCCAACTCGCGGCGCGGCTGACGATTACGCAGCGGAATCGCAACCGCCGCCCGCGCCGCCGGGCCGGCGCGCTCCCCCTCCCCGCAATTCCGCGGATGCACCGCGCGCAACATCCACGATGCGGACACCGTGCGTACGATGCCCCCGCGCGGCGCGCAACGACCCAACCGGACGCGCACCGTTCGTGCATGCGTCACGACCGTCTGTTGCCAAGCGAGGCCCGCTCGTTATGTTGGCACTCAGGACCCCTCACCCGGAGCGCATCGGTACCCGCCAGTGACTGATACCCGGTCCCTCCGGCCCCTCGCCAGGGCCGCGCTCCTTCTACTCGCTCTCCTCGCGCTCATCAACGTCCCGTTCTCGGTGCCGTCGATCGGGGGCGACAGGTCGTTCGGCTGGTCCACCAAGCTGCAGACCGACGGCACCCGCGAGCAGGTCGTGACCCGCACGCTGCGAAGGGCGCGCGCGGCGGGGCTCCTCCCCGGCGACAGGGTCCTGGCAATCGACGGGACGACCGCCGATTCGGCCGGCATCGCCACAGTGCGCCGCAAGACCGTCGCGGGCGACACGCTCGACCTGCTCATACGCCGCGGCACCGAGCAGAGGCTGGTGCGCGTGCCCGTGAGCGACAGTTCACCGAGCTACCTCGGCTTCATCAGCTACGTCGTACTCCTCGCGCTGGTAGCCTGGCTGGTGGGGTCCGCGCTCGTCCTCTGGCGCGGCCAGCGCACGGACGCGCTCCTCCTGGCCGCGGCGCTCCTCCTCCTCCCGCCGAGCTTCTTCCCCAGCGGCGTCACCGGGGACAGCGTACTCACCGCCCTCCTGCGCACCCCGTGGCAGTTCGCGGGCGCCAGCTACGCCATCTTCTTTCCCGCCACGCTCCTGCATTTCACGGTCACCAAGGGGAAGTGGCCCCGCGTGCTGCGATCACCGCCAGTCTGGGTGCTGATCTATTCGCTGCTCCTCGCCGCCATGGTGGGATCCAGCGGCTCGGTGAGCGACCTGCTCCGCTGGTCGCAGGGCGGCCGCGGCCACCACGTGCGCGCCTTCACATCGGTGGCCGTCAGCCTCGGCGTGGCCATCCTGGCATGGCGGATGTATCTCAGGCGCCAGGTATTCACATTCTCGATGCGCTGGCTGGCCGGCGCGATCGCGCTGATCGCGCTCACCACCATCGGCCAGATCCTGCTCGGCACCTACGCTCCTTCGTGGATCGGCACCGAGGCGATGTCGGAGTTCGACTCGCTGATGCTCCTACTCCTCCCCACCCTGACCGCGTTCCACTACTTCGTGCCGCGCACCAGCGACGGTGTCTGGGACTCGCAGCGCTGGGTCAACAGCACGAGCTGGATGATAGTCACGTGGGTGTACGGCCTCGCGCTCGTCGGGGTGACCGGCGCGGTGCTGCACATCACCAACCAGCGGCTCGGCGGCGCGGAGTGGCTGCTCTTCGTCGCGATAATCGCCACCACGCTCGCGCTCTCGCCCGTCCTGCAGCGCGTGCGCGAGCTGGTGGACAAGCGGCTGCTCGCCGACTGGATCGAACGCGAACGCGCGGCGAACGGCTTCGTGGAGCGCATCGGCCGGCAGCTCGAGCTGCAGCGGATAGCGGCGAGCGTGGCGCGCGAGCTGCCCGCCGTGCTCTCCGTGGCATCGGCGCAGCTGCTGCTCGCCAGCGAGTCCATGGAGGAGTGGCTGGGCCGGGATGCCACGATCCCACTCCTCGGAGTCTCGACCATGCCGCGCGCGGAGATCGCCGCCGCATCTCCCGACGGGCCGCGCCGTCCGGACGCGGACGAGATCATCATCCCGGTGCGCGACACCGAAGACACCATCGTGGGCGCGCTGCTGGTTGGCCGGCGCCTCGATGGCCGCGACTTCGACACGACCGCGGACGGCATCCATCGGCTGGTGAGCCAGGGAGTCTCGAATGCGCTGGCGAATGCCCGCTCCTACATCGCTCTGCATCGCGCCCGGGAGGAGCTGGCCGAGTCCGAACGCATCGCGTCGCTCGGCGTGCTGGCGGGCGGGCTCGCGCACGAGATAAAGAATCCGCTCGCCAGTCTGCAGATGGGACTCTATCTTCTGGAACGTCAGGGAGCGGACGGCAGCAAACTGGCACGCATCCGCCGCGATCTCCGCAGAATCGACGACATCGTCTCCGGCCTCCTTCGTTTCACCAACCACGAGCCGATCGAACGCCCGGGGCTGGTCGACGTGAGGCCGATCGTGAGCAACTGCGTCGTGGAGCTGCGACCGCTGGCGGAAGACCGGGGGGCGAAGCTCACCGAACGCTACGCGCCGGGCCGGGCATGCGTTCTCGGACTGCCGGGCCAGATCAGATTGGCGGTCTCCAACATCCTCACGAACGCGATCGACAGCATTCCCGAGGGCGGCGCGATCGACGTGGAGCTGGTTCTGTCCACGTCCCACGTGGAGATCGGCGTGCGGGACACCGGCCCCGGGATCCCGGCCGAGCTCCGCGACCGGATCTTCGAGTTGAATTTCTCCACCAAGCCGGGCGGCACGGGGATCGGTCTGGCGCTCGCGCGGCGCGAGACGGAACGGCTCGGCGGATACATCGATGTCGAGAGCAGCAGCGGCACTGGCACGTCGCTTCGCATCGTGCTCCCGCGCGCGCACATGGAAACCAGCAAGACGGTTGCCTGAGTCGGTGCTGCCCCCGCGGCATCACCACCGGGATGACTCGAACGAAGTTTTTCGGAGAGGTCAGAATCATGCGGCGACCACGCTTTCTCATAATCGATGACGAGCGCAACTTCCGGGAGTTCCTCGCAGAGGCGCTGGAGGTCGAGGGGTACGTCGTCACCCAGGCGGCCACCGCCCGGGCAGGGCTCGCCCTGTCGCGCCAGGAGCTGCCACAGATAGTTCTCCTCGACCAGAACCTCCCCGACGGCTCGGGCCTGGATCTCATCCACGACCTGCGCGACCTGCCGAGCAACCCGGTGATCATCATGATCACCGCCTACGCCGGCTACGACAACGCGGTGCGCGCCGTGAAGGCCGGCGCCTTTCACTACCTGAACAAGCCGTTCGGTTTCCCGGACTTGCTGGACGTGGTGGCGGAGGCGTGCGTCGCCTTTCCCGCGCTCGGCGAGCAGGAAGAGCTGGAGATGCTCGGCGCGCTCGTGGGCGCGCACCCGTGCATGGAGCAGGTGAAGCAGCGGATCGCTCGGATAGCGCGGGCCCCCGTCTCCACCGTGCTCATACGCGGCGAGTCGGGCACTGGCAAGGAGGTCGCGGCCCAGGCGATGCACCGGGCCAGCAACCGCTCGTCCATGCGGATGGTGTGTGTGAACTGCGCCGCGCTCACCGAATCGCTCCTGATGGACGAGCTCTTCGGACACGAAAAGGGTGCGTTCACCGACGCCCGCAGCTCCCGGGAGGGAGTATTCGAGCACGCACACGGCGGCACCCTCTTCCTGGACGAGATCAGCGAGATGGGCGCGCGGGCGCAGGCGGCGCTGCTGCGGGTGCTGGAGCAGCGCGTCGTACGCCGTATAGGCGGGACCACCGAGATCCCGGTGGACGTACGGGTGCTGGCCGCCACGAATACGGACCTGGAAGAACAGGTGGCGAACGGCCAGTTCCGCAGCGACCTGTACTACCGGCTGAACGTGGTCCAGGTGGAACTGCCGCCGCTGCGCGCGCGGCGCAGCGACATCGCGATACTGGCCAACCATTTCTCCCGCCTGCTCGCCGCGCGCTACAACGAGCCCGCGCGCACCATCACTCCCGAGGCGATGGAGCTGCTCGCCACGCACGACTGGCCGGGCAACGTTCGCGAACTCCGCAACGCCATCGAGCGCGCGTACATCGTCGAGGCCAGCCCCTCCATCACACCCGGCATGCTCGCCGCCGAGCTGCACTCGGCACGCCGTCACACGCTCCCGGATCCGGTGGCGGACACGTCGCGCCCTTTTCAGGAGCTCAAGAGAGAAGTACTCGATGACTTCGAGCGCTCGTACCTGGAGTCGGCCCTGGCCCGCGCCGGCGGCAACATCACCCAGGCGGCCGAGGAAGCCGGAATGCTTCGCCAGGTCTTCCAGCGTATGCTGGCAAGACACGGAATGAGCGGGGAAATGTACAAGTCGCGGTGAGAACCGGCGGGGTCGTGCCTGAATCGCAGAGGGGCCGGCAGCGCTGCTGCCGGCCCC
>CAZTTY010000125.1:0-8764 GCA_964616815.1 uncultured Gemmatimonadaceae bacterium | reverse complement strand
CCCTCGTGCGAGATGTGCCAGATGTTGCGGTCGCGCGAGTAGATCTTGGTCTTCGTGGCCGAGATGGGGATGCCGTGCGCTTCGGCGTACTCGATCGCGTCCTCGCGGCTCCGGATGTCCCACTCGCGCCACGGCGCGATGACGGGAAGCTCGGGAGCGAAGGCGGCGTAGGTGAGCTCGAAGCGGACCTGGTCGTTCCCCTTGCCGGTGCAGCCGTGCGCGAGCGCATCGGCTCCCACCGCGCGGGCGACCTCGACCTGCCGCTTCGCGATGAGCGGGCGGGCCATGGAGGTGCCGAGGAGGTACTTCCGGCCGTAGGTGGCGCCGGCGCGGAGCGTGGGCCAGATGAAATCGGTGATGAACTCCTCGCGGAGGTCTTCTATGTAGCACTCCTCGGCGCCGGAGGCGAGCGCCTTGGCGCGTACGCCCTCGAGCTCATCGCCCTGGCCGACATCGCCGGCGACGCAGATGACGCGCGCGTCGTACCGCTCGCGCAGCCAGGGGACGATAATGGAGGTATCAAGCCCGCCGGAATAGGCGAGGACGATAGTACGGATCATGGTAGCTCCAGCCGGAGAATATATATGCTAATGCGGTGCATAATTAATCTCGGGTGCTTCGAGAGTCAAGGTGGGGGGCCATCCCACGTTCCGATCCTGCCGCAGAAAACCACACCCTCTCTCACGAAAGGTTCGGTGTTTCTTTTCTTGCCAACTTGAGCGGCGGCCTGCTCAGTATGGCCTACCTGCCTCTCGCTCTCACGACGATGCGGTCGTGCGGGAACGTGGCTGTCGTCGTCGAACGCGTACCCACGTACAAGGAATGCACAATGAAACAGCGACTCTGGATTCTGGCGATGTCGATGTTTGTGCTTCTGGCTGGCGCGCCTTCTCACGCAAGAGTTGCCAGTACCGCCATGAACTGCGGCTGTGCCGTGGAGTGCATAGCGGTCCAGGACTGCCCTGCAGGATGCACGATCTGCGATCATGTACCCGGCCATGACGAGGATGCCAAGGGGCGGTGCAAGTGATGCTCCGTATGCTGGTGATGTCCACCGCCAGCTTGCGTGATGTCAGATAAACCGCGTGGTCAGCGATTCCTGAACATTGCGACTGGTGTGGTCGCATGCTGTGCCGTATTGGTAGCTGCCATTCGCGTCCGGGAGGCGTTCTTCACAACGGGGCGAGATGTCGGTGCTCCCGTGCATGTATCGAATTGGCGTCAGTACGGCACTGCAGGGATTCGCATGAGACCATCCTCGGCGCGTGTCACGATTGTCGAGTTTTCTGACTTTCAGTGCCCGTTTTGCCGGACTGCGGCACGATATCTTCGAGATCTTCGGAGCCGGTATCCATCCGATGTCGCTGTAGTTTACCGGCACTATCCGCTCCACGAATTCGCTGCGCAGGCCGCACTCGCATCTGAATGCGCCGCGATGGCAGGCGCATTCGAACCAATCCATGATCTCTTTTTTGCTCAAGGAGATTCGATCGGCGAGAAACCATGGACGCGGTTCGCTTTGGACGTAGGGGTCCAAGACACAGTTCGTTTTGCCGAATGCATGAGGGGGCAAGCCGCTGCACTGGCACTTCGGCGCGATACGATCGCGGCAACTCAGCTTGGGGTCCACGGCACGCCTACCTTCTTGATCAATGATCTTCAAGTGGCCGGCTACCCGGGACCAGCAATTCTCGACGGGTACGTCGAGGACGCACTCGAGCACTCGAAACAATAGCTTTGGCTGGCTGCCAAGCTGGGCGTAGATACGTGTCAGGTTCTATCGTCATGCGATGTCCAGTGCGCCTCGACCTGTGGGCTCCGTGATGCTCGAAGTCCGGTGCTCAATCCCAGCCGCGAGGAGAGTGTACTGCCCTGTCGAATGCAGGCCGCAGGGGTTCACGTCGCGCGTTGCCGCGCAACTCTAACAGCAATAACGCCGTGCTTGACCGGACCAGCCGAGACTTTAGGTATGCGCTCCGGAAGCTGCAAAGGACTCCGGGCTTCACGCTGATCGCCGTTCTTCTGGTGGCGCTCAGTGTCGGTGTCAGCACGGCCGTATTCAGCATCGTCAACGCGGTTTTTCTGAGCGACCTCCCATATGAGAATCCAGGGGAGCTCTTCGCGATCGAACGGGTCGACGCACGCCCAACTTGCAAGGCCTCCTGCGAGGGTGGAACCACCCTGAGTGAGCTCCACGAGTGGCGATCCCGGCTTGGTACGGCGGTCGATATGGCTGGACTCCGGGTTTACCAGACGAGCGTTGCCACTCCCACCGCGACTGAGCTGGTCGAAGGCTCCTTGGTCACGACCAACTTCTTCCAGCTACTGGGACTCCGTCCGCTGTTGGGCCGCTCGTTCACGGCGGCCGATGGGCGACCTGGCGCGGCAGACGTCGTCATTCTCGAGCATTCCATCTGGCAGAGCAGGTTTGGTGGTGACACTGCCATTCTGAGCCGATCCATCATGTTGGATGGGCGGATGTTTCGCGTGATCGGCGTCATGCCCGCAAGAGGAGATATAGGACGGCCGATCTTCAACGCGACTGCGAGGGCTTCTCAATTCTTCGTCCCCATAGGCCCTTATGCGGCGCGCACCGATGGAGGGGCCCGGTTCTATACCATCCTGGCTCGAATCGGTCCTCGAGTGTCGCCGGAGCGGGTACGAGGTCAGTTGGATGCGTTGTTCGCCGGTGCATTGGCCGCCCACGGAGATCATGCGCCGTCCGCCGACGGCCAGCCGGTCTGGCGGTCACGCATAACGGGCCTTCGCCGATTTCACGCTCAGGCGCTCGCGTCGTCGAACCTGATTCTTCTCGGCGCCGTTCTCTTCACGGTCCTGGTGGCCTGCGCGAATCTGGCGGGGCTCTTCCTCGCGCGTCTGAGCGGCAGGCGCCGGGAGATCGCGCTGCGCAGAGCGCTCGGCGCATCTCGCGCTGCCCTTCTCCGGCAGCACGCTGCCGAGGGTATACTCGTAGCGGGAATCGGTGGTGTGGGTGGCATTGTGATGGCTTACTGGGGCAGCGCGCTCGCGCGCGTATTGCTGCCGGCACGTGACATACCCTATTGGACCACATTCGCGATCGACTTCCGTGTCCTGGCCTTCGCTGCCGCGCTGGCAACCGTAAGCTGCGTTCTGTTCAGCGTGGTACCAGCATCGATGTTGACACGTGACGGTGCGACCTCCGGCGTGCGCGCGGCGGGCGGACACTTCTCCGGGGGACGCGACGTGACGACGACGCGCCAACTGCTGGTGGGAGTGGAGGTTGCGTGCACACTCGTGTTGCTGACAGGCGCGGGGCTGCTCGTGAAGACGTTCGTCGAAGCGGCGACGCGCGACATGGGTATGGCCAGGCGCGGCGTGATTCGCGGTTTCCTGTATGGTCGTGGAGCGGGGATCGATAGTCCCGCGCAGCAGCGCGCCATGGCTCGAGCGGTTCTTGAGCGGCTCCAACGGATACCAGGAGTATCCGCCGCATCCCTCAGCGGTACACCGCTGGACGAACCAGAGTACGACGGCCTTCTCGTGGAAGGCAGCGCCGATGTCATCCCAGCGGGAATCGTTCCCTCATCGGTCGAAGGCGTCACTCCTGATGAGTTCCTGGTGCAGGGGATCCCCGTGCTCCACGGGCGAGCCTTCACGGCCGCCGATGGCATCGGCGATACACCGGTCGCGATTCTCAGCGAACCCACGGCGCGGCGCCTATTCCCGAAGGGCAACGCCATCGGTCGGCGAGTGCGATTCGTTCCCTCGTCCGATGCAACTCAGTGGATGACCATCGTGGGCATCGTGGGTGCAACCCGCCAATCGGCACTCACTGCCACGGAGCCGTACCATCCGGCGATGTACCGGCCATTGGCGCAGGCTCCAACTTCGATGCTCGCCTTCGCGCTGCGCACTCGTGGCGCTCCCACGGCGCTCCTGCCGGCCGTTCGGCATGCAACTCACGAGGTTCTGCCCAACGTACCGCTGGCGGCGTTGACGAGCATCGAGGACAGACTGGACAGCCAACTCGCGCCTCTTCGGGCGAATTCGATAATGCTCGGGGGGCTGGCCATCTTCGTGTTGATCTTAGCAGGGCTTGGTCTGTACGGCCTCGTCGCCCAGCTGATCGCGGAGAGGACTCACGAGATCGGCGTTCGCATGGCGCTCGGCGCGACCGGCCCCGCCGTGCTGCTACTGGTCACGCGCTCTGCACTGACAATGACATTGTGGGGAGTGGCCATGGGATTGCTCGCCTCGCATTGGCTCACCCGAATCCTGAGGTCATTTCTCTACGGAAGTAGCACGAGCGATCCGCGCGTGTTCATCGCGGCTGCTTTGGTACTCGTTGCAACGGCCATAGTGGCGGCCTATCTGCCCGCACGGCGAGCAACTCGCGTGGATCCGATGCTCGCACTCAGGACGCCTTAGGAGGGGATAAATGCGGGGGTTTTACCTCACGCGCCGGCGAGCGTCTTGAGTCGCCGCATGACCTTCTCGCGGTGCGTCGCGGACCGGCAGATGATGAGCACCGTGTCGTCGCCCGCGAGCGTCCCCAGGACCTCGCTCCACTCCTCGGAGTCGAACGCGACGCCGATCGGCTGCGCGCCTCCGGGAAGAGTGTGGAGCACGATCATCTCGCCCACGCCGTCGATGGCCGTGAAGAGGTGCGGCAGGAGCGCCTCGAGCGGCGGGCGCGAATCCTCGGGAGAGCTGGTGGAAACGGTGTAACGCGGCGCCCCATCGGGTCCGGGCACCCTCGCGACGCGCATCTCCCTGAGGTCGCGCGAAAGCGTGGACTGGGTGACATCCCACCCGCGCTTGAGCAGCAGCTTCCTCAGCTCCTCCTGACTCTCCACGGGCCGCGACTGGATCAGCTCCCGGATGGTCGCCTGCCGCTCCCTTTTGTTGGCCATGAGTAGCTCTCCCGGTTCGACGTCCTCGCGTGCGGAGAGAATAGCGCGGGGAGGGGGAAAAGGAAACAGGAAACAGGAAACAGGAAACAGGAAACAGGAAACAGGAAACAGGGGACAGGGGACAGGGAACTGCACACCAGTCCCCGTCATGCCCGCGCAAGCGGGCATCCATGTTACTCGGCCAAACATGGGTCCCCGCTTTCGCGGGGACGACACAGTGTGGCGTGTGCAGTTCCCTGTCCCCTGTTTCCTTTTCCCTGTTTCCTTTCCCCATTCCTCTCTTGACTTCCCCTCCACGTCTATTTATGCATTCCGCGTGCATAAATTCTCTGTCGGGGTCCTCGGGGCCAGCGGGTATGCGGGACGGGAGCTGTGCGCGCTGATCGCGCGGCACCCGGGGGCGGAGCTCGCCTTCGCGGCCGCTCATTCCCGGCGGGGAGAGAAGAGTCTCATCGGCGGGCGCGAGGTCACTTTCATCGCCGGCGACGATGCACCGCTCGGTGATACGGAGCTCGTCTTCAGCGCTCTCCCGCACGGGGAGTCCGCAAAGTGGGTCGCGCGCGCGCGTGAGGCGGGCGCGAAGGTGGTGGACCTCTCCGCCGATCTGCGCCCGGGCAACGGCGCGTTCGATGTCGCTGCCCTTGGCACTACGCTCGGCGCCTCGCTCGCCGGCGCGCCGTACGGACTCACCGAGTACGAGCGCGAGGCCGTGCGTTCGGCCAGCGTGGTCGCCAACCCCGGCTGCTATCCCACGGCCATCCTCCTCGCGCTCCTCCCGCTGCTCACTCGCGGGCTCGTGGCGCCAGGCGGGACCATCTCCGTGATGGCCGCCAGCGGCGTGACCGGCGCCGGCTTCAAGCCGCGCGAGGATCTCCTCTTCGGCGAAGTCACCGAGGACTTCCGGCCGTACGCGGTGGGCAACGGGCACCGGCACCTGGCCGAGATGAACGCGGTACTCCGCGGCCTCGACTGCGACGCGGACCTGATCTTCACTCCGCACCTGCTGCCGGTGGCGCGCGGCATCCTCGCCACCATCACCGTTCCACTCGCCGAGCCGGTCGCGAAGCCGCTCGACCTCTGGCGCGAACATTTCGCGAGCGAGCCGTTCATCGAGATCTCGGAGCAGGTGCCCACGCTGCGCGACGTCGTTCGCCGCAACGTGGTGCGCATCACCGCGCTCCCGGCGGCCAATGTGCAGACGCCGACGCTGATCATCGTCTCCGCCATCGACAATCTCGTGAAGGGCGCCGCCGGCCAGGCCGTGCAGAACGCGAATCTCCTCCTCGGTCTCGACGAGACTCTCGGACTACCACTCTGATGCGCGTCATCAAGATCGGCGGCCGGGCGCAGAACGACTCCCGGCTGGCACCCGCCATCGCTGCAGCGTGGAATGTGGCGCCTGGTTCGCTGTGCGTCGTGCACGGCGGCGGCGACGGCATCTCCCAGCTCCAGCGCGCGCTCGGCCTCGAGCCGGCGTTCGCGGGTGGCCGCCGCGTGACCAGTGAGGGCGACATAGCGGCCGTGCGCATGGCGCTCTCCGGCTCCGCCAACAAGCTCCTGGTCGCGCGGCTCATCTCGGCGGGCGTGAGCGCGATCGGAATCTCCGGCGAGGACGCCGCGCTCATCACCGCGCGCGCGGTCGATCAGGCGACGCTCGGCTGCGTCGGCGCGCCGGAGCGCGTGGATGTGCGGCTGCTCCGGCATCTCCTGGATGGCGGCTACCTCCCCGTGCTCTCGCCGCTCAGCCGCGACATCGACTCCCTCTGCGGTCGCGCGCTCAACGTGAACGGCGACGACGCTGCCGCGGCTATCGCGGCGGCGTTGGGCGCGTCGGAGCTGATGCTCGTGGCCGACGTGCCCGGCGTGATCGTGGACGGCGAGGTGGCGCGAACGCTCGACGCCGAGTCCGCCGAGAGCTGGATCGAACGGCAGATAGCCACCGGCGGAATGGCCGCCAAGCTGCAGGCCGCGACTACCGCGCTCACGCACGGCGTGGAGCGCGTCCGCATCGGCGACATCGCGATGATACTCGGCCCCGAAGTCGGCACGACGCTCGTACCAACCCGGAGCTTCGCATGACGGCTCTCTCCACACGGAACGGCGCACCGGCCGCGGCATCGGCGGCCGGGTCGACCGTCGCATCCGCGGCCGCACCTGCCGACGCCGGCGCACTGCTCGGCGTCTATCGCCAGCCGCCCATGACCATCGTTCGCGGCGCGGGCGTGGAGCTGTACGACGCCGACGGAAAGTCGTACGTCGACTTCACCAGCGGGATCGGCGTCAGCGCGTTCGGCTACGCCGACGCGGGTGTGGAGCAGGCCGTACGCGACGCGCTTGAGCCGGGGGTTCTGCACACGTCGAACCTCTACTTCACCGAACCGGCCGGCCGGCTCGCCGCCGAGCTGGCGCGCCTCTCGTCGCTGGACAAAGTGTTCTTCTGCAATTCGGGCGCGGAGGCGAACGAGGGAGCCTTCAAGTTCGCGCGCCGCTGGGCGCGCGAGGCGGGCGGCACCGCGAAGCACGAGATCGTGGCGCTCCGCGGCGCGTTCCACGGCCGGCTCTTCGCCTCGCTGGCGGCCACCGACCGTCCGCAGTACCGCGCACCCTTCCGTCCGCTCGCCGGCGGCGTGCGGGTGGTGGAGCGCGATGCGCGGAGTCTCGACCGCACGCTGAACGCGGAGACCACTGCCGCGCTGGTGGTGGAGCCGGTGCAGGGCGAGGGCGGGATCCGCGTGCTCGACCCGTCGTTCCTGCGCGAGCTCCGCGAGCTGACCGCGGAGCGCGGTGTGGCGCTCATCTTCGATGAAATCCAGTGCGGCCTCGGCCGCACCGGCTGGTTCCTGGCGCATCAGCGGGCCGATGTCCTCCCCGACATGGTCACGCTCGCGAAGCCGCTGGCTGGCGGGCTGCCGATGGGTGCGGTGCTCATCTCGGGGGAGATCGCGAGCGCGATGCGTCCCGGCGATCACGGCACCACGTTCGGAGGAGGGCCCTTCGTGGCGTCGGTGGCGCTGCACGTAGTGGAGCGGCTGGCGGAGCCCGCGCTCCTCGCGCGCGTGCGCGAGACCGGCGCGTGGATCGGCGCGGAGCTGGCCGCGATCGCGGAGCGTACCGGGAGGATCCGCGCCGTGCGCGGCATCGGTTACATGTGGGGAATCGACGTGATGCAGCCGGCGGGCGATGTGGCGGCGCGCGCCAGGGAAGCCGGCCTGCTCATCTGCGGCGCGGGCGAGCACACGCTGCGCATCCTTCCCCCGCTGATAGCCGACCGTGGCGATCTCGCGCGCGGGCTGTCCATCCTGGAGAAAGTATTGTGATGGACGATCTCATCGCGCTGCGTCCCGCGCGGATGTGCGACGTCACCGGAATCGCGGAGCTGGTGAACGGCTATGCCGCCGAGCGTCTGATGCTGCCTCGCACCGCCGAGTCGATCGAGCTGGCGCTCGATGACTTCGTAGTCGCGGCCGACGTGCATGGCCACGTTCTCGCCTGCGGCGCGCTCAAGATGTATTCGCCGTCGTTGGGCGAGGTGGCTTCGGTGGCGGTAGCGCGCCACGCGCACGGCCGCGGCGTGGGCTCGATGATCGTCTCCGGGGTGGAGGAGCTCGCCCGCTCGCGCGGGGTGGACGAGCTGTTCGCGATCACGCTCACCCCGCGGTTCTTCGAGTCGCTCGGCTACGAGCGCAGCGACCGCGCGCTGTACCCCGAAAAACTCCGCCGCGACTGCGCCACCTGCCCGCGCCGGTTCGGCTGTCCCGAAGCGTGCATGCGGCGCGGGATGGTCGCGGAGCTGCGCGCGGCGGCGTAGAGACGACGGGGTCGGGTACT
This sequence comes from uncultured Gemmatimonadaceae bacterium, assembly GCA_964616815.1. GTDB lineage: Bacteria > Gemmatimonadota > Gemmatimonadetes > Gemmatimonadales > Gemmatimonadaceae > JADGGM01. The sequence continues at coordinate 41 of CAZTTY010000125.1, read as the reverse complement.
CGATAGTGGAGATCCCGGCAGCTTTGCTGCCGGGATCTCCA
>CAZTTY010000124.1:0-8795 GCA_964616815.1 uncultured Gemmatimonadaceae bacterium | reverse complement strand
GTGCAGTTCCTGTTTCCTGTTCCCTGTTTCCTTTGTCCTCCGTAGTTCCTGCTCCCTCCCCCCCGCCCCCTTGTTTTTCGCGGCACGATCGTATACAATCTCTCTCCGATCGAATACAATCAGCCCCGAGTGTGATGAAGGTCGTGGCAGCGGTTCCGGAGATAAACCGGCGGGAATGGAAAGCCTACGTCGTGCTCGGCGTGGGCATCTTGTGCATCGCCTGGTCGGCTATCCTCGTGAAGGTCGCCGGCGATGTCAGCGGGGAGGCATCGGCGTTCTACCGCGTGCTCATTGCCTGCGCTGCGCTGATCCCGCTATGGGCCGTCAAGACCAGAGGACGGCCGCTCCCCGGCTGGAAGGCCATCGGGCTCGCGGCGCTGGGCGGGGTGTTCTTCGCCTTCGACGTCGCCCTCTTCAACAGCGCCATCCTCATCACCAGCGCAACCAGCACCACGCTCATCGCCAACAGCACACCCATCTGGGTGGCGCTCGGATCGTGGCTCCTCTGGAAAGAGCTCCCCTCGCTGGCGTTCTGGATCGGACTCGGTGTCATCCTCGTAGGTATGACGGCGCTCGTGGGTGACGACGTGCTGCAGCATTCCGCGCTCGGCTACGGCCATCTCATGGCCGTGGCGTCGTCCGCGTGGTACGCGGCCTACCTGATGACCACGCACCGCGTCCGCACCACCATGGACACGCTCACCTTCACGGCCATCTCCGTCGCGGGCAGCGCGGTCACCCTCGGCGTGGTCTGCCTGGTGACGGGCACGCCGCTCGGCGGTTTCGCGCCGCAATCGTGGGCGGCGCTCGCGGCGCTGGGACTCATCTCGCAGGTGGGCGGCTACCTGGCCATCACCTACGCGCTCGGGCACCTGAGAGCCACCGCCACCTCGGTGAGCCTGCTGGCTCAGGCACCGCTCACCGCCCTCCTCGCCATGCCGCTCCTCGGCGAGCGACTCTCGCCCGCGCAGGCCATCGGCGGAGCGCTGGTGCTCGGCGGGGTGTACGTGGTGAATCGGAGGGTCGCGTGATAATGGCCAAGCGACACGACCGACCGGGTCCCGACACGCCCCCGAGCTCGCTCGCCCCCGTCCCCGCGCTGCGTCTCGAGCCGGAGCACGCGACCGACTCTCACGAGGACGTGAGCCGCGACGCCGAGCGCCCGGAGGCACGCGTCCCGCTGCGCGAAGACGTCCGTCAGACCGTCCTCGACCGGATCCTGAGCGGGGAGCTCCCGCCGGGGAGCCGGATCACCGAGTCGCGGCTGGCGGCGGAGCTCGGAGTGAGCCGCACGCCACTGCGCGAGGCGCTGTTCAACCTCGAAAGCGAAGGCTTCGTGCGCTCCGACCTCGCGCGCGGCTTCTCCGTGGCACCGCTCTCCGTGCGCGAAGTTCGGGAGAGCTATCCGATTCTGCAGACGCTAGAGGCTCTGGCGCTCCGCTCCATAGGACAGCTCGCCGTGAGCGCCGCGCCCGAGCTCCGGCGGATCAACGATGAGCTGGCGGCCGTGGCCGGCAATTCCGCGCGCGGCCAGTTGCTGGACCACCAATGGCACGACGTACTGCTGGCAGCCTGCCCCAACAGGCGTCTCCTGGATCTCATCGCTCGGCTCAAGGAAACCGTATCACGGTATGAGCGACTCTATATGAGGGATGTGAGCCTCGTAGCGGCGTCCGTGGCTCAGCACCTGCGGGTGATCGAGGCGCTGGAGGGTGGAGAGCTCGACCGGGCGGTTCGGGAGCTGGAGGAAAACTGGAGTTTCGCCCTCGAAACGTTGCTCGTGCGGCTGGGGGAACCATGAAATCGAGCGTCATTACCAGCATGACGACAAAGTTGCGACAGCTAGTAGCTTTTCCGCGTTCATTGCGCCATTATCGGAACAACTCGCCCCTTGCGGCGGTTTAAAGAGCAGTATACGACAGTCTATCAAGACCGCACCCACAGCGCCCCACCCGGCGAATGACGCCCGGGTGTCGCCCCTTCGTGCGTAGTGATTTTTTGGAGGAATGGTGTCTCGAAAGCCCACAACAGGCGGGCGCCGGAAGGCCGCGCGGCGTCCCGATACCCTTAGCGATCACATGACTGGCGACATTCTCGACATCTACATCGCGGAGACCCAGCGGGTGCCCACGCGCACGGCCGCCGAGCAAAAGGATATCGCCCGCGTGATGCGCGATACCAAGCGATCGCCCGAGGAGCGGGAGCGGGCGCGGGACGAGCTCATCTCGGCGAACCTCCGCTTCGCGTTCTCGATCGCCAAACAGTACCAGCATCGCGGCCTTGACCTCTCCGATCTGATCGCGGAGGCCAACAGCGGGCTCGTACGCGCGGCTGACAAGTACGATCCCGACGTCGGCGTGAACTTCATCAGCTACGCGGTCTGGTGGATTCGCCAGGCCATCCACGCCTCGATCACGAAGCAGTCGCGTTCGGTGCGCCTGCCGCTGAGTCGCGCGAGCGATCTCACGCGGATCGCGCGTGCGCGCGCGGTGCTCACGGACACGCTCGGTCGCGACCCCACGGTGGAGGAGATCGCCAAGGTCGCCGAGCTGTCGGTCGATCTCACCAAGGATCTCGTGGCGCTCACGCAGCCCGAGCGCTCGCTCGACGAGCCGCTGAACACCGGCCACGGCGACCGCGGCGGCCGGACGCTCACGAGCATCGTGGCGGCCGAGACCGACGAGGAAGACGGCGCGCTCCCGATGGGAATCGAGGACGAGTCGCGTCGCGAGCTTCTGCTCCGCGCGCTCGAGACTCTCTCCCCGCGCGACCGGCGCGTGCTGGTGCTCTACTACGGTCTCGAGAGCGGCGAGCCGATGACGCTCGACCAGATCGCCAAGATCTTCGGCATCACCCGCGAGCGCGTCCGCCAGCTCCGCGACCGCGCGCTGGCCACGGTCCGCCGCGGCGAGAGCGCCGAGCAGCTCAAGCGGGAGTGGGCGGCGTGATCTAAGGGCAGCGAGCAGGAAGCAGACGGCAGAAAGCAGTAACGGCCCCGGGGAGAGATCCAACCCCCGGGGCCGTTACTGCTTTCTGCCGCCTGCTTCCTGCTCGCTGCCTCAGGAAGTGAACGTGCACTGCTTGCTCAGGTCCCCGCCGCGAGCATCGGCCTCGGGCTGCGGGATGGGCAGATTCCAGAGCGGCGCGTGGCCGTTCTCCATGCCCAGTCCCGCCGGTGGATCATCGCCGTTCAGCTTCCCGAACAGCCGCGCATCGATCCACCGCGACGGGCTCTCGTAGAGAAGCGAGTAGCGCTTTTCGTAGAGGATCCGGTCGAGGACATCGTCAGCGGTGCTCGCCGTGGCGGGAGCGAGCCCCCCATCCACGGTGCGAACGACGTTGGCGAGCGCCAGCGCCGCGGGGAGATCGCCCTGGCCCCAGTCGACCTCGGCCTTGAGGAGGATCAGCTCCTTGTTCGAGATGATCGTCAGAGGCGAAGTGGGATCCTCGTAGATGTTGAAGGCCAGATCGGAGCTGACGCCGCTGAGCGTGAGGTTCGTGGTCTCGATCACCTTGCGCAGGCGGTCGTCGCCCTCATCGGCCTCGGCGACCACACGGGGATTCACCCGCGTGTTCGTGCTCGCGGGGACACCGAACAGTCCGTTGGTAGCGTCGCCCGAAGCGGTGCTGTACGTGTGCTGCGGGCCCGCGTTCAGCTCGGCGATGGTCGACGCCGTGGTGTCCATGTACGACTCGTTGAGCGCCTCTTCCGCCGCGGTCAGGTACGAGGCATCGGGCGCACCGCCGGGCGTACCACCCGGTGGAGCATAGTTCCGGAACGCCAGGTAGATGTTCGCCTTGGCCGCGATCGCGCGGTTGAACTTGGCGAAGCCCGTCGGATCATCGTAGCCGTCGAAGCCCGACGGGAGCGAGAACGAGAACGAGCTGCCGCCGGCGGCGAGGTCGGCATTGGCGGAATCGAGGAGCGCCACGATGTAGGCCAGCACATCGTTCTTGCAGCTCAGCGGCGCCACCGGGCCGGTCGGCTCGATGTCGACGTTGATCGGCGCCCCGGCGGTATCGCGCATCTCGATCGCGCGCAGGTACGACAGCGCCTTGAACGTGCGCAGGAAGCCGATCGTGGAGCGCTTCTGCTCCTCCGTCATCACGCTGGCTTCGGCCGCTTCCACGCCATGGATGCCGATGTTCGCCTGGCGAATCGGCTGGTAGGGCCAGGTCGCGGTCCCGTTGAAACCGCCCGGATCGATGCTGGGGCCTAGGAGCTGGCTCACCCAGCGCGGCTCGGACACCGGAAGGTTGTAGGCGTCGCGGCCGATGATCTCCGCGCGCTGGATCTCACCGCCGATCGTTCCGCGATCGTAGTCCACCATACCCGTGGCGAGCACGGAAACCTGGGAGATGTCGGTGATATTGGAGTAGTCGCTCACGCTCGGGTTGTTCAGGTCCGGCCTCGACGGATCCTGACAGGCTCCGATGAAAGTCAGACCGAGCGCGAACGCGATGAGTCTGGTTCGCATGGCGCGTGTGCCTCGTGGCGATATGGTGGCCAGGTTCGAAGTGTGGTTTCGCATCTCAGAAGTCCACGCCCAGTGTGAAGAAGAAGCTGCGCGAGGGCGGATACGGCGCCACATCCTGGCTCCGATTGATGTTCTGGTTTCCGAAGTTGCTCACTTCCGGATCGAGCCCCTCGTAGTTGGTCCAGGTGGCCAGGTTCCGGCCGCTGAACTCGAGGCGCAGCCCGCTCACCCGGTCACCGAAGGCGGACGCGACCAGGCTCTGCGGCAGCGAGTAGGAGACACTCACTTCACGCAGCTTCGCGAACGACGCGCTCTGGATGTAAGGCGACCCTCCCGCACCATAGATAGCCAGGCGGGCATCGGCCGCCGCGGGATCCTGCGCGAGACCGGCTCCGTCGTACAGGAGCTGCGTGAGATTCACGATGTCGCCACCATGCCGCCAGTCGATGAGACCGTACAGCCGTACGGGACCGACGTTCACCTCGTTCGAGAAGCCCATGCTGAAGTCGGGCTCGTAATTGCCGAGAGGAACATGCACGCCCGGCCCGGCCTCGGCCGTGGTGCCGGTGATCTGCGAGGGAGACGCGCCCTCCTGGATGAAGCCCTGGCCGAACTGCAGCGCGAAGGAACCCGGAGGCGCGAAAGCCGGAACCGGGAGCGAGATCACCTTGCCGACGTTCTTCGAATAGGTGAGCCGCGTCATCCAGGAGAAGTCGCCCGACTGCACCGGGAAGCCCGTGACCGAAGCCTCGACGCCGCGGTTGCGGATCTCGCCGCCGTTGAAGATCCGGGTGGTGTACCCCATGCTGGGCGCGAGACGAGCCTGCAGGAGCAGATCGGTGTTGTTCTTCTGGTAGTAGGTAGCCGAAAGCGCCACGCGCGAATTCAGCAACGCGGCGTCGATACCGGTCTCGAACTCCTTCTCGCGCTCGGGGTGCAGATCCGGGTCCGCTACCGTGCCGCCGAGCTGCACTCCGTTCTGACCGGTGTACGGGCTTCCCACGAAAGAGCCGAACTTGTTTCCGTACAGCGGCTCGTTACCGGTCTCGCCGTACGCCGCGCGAACCTTGAACTCGTTGAACGGACCCAGGTCGCTCCAGCGATACGAGGCGCCGAACTTCGGGTAGTAGTACAGCTTGTTGACATCCGCGTTGTTCGTGCTGCGCTGGCCGAGTATGCCGGCGCTCAGCAGGAGGCGCTCATCCAGCAGCAGCACTTCCTCCGTGGCGTACCACGCGAGGCTGCGAACCTCCGTGCGATTCTGCGAAGCCGACACATTCACGCCGCGGTCGACGTTCTGCTGCCCGGCGAGGAGGTCGGTCGTGGTGACGGTGACGGAGTTGAACGCATCGTAGCCGCGCCGGAGACCCGCCGACGTCGTCGCTCTGAGCCCGCTCGAAGGCGTGTAGGTGTGCGTGAGCGTCAGCGCCAGAGGTGCACGCGTCTCGACCGAGTTGCGATCCACCGTGGTGCCGGGGAAGCCATCGGCCGGTTCCCAGTACAGCGCCGGCGGCGCGTACATGTTCGACTTGAAGCCGTAGTGGTCGACCGCGAGGTCGAGGATCGCTTTCAGATCCTGCGACCCGGTGTTCAGCACCGAGTACTGCGCGTTGACCGAGCCCATGAACCGGAAGAGGTCCTCCGGCGTGATCATCAGGGAGATCGTCTGGAGCGGGTTGCTGCCGTTGGAGAGGAACGGATTCCTCGGATAGACGCCGTCCACCGGACGGAAGTCGAAGAAAGTCGGCGTGGCGGCGAACACCACGTAGGGGCTGATGTTCGTGTTGTCGTTATTGCTCACGCCGCGCTTGGTCAGCGAGTGGATCAGGTTCGTGTTGACCTGGATCTGCAGCTTTTCGCCGGCGTGCTGGGTGAGGTTGGCACGGAGAGACTGCTTGTCGTAGCCCGTGCCGTACTGGATGCCGTTATCGTGCATCGCGAGACCGGACATGAAGTACTGCGTGTTGTCGCTTCCACCGCTCACGCTCAGGTTGCTCGCCCAACTCAGGCTCTTGTCGCCGTACACCTGCTTCTCGAAGTCGTTGTAGCCGCCCGTTCTGTCGAACCAGGCCTGGACGCTGTCGGTCGAGACGCCGGCATCCACGGCATAGTCCATGGCGTCGGCGACGTTGAAGCGGCGGAGCCCCAGCTTGTGCCCCTGCACGTGCGTGCCGAGACGCTGCGTGAAGCTGAACTTCGGCGCGCCGGCCTGGCCGCGCTTCGTGGTGATCACTACTACGCCGTTGGCGGCCTCGGAGCCGTAGATCGCCGCGGCGGACGGTCCCTTGAGGACTTCGATGGTGGCGATGTCGTTCGGGTTGAGATCCGCGATGCGGTTCACGCTGTTGTCCTGATCCGAACCGCCGCCGCGCGTGATCGAGTTGAGGCCGCTGGAGGTGACGGTATTCGAAACCGGGAGCCCGTCCACCACGTACAGAGGCTGTGAGCTACCGTAGATCGACGTCACCCCGCGCATGCGAATCTGCATGCCGCCGCCAGGCGCACCGGAGTTGGAGGTGATCTCCACGCCGGCGACCTTGCCCTGGAGCGCGTTGTCCAGCGTGGCGGCGTGCGCGCGCGTCAGCTCCTCGGCGCCCACCGAGGCCACATCGTTGGCCGCGTTGAGGCGGGAGATAGATGTCGCCTGACCGGTGATGATCTCGGCGTTCAGCCGGAGGACGTCTGCCGTGAGGTGCACGGTCACCTCCTGCTGGTCGGCCGCCACCTCGACCGTGGCCGGCCTGTAGCCGATCCTGCGCACGTCGAGCGTGACCGGTCCCTCGGCTACGCGGACGGTGAAGTTGCCTTCGGCGTCGGTGAGGGTCCCCGTGGTGGTCCCCCGCACCTGGATCTGCGCCGATGCTATGGCCTGTCCCGACTCGGCATCATCCACCGATCCGCGGATCTGTCGCTGGGCTCCCTGGGCCGCCGCGGCACTCGCCGTAAAGCAGCCAAACAGGGCGACCCATGCAAGAACTTTGAACGTTCGCACGTCGCCTCCTTCCTACATATAGAGTTGTCCGCGACCCTACCCCTGGCACCGGCTCGCCGGCGCGGGTCGCTGGGCGGCGAGGATACTGGATAGTCCGCGAAGTGTCAATGATGCGTCAGGGGGCCCACGTCCGACTTTGTACACAATTCCGGCTCCGATACAGACCTCTGAGGCCCTTGTTGCCACGCCGCGCAACACCGCCCGGCTTGCGGCTCGACACGGATCTGGATCGTATCCTGGGTCTTTCGGAAGGAAGTACCGGAGGAGGGCACCTGCGAATGCATCGGGGAGCGCCCGGGAATCCACTCGGGCGCACAGGGCCATAAAGATACTCGGAGACGCGTTCGGGGAGGTAGCCCTCCGACGGGGGCATCGAGCGCCGGGACCGCCCGCGGCCCGCTACTGGCTGCCCGCCGCTCCCCGCTCCCGCAGCTCGCGGAACCGTCCGGCCGGTGCGGCCGTACTACTCGTGAGCGGGCGCGGCGCGGACGACCACCGAGCTGCCCGACGCACCCACCTCTTCTATTTAATACTCCGACGCTCATGCCACGCGCTGCATCGTACTCGCTCCCGGCGATTCTCCTCGCGCTCCCGCTCCTCCTCCCCTCCGTACTCCCCGGCCAGGAGCGCCCGGGGATCCGCCCGGTCCAGCCGGCCAGCCGCAACACCTTCGGCATTCACGGCGCCATGCTGATCCCCGTGGGCGAGTTCGACACCTACATCGGCAACGGCTACGGCCTCGACGCATACTATCTCCGCGACCTCGATCGGAACGGTGCCGTGCAGCTCCGCGTCGAGGGCGGTTTCATGCGCTACGGCCACGAGAGCGAGCGCGCCTGCCTCGTCAACTGCCGCATCAACGTCGACATCAACACCTCCAACGACATCGTCGTGTTCGGCGTCGGCCCGCAGTTCCGGATCCCGCGCGGCCCGATCCGCCCCTACGTCACCGGCACCGTGGGCCTCGCGTACTTCTTCACGCACTCGTCGCTCGAAGGGACGAGCGACAACGACGACTTCGCCGACACCCGCAACTTCGACGACGCCGTCTTCGCCTGGACCGCCGGCGGCGGCTTCCAGATCCCCGTGCGCCATGGCCCCAAGCCCATCTCCATCGACCTCGGCGTCCGCTACCACGGCAACGGCAACGTCTCGTACCTGAAGAAGGGGAGCATCACCGATCACCCCGATGGCTCCATCACCATCAACCCCATCCGCAGCGAGGCGAACTTCCTCTCGGTGAAGCTGGGAATAGCGTTCGACTTCTGAGTATGGGGTCAGGTCCAAAACGTGGAGGGGGCGCTGGGGCCGGCAGCGCCCCCACC
>CAZTTY010000123.1:0-8804 GCA_964616815.1 uncultured Gemmatimonadaceae bacterium | reverse complement strand
TAGAGGGCTCGTGAGCGTTGCTCACGAGCCCTCTACATTGAAGACCTGACCCCGGCGGTTACCTACTCCTCGCGCAACGCCTCCACGGGATCGAGACGCGACGCGCGCCACGCCGGCACCAGCGCCGCCGCCATCGCTGCGCCGCCGAGCACACACGCCGAGAGGCCGAGCATCGCCGGATCGGCGGCCTCGAGGCCGTACAGGAACGACGCGACGAAGCGGGTGGTAGCGAGCGCGAGGAGCAGACCGACCACGGTTCCCAGCAGCACCAGCCGCCCCGCCTCGCTCACCACCATCCGCATCACCCGCTCGCGCCCAGCGCCCAGCGCCAGCCGGATGCCGATCTCGTTGCGGCGGCGCGCGACGCCGTACGACAGCGTGCCGTACAGACCGATTATGGCGAGCAGCAGAGCGAGCGCCCCGAAAAAGCCGGACAGCGTGGCGAGCAGCCTGGGGCGCGTCAACGATGCCGACACCTGCGCCTGGAGCGTGGTGAGGTCGAACGAGATGGCCGGGTTCATCGACGTGACGAGCTCCTGCACGGCGCCCGAGAGCGCGGTCAGCGACCCGTCCGACCGCAGCTCGAGGTTGATGTACTTCTCGGGAGCGCTTCCGGCGCCGAACGGCAGATACACGATGGGCTGGTTCTCCTCCGTGAGCGACTGATACTTCGCGTCGCGCACCACGCCCACTATCTCCATCTCCGCGCCGACGCTGTCGCCCCGCTGCACGGTGAAGGTCCTTCCGATCGGGTTCACTTCACGGAAGAAGTGGCGCGCCATCGACTCGTTGACGATGGCCACCGGACCGGACCTGCCCTGGTCGTCCGGGGCGAAATCGCGACCGGCGACGAGGTCGGTGCCCAGGGTGGCGAAGTAGCCGTCGCTCACCCGGTTGAAGAATGCCAGCGCATCGCGCATCCCGCCGGGCGTATAGCCGGGCACGACGAGCGCATCGTTCCAGGACATGCGCCCTATCGGCGTGGTCAGCGACGTGCTCGCCGAGCGTACGCCCCGCAGCTCGCGCGCACGCCTGAGGAGCTCGTTCTGCGCAGCGAGGAGCTGCGGCCCCGCGTACCCGGCGTTCCCGAAATCGAGCCGCGCCAGGAGCACGCCTTCGCGCCGAAAGCCGGGATCCAGCGTAGTCAGCTTGCGGAAGCTCCCGAGGAGAAGCGCGGCGGCCATGACCAGCAGGAGCGACAGCGCCACCTGACCGACCACGAGTGCCTTGCCCATTCGCTGCCGCCCTTCACCGTGCACCACGCCGCGGCCACCCGCCTTCATCGCTTCCTGCGGATCCACGCGCACCGCGCGCCAGGCGGGAGCGACGCCGAAGAGCACGCCCGTGACGACGGACACCGCCACGGTGAACGCCAGCACCCGCCCGTCGATCCCGAGATCGAGCCAGATCCCGCTGCTCGAACCGGTCGACAGGTAGCGAACGAGCAGCCGGCTGGCCCAGCGCGCGAAGAGGAGCCCCGCGCCGGCGCCGACCAGCGAGAGGAGAAGACTCTCCGTGAGAAGCTGCCGCACGAGACGCCCCCTGCTCGATCCGATGGCGAGCCGCACCGCGATCTCGCGCTGGCGCGCGGCCGCGCGGGCGAGCAGCAGGTTGGCGATGTTGGCACATGCGATGACGAGGACTACGCCGACCACCACCATGAGCATGTACAGGGCATGTTCGTATCGGTCGCGCAGATCGGAGAGGCCGCCAGCCGCCGGACCGGCGCCGAGCGTCATCTTCAGGTAGTCGTCCTGATCGACCGTGCGCCAGTTCGGTGGCAGGGTGGCCGCGAAGATGCCCGGCGAATGCGCGGCAAGCGCGGCTCGCACCTGAGCCTCGCTCAATCCCGGCACCGGCCGGCCGACGATGGTGAGATACCAGTTCGAACGCGCATCGAGAACGCCGGGACCGCGAAAGATCGGCTGGGTGCAGAGCGGCACGTACACGTCCACCGAGCGACCCACCTCCATTCCGAAAAACGATGGCGCCGCCACTCCCACCACGTCGAACGGATGTCCATCCAGGGAGATCGCGCGTCCCACGGCGCTCCGTACGCCGCCGAGCTCGCGCTGCGCGAAACCATCGCTCACCACGGCCACGGGCGCGCAGCCGCGATGGTCGTCGCTGCTCTGCAGCAGGCGCCCGCCGCCCGGCGAGGGGTGCACGCCGAGCGTGGAGAAGAAGTCGCCGCTCACCCAGTTCCCGTTGGCGTAGCGGACCAGACCACCATCGGAGAGGTCGAAGCGCGTATCTCCGTACGCGAAGACGCCGGAGAAGACACTCTTCCCCACCCCGTCGCGAATCTGCTCCCAGATCGGGTTCGTGAAGATGGGATTGCCCGAATTCCCATGCGACTCGCCCTGGCGGGAGCTCTCGCCGCCCGTGGTGATGTCGAGTAGCTGCTGGGGATCCTTCACCGGAAGCGACTGGAGCACCACCGCGTCTATGAGACTGAAGATCGCCGTGTTGGCACCTATGCCGAGCGCGAGCGAGAGGATCACCACCAGCGCGAAGCCCGGGCTGGAGCGCAGGGCGCGGAGCGCGTAGCGCACGTCGGCCGCCGCCGATTCGAGCCAGACGACCACGTCCACATCGCGAGTGCGCTCCTTGTGGATCGTGCGATTCCCGAAGCGGCGCCTGGCGTCGCGCTCGGCGGCCTCGCGGCTCAGCCCCACGCGCACCAGCTCGTCGACACGCTCGGCGATGTGGAACTCCATCTCGCGGTCGATGTCGCGCGCGAGGCGCCCGGAACGGAGGAGATTCAGGAGACGATTGTACCACGCCATCGGATCTTCCCTCGAGCTCGAGTCGAACGCCAGCCGCCGGTCAGGCGAAGCGGAGCACGCGCGCGACACCGTCGGTGAGCTGCTCCCACTGCTTCTCCTCCGCTTCGAGCTGGCGTCTCCCGGCGGCGGTGATGCTGTAGAAGCGAGCCTCCCGGTTCGTGTCCGTGGTCCCCCACTTGCCGCGTACCCAGCCCTCCTGCTCCATCCGGTGCAGCGCCGGGTAGAGCGATCCCTCCTCCACGCGGAGGAGGTTGGCGGAGACCTGCTGGATGAGCGCGGTCATGGCGTACCCGTGCAGCGCGCCGCGCGATGCGAGCACCCTGAGCACGAGGAGCGCCAACGTGCCACGCAGGACATCGGTTTTCTGTCGGGTCATAGATAGTTGTCTAGGTATAGCTGTCTGGGCAACAATGCAACGCGGAGCTCCGGCTGTCAATGCCCCTTCCGGAGGAGATCAGTCCCGCTCGAGCACCAGGCGGACGGTCGCCCCCTCGTCGATCGTGCGAGCGAGCGTGTCTGCGAGGAGACCTCCAGATCATGGCGAATGAATGATCGGCCTACAGCGAACGCACCTCCGCCACCGCCGCCAGCGCATCTCCGATCTCGCGCGAGAGGAGACGCGCCTCCTGCGTGGCGTTGGACACTTCCGAGAGCACCGACTGCAGCCCGGACGACCGGAACTTCACGAGGTCGAGGCGCAGGTTCCCGAGCATGAGCCCGGCGCTGTCGAGCTGCCGCGCGAGTGCGGCCCGGCGCTGGACGAGCTGGTCCACGGTGGCACGCTGCCGCTCGAGAAGCGCGAGCCGCCGCTCGCCCTCGGGCGATTGCCGCCCCCCGCCGCCCTGCCGCGCCGCCTCGGCGATGCGCGCTTCCAGCTCGCCGACGAGGCGCCAATCGAGGCTCCCGTCCAGCTCGTGCAGCGCACGAGCCACGTGCGCGACGCGGTCCAGGAGCGCGTCCACGGTGGAGCCCATCTCCGGAAGCAGCGCCCGATCGACTTTCGACATTCCGCGTAGGAGCTCGAGGACCGCCTTCCGGTCTTTCGCGGCACCGCGGATCGCACCCCCGTGCGGACCATCCAGAACCTCGCGCGGCGCGAGCTTCAGCAGCTCGTCCTCGCCGGGCGGCCTGGGCGGAGCCGGGATCGCCCAGCCCGCGCGGGGCGCGAGCAGCACCCGCCGCAGACGCAGCCCGCTCGCGCGCAGCGACTTTCCACGCCTCCAGAGCTTCCACGACATGAACGCCGGCACCAGCGGCGCGAATATCAGAGGAGGCACATCCGGTACACCGGCCAGCGCACCGAGTCCGCCACAGATCGCCGCGGCGGTCAGCCACGTATACCCGCGCATAGCCTTCACGCGATCCAGCAGATTCACGCGACCGTGCCAGAGCCGCAGGTCTTCGCGCTGCTCCTTCGTCAAGCTCGCCAGATGCCCAGGCTCGAGCACGATGCCCCGGCGCCCAAGCTCGGCGAGCGCGGCACGTTTCGACTCGCTTTCCCGGGGTCCGCGCGGCGAGGGCGCCGCGGCGCCCGGCCGAGCCTCGGCGAGAGCGCTCTCGCGCGCCGCTCGCGCTGCGCGCCCCGCTGCGGGAACCGGCGAGATGTAGCGCACCGGCTCGCGCCGCTCCGAGCGCCAGGTGACGTTCGCTCCGTCGGCCTGGGCCAGCGCCTCGCGAAACGCGCTCGCGGTGGGCCAGCGATCCTCGCGATCCTTGAGCAGCGCCCGATCGATCGCGTCGCAGAGCGCACGCGGCGCATCCGGGCGGAGCTCCTGGATCGGCCGCGGCGGTTCGCTGATGTGCTTGAGAAGGAGCGCCATCGAGTTGCCGCCCGTGAACGGCACCCGGCCGGTGAGCATCTGGTACGCCAGCACGCCGAGCGAGTATATGTCGCTCCGGCCATCTACTTCGCGCTCCCCCACTGCCTGCTCCGGCGACATGTACGCCGGCGTCCCCACCGCCACGCCGGTGGCCGTGAGCCTTCCCGCGGACTCCATGGCACGCGCGATCCCGAAGTCGGTAACGACGGCCCTGCCGCTCTCGCGGTCGAGGAGGATGTTGTCGGGCTTGATGTCGCGGTGCACCACCCCGCGCTGATGCGCGTAGGCCAGCGCATCGCAGACCTCGCCGAGCAGGCGGCGCACTTCATCCACCGGCGGCCGCGGCATATGCGCGAGGAGCGTCGCGAGATTGCCGCCCGTGACGAGCGCCATTACGAAGTACGCCAGGCCGTCCTGCTCGCCCACATCGTAGATCGGCACTATGTGCGCATGCGAAAGCTGCGCGGAGGTCTGCGCCTCGCGCGTGAAGCGCGTGCGCACCGCGGGATCGTACGCCAGCTCGGGCGGCAGCACCTTGATCGCGACGGATCTGTTCAGGCGCCGGTCGCGCGCGCCGTACACCACCGACATCCCGCCGCGTCCGATCTCGCCCTCGAGCTCGTAGTGATCTCCAACCGCGGCGACGACGCGCTCGTCGAGGGGCTCGCTCATCGGCTTCACTCGCTTCCTGATCACCACGGGCGGGATGGGGAGGGCCCGGCAGCTCGACGCGCGGGCTCGATGGAGGAATCGGATGCACGCCGCACGGGCTGCGCTCGCAGTCTCCCGGTCGAACGCGGCGTACCCGGCGAAGGATGCGCCATCGCCCGCGATCCCGCCAGATGCTGGCGCGCCACACAGCCATGGGTGAGATTCCGCCTTCACCACCAGCCCCCAATTCTTCCGCTCCCCACGGCCACCGCCAACGTGCCCACCAGCTCTCTCCCGAACGCTTTCTCGCGCATCGCCTCCTCCGCTCTCGCGGCCATCCTCGCCGCCGCCGTGACCGTAGCGCTCCCCGCTCAGACGCCGAGCGCGGCACACACGCTCGCTCGCGAGATCTTCGCGCAGCTCGTGGGCATCAACACCACATTCCACCACGGCGGCACGACTCCGGCGGCGAAGGCGGTGGCCCAGCGCCTCCTGGCGGCAGGATATCCGGCGTCCGACGTGACCATCGTCGGACCCGACAGCAACAATCAGAACGTGGTGGTGCGACTGCGCGGCTCCGGCGTACGGAAGCCGATCCTGCTGCTCGCCCACCTCGACGTGGTGGAAGCGCTGCGGGCAGACTGGTCGCTCGAGCCCTTCACGCTCACGGAGCGCGACGGCTGGTTCTACGGGCGCGGCACGAGCGACGACAAGCACATGGCATCGGTGTTCGCCACCACCATGATCCGCCTGAAGCAGGAGGGGTTCACGCCGGACCGCGACATCATCCTCGCGCTCACTTCCGGCGAAGAGGATGACGACGCATCCAACGGCGTGAAGTGGCTCCTGGAGAACCGCCGCGAGCTGGTGGACGCCGAGTACTGCATCAATGGCGATGCCGGCGCGCCGCTCGCGAAGGGTGGAAAGGTGTTCGCGCGCAGCGTCCAGGCGAGCGAGAAGATGTACCTGGACCTGCGCCTCGAGGTGCACAACCCCGGCGGCCACAGCTCCGAGCCGGTGGCCGACAACGCCATCTACCGTCTCGCCACCGCGCTCCTGAAGATCTCGAAGATCGAGTTCCCCATGCGGCTGAACGAGGTGACGCGCGCCTACCTCGAGCGGGCCTCCGCGCTCGAAACACCAGACATCGCGCGCGACATGAAGCTCGTCGCCGCGAACGGCGACACCGCCGCCGCGCGCCGGCTCTCCGCTCGCTCGGCCGCTTTCAACGCGCAATTCCGCACGACATGTGTGGCCACCCGCCTCGACGGCGGGCACGCGAACAACGCGTTGCCCCAGAGCGCCGGCGCCATCGTGAACTGCCGCCTCCTGCCCACCGACAAACAGGCCGACATCGTCGCCACCATCACCCGCGGCATCGGAGATACGGCCGTGAAGCTGTCTGTGGTGAACCCGGTGAAGCCGTCGCCCCCGTCGCCGCTCGTGGCCGAGGTGATGGCGCCGATCGAGCGCGTGAGCCGGGAGTACTTCCGCGGCGCGCCGGTTGTGCCGTCCATGTCGGCCGGCGCGACCGACGGCCTGTACTTCCGCAACGCCGGCATCCCGGTGTACGCCGTGTCCGGCGTTCCGGTGGATGCGGACGACCACCGCGCGCACGGTCGCGACGAGCGCATCCGCGTGGCCAGCTTCTACACCGGCGTCGACTACACTTACGACCTGGTGCGCGCGCTCACTTCGGACGGGAAGTAGCCCCGCCTCGTCACGGCTACCGGGCGGCGACGCGGTCGAACTTCAACCTGCGCGTGCGTCCGGTGCTGACCCGCATGGCCGTGACTCGATTCTTCCCGTCGCGCTCGAATCGGACGGTCCCGAACGACCAGCGGCTCTGGAAGATGTCGGCGGAGAGCGGCTGCAGCGGATACTCGGCGCCGCGCCGGGAGACCGCCACGAGCGTGTCGCCGCGCACCACGAGGTCGTAGGCGGTGGCGATCTCATCGGAGTAGTAGCGCCCTGCGTAGGACGCGAGCTGCTTCGCGCTCGGCGCGAACGACTCGAGGTGGTCGAACACGCGCGGCTTCTGGCCTTCGGCCTCGATACTCAGCTCCTTCACGGCGTTCGCCCGGACTCCGAACCGGTACACCTGCCGCCCCGGACCCACGAACCGGCCGTCGCCCACGGGCGTCAGCGCGGTCCCAGCGCCACCTCGTATGAAGAGCGTGTCACCGCGCGCCTCGAAGCGGCGGACTTCCTCGGTGCGCGGGCTCCAGTACGCTCCAGCGTAGCGCGCCAGCTCGCCCTGGGCCACGGCCACGGGCCGCGCTCCGGCACCCGTATCCACCGGGGCCATCCGGCCGCCCAGATATACCGCGGCCACCCGCCGCGTGAGCTGCGAAGGGTTGATGTTGGCCAGGTTGCAGAGCGCCGCCACGGCGAGGTGCTGGTCGGGGAAGCGAACCACGTCGGCGCGATAGCCGGCGTCCGCGCCGCTGTGCCCCACCGTGCGGAGCCCGCGGTACTCGTCCACCACCACGCCGCGAGCGTAGGTGATCGGCATCCCGTCATTGAGCTTGCCCGGCGTGGTGAACTTCGCGACCAGCGCCCGCCCACCGACCTTCGCGTCCGCGAAGTTGTGCTCCCACTTCAGAAGGTCGCCGACTGTGGTGAACAGACTCGTGGCGCCGTAGGTGTCGAACACCGGAATGCTGATCGCCCAGCCACCTTCACGCCTCGGCTGGTACGCCTGCGTCCGGTTGGGAACGATCATCGTGTGATCGTCGTGGAAGTGCGTGCTCGTCATCCCCAACGGTCTGAAGATCCGCTCGTCGGCGAAGTCGCGGAGCGACTTCCCGCTCACGCGCTTCACGATCACGGCGAGGAGCGTATAGCCCGTGTTGCTGTAGAGGTACTCGTCGCCCGGCTCGAAGTTGAGCTCCTTCTGCCGCGGGACCACGCGCATCACATCCTCTTCGGTGATGAGGTCGTCGTCGCGCCAGTCGGAGAGGCCCAGCAGATCCCACTGGTCGCGCAGACCGCTGGTGTGGTGGAGGAGGTGGTCGATCGTGATGGTCTTCCCGTACGACGGAAGCTCCGGGATGTATTTCCGCACGTCGTCGCTCACCGAAAGCTTTCCTTCCTGCTCGAGCAGGAGTATGGAGAACGCCGTGAACTGCTTCGATATCGAAGCGACATGGAAGATCGCATGTGGAGTGATCGCGATCGCGTGCTCCATGTTCGACATCCCGTAGCCGCGCTGGTAGACCATCTCGCCCTCGTGACTCACGCCGACAGCGCAACCAGGAGAGTTCACGTGGTCCCAGCGGGCGAAGATGCTGTCGACACGCGCGGGGGTGGAATCCGGCGGCGCGCCCGCAGTGCGGGTGCTCTGTGCCTTCGCCGGCATGGCGCCCGAAGCGCCGAAGGCGAGGCCGACAACGATGAGGCGGAACGATCTCATACGTCCTCCGTTACCTCTCTGGATCGGTCTGTAGGGAGTGCAGCGGAGTGAGCCGACGCCGCGAGAGGGAAGATGTAGGGTGGAGCTCGCCGCCACCAGCCAGCGAACGAGCGGAGGGAGCCGGCACCC
>CAZTTY010000122.1:0-8886 GCA_964616815.1 uncultured Gemmatimonadaceae bacterium | reverse complement strand
GCCCGTGGGCGGTATCGCGGCGGGGGGGGGGGCCCCCCCCCCCCCCCCCCCCCCCTCCGCCTTCGAGTATCCACCTCATGGCCTACAGCGTGAGCCATCCCTTGATGGTGCACCACCAGTTGCAGTCGGCCTTCTTCTTTTTTTTCTTCTGAATCTCGTCGAAGTCCTGGAGTTGCTGTCGCGCCGAGATGCCGGCGCTGTTGGGGGAGGCGAGCACGAAGTTGCCCTGCACGCGCGGGCCACCATCGAACGTCAGCTCGAACTCGCCGTCCGCACCACCGTTCGCGGCGCTCCCCTCGAGGGAGAGCTTGCCGTCTCCGCTCGAACCCGCGAGAGTGAACCGGGCACCGCTCGAGCTTCCGTTGAGCGAGAGACCGTCGGAGTTCTTCGCCGTGAGCCTGCCGCCGACGCCGGCCACGCTGACAGAAGTGGCTATCGGCTTCACCGAGCGCGGAGTGGGCTTGCCATTCAGCTTGGCCGGCGTGAGCACGAGCACGTAGTTGCCGGCGGCGAGCGCCTTGCCGCCCTTGTCGAGGTCCAGCTTCAGGTCGCGCCGCTGCTCCGCCACGCGGTCGCGCCCGAGTTGCGAGCGCTCCGGTTTGCCGATCTGGGCCAACGCCGGGCTGCCCGTGACGGCGAGAACTACGGCTGCCGTGATGATTCTGGTGATCATGATCGCCTGGTTGGAGTTTGATATGTGGTGGGTGCCGCGGATCACATCTTCACGAGCTCGACGCGCCGGTTCTGCTGTCTGCCCTCGGGTGTATCGTTCGACGCGGCCGGCTTCGACGCACCGAAGCCCTTCGCGACGAGACGCGCGGCGTCGACCTGATACTTCGCGACGATGAAGTCGCGCACGGCGGCCGCGCGCTTTTCCGAGAGTGCCTGGTTGCTCTCCGCGCTGCCGACGTTGTCGGTATGACCCTCGATAGTGAGCGAGAGCTCGGGATGCTCCTTCAGCATCTGTCCTATCTCCTCGAGCGTCGGCGTGGATTCTCCCTTCAGCTCCGCCGAGCCGGTCGCGAAGAAGATCCCTTGCGTCGCCACGCGCCCCTTCTCGGAGAGAGCGTCGTAGAGCTTCCTGCCGCCGGCGAAGATGCGGACGTTCGCGATCATCCGTGGGTCGTCCGCGCTCCACCCGTTCATGTCGATGAAGATGTGGTTGGAGCGGCCCATGTTCGCGTTGGGCACGTTGAGCGCGCGATGCTCGTTGGCGTAGAGCTTGAGGTACTTGCCGTCCACGGCGATCCGGATTTTCACCGGAGCCTCATCGGTCTTCGTACCGAGCGATCCCTCGCCCTGGATCGGGTCGGCCTTCAGGTAGGCGCTGTGTGTATTGATCTCGAGGCGCGGCGAGTCGCCGGGATTCTCGCTCGCGAAGTTGATCTGCATCGCGTTCCCCGAGCCGGCGAGATCGAACTCCATGGTGAAGCGCTCGGGCAGCGTCTCCGGGAGCATTATCCCGAAGACATCGCGTCCCCCGCTCCGGAGCCAGCGCTGCCCCTGCCACTCCACGATCTCCATGTTGCCGGCACGGAACTCGAAGCGCCGGGGGAAGTCTCCCACGTTGTCCTTGCCGAAGTCGTCGACGAAGATCGGACGCTCGCCCGGGACGAAGTCGTAGTTGGCCCACGCCCCCTCGCCCGGCTTCGAGCTCGCGGCGGGAGTCGCACCGCCGCTCGAAGCCGCGCCCGCCGCCGATTCGTCGGACGGCAGCGCGTTCCCCGCGTCGTCCGTGAGGGTGACTTCCTTCCCCTCGGCCTTCGCCTTGTCGATGCAGGCGGTGTCGCTGGCGAGGCAGAAGATCGCGTCTTCGGTCTTGTCGAGCGCCTTGTCGGTCGCCTCGCCCGCCCGCTGCACCGTGCGCTCGACGGCCTGCTCCTTGGCCTTCTCCTTGATCCTCTTGAAGATCCCCTGCGCTTCCGCGCTCCCGGGGATGCCCGGGCCCGCGAACGCGGAGAGTATCAGGGCGATCGCGAGGGATCGCCGGTCGAAGTACCGCATGTCCACTCCGGATGGTTGGAGTTGAATCGTCAGTCGCCTGGTGGCGGGCCGAACGGCTGGCCGCGTGACGACGTGACGTACTGAGTGCCGGGCCGGCGGCGGGTGATGCATCCGTTCCCGCGACCTCCGGATTAGCTTGTGAGAAGTCCGTCCGGAGAGCATCGACCGAGGATGTCGCAGCCGGTGGCCGTCTCACGTCGCACAACCTAGGCGTCCTCCTCAAACCATCCTCTACATGTCAACATGCAGCGCCCCAAGAACTTCCGCCTGATCACACTGGGGCGCCTCGCACTCCTTTCGCCGGATGGCGAGGATGAGTCGGTGGGGCTGCGCCGCCGGAAGCTCACGCTGCTCGCCGTCCTCGCGCTCTCCGACCGGCCGTACAGCCGCGACGCCCTCACGGACATGTTCTGGGGCGAGGAGGACGAGGATCGTGCCCGCCACTCGCTCAGCGACGCGCTCTCCCACTTCCGGCGTCTCCTCGGCCGGGGCGCGATCGGTCACAGGAGCTCGGACGTAGCGCTTTCCGGCGACGTGCGGCTCGCGGTCGACGCCCTGGAATTCGCGGCCGCGTGCGAGACGCGCGACTTCACGCGCGCGGTCGAGCTCTACCAGGGGCCGCTCCTGGATGGAGTGTACGTGGATCGTTCGCCGCGCTTCGACGAGTGGGCGGCGCGCGCGCGCGACCGATACGAGCGGCTCTTCGTGCGAGCATGCGAGGCGGAGTGTCTGGCGCTGGCACGCGCGCGCCGCTGGGAGGATTGTGCTGCGCTCGCGAGACGCTGGCTCGCCGCCGCTCCGCTCTCCACCGATGCGGCGCTCTATCTCATCAATGCCGTGAAGGCACCCGGCACGCGCGAGGCGGCGCTCGCGGCCATCGCCGAGTACGAGGATCTCCACGCGCGGCTCGAGCGCGACCTCTCCGCGCGTCCCGACCAGCGTGTGGTGTCGCTCGCCGCGGAGTTGGCGGAGCGGGTGAAGGGGAGCGACGGCGGGTCCGGCGAGGCGTCGGGCGCGTCGGGAGCGGACCCGGCGGGCGCGGACCCGGCGGGAGCGGGCGTTGCACCCGCCCGACTCCCCGCCGCCTGGGACGCTCCCGCGGCGCGGAGGCGGACGCTGATCGCCATCGCGGCGGCGGCGCTGTCGCTCGCGCTCATAACCGGCGGCACCTTTCTGGCCGGCCGTCGTACCGCCGCGGCTTCGCGCCCCGCCTCCGGCGCTGCTCCGGTGGTCGCCATCGCGCTCATTCAGAACGTGCGCGACGACTCGAGCATCGCGTGGCTCGAGGAGGGCCTCAAGCAGATGATAGCGGCCGACCTCTCGCGGGGAGGAAGCGTGACGGTGGTCGCCCCGTCGCGAGTGCGCGAGGCGATCGGGCGTGCTCGCATCGCGCGGAGCGGCGATCTCGGCACCGAAGACGCGCTCCGGATCGCGCGCGATGTCGGCGCGACGTGGGCGGTGAGCGGTGGACTCACACGGGGCGAGGAGATGTACGTGCTGGACCTCGCGCTCAGAGATGCGCGCACCGGTGCGCTCGTGCGTCTCTTCACGGTGACCGACCCCGACATACTCGATGTCGCGGAGCAGGCGGCCTCGCACATCCTCGCGACCGCGACGGCGAGCGGCGAGGGGCCGCGGCTGGCGGACGTCGAGACGGGCAGCGTGACCGCGTATCAGCACTACGTGCGGGCGGTTCAGGCGCGCGGCGAAGGAAGGCTCGCCGACGAGTTGCGCGAGCTGGATGCGGCCATCGCCGTCGATTCCGGCTTCGTGAGCGCACTCGCGGAGCGCTTCGGGATCGCGCGCGAGGCGCGCGACGCGGAGCTGGTCCGGACGCTGGCCGCAGCGCTCGGCAGGGCGCGCGGCCGCGCCACCGACTGGGATCGCCTCTCCGAGGGAGTGTATACGGCACAGCACAACGGCGAGCGCGCACGCGCGGTGTCACTCGGCAGACAGCTCGTCGAGCGCTTCCCACGCGATCCCCGTGCGTACGCGATGCTGGCCGACATCCACGCGTTGCAGGGGGATCTGGAGGCTGCGGACTCCGTTCTCTCGCGTGCGCTCGCGCTGGACTCGCTCGCCGCCGAGGCGGGGATCGGGCCGTGCGTGCCGTGCACGGCGCTGGGCGGAATAGTGCGGATCCGGCTCGCGATGGGAGATGTGGACGCCGCCGAACGCGCGGCCGACCGCTGGGTGGCGCTCCAGCCGGATGTGCCGGCGCCGTGGAGCAACCTCTCGGAAGTGCTCGCGTACGCCGGCCGCTACGACTCCGCCCTCACGGTAGCACGCCGCGCGTCCGTGCTCGCCGGGGGCGATGCGAGCCATGCGTCGAACGTGGGGCGCGTTCTCCTCATGGCCCGCCGCTTCGACGAGCTCGACTCCGCGATCGCCGGCTGGCTCTCGCGCGGCGACGACGAGTACCGCGAGGTGGCGCTCGACCTGCGGTCGATGCTGCTGCGTGAGAGGGGCGAGCTCAGGGAGTCGAACCGCGTGATCGAAGAGATGGTGGCGCGGTATCCCTCCGCCCGGTCGCTGGAGCTGGTGCGCGCCAACGGTCTGGCGCGCCTGGGCGCGTGGCGCGAGGGCGTCTGGCTCTACGAGCGCGAGGCGCATTCCACCTGGTGGAGCGAGCCGCGCTCGCCATATCCCGAGCTCGAAGGCGACCGCGCGCGCACCTTCGCGTGGCACCACGCGCTCGCCGCCGACGCCATGGCGGAGCACGGCGACACGGCACGATTGCGGGCGCTGGCGGACTCGGTCGAGAATCTGGGAGCGCGGAGCTACTACGCGCGCGACTGGCGGCTGCATCACCACATCCGCGGCATCCTCGCCGAGCGTGCTGGTAGACCGCGCGAGGCGGTGCGGGAGTACGAGGCCGCACGGTGGGGTGTCGCGGGGTGGACCGTGACCGTCGCGCGGCTGGCGCGCGTACGGCTCGCGCTGGGCGAAGTTCAGGAGGCGATCGAGCTGCTCCGCGGGGCGTACCGGTCGCCGCCCGATGCAATGGGACGCTACGAGCCGCGCAGCGAGCTGGATCTTCTGATGTCGCTCGCGTTCGCTGCCGCGGGCCAACGCGACAGCAGCGACACGTATGCGCGCTACGTGCGGACGGCGTGGCGGCGTGCGGACCCCGAAGTGAGAGCGGAGCTGCGGCAGCTCGACGCGCGGTGAGCACCGCGTCGCGCCGGGGAATCGCCGTCGAGCGAAGGTGCCATACTCCCGGGCGGCGCGAGCTGGGCAGGTGCTCGCGGCAATCGTGAAACCAACCAGGCGAGATGAGACATGAGTGAAAGGAATGGCGGGCGGAACTTCCCCGAGATCGATTCGACTGCCTTCGTGCACGACGATGCGATAGTGATCGGGCGCGTGAGCGTGGGAGCGCGCGCATCCGTGTGGCCCACTGCCGTGGTCCGCGCGGACAGCGAAGTCGTGAGCATCGGAGCGGAGAGCAACGTGCAGGACGGCGCGGTGCTGCACGCCGATCCCGGCTACCCGGCCGTGGTCGGCGAGCGGGTGGCGATCGGGCACAGGGCGATCGTGCACGGAGCCACGGTGGAGGACGACTGCCTCATCGGGATGGGCGCCATCGTTCTGAACGGTGCGCGCGTGGGCCGCGGCTCGCTGATCGGCGCCGGGGCGGTGTGTACGGAGGGGATGGAGATCCCGGCCAACTCGGTAGTGCTCGGCGTGCCGGCGAGGGTGGTGAGGGAGACGACGCCGGCGATGCGCGAGCGCATCGCGAAGACGGTGCGCGCGTATCTGGAGCTGAGCGAGGCGCACCGCGGTGGACGGTTCGTGCGCGCGGGCGGCGGTGGAGGCAACGGCGCGGCGGGGTGACGCATTCGGTGGTTGGCGGGACTCGGCGGCACGGCGCATGCCGATACGTGAAAGCAGGCAAGTGTGGATGGGGGAGGTCGTTCCGGCCGCGGCGGGTCGAAATGGAACGGTGGCGAAAGGACGCGGCGCGCTGAATCGCCACCATCGCTGTAACTTTGTGTTAGATTTGAGGTTGGCTGGATGACAGAGGTATCGCGACGGTTGGCTCGAAATGCCGCAACTGCTTGTGCACGCGGCAGATGCCTGACGATTTCGAGGTCGGGCCGAACGGACGCGCGCCGGCGCCGAGTGGCGCTGAAATGGCCAAGTGGTTGCGGCGTAAGCGCTTCGCTTCGGGCTTGCGCGGAATCACGATACGAGGCTATTCTCACGACCCGCAGCATCATCATCCCGCCCGCGGATATTAGCTTCCCCCTGCCTCGATCCCGTCGCCCAGCATCACACTGAAGGGTCGCAATCGCGTCTCTGCTACCCAACCGAGGAGTCGTCACCATGTCCCTGCCATCCCAGCCGCCCGCCACGCCCGTCTCGTTGACCAGAAATGCGCGAATCGTTCTCGAGAAGCGCTATCTGGTCAAGGATTCGGGGGGCGCGCCGGTGGAACGACCGGAGGAGCTCTTCTGGCGTGTGGCCACGGTGGTGGCTGGTGCTGACCAGCGCTACGGCGCGAGCGAGGGTGCCGTGGAGGCCGTGGCCGAGGAGTTCTACCGCCTCATGACCGAGCGCCGCTTCGAGCCGAACTCGCCCACTCTCATGAACGCGGGACGTCCGCTCGGCCAGCTCTCCGCGTGCTTCGTGCTCCCGGTGGAGGACGCGCTGTCGAACGGGCAGAACGGCATCTACGACACGCTGCGCGCGATGGCGCTCATCCATCAGAGCGGCGGCGGCACGGGTTTCTCGTTCTCGCGACTTCGCCCCAAGGGGTCGATGGTGCGCTCCACCACCGGCGTCGCATCGGGGCCCGTGTCGTTCATGAAGCTCTACGATGCATCCACCGATGCGGTGAAGCAGGGCGGCACGCGGCGCGGCGCCAACATGGGGATCCTGCGCATCGATCATCCCGACATCCTCGAGTTCATCGCGTGCAAGGAAGACCTCACGCAGGTCGTGAACTTCAACATCTCCGTGGCGGTGACGTCGAAGTTCATGGAGGCGATGAAGGCGGGCACCAGCTACGATCTCATCCACCCGAACACGGGTGAGAAGAGCGGCGAGCTGGACGCGCGCGAAGTGTGGAACAGGATGATCGAGGGCGCGTGGCGCACCGGCGAGCCCGGCGTGTTCTTCATCGACGAGGCGAACCGCTACAATCCGGTTCCGCATCTCGGGAGCTACGAGGCCACGAACCCGTGCGGCGAGCAGCCGCTCCTCGCCTACGACGTCTGCAATCTCGGGAGCATCAACGTCGGCTTCTACGTGAAGGACGGCGCGATGAACTGGGATGCGCTGCGGAGCGATATCCAGCTCGCCACGCACTTCCTCGACAACATCATCGACGTCAACAAGTATCCGCTTCCCGAGATCGACGCGCTCTCCAAGCGCATCCGCCGCATCGGGCTCGGCATCATGGGCTTCGCCGACATGCTCATCCGGCTCGGCATCCCGTACGACTCGCCCGAGGGCGTGGACATGGGGCGGAAGCTGATGGAGTTCGTCGACCGCGAATCGAAGCGCGAGAGCGAGCGGCTGGCGAACGAGCGCGGTCCGTTCCCCGAGTGGGCTCGCTCGATCTGGGGACCCGACGAGACGTGCGCGCGCGACGAGAACGGCGAGCGCATCCGCCCCATGCAGATGCTCCGCAACTGCAACGTCACCACCATCGCGCCCACCGGAACGATCTCCATCATCGCCGGCTGCTCGTCGGGACTCGAGCCGCTCTTCGCCGTCGCGTTCATGCGCAACCAGGCGGGCGTGATGATGCCGGATGTGAACGAGGACTTCCTCGCGATCGCGAAGCGCGAGGGGTGGTACTCCGAGGAGCTCATCGACCGGATAGCGAAGAGCGGGCGCGTGGACTTCCCCGAGGTGCCCGAGCGCTGGCAGCGCGTGTTCGTCACCGCCAATCAGATCGCGCCGGAGTGGCACATCCGCATGCAGGCCGCCTTCCAGGAGCACTGCGACTCGGCCATCTCCAAGACCACGAACTTCGCCCACACCGCCACCCGGGACGACGTGCGCACCATCTACGAGCTGGCGCACGAGCTCCACTGCAAGGGCGTGACGGTCTACCGTGACGGCTCGCGCGACAACCAGGTGCTCTCCACCGGCGCCACCGAGCAGGCCGCGGCGGCGCGCGACGGCGGAGC
Organism: uncultured Gemmatimonadaceae bacterium; assembly: GCA_964616815.1. GTDB lineage: Bacteria > Gemmatimonadota > Gemmatimonadetes > Gemmatimonadales > Gemmatimonadaceae > JADGGM01. The sequence continues at coordinate 739 of CAZTTY010000122.1, read as the reverse complement.
GGTGGACAAGCGCGAGCTCGGCGAGCTCCAGGGGCAGCTCGCCGAGGCGGACGCCGAGATCGAGCGGCTGAAGAAGTCGCTGTACGAGAGCGAGGCGGAGAACGCGCAGCGGCGCGCCAAGAGATCGCGTCCCGACATGCTGCGCGGCACCACGCGCCGCATGGACACGCCGCTCGGCACCATGTACGTCACCATCACCGAAGACGATCGCGGCCAGCCGTTCGAGGTCTTCATCACGCTCGGCAAGGCGGGCGGTGCGGCGATGGCCGACGTCGAGGCGATGGGCCGGCTCATCTCGCTCTCGCTCCGCTCCGGAATCCCCATCATGCAGGTGCACCGCCAGCTTCGCGGGATCGCTTCCGACCGGCCGATCGGGCTCGGCCCGAACAAGGTTCTCTCGGTTCCGGACGCTATCGGCATAGCCATCGAGATGTGGTATCGCGAGAAGCAGGGCGTGCAGCAGGAGCTGCTCGATGAGCCCGATGCGCCGGCGGCGCCGCGTGCGGCGGCCGCTCCGGTTCACGAGCAGGTGACCGCCGGCGACCCCGGTGCGGAGCTTCAGCTCGGCATCGATTCACTCGGCAACGGCGCGGCCTTCATGGGCACCTGTCCCGACTGCGGCTCGCAGCTCGAATACGCCGAGGGTTGCGTGAAGTGCCACGTCTGCGGTTTCTCGGAGTGCGGGTGAACGACGGGGTCAGGCACGAAGCGTAGAGGGCTCGGCAGCAACGCTGCCGAG
>CAZTTY010000121.1:0-9170 GCA_964616815.1 uncultured Gemmatimonadaceae bacterium | reverse complement strand
CACAACTGTTCAAGGCGCGCGCGAAGCTACGCCGGCTGCTCGCGCCGCTGCTGGATGTCCCGGAGCCGGCTGCGGATGGAGTACATGCGACACCTGGATCCTGAACGACTCGCCGCCATAGGCGACGGCGAACCCACGGCCGAAGAGGCGACGCATCTCGCCGACTGCGCGCGCTGCGAGCGCGAGCGGCTGGCGTTGCGGGAGCTGATCGCGCTGTCGCGCTCCGAGGGTGTGGCTCCGCTTCAGGCACCCCTCACCGACTGGGACTCGCTCGCGGCTCGGCTGCGCGATGAGGGAATCCTTCGTCCCACCGCGGCGACGCTGGCGCTCGTGCCGGCCGACGCTGCTCCGGCGTCCGCGCCGGTGCGGGCGGCGCCCCGAGCGGGCGGCGGCGTCCACGGCCGCGGCGCAAGACGCCATTGGTTGCGCGCCGCGGCCGCGGTCGTCCTTGCCGCCGGCGGCATGGCAGTGGGACGCGCCACCGCCGATGTCCCGCTTTCCTCCGGCTCGGCGAGCGGCGCGATCCCGGGTGTCGTCGGGCCGGCCGGCGCGACGCTCGCTTCGGGCCTGGTGGGCGGCGATTCCATAATGTCCATGGAAGATGCGCTCGCCATGATGCGGCGCGCCGAGAGCGAATACAGACTGGCGGCCGCCTACATCGCCGCCTCCGATACCACCGGCGCCGGAGGCGCGGCGGGACTGGACCGCTACCGCGCGCGGCTCGCCGCGCTGGATCGCGTTTCCGATGCCGCGCTCGCGGCCGTGAACGAAGCGCCCGCTGACCCCATCGTCAACCAGTATCTCATCTCCACGCGGGCGGCGCGGGCCGTCACGCTGCAGCAGCTCGAGAGCTCGCTGCCTCCGGGGATGTCGTTGACTTCCTACTAGACGGATGGTCTGTATGCACACCAGGAGCTCGGCCGTACGCGGCACGCACCACGGATCGGGGGGGGGGAGGCCGCGGGCGCTCGGTATGGCCCCCGCGGTGGCGCTGGCCGCCGCGGTGGCCCTCCCACTCACGGCGGCGCCGCTCGCCGCGCAGCGCGGCGTCGCGCCATCGTGGAGCTGCGACAGTTGCGACCTGGAAGACAGCCTGGCCGTCGTCCAGCGCGAGTTCGAGCGGGTGCGCGCCGACTACCAGCGCATCGCATCGAAGGCCATGCAGCAGCGGATGGAAGCGATGCGCGCGCGCCTCGATGCCAATCGTGAAGCGCGCGAGAGGAGCTTCGCACGTCTCCGGGCGCTGTCGAGCACGCCGGCCGGTTGGCTGGGGCTCACTTTCTCCGGGTCGTACACCGTGCGGCAGGGCGACGATGAGAAGGCCACGATGCGCTTCGAGGAATATCCCACCGTCGAAGCGGTGGAGCCCGGCTCTCCGGCGGAGCGCGCGGGCATCGCCGCTGGCGACAGGCTGCTGGCTCTCGATGGACACGACCTGACCGAGGGCACACCTCCATTCTCCGAGCTCCTCCGCCCGGGCGCCAGGCTGGATGCGAAACTCCGCCGCGGCGACCACACCAGGAACGTCACCATCACCGTGACCAGGCGCCCCGACAACTACGCCTCCGGGTGGGGAAGCTGGGAAGTCCCCGCCGCGCCGCCAGCGCCAGCCGCACAGTCGCCGGCGCGCTCCGCGCCGGTGCCTCCCGCGCCGGCGTGGGGCGAGGAGGCGCGCACTCTGGTGCGCGCATTCCCGCCGCCCACGGTCTCGGTGCGCGCCATGCCATCGATCCCCAGCCTCGCGCCGATGGCCGAGGGGTGGGCGATGAATCTCTCCGGCAGCCCGGTGTTCTCGGTCGGTTTTTCTACGGGAGTGATAGCGGGAGCTCAGGTGCTGCGCGTCGACGAGTTGAGCGAGTACTTCGGCGTGAAGGATGGGCTCCTCGTGCTGCACGTGGTGCCGGGCACACCGGCGGCGCGGGCGGGTCTGCACGCGGGCGACGTGATTCGCCGCGCGGGCGAGCGGGCGGTCACTACCCCGAGCTCGCTGCAGCGCGCGCTGGCCGCGTCGGACTCGCGGGAAGTGAAGCTGGAAGTCGTCCGCAAGGGGAAGTCGCGCAGCGTAGAGCTGCGGTGGGATTGAGCGAGGACGGGGCCAGGTCCATAACGCAGAGGGGGCGCTGCCGACTGCAGCGCCCCCTCTGCGTTATGGACCTGGCCCCGTCTACTTCACGCTTCCCGGCGGAAGCGTGTAGAGCAGCTCCATCGTGGCGCGATCGGCGGGCGAGAGATCGCGGACGCGCACCCGGGCGGTCATGATGTTCGACGTGTCGAGCGTATGGTCGAGGCCGAGCAGGTGTCCAACCTCGTGCAGCGAGATAGCCTTCACCGCCGCATCGTCGAGCGGTTCACCGCCGTTGTGGTGGAGCGCGAGGGTGATGGTGGCGTTCACGATCCACCAGCTCCGGTCTCGCGCCCAGAGCGTCTTGCCGCTTATCGGCGTGTCGAAGTGATCGATCCAGGCCACCCGAACGTCGGCGTCGGCGGAATCGGCGACGAACTCGAAGCGCACGGGGATGTCCAGGCTGGTCCACTCGTCGAAGGCATCGCGCACGCGCGCGGGGAACCCGTCCTTCCAGCCCGCCACGTGGCTTCCGTCGGCGATCCAGACCCGTATGGGCTTGTTCACCCTCTCCGGCCAGCGGGCCAGCGACGAATCGCGCTCCGTGAGAATTTCCTCGATGTACGTGCCGCTGGAGCCCAGCGTCAGGCGGCGGCGAATGTCGTCCACATCGCGCGCCTCCGTGGACGCGAGCGCGTCGACGCCGGCGAGGCTTCCTTCGGCGCTCCTCCGATCCGGAAAGGAATGCGCCGCCGACTCCGCGCTCCCATCGTCGGATGCTCGGCCGGCCGCGAGTGCGGCCGCCTGGGACGTGGATGTGAGGCGGGGCGAGTTACGCGCCTGCAGGGCCACGAAACCCACCACGGGGGCGAGTAGAAGGAAGGGGAGGATGTCAGTTCGCTTCATCACGACTGGCTGCGGGAGACTGAGCTGCTTTCCCGACGGACGAACCCTCGAGAGGAGCGAGATTTCGGAGGGCGTCGCTGCCCGCCCCGCTCCTGGTGACTGACGAGTGAACCGTCCCGGACGGCACACAGGCGCTTCCTTCCGCCGGGCACCACCCCGAAGGGTGGCCGCCCAGCGACGGAGATCGCGTCGATCACCTGTATATGTGAGTTATGACGGACGTTGCTTCGCGACCAGGCTGCCCGCGAGCGGAGGGGTACACCGGAGGGAACAGCGAGGAACGACGCATGCGCGCGAATCCGGACCCCCGTCACGAGATTTCCGTGATCCGCGACACCTACTCAATTGTACAACGGGTGGGGGGGAGAAGGAAGCAGGGAGCAGGAAAGTGCACACGTTCCATGGTCATGCCCGCGAAAGCGGGCATCCATGTCATCCAGTCGAACATGGATCCCCGCTTTCGCGGGGATGACGCCGATTGGTGTGCAGTTCCTGTTTCCCGTTTCCTGTCTTCCTACCTGCCTCCCGGCGTCAGGAGCAGATCCTGGAAATCGTAGCTGAAGTCCGTGGCGGGGGAGACGGCCTGCATCTTCGCGTGGGAGATGCTGCCGTCCGGGTTCAGCGAGAAGGTGAGGTATGCGTCGGCCCGCAGCTCCCGGTCGCGCCAGCGGGCGACGAAGGTGTCGTGCTGCCAGTGAATCAGATCGCCCACCAGGGAGGGGGTGTGGGTGAAGCGGATGGCGAGGTGGTCGCCGTCTCGGGTGATGTCGATCTCGCCGTACCAGGGGTCGGTGTACTTCCCGGCGTAGCGGTCGAGCGGGAGCGACGGGCCGCTGGCGGAGTCGCGCTTCGTGGAGGCGGCCGAGGTCACCGAGTCGTAGCGCGCGGCCTGGCGGGCATCGAGCTTCGAGTAGATCGACACGTAGTCGGTGCGCGGTGCGCCGAAGTAGTGGTCGAGCACGTGGTAGGTGATCGACTGGAACGCCGAGCCGGACTCCTGGTTGGTGAGTACCACTACTCCGAGGCGGAGCGAGGGGACCATCGTGACCTGGGAGACGTAACCCGGCAGACCGCCCGTGTGCGTGAGGATCTTCCGGCCGCGATAGTCGCGCACGCCGAGTCCGAGCGCGTAGCCGTTGAACTGCGGGCGGAGAGCCTCGAGCTCGGGGGCGGGGTCGCCGATCGGGATGGGCGTGACCATCCCCCAGAGCTCGCGCGTGGAGCGCGGCGAGAAGAGCCGTGAGCCATCGGCCACCCGTCCCGAATCGAGCTGCACCATGATCCACTTCGCCATGTCGGCCGCGCTGGAATTGATGCCGCCGGCGGGGTCCACGTTGTCGTTGGCGAAGGGTGAGATCGGTCGTACGGTGCCCTCGACTTCGGCATGCGTCATCGCTTCGTTGTCGCCCTTCGTGGCCAGGGATGCGCGCACGTTGCTGCCGGTCATTCCGATCTTCGCGAGTATGCGCGACGAGACGAAGTCCTCCCACGACTGCCCCGACACCGCCTTGATCACCTCGCCCGCCACCGAGTACAGCACGTTGTCGTAGGCGTACGCGCTGCGGAACGAAGTCGCCGGCTCGATGTAGCGCAGGTGCCGAACGATCTGCTCCCGGCTGTAGTCGGAGCTCGGCCACCACATGAGGTCGCCCGCTCCCAGTCCGAGACCGCTGCGATGCACCAGGAGGTCGCGCACCGTGATCTCGCGTGTGACGTACGGGTCGTACATCGCGAACGCCGGGAGGTAGCGTATGACGGGTGCATCCCACTCGAGCTTTCCTTCCTCCACCAGCAGCGCGAGCGCGGTGGCGGTGAAGATCTTCGTGTTGGAGGCGATACCGAAGCGTGTGTGGGCGTCGACCTTCCCCGGCTTGCCGAGCTCGCGCACGCCGTAGCCCTTCGTGACCACCACCTTTCCGTCCTTCACGATCGCCACGCTGAGGCCCGGCACCTGGAACTCCTTCATCACCCGTGCCACATAGGCATCGAGATCGCCTGGGGGAGCGGCCGATCTCTGCGCGAGCGACCTGGTGGGCGAGAGCGTGAGCGACGAGAGGAGCACGGCCGCGGCCAGTGCCGAACGGTTGGTGAGATGCATGGAGGCTCTGCGGGTTGGTATGGCGTGAGGGGGCATCGGGCGGGGCTTTGCCGGGGCCCGGCGGCGGTGCGCGATCCGCCGCGGCCGAGTGTGCTCTAAGTTGCGGCGATGAAGCGGCAGTGGCAACGGCGTTCACCGTTGACCGCGTGGCGGCGCCGGCGCATACTCTCCGTCGTGGCCGGTACTGCAGGAAGCGGGTTTGGCAGTCGTATCTCATCCACTCGACCCGAGCCGGGGATCCGAAGTCCGGCTCACCACCACAGCCCACCCTACCATGCGCAGATACCTCACGGAATTCATCGGCACCTTCTTCCTCGTGCTCACCGTCTGCCTGAGCGTGTTCTACAATGCGATGCCCGGGCTCGCGATAGGCGCGATTCTCATGGTGATGGTGTACATGGGCGGACCGATCTCGGGGGGGCATTACAATCCGGGCGTATCGCTGGGCGTGGCGCTGCGGGGGAAGCTGGCGTACGGCGACATGGTGGCGTACTGGATCGCGCAGGTGATCGGCGCGGTATGCGCGGTGCTGATCGCCTGGCTGCTCGTGGGCCGCCCCGATGCCGTGGGCGTCCAGGCATTCGGTGGCGGCGCACTGCTTCCGGCGTTGGTGGCGGAGTTCGTCTTCTCGTTCGCGCTGGTGTTGACGGTGCTCTCGACCGCCACCTCGGCGACGTCGGCGGGGAACAGCTACTTCGGACTGGCGATAGGCTTCACAGTGGGCGCGGGCGTACTCGCCGTCGGCACGCTCACGGGCGCGGCGTTCAACAGCGCTGTGGGAGTGGGCGTGTGCATCTTCGGCCTCTCGGCGGCGTCCAACCTGTGGGTCTACATCGTGGCGAACCTCGCGGGTGGCGCGGTCGCCGCCGGGGCGTTCCGTTTCATGAGTCCCGAAGACCACGCGGCGTAAACGCCGACGAGCTGCTCGACGGACGTCACCACTCGCGAGGACTCCGCATGGCGATCGCACAGCCGCCCTCCCCGACTACCCGCGGACCGTACATCCCCGCCTCCCGGAGTCTCCCCGAGATAACGATCAAGGCCGTGGTGCTCGGAGTGATCCTGGCGGTCGTGCTCGCCGGGGCGAACGCGTACCTCGGGCTCTTCGCGGGGATGACCGTGTCGGCGTCGATACCGGCGGCCGTGATATCGATGGGCGTCTTGAAGCTCTTCAGGCGCTCCAACATCCTCGAGAACAACATCGTTCAGACCTGCGCGTCGGCGGGCGAGAGTCTGGCGGCCGGCGTGATCTTCACGCTCCCCGCCCTCGTGCTCCTCGGACGCTGGGCGCGGTTCGACTACTGGCAGACCGCGCTCATCGCCGGCTTCGGCGGCGTGCTCGGCGTGCTCTTCACCGTGCCGCTCCGCCGCGCGTTGATAGTGGAGCATCCGCTGCAGTTCCCCGAGGGGATCGCGTGCGCGGAAGTGCTGGAGACGGGAGAGAAGGGCGGCGCGGGAGTCAAGTTCGTGGCGTGGGCGGCGGTGGCGGCGGCGCTCTTCAAATTTTCGCAGACCGGGTTGCGCCTGATCGCCGGAACGGCGGAGGGGGCGACGTATCTGTTCGGTCGCAGGGCCGTCGCCTACCTCGGTTCCAATCTGTCGCCCGCGCTGCTGGGTGTGGGCTACATAGTGGGGCTCGAGATCGCCGTGCTGATCTTCATCGGCGGCGCGCTCAACTGGCTCGTGGCGATCCCGATTATAGTGGCCGCCACGGGCGCGCCGGCGGGGGTGTCCGCGATCGACCTGGCTTCGCGGATCTGGTCGACGCAGACCCGCTTCATGGGAGTGGGAGCCATGGTCGTGGGAGGGCTCTGGGCGCTTCTGCGGATGCGCGGCAGTCTCTTCTCGGGTGTGAGCTCCGGACTCGCGGCGTATCGTGAGATGAAGGAGGGGAAAGTGCGCGACCGGCTCGACCGCGACCTGCCGATGCAGTGGGTGCTGGCCGCGATCATCGTGTCGATCATCCCGCTCTACTTCCTCTATCATTTCCTCATCGGCCGCGTGGCGATCAGCATCACCATGGCGGTCATCATGGTGGTGGGCGGGTTCCTCTTCTCCGCGGTGTCGGGTTACATGACCGGGCTCGTGGGATCGTCCAACAATCCGATCTCCGGCGTGACGATCGCGACGCTGCTGTTCGCGTCGCTCATCATACTGGGGCTCTTCGGACGCGGGCTGGAGCACGGGCCGGCCGCGGCGATTCTGATAGCGGCGGTAGTCGCGTGCGCGGCAGCGATCGCGGGCGACAACCTGCACGATCTCAAGACCGGCTATCTCGTGGGTGCCACGCCGTGGAAGCAGCAGGTGATGCTGATAGTGGGCACACTCGTCTCCGCGCTCGTGATGGCGCCGGTGCTGAACCTGCTGCTCAGCGCATATGGAATCGGTCCGGCGACGGCTGCCTATCCGGAATCGCTGACCGCACCGCAGGCGACGCTCATGCAGTCGGTGGCGGAGGGAGTCTTTCGCGGTGGGCTGCCGTGGGGCATGGTGCTGACGGGGATGGGGATCGCGGTGGCGATCATCCTTCTGGATCTCGCACTCGAGCGTCGTGAAAGCGGTTTCAGGGTTCCGGTGCTGGCTGTGGCGATCGGGATCTATCTCCCCTTCGAGCTTTCGGTTCCCATCCTGTTCGGCGGATTGGTAGCGTGGTTCGTGCGGCGCGCCCAGCGTCGGCGCGAGTGGGGAAGCGGCGAGGCGGCGGAGGCGGCTCGCAAGGAGATCGAGCAGCGCGGGATGCTCATCTCATCGGGGCTCATCACCGGCGAGGCGCTGGTGGGAATCGCGATGGCGATCCCGATCGTGATCTCGGGTCGCGCGGACGTCCTGGCGTTCTGGGGCGTGCAGGACCTGGTGTGGCCGGGTCTGCTTCTGGTGGCGGTACTGGTGTGGGGGATCCATCGGGCGAGCGTGCCGCGGCGGATGTGAGAGGGGGGCGAACGAAGCGAACCGGGGCAGTCCTCGCGACCGAAGTGCGCGGTTCGATGCCGGCCTTTCGTACCGCATCGAGGGCGGCCCCGCGGTCGCCGCTCCGCTCGTCGGCGCTATGGTAGAGCCCGGTATACCGGGTGGCCGACCGGGTGGGAGAAAATCTTGACAATCGGATCAGTCGCCCGCATCGTGTGCGATGCAGTAGCGGGCCCGGCGTGGCAGGTGAATGCTCGACGGACCCTCGCCAGGCGTTGTTCCACCTGTCACGATCTCCGGACCACGTCCGGGAATCGCGTGAGAGCTCGATGGTGTGGGAAGGTCGGCGGAGGAAACGCGAGTGCGGGATGGTGCCGGAAATCGGTACTTCCCTCGCGCGAGCCGATTCCTCGATTCGCAGGGATGGCTGCTTCGGTTCCGCGCGTGGATGAAGCGCGAACCCGGCCACACGCAACGTCCGCGTGCCCCACGCCGCGACCTTCCACTCCCGACAACGCTCGTGAGTGGACAGCAGCCTGGTCGCCCGACGTCTGCCGTGCTACCCGAGGCTGTCGCAGTCGTGTTCGGCCTGCTCCATGAAATAGACACGGCAACCGCTGGAACGGTTGCCGTATCTGTCCAACCCTAAATGCGGAGGTGCCTCAGCAACTGGTGATGTTCAGCGTCCTCGGCGCAAAGTTGGATTGGAGCGTTGACGCGTTCCTCCCTACTCCGGCGGCCGGGGAAAAGTTTCAATCTGGCCCGTGCATCCCGAGTGCTTCACGTAAGCATCCGGCGGCATGCAGTTGCACCGGAGACAGGAGGAGGAATGAGGACCATAGTCAGATGGCTGGCTGGCGTAGCGTGTGCCGCACTGTTGTGCCCCGCGTTCGCGGCGGCGCAGGGTGGCTCTACGATCAGCGGGAAAGTCACCAGCGAGGCGGGGACGCCGCTGGCTTCTGTAAGCGTTTTCATCGAGGGGATGAACCTCGGCACCATCACCCGTGATGGCGGTGCCTATACCATCGTGGTGCCGGCCGCCCGCGCGACCGGACAGCAGGCCACGCTCACGGCCCGGCTCATCGGTTACAAGTCCGAGTCGGCGCCGATCACCCTGAGCGGGAACGTCACGCACGACTTCGTGCTCGCGGCCAACCCGCTGCGTCTTGGCGAAGTGGTGGTTACCGGCGCCGGGAC
>CAZTTY010000120.1:0-9182 GCA_964616815.1 uncultured Gemmatimonadaceae bacterium | reverse complement strand
ATTCGCGAGTAGCTCAGTCGGTAGAGCAACGGACTGTTAATCCGTGGGTCGTGGGTTCGAGTCCCACCTCGCGAGCTTCGGGAAAGTCGTACCATCCTGCCCATCGTTCATGGAGGTCCACTCGCCGCGCGGGTGGGCCTCTCTTCATGATTATTCCGGCTCATCCAGCGGGAGCTCGAAATGGCCAGTGAGAAAGGGAGCGAGTCACCCGGCCGGTCGCCGGTCGTGGGTGTGATCATGGGGAGCCGGAGCGACATGCAATACATGTCCGGCGCCGCCGAGCTCCTCGAGGAGCTCGGAGTCCCCCACGAAGTACGGATCGTCTCGGCGCACCGCACGCCCGAGTGGATGACCAGCTACGCGAAATCCGCGGAGGAGCGTGGACTTCAGGTAATCATCGCGGGCGCGGGCGGCGCGGCGCACCTGCCCGGCATGGTGGCTGCCAACACGGTGCTCCCCGTGCTCGGAGTCCCGGTGCCAGCCACGATGCTCAACGGCCTCGACTCGCTCCTCTCGATCGTGCAGATGCCGAAGGGAGTCCCGGTGGGGACTCTCGCCATAGGGAAGCCGGGCGCCATCAACGCGGCGATCCTCGCGGCCGCCATCGTGGCCCATTCCGATCCCGAGCTCCGCGAGCGGCTCCGGGCCTGGCGCGAGTCGCGCACGCGGGAAGTGTTGGAGCAGGAGGGCGCGCAGTGACGCCCGTGCTCCCCGGCTCCACCATCGGCATCCTCGGCGGCGGCCAGCTCGGCAGGATGGTCACCCTCGCCGCCCGGGCGCTCGGCTACCGGGTGATCGTGCTCGACCCCAACGCGAACTGCGCCGCGGCCCCGGTTGCCGACCGGGTGATAGCAGCGCCGTTCGACGACGTCGAGGGTGCGGTGGAGCTCGCCCGTGCATCCGATGTGGTCACGGTGGAGATCGAGAAGATCGGCGTGGAAGCCATGCGCGCCGCAGCCGAGTACGCGCCGATTCGGCCCGGCGCCAACGTGCTTCACGTGGTGCAGGACCGCGGCCGCCAGAAGCGCTGGCTGAGCGAGCACGGCTTTCCCGTGGGGCCCTACCGCGAGGCCGCCACCGAGGCCGAGCTCGTGGCGGCGGCGCGCGAGGTGGAAGGCGATGCATTCGTGAAGTTGTGCACGGGCGGCTACGACGGGCGGTCGCAGTTCCGCATGACCAGCGCCGAACAGGCCGGGGAGGCGTGGCGGTCGCTGGGCGGAGGGCGGAGCGTGGTCGAACGCGCGCTGGACCTCCAGATGGAGATCTCCGTCCTGGTGGCGCGCCGCCCGGGCGGCGAGCACGTGGTGTACGCGCCGTCGTGGAACCACCACGTGAGCGGAGTACTCGACTGGGCCGCGCTCCCCGCGCCCATCCCGCCCGACACGGCGCGGCAAGCCGCCGGGATCGGCCTCGCGATTGCCGAGCGGCTCGACATGGTCGGGCTGCTGGTGACGGAGATGTTCGTGCTGCGCGACGGCGCGGTGATCGTCAACGAGCTCGCGCCGCGACCGCACAACAGCTTTCATCATACGGAGCTGACGGTGCTCACCAGCCAGTTCGAGCAGGCGGTGCGTTCGGTGTGCGACCTGCCGCTCGGCGCGCCCGATGTCGTGCGGCCCTGCGCCATCGCGAACATCTTCGGCGATCTGTGGCTCGGCGACTCGCCACCGCCCTGGCCCGCCGCGCTCGAGCTCCCCTCGGTGCACATCCACCTGTACGGCAAGAGCGCGCGGCCGGGCCGCAAGATGGGCCACATCGGCGCCGTCGGCGCCACGCCGCGGGAAGCGGCGGAGCTGGCCTGCGACGCACGCTCGCGCCTGAGGAGCGGCATCGGTTGAACGTCTCAAAGAGTTCTTCCGCGACACGGCGACGCCGACGGTGCGCGCCTTGCAAGCACTTTTCGCGACTCCAACCCCATACGCCATGCAAGCACTGAAACTTCCAGCGCTCCTCGCGGCCGCCGCGCTGTTCGGCTGCACCCGAGGAACCGTCGTTCAGAACCCGTCCACGCCCGGCGTCGCTCACGCGAAGCTCTCCGACGCGTCCGGACAGCCCGTGGGATCCGCCACGCTCACGCAGACGCCGCACGGCGTTCTGATTTCGGCGCAGCTCCACAACATCCCGCCTGGCGTACACGCGTTCCACATCCACACCGTGGGCGAATGCACGCCGCCCTTCACTTCCGCCGGCGGGCATTTCAATCCCGCGAGCCGGGAGCACGGTATCGAGAACGCGGCGGGAATGCACGCGGGCGACATGCCGAACATCACCGTGCCCGCGAGCGGAACCGTGGAGTTCCAGGTGCTCAACACCATCACCTCGCTCCAGGATGGCCCGAACCGCATCCTCGATGACGATGGCGCGTCACTGATGGTACACGCCACAGCGGACGACTACGAGTCCGATCCGGCGGGCAACGCGGGAGCGCGTATCGCCTGTGGGGTGATCACCGCCGGGTAGCTTCGCCGGCGCCGCGCAGCGCCTCCGCGAAAGAGCGTACGATCTCTCCGGCCGGCTCCACCGAGTGGATGCCGGCCACGCTTTTCCCCGCCTGCCAGTAGTCGTCGGGCGACTCGCCGAGCGAGGCCCGTTTGAGCTGGCGGAAGGAGCGGAGCGTGTAGAAGGCACGCATCCAGTGCTTGGTGCGCCGGTTGCGCAGGAGCCAGCGCGCGGCCGGTCCGGCCTTGGTGCCCACTCGCTCGATGTACGGCGTGCGTATCACGGAAACCGGTACCCCGGTGATCCGCTCGGTGAGCACGATGTCGTCCTCCCCCGACTCGACGATCGCCCGCTTGTACTCCTCCGTCGCATGGCATTCGGGGGTCGCGATGAATCGGGTTCCCATCTGCACGCCATCGTAGCCGCAGCGCATGGCGTGCACGAAATCGCGCTCGTCGCCCACGCCGCCAGCGCAGACCACGGGAACGCCCAGATCGCCCAGTTCGTCGAGCAGCGCCTCGGGGCTCCTGGGACCGGCATGCCCGCCGGCGCGCGCGTTCACCGCCACCAGACCGTGCACACCGCCGTCGAGCGCCTTCCGCGCCCACTTTCTCTCCGTCGCGTCGTGGTACACGATCCCGCCCACCGCGCCAACACGCTCCACAACCCAGCGCGGATTCCCGAGCGACGTGATGAAGAAGCGCACACCCTCCTCGAGCGCGATATCCACCCAGCGCTCCATCCGCTCGCGATACACTCGCGACGACTGCTCTATGAGCGCGTTCATCCCGATGGGCCGCGTGGTGAGTCTCCGGATGAGCTTCAGCCCTTCGCGAAAGTCGTGGCCATGGACGTAGATCATCGACACGGGCTGCACTACACCGAGGCCGCCTGCCTCCGAAACGGCGGCCACGAGCTCCGGGTTGCTGCAGGGGTACATGGCGCCGCAGATGAGCGGCACGGCCACGCGCGCGTGCTCGGTGAACGGAGTGGCCAGATCCATGGTGTCAGCGCTCCTCCCGCGGACCCACGAGCCAGCGCGCCCTGGCGCGGGCCACCACGTCGCCAGCCGCATCGCGCACCACCGATTCTATCGCGTGCTCCTGCTCGCTCGACGCATCGATGATGGGCGTCGTGCACTCCGCCTCGAGCGGGCCGCGCGCCTTCTTCAGGTACTCGATGGAAAACTCCGTGACGATGGAGCGCGCCCCGGCCGGGAGGCCGACGATCATCGCGAGGCCGCTCGTTACCTCCGCGAGGTTGGCTAGCGCCACGGCGTGGATGGAATGGAGATGGTTGCGCACAGCGCGCCGGTCGCGCATCGAGACGCGTGCGTAGCCGGGACGCAGCTCGAGCACGCGCGGACGGATCGTGCCGGTGTAGGGCACGCGCAGACCGAGCAGAAAGCCGAACACCCACTTCCCCCCGGGAAGCGGGCCGAGTGTGCGCCAGAGACGAAGCATGTCAGAACGGAATCGGGAGCCCCACGTCGAAAGATGCGCCATGGCAGCGCGCATCGCCATCGCCGACGCGGGGAACCCGGCCCCGCCCCATCACGTCGGCGGTATGGTCAGTATCACTTCGTCGCCCGCCGAGACGTTGATCTCCTCGCTCACCGGTAGACGGTTGCCGCCGATCGGATCGGCGATGAATCGCAGCGGCTGTATCCCATACCCTATGAGATAGGTGGGGATGGTGAACTTGCTCTTGGAGCTTCCCGTCGCCTGGCCGAGCCGTACCCGCTGTCCACCGCGCAGCACGTACACGGTCATGTCCAGAAAGCTCTGGTTGTCCACCGTTACGGTGGTCTTGGGAGGCGGGCCGCTCGTCGAGCTCGGCTTCGTGCGATGGCACGAGGCGAGCACGCTCACGCACAGCACCGCGCCTCCGAGCGTGCGCATGACAATCCCCACTTCCACCTCCCTGAGATCCGTGGCCGGTTGCGCGCAGTCGCGCGCCGCCGCATGGGCCAAAGTTGGCACACGGCGCACCGACTCGCCACCTGCGCCGCCGAGCATCCGTGCGTGCGGCCGGAAGGGCCGGCCCTTCCCTACCCGGGCTCCCCTATGGAAGTGGGCCCCCATCCCGGCGCGTCGCTGGCCGGAAAGCTCTCCTTCGAAGCCTCGTCCACCGTCCTGTCCTGGACCGTCTGTACCAGCATGTCGACCAGCTTGGAGCAGAAGCGGCGCACGTCTTCCGGTCCCCGCGCCGTGAGCAGCCGCTGGTCGAGTTTCACGGCATCATCCACCCACTCGCCGCCGGCATCGCTAATCTCGCGCGCGACCGATGGCGAGGATGCCAGCGTGCGCCCGCGTACGGCGTCGGCCTCCACCAGGAGCAGCGGAGCCTGATCGATCGCGGCGACGGGACGATCCATGGCCACGAAGTCCTGGATGAATCGGATGGCATCGGTATTGGTGCGCAGCGCCCGTACGCTCGCGTCTCCGCCCGGGAGCAGCAGTGCACCGTAGTCGCGAGCTCCGGAATCGGCGATGGCGCGGTCCGAAACCAGAGTCTCACCCACGTCTCCCTGCTGTGCGGTGCGTACTTCCCCGCCCGACGGGGTAATGATGTGTACGCTGGCGCCCGCGACCTGCAGCGCGCCGATCGGGGCCTCCAGCTCCACCTGCTCCACTCCGTCGGCGGCGAGTACCGCCACCGCGAGCGGCAGCGCCTCGGGTGCGGAAGCCGCACCACGTGCATCGCTCTCGTCTTCTTCACCCCGCTGGCTTCCGTCGCCGTGCTGCGCGCCCGCGGAGAGCGATGCGCTCGCGGCCGCGTCCGCCTTTCGGCGGTCCTCTTCATGTCGATCCGGTCGTTCGCCGCCCATTCCACTCCTCCGTAGTGGGTGTCGATTCCAGCACCGTCACGAAGCATGCCGCGCGTACGCCGTCACCGCGCACGTTCACCGCACTCGCGCCGGTGCAGGGCCCGACTGTTGCACCTGCACGGTGTTTCCGCCTGCACTGCAGCGCCTGGATGGGCGTGAGTCGATCACACGACGCGGGCGCGCCGCCGGCGGGTAGCGCGCGTCGCGACTCCACGGAGGTTGAAGATGGCCCGAAAGAAAAAGGAGATGAACGCATCGCCCGCCACCAGGAGTGGTCGCGGTGCCGAGAATCGCGCCGCTACGCGCGGTACCTCGCGCGCCGGGGCGCGCAGCTCGGCGCGCAGCGCGACGCGCGGCACAGGCAGCGCGCTGGGGAAGATTCGCGACGAGACTCGCACCGTGTCGCGGAAGTCGCAGGAGCACGCGGAGAAGAAGCGTGAGCAGAGCGGTTCGGCGCGCGAATCGAAGGGAGCGGGCGCGAAAACCAAGCGGCCGCCCGCCACTGGCGCCACGCGGCAACCCATGCCTCCGTACCCGAAGCGCGAACAGCAGAGACATCCGGGGATCGAGGCCGACATGGAGCCGCGTCCCCGCTACGAGGCGCCCCACTACCGCGCCTCCGGAAAGCTCGAAGGCAAGACGGCGCTGATCACCGGGGGCGACTCCGGCATAGGCCGCTCGGTGGCGGTGCTGTACGCGCGCGAAGGAGCCGACGTCGCCATCGTGTATCTCCCCGACGAGGAGGTCGATGCCCAGGAGACGCGCGGCGCGGTGGAGGCCGAGGGACGCCGTGCGCTGCTCATTCCCGGCGACGTCAGCGATCCCCGCTTCTGCACCGACGCAGTCGAACGAACGGTGAACGAGCTCGGCAAGCTCGACATCCTCGTCAACAACGCGGCCTTCCAGCAGCACCAGGAATCGCTCGAGGACATCTCCGAGGATCAGTGGGACCTCACCTTTCGCACGAACGTGTATGGCTACTTTTACATGGCGAAGGCGGCGCTGCCGCACCTCGAGCCCGGCTCCGCCATCATCAACACCGGATCCGTGACCGGCCTCGAAGGCTCCAAACAGCTTCTCGACTACTCTGCCACGAAGGGCGCCATCCTGGCCTTCACGAAGGCGCTCGCGCAGAACCTGGTACCCAGAGGGATCCGTGTGAACAGCGTGGCGCCCGGCCCCGTATGGACCCCGCTCAATGTGGTCGACAAGCCGCCCGCCGAAGCCGCCCGCCACGGGTCGGACACCCCGATGAAGCGCCCCGCCCAACCCGAGGAAGTCGCCCCCGCCTACGTCTTCCTCGCCTCCCCCGCCGACTCCAGCTACATCACCGGCGAAGTCCTCACCCTCCTCGGCGGCGAAACCACCGGAGGGTGAAGGGGAGGAAGCAGGAAGCAGGAAACAGGAAACAGGAAACAGGGACTGCCCACGCCTCGAAGTCATCCCCCGCTTACGCGGGCATGACCATGGAACGTGTGCAGTTCCTGCTCCCTGCTTCCTTTTTCCTTTTACCTTTCCCCACATGCCACTCCTGTCCATCCACGGTCACCTGCGGCTCCGCGAGCGGTTGCGCGGAGCGGTGGGAAGAGGCGCACTGCCGGCGAGCTTGCTGCTGCACGGGCCGCGGGGCGTGGGGAAGCAGCGGCTCGCGCTCTGGCTGGGGCAGTTCATGCTGTGTCAGGCGCGCGGCAGTGACGACGAGCCGTGCGGGCGGTGCGAGGCGTGCAGGTTCACGCTCGAACTGGCACATCCGGATCTGCGCTGGTTCTTTCCGAGACCCCGCCTCTCCGGCGCGGATGCGTCGGCCGACGAAGTCATGGAGGACTACGCAGATGCGATCGCCGAACGACTGCGCAGCGGAGGACTCTATTCGCCGCCTTCGGGCACGGAGGCGATCTACGTGGCCAGCGTGCGAGCGCTCGTGCAGCTCGCATCGCTCAGGCCGGCCATGGGTCAGCGCAAGATCTTCGTGGCGGGGGATGCGGAGCGGATGGTGCCGCAGGAGGGCGCGGACCAGGCCGCAAATGCCTTCCTGAAGCTCCTCGAGGAGCCGCCGGCCGACACCACCATCATCCTCACGTCCAGCGAGCCGGGTGCGCTTCTACCCACCGTGCGCTCCAGAGTCGTGTCCATCAGAGTGGCGCCGCTCGCCGAGAGCGAGATGCGCGAGTTTCTCGGCGACCAGTCCATCGGCGCCGTGCTCGACCGTGCGGGCGTGGTCGAAGGTGTCGACGCACGCCTCGCGCTGGCCGGCGGCGCGCCGGGAGCGCTCCTCGCCGCGGGCGCACGCGGCGACGCACGCGAGGCCGCCGCGTCGTTTCTCGCCGCGCTCGATTCGGGACGCCGGGAGCGCATCTCGGCCGCGTTCGCGCTCGGCGGGTCGAAGGCCCGAGGCTTCTTCTCCGAGATGCTCGACGCGCTCAGCGTGCTCCTGCACCAGCGGCTGCGTGACGCGGTGGCGGCCGGCGACCGGAGCGCGGCGCAGCGCGCCATGGAAGGGGTGGATGCGGTAGAGCGCGCCAAGGCGCTCGCGACCGGAAATGTGAGCCCGCAACTAATAGGAGCCGCGCTCGCCAGGCGGCTGGGAGGCATGGCGGCATGAGTGGACTCAGCCACATAGGTCCAGACGGCGACGCGCGGATGGTGGACGTGTCCAACAAGGAGATCACCGACCGTGTCGCGCGCGCCACAGGATACATCCGAATGAAACCCGAAACGTTGGCGGCAATCGAGGAAAAGAGCACGGTCAAGGGGGATGTGATAGCCGTGGCAAAAATTGCCGGAGTGCTGGCGGCGAAGCGTACAGCCGACTTAATTCCGCTCTGCCACTCGCTGCCCCTGACGGATGTGCAGCTGGCGATAGAGCCAGATCATTCCATCCCCGGTCTCCGGGTCGAGTCCACGGTCAAAACGACCGGCAAGACGGGCGTCGAGATGGAAGCGATCACGGCCGTAGCGATTTGCCTGATAACCATCTACGACATGGCCAAGGCCATGGACCGCGAAATGTCGATACAGGACATTTCGTTACTGGAAAAAAACGGTGGGCGCTCGGGCCTATGGCGCCGCTCGTAGCGGCATGAGCGTTGCTTGAGGCACGCACGGGAGCACGACTTGACTGCTCCCGTTCGTACATCCGGCACCCTCCCCTCTGGAGGTTTGTGTTGCACATCACAGATAAGCGCTACTCGCATCGCGGTGACGCCAGGAGACTGAAAGAACGCGTGGGGAAATATCTACTCGTCGCGTCGCTCCTCGCCGCCGTTGCGTTCATACCGCGCGAGCGCCCGCACGACGCCGAGGCGTCGACGCTGGGCTCTTTCGCCTTGGTGGGATCCGATGAGAATGCACGTCTTCGCGCCGAGCTGGACGCGACCAGGGGCGAGCTGGCCCTCGCGCACGCCCAGCTCCAGCGCGCGAAGGCAATCATGGACTACTCCGCCCGATACAGAGTCAACGCGAGCATCTCCGAGGCGGTCTACGACGTCGCGCTCGCCGAAGGCATCGACCCCGATCTGGGCTTCCGTCTCGTACGCGTGGAAAGCGAGTTCAATCCGCGCGCGGTGAGCTCGGTGGGAGCCGTCGGGCTGACTCAGCTCATGCCCTCCACGGCGCGTTTCTTCGACCGGGACATCACCCGCGAGGAGCTCTTCGAGCCGCGCACCAACCTGCGCATCGGCTTCCGGTATCTCCGCTCGCTGATCACCGAATACGACGGCGACATTCGCCTCGCGCTCCTGGTCTACAACCGCGGCCCCGTTGCTGTCGAGACGCTCCGCTCCCTCGGCGTCGATCCGGGCAACGGCTACGCGAAACTCGTAATGAAGGGGTGGAAGGCCCGGAACGCCGGCGACTGAGTCGTACGGCGGATCGGGTCGATCGTGATGCCACGCATCCCGCCGAGGTCGATGAC
>CAZTTY010000119.1:0-9229 GCA_964616815.1 uncultured Gemmatimonadaceae bacterium | reverse complement strand
GCCGCCCACTCCCCCACATCCTCTCGCTCCTCGCTCTCGCCGCACTGACGCCGGCGGCGCTCGGGGCACAGCAGGGTGGGGGGGAGGGGAGCCAACTGCGGAAGAGCGATCTGGTCAGGGTCCTCACCGGCACCACGTACTCCAGAGACGAGATCGCATCGATGGTGCGGCGGAGCTGTCTCGCCTTCGTCCCCACGGCGCGCGACAGGGCCGACCTCCGCGAGCTGGGCGCTACGCAGGCGATCTTCGATCAGATCGACCTCTGCGTTCGAAAGGGGAACAAGCCCGATGCGCCCACTCCGCCACCGCCGAGGCCGCTCGAACTGAGCGTGGTCGACCGCGCCGCATCGGCGCCCAGCGGAACGGTGGCGTACCTCACTGTCTCGCTGCGCCGCGGCGGCGCACCGGTGCGCGGACAGCGTCTCATCCTGCACGGCGCCACGGCGATCCCCGGCGGTGCGCGAGTCGACCCGGCGGCGGTCACCGATGCCGAGGGACAGGCCGTCTTCGCCGTACCCGCCGGCACGCGCTCCGGCAGCTACCATCTCAGCGTCGCGATGGCCGACGGCAGCTCGGTCCGGGGAAACGGTGAGATCACGCTCACCACCCTCCCGGCCGGGAGCTCGCTCGCCACGATCTCGCCGCGCAGCCTCGCGATCGGACGCGGGGCCGCCGCGAGTTCCGCCATCACCGTCCGGCTCACCGACCCGTTCGGCAATCCCGTGACGGGTACAGCGGTTCGCCTCCAACCCTCCACCGCTCGCGGCGACCTGCGCGTACAGACGCGCTCCACCAACGACAGCGGCGTCGTGCGCTTCTCCGTGCCGGTGAGCGCGCTCCGTTCGGGCGACAGCCTGGTAGTCAGCTCCGGCAGCCGACGGCTCGGCGTGGTCGGCGTCTCCGCGGCGGCCGAGATGGCGTCGCAGCTCGTGGAGGCGGCGCGCCTGGCCGCGGCGGGCGATCCCGGCGCCGAGGAGGCGTACGAGCGTGCGCTCGCGCTCGATCCGTCGAACCCCGATGCGCTGCTCGGGCGCGGCTATCTGCGCTCGCGCGCCGGCCGCTACGACGAGGCGCGCGCCGATTTCGAGGCGGCTCTGAAAAACGGCGCGCCGAAGTCGGAAGCGTTCACCGCACTCGGCTACGATGCCGCTCGACGCGGCGACTTCGACGAGGCGGTCGAGCATTTCCGCGCCGCGGTCGAAGCGAGCCCGGGAGACGACGCGGCGGCCACCGGCCTGGCATACGCCGAGCTCTGGCAGGGAGATCCGCATCAGGCCGCGCGCCGCGCGGAGATCACCGATGCCGTGGTGCCGCCCGACTACCCGAGCGGTGCCGCCGCCGCGTTCCGCTCGGGAGTACACCTGCTGCGCGCGCGTGACATGACGGGCGCCGTGAACGCGCTCGGCGCCGTGGTCGACTCTGCCCCGAACTGGGCCGACGCCTACTACAATCGCGCGCTGGTCTACGAGCAGCAGGGACGCACGAGCGCGGCTCGCTCGGACTTCGAGAGCTACCTGCGCCTGCGCCCCGGCGCGGAGGATCGCGCGGAAGTCGTGAAGCACGTGAACGCGCTGGGGCGCAGTGCGGGCCAGGCATTCACGCGCGGCGCGCTCTTCCCGGGGCTGGGGCAGTTCTATACCGGCCGCCCCGTATTTGGCGCGATCGTGACCGCGGGAGTGGTGGGCAGCACGGTGTGGGCGCTCAAGAAGGAGAAGAGCGTGGAGATGCACCTCTACCCCGGCCCCTTCGGCGGAACCGACACGGTCTATGTGAACGTGGAGAAGCGCCCGCACCTGGGCGTGGGGTTGGCGGTGGCTGGCGGCGTCTGGGCGCTTTCCGCGCTCGAGGCATCGCTGCACGCGAAGAACGCGCGCGGCGGAATCCCGCTCCCGCTCCCGCTGGTCGCCATGCGGCCGGACGGACCGGCCTACGGAGCCGCTATATCGCTCTCCTTCCGCTGAGAGCGACGGGGTCGGGCACTTTAGGTAGCGGACCGGGCAGCGACGCTGCCGGGTCCTCTACATAAAGGGCCCGACCCCGTCGTTTACGAGCCCGGCAGAGCGACCGTCACCCTCGCGGTGCCAGGCGCGCCTGGCACGCCGTCCGTCCGTGAGGCGGTGATGATGGCGGTGCCCGGGATGAACGTCGTGACCTGGCCGGCCTCGTTCACCTGTGCCACGATAGTGTTATCGGAGCTCCACGCCAGCCCCACGGTGGCGTCGCTCCGGGCCACGCCGTCGCTCCCGATCACCTTCCCCGCGAGGTTGAGGACCTGCAGCGGCGCGAGCGTCGTATCGGCCGGCTCTATTACCACGTTCCCCTCGAGCGCCGAGGTGACGGTGACGTCGGTGGAACCACTCACTCCCTCGGACGTGGCGGTGATCTGGACGGTGCCGGGCTTGACGCCCGTCACGAGTCCCATCTGAGAGACGCCGGCGATGGTTGCATCGCTGGAGCTCCATGTCACGTCGCGGTCGAACAACGGCGTCCCCGCCGCGTCGGCGGTGAGCGCGAGGAGCTGCACCGTCGAGTCGTCAGCGATCCTGATCGGCTCGTCGGGACGCGTAGGATCCCCCACCGTCACACTCGCCACCGGCTCCAACGTCACCACGACCTTCGCGCTCCCGTTCTTCCCTTCGCTCGTCGCGGTGATCATCGCGATGCCCGGCGCCACGGCGGTCACCGCCCCGTCGCTGCCCACGGTGGCCACCCCGGTCTTGTCCGACTTCCACGACACCGCCCGTCCGCCGAGCGTGTTGCCATCGGCGTCCTTCACCGCCGCCGCGAGAGTGCTCGTCTTCCCCACGATCAGCGAGATGCTGTCGGGCGACACCGCCACGGAGCTCACGGCCGCGATCACGGTCATGGTGGCCTTGTCGCTCTTACCTTCGCTCGTGGCCGTGATCGTGACCGAGCCGGGAGCCAGCGCGATCACCTTCCCGGCGCTGCTCACCGTGGCCACATCGTCGTTGCTGCTCGTCCAATCGATATCGCGGCCGCTCAGCTCGTTGCTGGCTGCATCGTAGGTCTTCGCCACGAGCGTGACCGATTTCCCTACTACGAGCGTGTCGGCGTCGGGCGTCACGACCACGCTCGATACGGGAATGTCGGCCACGGTCACCAGCGTCACGCCGGTCCGCCCTTCGCTCGTAGCTTCGACGATCGTGGAGCCGGTCGACTTCGCTGTCACGACCCCGCTCTGGCTGACGGTGGCGACCGCCGGATCGCGCGACTTCCAGTCGATATCGCGACCGGTGAGCGGGGTACCGTCCGAGGCCTTCGGCGTGGCGGTGATCGTGCCGGTCTTGCCGATCTCGAGCCGCAGCTCGCCCGGGTTCATGTCCACGGTGGCCACCGGCACCAGCTCCACCGTGATGGTGGACGTCCCGCTCTTCCCCTCGCTCGTCGCCGTGATGGTAGCCTTCCCCGGCGCCTTCGCCGTGACGACGCCCGACGTCGAGACCGTGGCCACGCTCGCGGCACTCGTCTTCCAGCTTATCGGACGCCCCGTGAGCGGGTCGCCGCTCGCATCCGTGACCGTCGCCTTGAGCGTAACTGTCTTCCCTACGAAGACCGTCGCCTCGCCGGGGGAGACCACCACCGCGTTCGCCGGGATCGGCGAAACCGTAACCGTGGCCTGGGCGCTCACTTCACCGCTGGTGGCCGTGATCTTGGCCGTGCCGGCCGCTACGCCGCGCACGAGTCCGTCATCATCCACCGTCGCCACGCCGGCCGCGCTCGACTTCCACTCCACCGGCGCGTCGCCGAGGACGCCGCCGTCCGCGTCGCGCACCGTCGCCTGGAGCCGGGACTCCTGTCCCACGATCAGAGCGAGCGTCGACGAGGAGAGACCGATGGAGGCGGGCGGCTTCTGCAGCACCGTGATGCTGGAGTATCCCGGCACTCCCTCCACGCTCGCCGCTATCCGAACCGCGCCGGGCAGGATTCCGGTGACCACGCCTCTGTCGGACACGACGGCGATGTCGCTGTGCTCGCTGTGCCAGAAGATCTCGCGACCCGAGAGCGGGTTCCCCTCCGCATCTTCAGGGGTAGCGGTAAGCGTGGTGCTGGAGCCGATGTACACCGTGTCCGCGCCCGGGCTCACCGCCACCGAGGCGACGCCGCCGAGCTGGACTCCGGTGGAATCCTTGCCGCATGAAGCGAGCGTGGTCGCGCACGCCACGCCGAGCAGGAGAATGAGACGTACGGTGGATACAGGAGCACGCATTCGTAGCACACCCGGTTCCTGGTGCATTTCCCCACGAGTCGGGGCGGGAGGTCTGAGCCAGCTAAGATAGCATCCTTCCGCGCACCCCGATTTGCAAGCGCCGGGCCCGTGGATCCCGTTCTTCGCCCCCCCGCCCTTGCCCCACCCCCGTCCCCTCTCGTACCCTCATGTCACTCGCCGGTAACCCCGGCTACTACCGCTCGACGCGAGGCGCCATGGTACGAGGGGCTGAAGGGACGAAGGAAAGACTGCTGGATGCCACAGAAAGGCTGCTGCAGAGAGACGGGTACGCCGCGGTGGGCGTGAACGCCGTGGCGGCGGAGTGCGGGGTGGACAAGGTGCTCATCTACCGCTACTTCGGCGGGCTTCCCCAGCTCCTCCAGCGCGTCGCCGAGCGGCGGCGATGCTGGCCGCCGCTCGGCGAGCATGCCAGCGAACCCGGCTCGCTCGGCGGCGCGCTCCGCGCGACGCTCCTCCAAGTCGCACGCGAAACGCGGGAGGATCCGGCACTCAGAGAAACCACCCTCTGGGAAAACGTGGAGTCCAACCCGCTCACCGATTCGCTGGCGGCGGAGCGCGAGCGGGAAGTCGAGGAGCTGCTGGAATCGCTGCGCGCTCGTTTCCGCATCCCCGCCTACCTCGATCTCGAGGTACTCTTCGCCATACTCGCCGCGGGCCTCGTACACCTCTCGACACGGCGCACCGGGAGCGCCAGGATGTTCGGCATCGCACCCGAGTCCGACGACGACTGGCACCGCGTCGAAAAAATGATCACCTCCATCACCCGCGTCCTCACCGAGTAGGGTCCGGGTAGCGGCTCCGGCGCGGGCGGGAGTCGGCCCCCGTGACGCTTCATCGAGACCCGAGCCCCTCGCGCTCCGCCTCCCGCATACGTTCTTCCCCGACCCCCTCGTCCCCCGCGTCCCGCATCCGTTCTCCATCGTGACCACGCCACTCCCTTCCGCCCCCGGCATCGACGTCCGCTCGCTCACCAAGCTCTACGGCGACTTCGTGGCGGTGAGCGACCTCTCCTTCAGCGTGGCGCCCGGCGAGGTGCTCGGACTCGTCGGACCGAACGGCGCGGGGAAGACGACCACTCTCCGTTCGCTCTGCGGGATAATTCGCCCCAGCAGCGGCAAGATCGCGATCGACGGCCACGATCTTCTGGACGAGCCGGTAGAGGCGAAGGCCTCGCTCGCCTTCATCCCCGACGAGCCACACCTCTTCGAGTACCTCACGGTGGAGGAGCACCTCCACTTCACCGCGCGAGTGTACGGAGTGGCCGACGCGGCCGAACGCATCCCGCCGCTGCTGCACGAACTGGAGCTCGGCGAAAGGAAGCGGGCGCTCCCGGGCGAGCTCTCGCGCGGGATGCGCCAGAAGCTCGCGATCGCGTGCGGACTCCTCCACGAGCCGCGCGCGCTCATCTTCGACGAGCCGCTCACCGGCCTCGACCCGGCCGGGATGCGCAAGATGAAGGCGACGATCACGGCACGCGCAGCCGCCGGCGCAGCCGTGGTGCTGAGCTCGCACCTGCTGCAGCTCGTCGAGGAGCTGTGCACGCGTATCCTCATCATCCAGAACGGGCGTCTCGTCGCGATCGGTGCGCTCGGCGAGATCATCGCCGAGCGCCCGCAACTCGCCGGACGCGGGCTGGAAGACATCTTCCTCGCGCTCACCGGCGGATGATCGGCCCCTTCCTCTGGCTCACCTGGCGGAGCTTCCGCAACCGCACCATCCGTCAGCTCCGCCGCGTGCGCGAGCCGCGCTACGCGGTCGCGATGCTCGCGGGGCTGGTCTACTTCTGGTGGATCTTCTTCCGCCCCGACCGGCCGCGCCCGATGGCGAACGCCATCCCCGGCGGCGAGTCGGGAGAGCTCCTGCTCACTGTCTTCTCGCTCGGCCTCGCGCTCATGGTGGCCGGCTTCTGGGTCTTCGGGAGCGGCAAGGCCCCGCTCACCTTCACGCAGGCCGAGGTGCAACTGCTCTTTCCGGCGCCCGTCACGCGGCGCGGGCTGGTGGAGCTGAAGCTCTTTCAGGCGCAGCTCGCGATCATACTCAGCACGGTGATCTGGGTGATCCTCCTCGGGAGACGCGACGAAGGCGTGCTGCAGAGCGGGATCGCTCTCTGGATTCTCTTCACCACGATGCAACTGCACCGCGTGGGTTCGTCGCTAGTGCGCACCAGCGCGTCGGGTCACGGGATCGCGGGCGCGCGCCACAACCGCTGGACGCTGATCGTGCTCGTCGCCGTGCTCGCGGCGGTGGCGTGGAGCGTGGTCGCGGCGCTTCCGTCGCTCCGCGCCGCGGCCGACGGCGGCGATTTCGTGGGCGCCATGTCCGAGCTGCTGCACAGCCCCGCGATAGCGGCGGTGCTCTACCCGTTCCGGCTGGTGCTCGCGCCGATCCTCGCGACGTCGTCCGCCGAGTGGCTGCGCGCGGTGCTCCCGGCGCTGTTGATACTGCTGCTCCACATACCGTGGGTGCTCCGTACCGATGCGGCCTTCGAGGAGGCGGCCGCCGAAGCGGCGTCGAAGCGCGCGGAGCGACTCGACGCCCTGCGTTCGCGGCGCGGCCGCGTTCGGGCGCCGCGCGCGAGCGCCGCGCGGAGCTGGCTTCCCCATCTCTCGCCCCGCGGCCGCCCCGCGAACGCGATCGTCTGGAAGAACATCATCGCCATCACGCGCACGGTCCCCTCGTCGACCGCCGGGATGGTGGTGGCTGTGATCGTGGTCTCGCTGGCGGCGATGATGATCATCGCGCCCAACATGAGCGACACCGCCACCGTGGCCGCGATCCTCATGCTCGCAGCGGCCGCGTTCCTCGTGGTGGCCGGGCCGCTCTGGATTCGCAACGATCTGCGGCTCGACATGCTGCGCCTCGAGCTGCTGCGCGCCTATCCGCTCTCCGGTTCGTCGATAGTGCGCGCGGAGCTCATCGCATCGACCGCGGTGCTCACGTTCCTGCAGTATCTGCTGGTAATCGCGTCCTTCTTCGCGCTCTGGCGCGGCGACCCGCTGCAGCTCGCGCTCTCCGAGCGCACGGCGGCGCTCTTCGTGGTGTTGCTGACCGTTCCCGCGGTGAACGCGGCGAATCTCCTGGTGCAGAACGCGGCCGCGCTGCTATTCCCCTCGTGGGTTCGGCTCGGCCTCGCACGTCCCGGCGGAGTGGAGGCGATGGGTCAGGCGATCGTCTCCACATTCGGGACGCTGCTGGTGCTCGCTTTCCTTCTGCTCCTCCCCACGGCACTCGGCCTGATCTTCGGCCTCATCCTCCTGGCCCACATCGGCTACTGGGGCCTCGTCCCCGGCGCCGCCCTCGGGGCCGCCACGGTGTTCGGCGAAATCTGGATCCTCACCCGCCGCCTCGGCGCTTCCTTCGAGAAGCAGGAACCCGGTTTCGAAGGCGAGGGTCGGTAACACAAACGGAAAAAGGGAGAACTGCCGAGAGGGGCAAGGAGACAAGGAGAACTGCATTCGATGCAAGCTCCTTGTCTCCTTTGAAGGATCTCTTCGTGGGCTGGTAAAGGTGATTGGGGGAACTGCTCCCGCGGGTATAGCTCTATCGCCGGGAGCAGTTCCCCCAAATCACACTTCCCTTCCGTGCAGAGATGGTCGAAAGGAGCCAAGGAGCCCTCCTGGCGAGCTTTTCTCCTTGTCTCCTTGCTTCTCTGGGCAGTTCTCCCTTCTCCGTTTTAGCCCGCCCCCCGGATGACATCGTTGCCGAAGCGGGAGCGGAGTTCGTCGACGGCGCGGGAGAGGGCGCGGTCGCGCGGGGTTTCGAGGGTGGGCGAGTCGCCGGGGACGTCGTCGAAGAGGGTGAGCTGCGGGGATGAGGAATCGGATACCAGGGAGGAGAGCGAGACGCCGAGCAGGCGCGCGGGGCAGCGGCGGTTGGAGCGGAGGCGGCGGAGGATGGTGCGGGCCGTTTCGAAGATGACCCGGTCCGATACCACCGGCTGGGGGATGGTGCGGCTTCCCTGTCGCGTACGGAAGTCGGCGTCGCGGAGCTTCACGGTGATCGTGCGCGCGGCGAGACTCCCGGCGCGGAGGTCGGCGGCGGCGCGTCCGGCGAGGCGCTGGAGGATGCGTTCGAGCGAAGTGTCGTCCGAAATGTCGCGCGGGAAGGTGTCGTCGCGGCTGATGCTCTTCTGCTCCTCGCGCGGCGCCACGTGGCCGCGGTCGATCCCCCGCACCCGATCGTGGAGCCAGCGTCCTTCGCGCTCGCCGAACCACTGGATGAGCGAGGAGAGATCCTGCTCGAGCACGTGCGGTACCGTACGCAGGCCGGCACGCCGCAGCCGCTCCTGGAACTTGGGGCCTATGAGCGGGATGTCGGCGAGGTCGAAGCGGAGCATGAACTCCGCTTCCGCCCCGGGCTCCACGATGTGCACGCCGGTGGCGTCGTTCCCCGGCTTGGGCTTGGCCAGCTCCACGGCGAGCTTCGCCACCAGCTTGTTGGTCCCGCCGCCCACGGATATCGTCAGCCCGACTTTCGCCTTCACCGCCGCCCGGATCCGCCGCGCCGTCTCGGCGAGCGGCTCTCCCCCGTAGAGCGCCTCCGTCCCGCCGAGGTCGAGGTACCATTCGTCGATGCTCGCTCCCTCCACCAGCGGCGAGAAGCGCTGCAGCACGTCGCGGATCTCTCTGCTCTTCCTGGAGCACTCCTTCCGCGGCACCGGCACGCACATCGCCCCCGGGCAGAGCCGCAGCGCCCGCGCGATCGGCATAGCCGACCGCACCCCGAAGCCGCGGGTCTCGTACGACGCCGAGCACACCACTCCTCTGCTCTTCGCCGTCCCCCCCACGATCAGCAGCTTCGCCTGCCCCGCCCCCTCCGGATCCACCATCCTCGCCACCGCCACGTAAAACGCATCCGCGTCCGCGAGCAGAACCCGTGGGGAGGGGGAGGGGGAGGGGGGCATGGCCGAGAATCTAGTGGGGGAAGGAGCAGGAACTACGGAGGACAAAGGAAACAGGGAACAGGAAACAGGAACTGCAC
>CAZTTY010000118.1:0-9259 GCA_964616815.1 uncultured Gemmatimonadaceae bacterium | reverse complement strand
CAGCGCCCCCTCCGCATCAGAGACCCGACCCCTCCCTCATACCGGGTCCGCCGAAGCCTGTACCGTCACCGGTCGTGCCCACTGCGGAGCCCCGGCGGAGCCGAGCGCCCGCCCCGGTTCGTAGCTCGGCTTTCCGTTCACCACCACCGCCTGGATGCCGGCCGAGTACTGGTCCGGGTTCGCCACTGTCGCGCGTCCGTTCACGCTTCGCGGATCGAAGATGGTGATGTCGCCCCTGTACCCATCGCGGATCTCCCCGCGCGATTCGAGCTGCGCCAGCGCGGCGGGGCGCGAGGTCATCGCCGCCAGCGCCTGAGTGAGAGGCACCCCGATGTCCTGCGCGTGCCGCAGTGCGGTGGAGAAGCACCCCGCGCCGCGCGGGTGCGAGTTTGCGTGGGCCTCGCGCTCGATTCCGCCGTCCGAGGCAACGAGACAGAATTCCTCGCGGATGGCCAGGTCGAACGTGCGCGAGAGCGGCTGTGTACCGGGCGGAACGGACACCAGCACTCCCGGGGTCTTCCGGTAGTGCGCGAAACTCCCGGCCGTGAGCCGTTCGCCCGTGCCCACCACGGTGAGGTCGCCGTAGTCCAGGCCGAAGTGCCGCTGCCAACCCGGGCCGAAGCGCGCGGACGATACGTACGTCGCCCAGTAGCTGTAGGGGTACACGCAGCAGGTGATCTCCATCCCCCGCGCCCGTGCCGCGCGGATGATCTCCAGCGCATCTTCCATGTGGAAGGTTCCGCCGGTGGAGTTGAGATGCGCGATGTGCAGTCTCACTCCCGTCCGCTCCACCACACGCACCGCCTCGCGCACGCCGTCGAGCTCCCGGGCGCTCGAGGAGTAGCGCAGGTGCAGTACCAGCGGCCGCCCGTAGCGCCTCGCCAGACCCCCGTAGTCCACCAGCTCCGCGAAGGTGGTGTCGGGCTGGTACTCGGGGCTGTGCGACACGCCGAGCGCACCGGCATCCAGCGACTCCTCTATCTTGCGCAGACGAGTGGCACGGTCGTGATACCTGTTTCGGATGATCATGACTTTCGTCGATGTTCCGAAGTTCACGTGATGCGGGAGCGGGTCGAAGTGCCTGCGGTACGCGGCCACGTTGCCCGCGCCGCCGTGCATCTGCAGCGCCGTGCTCACTCCGTCGGTGAGCTTGTATTTCTCGTAGGTGAGGTACGTCTTCTCCGGCCTCGATGAATTGTCGCCCAGTATGTCTATGAAGCCCGGAGCAACGATCCGGCCGGTGGCATCCATCACGCGTTCGGCGGGGAGCGGTCTATCGTTCAACCGGATGCGGCCGTCGCCGTCGATGCCCACGCAGAACGGACGCAGCGCGCCCCCGGTGAATACGAGCCCGCCCTGGATGGAGAGCGCGAGGCCGGCCGGCCGGACGCCGGAAACCGTGGCCGCACCGACGCCGGGCGACGTACGCGAGGCCGCCGCGGCCCACGGCCCGGCGTGCGTACCCGCGCGGCCGAGCACGCGCGAGAGCGGCCAGGCGCCGAGCGCCACGCCGGCCATCACGTGCAGCGCCTCGCGGCGGTCCATGCCGCGGCCGTTTCCCGCCGGAGTGCCGGACGAGCGGGAGTGCGATCGGGGTCGCGTCATCCGCTCAACCCGCCAGCTTGCGGGCCATGGGGCCGGCGATCGGCGACTCCCATTCGCGCCCCTGGAAAGCGCGCCACATCAGGAAGAGCCAGAGGAAGATGCCGCCGAGTCCGAACACTACCGAGAGCAGCAGCGCGACGAGCCAGCCGAGTACCGGCACCATCACGAGCATCCCGCTCAGCACCGAGAAGAGCACCGACAGCGCGATCCACACGAGCCCGAGCGTGATGGACTGGGCCGCGTGATAGCGTACGAAGCGGTTCTCCTTCTCGAGGAGAAAGAACAGAATCCCGGTGATGGGGCCGAGGAGATAGGCGAGCGCGCCGGCCACGTTGGGGGCGAGTCCGGTGCTGCTCGCCGTGGCGGTGGGAGATGTCATGATGGGGTCCTCCATGCCGTGGGTCATTCGCGTGTGAGATCCGGGGAGACGGCTCGCGCCGCCGCGACTGCGCCTTGCCGGATCGTTCGTCGCGCGCGAAACTAGGCAGTGGACATCAGCACTCCCTCAGCGGATTATCAGCCGCGCCAAGTTCTTCGCCTGATTACGCTTGGCGGACTCGCCGCGGCCGGCGCGGACGGCGCTCCGCTACCCGCCAGTCCACCCAGGCGGCGCCTCGCGCTCCTCGCCCTCATCGCGGCGAGCGGCGATGTGGGGATCTCGCGTGACAAGATTCTTTTCTACTTCTGGCCCGAGGGAGCCGAAGAGAAGTCGCGGCACGCGCTCACGCAGACTCTCTATGCCTTGCGCCGCGACTTCGGCGGCGCCGAGATCATCGGCGGATCGTCCGAGCTGCGCTTGAACCGCGATCTCATCACGAGCGATATCGACGAGCTGAACGCCGCCCTCGAGGCCGGCCAGCTCGAGCGCGCGGCTTCGCTCTATGCCGGTCCCTTTCTCGACGGCGTCTTTCTGCAGGGATTGCCGGACTTCGAGCGCTGGGTGGACGGTGAGCGCACGGAGCTGGCGCGCCGCAGCGCCGCCGCGCTCGAGTCGCTCGCCGATCGGGCCGCGCTGGCTGGCGATGCGCCGGCTGCCGAGCGGTGGAGCCGGCGGCTCGCCACCATGGACCCGCTCAACGGACGCTACGCGCTCCGGTTGATGGAGTCGCTGGCGGCACTCGGCGACCGCGCCGCGGCGCTGCGGCACGCCCGCGTGCACCAGGCCATGGTGGATGAGGCGCTCGGCGCGGAGCCCGACGCGGCGGTGCTGGCGCTCGCCGCTCGCCTGCGCGAGGCGCCGGAGCTGCCGTCCTCGCGGCCTTCACCGTCTGCGGCAGCGTCGCCGGCGTCGTCGGCGTCGCCGGGGAGCGCCCCGCCGCCGGAGGGAGACGGCGGCGAAGCGCGGCGCAACGACCTGCCACCGCCCGCGGCGCCCGCGGGACGTGCCCGGCGCTGGGCCGCCGTGCTGGCCGGAGCGCTCGTGGCGGTATTCGTGGTAGGCTACGCCCTCCTGCGCACTCCGCCGATGCGCGGGGCGCTCGCCCGTCAGAGCGATCTGGTGCTCATCACGGATCTCGAGAACACGACCGGCGATACGGTATTCGACCGCTCCATTCCGGTGGCGCTCTCCGCCGGTCTGGTGCAGACCAGCCGCGTGTCGGTCTTCTCCCGTGCGCGGGTGCGCGAGACGCTCGCGCTCATGGGGCGAAGGGGCGCGGATACCAGCCTGGACGAAACGCTGGCCCGCGAGATCGCGCAGCGCGCGGGGGTACGCCTGCTGGTGGTACCCGCGATCGCGCGCTTCGACAGCAGCTACGTGGTCACGGCGCGCGTGGTGGATGCCGGCACCGGCGAGGTGGCCGACATTGAAAGCGCTCGCGCCGTCGATCGCGCGCACGTCCTGGGCGCGCTCGATGAGCTCTCGAGATCGCTGAGACGCCGCTTCGGAGAGACGCTCCTCTCGCTTCACCGCCGCACTACCCCGCTGCCGCTCGCCACCACCAGCTCGCTCGATGCGCTCAAGCTGTACGCCGATGGTCTGCGCGCCTTCAACGCGGGAGAGTACCCGACGGCCATCACGCTCTACCGGGCGGCGATCGCACGCGACTCCGATTTCGCCATGGCGCACGCGGCGCTCGGTTCGGCTCTCTACTGGACCAACGACCGGCCGGGCGGCGAAGCGGAGTTCGAGCGCGCGCTCTCGCTCATGGATCGCCTCAGCGACCGCGAGAAGTTTCTGGTGCGCGCACAGGTGGCCGGGTGGCGCGGCGACCGCGGCGAGCAGATCACCATCCTCTCGGCGTACCTGATCCGCTATCCGAACGACAACGGTGCGCGCTCGCAGCTCGCGTATGCATACCTGCGCGCGCACCGCTACGAGGATGCGCGCGACCTCTATCTCTCGCTCCTCTCCACCGACAGCACCGATGCGAGCGACGTGATCAACCTCGCCACCACGTACAGTGGACTGCACGAATCGGAGCTCGCGGTGGAGGCGTATCATCGAGCCTTCGCACTGGACCCATCGTACGAGACGGGGAGCACCATCAACATCGAATACGGCAGCGCGCTGGTCAGAGCCGGCCGGCTGGATGAGGCGCGCGCGACTTTCGAGAAGATGCTCACCCTCCAACCCGGGGAGCAGGCGCGTGGCCATCGCGCACTTTCCTATCTGGATACGTATCACGGCCGCTACACGGCCGCCGCGCAGGAATTGGCGGAGGCCATCCTGATCGACCGGGTGCTCGGCTACAAACTGAGCGAAGCGCGCGACCGCCTGCGCCGCGCGCTGGTGGTGGAGACCCTCGGCGATGTGGCGGGCGGGCGGGCGGAGCTCGACGTGGTATGGGGCATCTTTCGCGGCGCCTACCTCGAGCCCACCATGCTGGCGTGGATAGGGAAGGCGGAGGCTCGCGCCGGCAACCTGCCGCGGGCCCGGGAGCTGCTCGACTCGCTCCGCGCGCGCTCCAACGAGGGGAGCACGTCGGACCGGGCGGCGGAGAATCTGCTGGCGGGCGAGATAGCCGCCGCCGAAGGGCGGTACGCGGACGCGCAGTCCCACATCGCCCTCGCGCTGAAGCTCGACTCGACACGCTACGCGCTCGAGTCGGCGGCGCACCTGGCCGAGCGCGGCGGCAATCTCGTGGAAGCCGTGCAGCTCTATACTGCGCTCGCGAACGGGATAGAGTTCGGCTGGGAGGGCCAGCGCGGCTGGGAGCTGGCGCCGTACCACCTCGGCCTGCTCGAGGAACGGCTCGGCGACTCCGATGCGGCGCAGCGCGCGTTCCGCGCGATGGTCGAGCGCTGGCCCGACGGCGACCCCGGGATCCCGATCCTCACCGATGCGAGGCGTCGTGGCGGGGTGGACCCGGCGGGGACGAGGTGATGGGGCGGAGCTCGACTACTTAGCTGCCGATCGTCAGCGGCCCTTCACGTGCAGAATCCGCGTCTGCCGCTTGAGCGTGCGCAGCACCAGATAGACGATCAGGCTCGCCGCGAAGATCCAGCCCCACATGCGGTCCCACTCGAGCTCGCCCGTGGCCGCGAAGTCAGACACCATCTCCAGCACCACGAAAGTCGCGATCAGCCCGAAGAGACCGGAGTACTCGCGCCGCAGCACGTTGCGCAACGAGAACGGAAGAGCCGGAGGTACCCAGCGAAAGTGAGTGGGGATGAACGCGGGGGTTCGCGCCGCCCACTCCTCGTACGCCGCGCCGAACGCCCGGCGCAGGAATTCCTCTTCGGCGAACATTATCCGTTCGTAGTACAGCCAGAACGCGAGCGTGACCAGAACCGGCACCCACCATACTCGTGGGAAAAACGAGGGACCCAGCCACATGAGGTAGTTGCCCACGTAGAGCGGATGTCTCACCAGCGAATACATCCCGCTCACGTTCAGCGACGCCGCCACCTGCTCGGCGGTATTGCGACCGGAAGTGCCGGCCGGAGTGAAGCCCACTGTAAGCGCCCGCACGAGGAGGCCCGTCAGGCCGATGGCGAGACAGAACACTTCCCAGAGCTGATCGAGATCGTGCCGCCCCTCGGGATACTTGTAGTGGAGCAGCGCCGCACAGATGGGGGCGAGCATGATCACCGGGAGGTAGCCGCGGCGCGCGAACAGCCAGCCGCCGGTACGCTCGAACTCTTCTCGTAGAGCCATGCGGTAAACCTCGGTGGGGGTCAGGCACTCGATGTAGAGGGCTCGTGTGCGACGCACACGAGCCCTCTACATCGAGTGCCTGACCCCGTTGTTCTCCAGTGCCTGGCGGAAATCGTCGATGATGTCGTTCGCATTCTCTATACCCGCGGAAACCCTGATGAGTCCCTCGGGAATCCCGGCGGCGGCGCGCTCCTCGATCGGGACCTCCACATGGCTCGTCGTGCCCGGCGGCCCGACCAGGGTACCCACAGAGCCGAGGCTCGCCGCGCGGTGCGCGAGACGCAGTCGCGGGAGGAACGCGCGAACCGCGTCGGTCCCGCCCTCGAGGGAGAAGCTCAGCATCCCGCCGAAGCCGCTCATCTGCGAGCGGGCGACGGAGTGGTGCGGATGCCGCTCGAGGCCCGGGTAGTTGATCGACTCGACCTCCGGCCTCCCTTCGAGGAAGCGCGCGAGCTGCAGCGCGTTTTCGTTCTGCCTGAGGACGCGGAGCTCCAGAGTCTTGAGACCGCGCAGTATGAAATACGCGGACGCGGGGTGCAGCGAGGCGCCGTTGATCTCGCGGAAGTGGAAGATCCGCTCCACCAGCTCCCTGTCGCCCACGGCGATCCCGCCCATCGCGTCGGAATGGCCGTTCAGGAACTTGGTGGCGCTGTGCACTACGAGATGCGCTCCCAGCTCCAGCGGCCGCTGGTTGATCGGAGTGGCGAAGGTGTTGTCCACTATCACCGTTGCTCCCGCCGCACGCCCGGCCGCGGCGAGGCGCGCGAGGTCCAGCACCTTCAGAGTCGGGTTCGTGGGCGACTCGAGGTAGAGCACCGAGCACTTCCCCTCGCTGAGCGCGCTCTCGATGGCCGCCTGGTCATCCGTATCGCGAAGCTGCACGTCCACGCCGAAGCGCGGAAGAAATTCCGTGAAGATCCTGAGCGTGCCACCGTAGGAGTCCACCACGCTCACCACGCGGTCGCCCGGCGAGAGCAATGTGAAGAGCGAGTTGCTGATCGCCGCCATGCCGGTCGAGAAGCTCGTCGCTGCCTCGCCGCCCTCCAGCGCTCGCATCTTCTGTTCGAATGCGTGCACCGTGGGATTGGTGTTGCGCGAGTAGATGAACCCTTCGCGCTTCCCCGTCGCTACGTCGAGCCAGTCATCCAGGTCGTCGTACGCGAATGTCACGCTGTTGACCACGGGGACGGTGACGCTCCCCCAGGGGAGCGGCCCGTCCTCGCCCGCCCACACTGCCGTGGTGCCGTGTCCCATCGGGTGTGCCTCGCGCGCGTCGCTCACGGCGTGAGGTCCGACGAGTATTCGCCGATGAACTCGAGCATGCGCGATACCTCCGGCATGTCCTTCCCCTCGAAGCGGATGCTGTGTGCGTCCGTTCGCCGGATGACCGGCAGCAGCGCCATCACTTCGGCGGGACGGTAGTTCTTGAAGGTGAGGTCCAACTGCACTGGCTTCTTCAGAACCCACGGCTTGATCCGCGCGCGGCGCTCGACGCCGGCCTTCGCCTGGGCGCGGATGATCGCGTTCCCGGCCTGCGGCGTGAGCGTGGCGGCGGAGTGGAAGCCGATCGCGCGCTTCACGACGGCGCCGGCGATGCCGGGGTCGATGAGCTGCCGAGCTTCGGCGACGGCTATGTCATCGCCGGATATCATCACTACCGGTACGCCGTAGTGGCCGGCGATAGCGGCGCTGATCCCTCCTTCGGGAACGGCGATTCCGTTCAGCTTCACCGCGGCGTAGTGCGCGCTCGAGAGCGTGTGCGCACGCACGCCGCGCGGGTTCGTGGTCGCGGCGTGGTAGCCGACGAACATCACCGCGTCGAAGGTGGAGTCGATTCCCTCCATCATGCCGAGCGGCCTTGGCCACGAACGCACGATCGTCACGTCGTCGGGGAACTTGTCTATGAGGAGACTCTCGCCGTTCCCGTGCGAGTCGCTCACCACGAACTCCGTGGCGCCCGCTTCGCGCGCGCCATCGATGGCGGCGAGCACGGAGGCGGTCATGAACTCGCGGAAGCGGGCGTACTCGAAGCCCTCTGGCCCGAGCTGATCGGCGGTCACGACGCCGGCGATCCCCTCCATGTCCGCGGAGATGTAGACCTTGAGTCCCTTCTGGGCCGCGGCGCTCGCACTCGTGAAGAACAGGAGCGACGCGGCGGCTAGCAGGCGCGTGAGACGGCGCATGATGAATGCTGGTGAGAAGGTTGGCGACGGATGGGAGGCGGCGGGGTGGGAAGCCACGGGTGGATTCGGGCCGCATGGTGGATGATCCGCGAAGGCCCAACTTATTCACGGGGCGATGCTTTTGCCAGCCGGAGCAGTGCGCGCGGCCGATCTCTTTCGGGAGCGCGGTGTGCGCGACATGTTTCGCGCTCACCCGTGCCACCAGCATCTTCCGATGTTTACACCTGTCGACCAACATCGCTCCGCAGCGTCGCGCAACGACCGCGCACGCGGAATCCTCGCTCGCTACGCCGACTTTCTCCCGATCGGCGATGCCACCCCGCCGCTCTCGCTCGCCGAGGGCGATACGCCGCTCCTCGATGCGCCGCGCCTGCGCGAGTGGGTGGGTGTAGCCGGGCTGCGCCTGAAATACGAAGGCGCCAACCCCACCGGCTCCTTCAAGGACCGGGGGATGGTGGTGGCGGTGGCCAAGGCCGTCGAGGCCGGCGCCACTACGGTAATCTGCGCCTCCACGGGGAACACATCGGCGAGCGCCGCCGCGTACGCCGCGCGTGCGGGGATCAGAGCGGTCGTACTGCTCCCCGCCGGACACGTCGCGCGCGGCAAGCTGGCGCAGGCGGTGGTCGCGGGGGCGACTATCGTCCAGATCGACGCGAACTTCGATCGCGCGCTGGATATCGCGCGCGAGCTCGCCAGCCGGTTTCGCGTGGCGCTGGTGAACTCGGTGAATCCACACCGCATCGCGGGACAGACTACTGCCGCGTTCGAGATCTGCGATGCGCTCGGCGACGCGCCGGAGCTGCTGGCGCTTCCGGTGGGGAACGGCGGCAACATCACCGCCTACGCCCGCGGATTCCGGACGTACCACGAGCGGGGCCGCACGTCGCGCACACCCATCCTGCTGGGTGGGCAGGCGGCGGGCGCCGCGCCGCTGGTGCGCGGCGCGCCGGTGGAGAACCCCGAGACCGTCGCCACCGCCATCCGGATCGGGAATCCCGCGAGCTGGGATTCCGCCGTGAGCGCGGTGCGCGATTCCCACGGCGCGTTCCGCGCCGTGGCGGACGCGGCGATCCTGGAGGCGTACCACCGGATCGTGGAACTCGAAGGTGTCTTCTGCGAGCCGGCATCGGCCGCCGGCGTCGCCGCGCTGCGGGCCGCGGTAGCGGAGGGCAGCGTGGATCCCGCCGTGCGCGCCGTGTGCGTTCTCACGGGCAACGGCCTCAAGGATCCCGACCAGGCGGTGTCGGGCTTTCTCGTGCCGGAAGCGCTCCCCGCCGATGTGGAGGTGGTGGCCGGGGAGCTCTCGCTGTAAACCGCGGTAGGGGCGGGCACTCAACGTAGAGGGCTCGGCAGCATCGCTGCCGAGCCCTCT
>CAZTTY010000117.1:0-9436 GCA_964616815.1 uncultured Gemmatimonadaceae bacterium | reverse complement strand
CCGAGCTGGCGAGCCGCTGAGAGCGCGGCCCGCCGGAGCCCGGCGCCGACGCACCGCCCCCTACGCGGCGGGAGCCGCCGCCGCCTCCCTGAGCTCCGCACAGAGCTTCTCGGCGTCCACCCCATCGCGGTGGGCCGCTTCCTGCACGCTCACGTTCGAGCCGCAGCAAGTGTCTATCCCGTAGCGGTTGAACACCGCGGCGGTGGAGGCATGGTGCTCGAGAACCTCTCCCACACTCCAATCACAGTCGATCTTGGTTTCTCTGGTCGGCATCGCGATCCTCATCCTTCGGGGTGACAGTCCTGCACACGTTCGTGCGCAAGCGTATCGTAAACCGTGCACCTAGCTGGAGAGTCAAGGGGACGGACAGACTACGGGCTCGGCTCCCCTCCGCGGAGGGGAGCCGAGCCCGTAGTCTGTCCATGTTCAGCGAGCCGCGATTTCCGCGTAAACGGCGCGCGCCTTCTGAACCTCGGCCTTGAACTTCTCGTGCTCGGCCGGGGTCCGCCACGGGCCGCGCTCGACGCGCGCGAGAATGGCGTCCATCGTCTCCACGAAGAAGCTGGCATCCTCCTTCGAGGTGAACGTCCGCCCGTCGCGTACCACGTAGACGGGGCTCGTCTGCGCGAAGGCATAGCTGTCCGCCACGTAGCGCGACGAGGGGCCGATGACGCGCGCCGCGACCCAGCCTCCTTGCGGGACCGCCACGTCCCGGTCGAACGTGATGCGGCTGGAATCGGTGGCTTGGACCGTGGCCGCCACCTTGCCGTTCACGACGATCTCGAGTCGAGACAGAGGGGAGATCGAGGTTGCTCGGGCGCTCACGCGCAACGACGTTCCGGCG
This sequence comes from uncultured Gemmatimonadaceae bacterium, assembly GCA_964616815.1. Classification (GTDB taxonomy): domain Bacteria; phylum Gemmatimonadota; class Gemmatimonadetes; order Gemmatimonadales; family Gemmatimonadaceae; genus JADGGM01. The sequence continues at coordinate 8,592 of CAZTTY010000117.1, read as the reverse complement.
TCCTTCGCGAGCCGGATCTCATCGCCCGGCTCGTGTCCGGCGACATCCAGGAAGAGCAGGGGGCCGGTGGATCCGAAAGTGCGTTGCGCCTTCACCGCCGCGATCCAGCTATCGAAGGAGAGAGGCCCCTCGACGCGCGCGTAGGTACGGTCGGAGCCTGGCGGCGGATCGCGCCACACATCCGAGAAGTTGTCGGTTCCGGCGGTGGCCGCGACGCGGAAGCCGCAGTTCAGCAGCCGGTAGTACAGCTCGGACGACGCCACTTCGTCCGACCAGATCGCTCCGATGTCGTAGAAATCCCCCTTTCCGAGCGCTAGGTCGACCGCGATGAGCGTGCTCGCGGCGCGCTGAGGGCTGGTCACGGTCCCGAAGTACGGATGGCCGAAGCCCGCTATGCCGCCCTGGGCGCGCGCCTCGTCTATGTAGCGCGAGTCGAGTTCCGGCTGCGAATACGGCGTGTTGCGCACGCCGCTCGTGAACGGGAGGATGAAGCGCTCGATGCCGAGGATCGAAATGTGGCCGAGCGAGCCGCGGAACTCCTCGCCGTACTGCAGAATGTACTCCGGCGTCGAGAGAGGGCTCGGCTTCCCGGTGAGATCGTCCCACCTGCCCATGATGCGGGTGCCATCCATGTGGATGAGGGCGTTGGTGACGTGCAGGTCCTCCGCGCGCAACTGATCGAAGAAGAGCTCGTGCGTTAGACCGAAGCGTCCCTGGTGCAGATCGTGGATGTGAGTATCGCCCGAATACCAGCCCCTGGCGGGGAGATCCTCCAGCCGTTCGAGCGGGATGGTGGCGCTCTCGACGCCGCCCTCGGGAACGTCGACGGTGATGGAGCGTGGGCGATACTCGAAACCCTTCATCGCCTCGATGGTTGCGCTCCCGGCCGGCAGCTCGAGCTCGAACTCGCCGGTGGTCTGGAAGTAGTGCGTCTCGGTGACCGAGATGACGCGGTGGAAGCCGCCGTCCGGCGAATACGCGCGGCCGTCGCTGGCCCGCACGTAGATTCGCGATGCGATCGGAGAGCCGTCGGGGCCGAGGACCCGTACCCGGAGGCGTCCGGAGGGCGCGCGCGGCCGTCGTGAAGTGGTGGAGATCTCCTGCCACGAAGGGAACGGGCCGCCGCCCGCGGCGACGGTGTAGAGCGTGGTGGGGCCCGTGCGGTTGGAGACGAATGCGAATCTGCTCCCATCGGGGCTCGGCGACGGCGAGTACTCGTTGCCGGCATCGGCGGTGAGCTGCTCCGGATTCCCGCCGGATGCGGCGACGAGCATAACGTCGTTGGAGCCGCCTTCATCCGACACGTAGAAAATCGCGCTGCCGTCGGGCGTCCACGCCGGTTTCATGCGATACTCGGTCTCCTCGTACTGGACGAGCCGTGGCTCGCCGTCGGGGAGCGGTTTGACCCAGAGTCCGCCGCTCCCCAGCTTGCCGCTCACGCGATCCACGTAGGCGAGCAGCTTTCCATCGGGCGAGACGGCCGGTTGGATGCCGCTCACCACCTGCACGTTCTCTCCGGTCGCGAGGTCGTGGCGGAAGATGTGGAAGCCGCGCGGGCCGCGATCGCTCACGAAGTAGATACTCTTTCCGTCGCGGCTCCACGTGGGCTCGACATCCACGCCTGGGTCGCTGGTGATGCGCTGGACCTCGCCGCCTTCCGCGCTCACGATTCCGATTTCGAGATTGCCGTCGAAGTCGAGGGTGAGAGCGAGCCGTTTGCCGTCGGGGCTCCACGCGGGCTCGAAGTGGTAGAGCGGTCCGGCGGTGAGGGCGATGGCCTGGCCGCCGTCGGCGGGGACTTTCCAGATGTCGCCGCGCATGGAGACGGCGATCCAGCGACCGTCGGCGCTCCATGCGGGGTCGAGCGGCCCGGTGGAAGTGGCGGGGAGCATGTGCCGGTCGAGCCGGTCGTTGTTGGTGTAGCGATTGGGTCCGGCGTAGGCGATGACTGCGCTGGCGAGGAGGATGGCGCCTGCCGCCGTCGCCGTGGCTGCGGTTCGAGCACTCATGTGATTGCGCTGGTTGGGATCAGGTGGCGGGCTTCGGTGGGCGCGGGTGGCGCGTGACGGCCGGTGATGTCGGAGGGTATGGACCTGCGCGTCGTTGGTGGATACAATATATTTATATAAAATATACCGCACTCCGCGCCACGCCGGTGCACCGTCTCCGGATACCGGAACGAAGTACCGACACGCGCCCCTCCCCGAGCTCCTCCGCAATTTCCTTCCGCAGCAACGCCCGGCCCTCCACCGCCCGAACGCGTCCCGCGACGCGCCCCGCCCATCTCAGTGGTGAAAGTATGGAATCTAAGATATCACGCGTGCCGACCCTCGCCACTCTGCTCCTCGTCGCCGCCTGCTCGGCCGGCGACGCCGGCGGCTCCCGGCACGACGCGAACACGGTGACGCAGCGCTACTCCTCCCTCGGAGCTCCCATCGGGAGCGAGATGGGGATGCAGGTCGATACCGCGCTGGCGAAGGTCCTCGCCGACATCGATCCGGACATGATCCGGGCCACCGATTCCACACTCGTCTCCTTCGGCACCCGACACACGTTCAGCGACACCGTCAGCGATACCCGCGGCAACGGTGCCGCCAGGCGCTTCCTCCACGCCACCCTCCAGGGCTACGGCGAGGAGTGCGGCGGCTGCCTGAAGGTCGAGTACGATACCGCCACCATCGAAGTGAGGCGCTTCCCCTCGCGGCCCATGGCTCACGTGGTCAACGTCCTCGCCTGGCTCCCCGGCGCCGATGCGAAACGCGTCGTCGTCATCACCGGACACTACGACTCCTGCATCTGCCAGACCGACCACGAAGACGCGGTGTCCGATGCCCCGGGTGCCGACGACGATGCCTCGGGAACGTCCGCCGTGGTCGAGCTCGCGCGCGTCTTCTCCCAGCGCTACCCCGAGGGTCTGCGGGCCACGGTCCTCTTCGCTCTGGTGGGCGCGGAGGAGCAGGGCCTCCTCGGCTCCGGACACCTCGCGCAGCGACTGCACGATGAGGGCTACACCGTCGTGGGCGACATGTCCGACGACATCGTCGGCAACATCACTTCCGACGATGGCAGAGTCGACTCCACCACCATGCGCATCTACAGCGCCGACCCGGACAACAGCCCCAGCCGCGAACTGGGCCGCTACGCCGTGGCGCTCGGAGGAATGTACAACCCCGACTTCAAGATCCTGCACGTGCTCCGCGTCGACCGTATCGGTCGAGGAACGGATCACGAGCCGTTCGTGGCGCGCGGCGATCCGGGCATCCGTACCACGGAGAGGATGGAGGCCCTCTCGCGACAGCACAGCCCCCGCGACGTGTTCGAGGCGGTCAACTTCGGCTACGCCGCGAACATCGCGCGTCTGAACGCCGCCGTCATCGGATCGCTCGGCCACGCGCCGCCGTCGCCCGACAGCGTGCGCGCGCGCCGCCACCCGCCCGCGGGGCAGAGTTGGGATCTGTCGTGGCAGCGCGTGCCCGGCGCCGTGGGCTACGAGATTCTCGTCCGCTCCACCACCTCCCCGGCGTGGGAGCGAGTGGTGCAGGCGGGTGACACCACCGCGTACGAGCTGGATGCGCAGCTCGACGACGTCTGGGCCGCCGTCCGAAGCGTCGGCGCCGACGGACATCGCTCGCTGGCGGTGGTGGTGCCGCCGGCCCGCCGCCCGAGAATGGCGGTGAGCCGACCCGGCGATGGAAGCACGCGACGGCAGACGTCGTCGCGACGATAGCGGTAGCAGCCAGGTGCGCGCCGCGGCCGGTCGCACGGCCCGGCGCCGACACGTGAGACCACACCTTTTCCAGAACGCGACAGGAGACAGAATGCGACATCGAATCAGCTCCGTCCTCGCACTCGCCTGCGGCATGGCGCTCCTACCGGCGGCCATCGCCGCTCAGGGAGCGACCGTGAGCGGCCGGGTGAGCAGCGAGGGCGGCATCCCGTTGGCCAACGCCAGCGTGTTCATCCAGGGGATGAACGTGGGAACCATGACGAGGGAGGGCGGCAGCTATTCCTTCACTGTCGCTGCCGCCAACGTCAACGGACAGAAGGTCACCATCACCGCGCGGCTCATCGGCTATTCCGCGCAGTCGGTGGAGATCACTCTCACGCCTGGCGAGATCACACAGGACTTCGTGCTCTCGCAGAACGCGGTGCAGCTCGAGGGGATGGTGGTCACCGCGCTCGGTATCACCCGTGAGAAGCGCTCGCTCGGCGTGGCGCAGCAGAGCATCAACGCCGAAGAGCTGACGTCCGCGCGCGAAAACAACATAGTGAACTCGCTCGTGGGCAAGGTGGCCGGCGTGAACATCACCAATGCCGGCCCCACGGGCGGATCGTCGCGGATCGTCATCCGGGGCGCCAACTCCATCGCCGGCAACAACCAGCCGCTGTTCGTGGTGGATGGCATCCCGATCGACAACTCCGCCACAGCCAGCTCCACCGGCGGCGGCTACGACTACGGTAACACCGCGCAGGACATCGACCCCGACAACATCGAGTCGATCAGCATCCTGAAGGGCGCCAACGCGGCCGCGCTGTACGGATCGCGCGCCGCCAACGGCGCGGTCGTCATCACGACCAAGCGTGGAACCGGGAGCAACGGCCTCGGAATCCAGGCGAGCCAGAATCTCACCTTCGAGACGCCGCTGCGCCTCCCGGAATTCCAGAACAAGTACGGCCAGGGCTCGGGCGGCCAGTTCGAGTACATCGATGGCAAGGGTGGCGGGACCAGCGACAACGTCAACAGAAGCTGGGGGCCGCCGCTCGACGGCCGCCTGATCCGGCAGTGGTGGAGCAACGGCGAGCCCGCACCGTGGCTGCCGCACCCCGACCGCGTGCGCGACTTCTTCCGCACGGGACGGACCTCCACGACCAACGCGTCCGTCTCCGCGGCGAGCGAGAAGGCCGACGTCCGACTGGGCATCACGAATCTCGACGCGCTGGGCATGCTCCCCACCAACACCGTCAAGCGCTTCAACACTTCGCTCAACGCCGGCGCCAACGTCGACGAGAAGCTGAATGTCCGCGCTTCGATTCAGTACGTGAAGTCGAGCGCGCACAATCGTCCCGGCACCGGCTATGACAACCGGAACGTGATGCAGAACGTGATCTGGAGCGGGCGTCAGCTCGACAACGCCAAGCTGAGCGACTACATCAACCCCGACGGAACCCAGCGGGCCCCGAGCAACACGACGGTGGACAACCCGTTCTGGGTGCTGTACATGAACTCGAACGACGACACGCGCGACCGCGTGATCGGCGTCGGTACCATCACCTACGAGTTCAACGACTGGCTCACCGCCGCCGTACGCTCCGGCACCGACTGGTACCGCGACTGGCGCAGGCAGCGGTACGCCGATGGGATGATCGGAATCGACTACGCGGGTGGCGCGTTCAGCGAGTCGGTACGCTTCAACCGCGAAACCAATACCGACTTCCTCCTGACCGCGGACCGCAACGTGACGAGCAAGCTCGGCGTCACAGTGAACGTGGGCGGCAACCAGCGCGTCAGCCGGTACAGCATGTCGGGGCAGGGAACCGACCACCTAGTCATCCCCGGCACGTACAACATCGGCAACTCCGCCGTGATCCCCGAGGTGGATCAGGTGGAGCGCAATCGCCAGACGAACAGCCTCTACGGACAGGCGCAGTTCGCGTACGACAACTATCTGTTCGTGGATGTCACGGGGCGCAACGACTGGTCGTCGACGCTGCCGTCCTCCAACAACTCGTACTTCTACCCCTCCGTTTCGGGAAGCCTCGTCTTCACCGACGCCTTCCCCTCGTTCAACCTCGGCGGCCTGCTGACCTACGGAAAGCTGCGCGGCGGCTGGACGCAGGTGGGTAACGATGCGGATCCTTACCAGCTCGCCGTCACCTACTCGGCTTCGACGCCCTTCGGCAGCATTCCGCGCTTCGCGGTGCCGAACCAGGTGCCGAACGCGAACCTCGAACCGGAGAAGACGCGCTCGTGGGAGACCGGCCTCGAGCTTCGCTTCCTCGACGACAGGATCTCGCTCGACGCCACGTACTACGACAAGCTCACCAGCAACCAGATCATCCCGGCGCAGGTCTCCGGAGCCAGCGGCTACACGAGCGCGGTGCTCAACGCCGGCAGCGTGAGCAACAAGGGCGTGGAGATCCAGCTCGGAGCGACGCCCGTACGTTCCGAGGACGGCTTCCGGTGGGATGTGAACGTCAACTTCGCGAAGAACACCAGCAGGGTCGAGAGCCTGTATCCGGGTCTCGAGACCGTGGTTCTCGCCAGCTACTGGAGCCTCACGGTCGAGGCGCGCCAGGGCGAGGCGTACGGTGCTCTGTACGGCACGCCCTTCCTGCGTGACGACCAGGGCCGCCTGATCACCGTGGATGGCTTCCCGCAGCCCGATCCGCAGAAGCGCATCCTCGGACACTACACTCCGGATTGGACCGGCGGCATCCAGAACCGCCTGGGCTACAAGAACTTCGATTTCAGCTTCCTGTTCGACACCAAGCAGGGCGGGCAGATCTTCAGCGCGTCGAACATGTTCGGCGACATGTCGGGTGTGTTCGCTTCGTCGCTCTACGGACGGGAAACGGCGCAGGCCATCGAGGATGGCGGCGGGCTGCTCGTGCCGGGCGTGAACAAGGACGGCACCCCCAACACCACGCTGGTGACCGCGCAGGCCTACTTCAACGGCCTCTTCCAGCTCCACGAGCCGTACGTCTACGACGCCAGCTACGTGAAGCTCCGCGAGGTGAAGCTGGGCTACGCGGTTCCGTCGTCGTTCAGCGGCAAGCTCGGAATCTCCTCGGCGTACGTGGCGCTCGTGGGCCGCAACCTCTGGCTCCACACCAACGTGCCGAACATCGATCCCGAGACGGCGTTCTCGTCGGGTAATGCCCAGGGCCTCGAGCACGGCCAGTTCCCGTCCGCTCGCAGCTTCGGCTTCATGCTCAACGTCACGCCATGAACAGCCCGAAATCCTCACATACAGAGACCAGAATGAGACACTCGACGATCTCCCGGTTCGTTGCCCTGATCGCGGTCGCGATCGTGGCGGCGTCCTGCGATAGTGGGCTCACGGGGCTGAACGAAAATCCGAACGCTCCCGGGCAGGTCACTCCGCAGTACCTCTTTCCCAATGGCGTCACCAGCACTGTGGGACGCGTGCGCGGCGGCGGCTTCGACCTGACGCTCACTTCGCTCTGGGCACAGCACATCGCGAAGGACCGCTTCACGGACGAGGATCGCTATTCCATCCGGCCCGCCACCATCGATGGCAACTGGTCGAGCTTCTATTCGGGTGAGCTGGAAGACTTCCAGACCATCCTCGACCAGACCGATCCCGCCGAATCGCCCAACCTGGTGGGTCCGGCGCTGGTGATGAAGTCGTGGACCTTCGGCATCATGACCGACATCTGGGGCGACATCCCTTATTCCGAGGCGAATCAGGGGACGGCCAACTTCACGCCGAAGTACGATCGCCAGCAGGACATCTACAACGGCATCCTCTCCGACCTCGCTTCGGCGAGCGACATGATGAGCGCGGGCGGCGCCGGATACGGAAGCGCCGATCCGATCTACCAGGGCGATGCCGGCAAGTGGCAGCGCTTCGCCAACTCGCTCCGGCTCCGCTTCGCCCTGCGGCTGGTCAAGGTCGATCCGGCCCTTTCGGAGAGCGAGGCGACCGCCGCGATCAACGCGGGGGTGTTCAACTCCAACGCCGACAACGCGCTGCTGCACTGGCCGGGCGACGGAACGAACGACAGCCCGTTCTATAACACGTTCCGCACGCGCGACGACCAGCACGTCAGCCAGACTCTGGTCGACACGCTGAAGGCGCTCTACATCTCGATCGAAGCGGGCAACGACACGATCTTCGATCCGAGACTCGCAGTCTACGCCGATCCGATCACTTCCGCGCTTCCCGACACGCTCTACGTCGGCGCGCCGAACGGACTGCAGGACGAAGACGCGATCGCGATCGGACTCGCGAATACGTCCCGCGTCGGCGAGGCCTACCGCCAGCGCGATACGCCCTCGATTCTGATGACGTACTCCGAAGTACTCTTCGGCGAGGCCGAGGCGGCGGCACGCGGCTGGACCGCGGGCGATGCGGCGACGCTCTATGCCGACGGCATCCGCGCGTCCATGCAGTACAACGGCATCGACGAAGCGGTGATCGACGACTACATCGCATCGCCGAGGGTCGCCTACGATCCTTCCACGGGACTCACGCAGATCGCGCTCCAGAAGTGGATCGCGCTCTACGCCCAGGGAGCGGATGCGTACGCCGAGTACCGGCGTACCGGCGTGCCCGATCTGCAGCCGGGACCCGCGGTGATCACGGATCCCAAGATCGTGGCGCGGCGTCTCACGTACCCGCTGGCGGAGCAGTCGTTCAACAACGAGAACCTCCAGGCCGCCATCGCGGCGCAGGGTGGCGCGTCGCTCAACGATCGGGTCTGGTGGGACGTGCCATGATGCGGGTGCCGGGCCCCTGAGGTAGCCGGTGCGGCGGCGACGCCGTCGCGCCGGCAGACCCCGGGGGTCGGGCCTCCGATGAAAGAAGGCTCGGTAGCGACGTCGCTACCGAGCCTTCTTTCATCGGA
>CAZTTY010000116.1:0-9488 GCA_964616815.1 uncultured Gemmatimonadaceae bacterium | reverse complement strand
CTCGAGCCCGGGGAGGGGTTGCGCGAGGAGGAGGTACCCGCCGGGGTCATGTCTCAAAGGTCGAGGGCGCGTGAGCACCGCCCCCGCGCCCTCAACATTGAAGACCTGACCCCGGCGGTTACCCCGGCGGTTCTTCCGCAAAGAGCGACGTCGAGAGATAGCGCGCCCCCGAATCCGGGCTGATCATCGCGACCCGCTTACCCGGACCCAGCTCGCGCGCCACCTGGAGCGCGGCCCAGGTAATGGCGCCCGTCGACATCCCCACGAACAACCCCTCCTCGCGTGCGAGCCGGCGCGCGAGCGGGAATGCATCCTCCTCCCACGCCGGAATCACGCGATCGATGATCGCGCGGTCGAGGTTGTCGGGGATGAAGCCTGGGCCCATCCCCTGAAACTGGTGCTGGCCGCGCTCTCCGCCGCTCAGCACCGCCGAGCGCGCCGGCTCCACCGCTATCACCTTGATCGCCGGGTCGCGCTCCTTCAGGAAGCGACCCACGCCCGAGATGGTGCCGCCGGTGCCCGAGCCGTAGACGAACGCATCCACCTTCTCGTGCATCTGCTCCCAGAGCTCCGGTCCCGTCGTCTCGTAGTGAACGCGCGGATTCGCCGGGTTGGCGAACTGGTTGGGCATCCAGGCGCCGATCTCGTCGCGGATGCGTTCCGCCTCCGCGATGGCGGCGATCATGCGCAGCTCGGGATCGGTGAGCACGAGCTGCGCACCGTACGCTCGGAGAGTGCGCTTCCTCTCCTCGCTCATGCTGGATGGGAGGCAGAGGATGAGCGGGTAGCCGCGCGCGGCGGCGATGAGCGCGAGGCCGACGCCCGTGTTGCCCGACGTCGGCTCGACTATTGTCTGCCCCGGCTTCAACACGCCGCGCGTCTCGGCGTCCGTCACCATGCCGAGCGCCGTGCGGTCCTTGATGGAACCGCCCGGGTTCATCCCCTCTACCTTGACCCAGACCTCGGCCGCGGCCGGATCCGCCACCCGCTCGAGGCGCACGGTGGGGGTGTGGCCTATGAAATCGTCGATCCGGACATCGCCGGGCGCGGCTACTCGCATCTCAACCCGTCGTACGAAGCATGGGAGTTTCGTTCAGCGCGAGCGTCCACTCGATGGGCAGCTTCGGGTCCAGCGAGTCACGCACCGAGCAATACTTGTCGATCGAGAGCTCTATGGCGCGCTCGGCGTGCACGCGCTCGATACCTTCTCCGGTGATCCTGAACTTCAGAAGCAGGTGCGTCACCCTGCGGGGCACGGCATCCGCGCGCCGCGCCTCCACGCGCACCTCCAGCGTCGCGACCGGCGTACGCCGCTTGGCGAGGATGTCGACCACGTCCGACGACGCGCACCCGGCCAGCGCACCGAGCAGCGTGTCGACGGGCGACGGCCCCGTGGTCGCGTCGCCGTCGATCCGCACGACGGGGCCGCCGGCGCGGCCGAACTCGAATCTGTGTCCGCCCTGCCACTGCATGACGACCGTGTTGTCCGGCCGCGCATCGGAGGCGGACTCGCCGGCGGCCTCCCTCGTGGGTTCGCTCATCGCTCGATCGGGAGTCCTACCGAGTTCCCCCACTCGGTCCAGCTTCCATCGTAGTTGCGGACCTTGTCGTAGCCGAGCAGGTAAGTGAGCGCGAACCAGGTATGCGCCGACCGCTCGCCGATGCGGCAGTACGTGATGACGTCATCGCCCTTTTTCAGGCCGATCTCGTTCTCGTAGATGCCGCGCAGCTCATCGGCGCTCTTGAAAGTTCCGTTCGGGTTCGCGGCCCGCGACCACGGAACGTTCTTCGCTCCCGGCACGTGCCCGCCGCGCAGCACGCCTTCCTGCGGGTAGTCGGCCATGTGGGTCTTCGCGCCGGAGAACTCGTCGGGCGAGCGCACGTCGACCAGCGGCCTGCCGGCTTCCGCGTGCTTGCGAACTTCATCGCGGAAAGCGCGAATCTCCCCGTCGGAGCGCTCGGGAGCCGTGTAGCTGGTGGCCTCGAAGCTCGGCACGTCGGTGATCATGGGGCGTCCTTCCTGCTCCCACTTCAGCCGGCCGCCGTCGAGGATCTTCGCGTTGGTGAAACCGAAGAGCTGGAAGACCCAGAATGCGTACGTGGCCCACCAGTTGTTCTTGTCGCCGTAGAAGACGACCGTCTTCGACTCGTCGATCCCCTTCGAACGGAGGAGCTTCTGGAACGCCTCGCGGTCCACGTAGTCGCGTCTGATCGGGTCGTTGAGGTCGGTGTGCCAGTCGACCTTCTGTGCATTCGGGATGTGCCCCATGTCGTACAGGAGCACGTCCTCGTCGCTCTCGATTATGCGGATCGCGGGATCGTCCAGACGCTCCGCGAGCCAGTCAGTCGAGACGAGCACGTCGGGGCGTGCGTAGCCTCGATCACCAAGTGGTTTGTCGGGTGCGGCAGCGGTCGTCATGGTCGGATCCCTCGGTTGTGGTTGTCGAATTGAAGCTGCGCGGACGTGGCGACTCCGGGCGAGACCGCGCTCTCACCGGAGAGAAAAAGAAACCGGCCTCTCGATCGAGGGGCCGGCGGAGGGGAACGTCGCTTTCTTCGCGATCGATTCAGTCACGCGTGACGCGCCACCCCGCCCGAAATTCGGCAGCGTTGCTCGTGCAACAGCCACACATGGCGCGTGCGCCACCGGCCACGCGGTAGGGGAGCCGATGGCTCCGTACCGTGTCGCGGGATGACTCGAGACGTGCTGCCTGGATGATCATGTCCTGGAGGCTCGCGGAAGTTCCAGCCGCCGGGCGACGGCTTCGGCAGCGCCGCCAGCGGGTGGCGGCGCTGGCGGCTTGCTGACCGAAGTTGAGAACGCGCATGCTCACTTGTCAAGTGTATGCCACGGGGCGCAGCCGCGTCAGCCCACCGCCGCCCCGCGCGGAACGGACGAATCGGGTGTGAGGAGCACGACTTCGTGCGCCTCGTCGTATGCGCCGAGCACGAGCACTTCGCTCTCGAACCCGGCGATGCGGCGCGGCGGGAAGTTCACCACGGCCACCACCTGCCTCCCCACCAGCTCCGCGGGTGTGTAGCGCGCCGTGATCTGCGCGCTCGAGCGCTTCACGCCCAGCTCCGGGCCGAAGTCGATCTCCAGCTTGATCGCTGGCTTGCGCGCTTCGGGGAACGCTTCCGCACGCACCACGACGCCCGTACGGATGTCGAGCTTCAGGAAGTCGTCGAAGACTGCCATTCGCGGCCCGCGCGGACGATCTTGGCTGTGGTGATGAGCTGGCCCGTATGCCGCATGGCATGCTCGGCAGCGTGAGAGTAGAGGCCGAGCACGGTGGAGGGGAGCTGCTTGCGCCCCACCTGGCGCGGTTCGAGAAGTCTTTCGCGGGGCGTGTCGCGGAACGTGTCGAGCGCGGCGGCTATCGCGCTCTGCGCGCTCCGTATCAGCGTGTCGGCGTCGGGCGGCGATTCGCCGGGTTCGACCTCCGCCGCGAGCGCGTCGCGCTGCGCCTGGCTCAGGCTTTCGCCGCGGGCGTAGGTGAGGAGCCGGTCCACGACGCCGGCGATGTGGCCGAGGTGGAAGCCGGGCGATGCCGCGCCGCCGGGGCGGAGCCAGAGTTGCTCGGCGGTGAGGCCGCGTGCGGCGCGCTCGAGATCTTCGGACGCCTGAACGAGCGCGTGCGCGGCCGGCATCAGCCATGGGTCGATCCCCGGCAGGGGGCCGCGGAGCCAGGCTTCCGGTTGAGTGGTCATGGTGTGTCGGTCGTCTCCTGTGATGGACTCACGAATCCTACCGTCCGGCTGCGCAGCCGAGCAAGCCGGCTGTACATTGCTACATGGCCCCATCACGCCGCGCAGGCCGCATCAGGTGCACACGATGACCGCGGACGCATCGCTTCCCACGCCGCCGGGCCCGGCGGCGCATCTGCTAGCGAACGCGCGCGTCGAGGGATCCGCGATAGTGTACCGGTTGTTCGACGTGGGCTACGAGATACATCTCGCCCACGCGCTCGAGCTGCTCTCGCCCAACGCCCCGGAGCGCGCGCGTCCGCTGCGCGCCGAAGGGCAGGCGATCCAGATCAGGAATCCGCCGGTCACCGCCACGCTCGGCACGGAGCGCATCCCGATAGACGGCCGGGAAGTGGAAGCCGAGGTGTCGGCGCGCATCTTCGATTTCGGCGTGGTGTCGCTTCGTCTGAGGGTGCCGGCGCCGGGCGGAGCGACGTGGATGGAATACGCCGACTTCGGAAACGCTGTGGACGTCCGCACCGACCTCACGCCGCTCTTCCTCCGGCATCTCGATTCGCTGGTCGGCAGGATCGAGCCGGCGATCGAGCGGCGCAGCGTGGCGAGCGTCACGGAGGACTACGTGGTGTTCCGCATCACGCGATTCGCCGACAGCGAGGGCGGCGAGCTCTCGGCGGAGCTGCTCCGCGACAGGGATGTGGCGCCGCTGCTCCTGAACGAGCGGCGTGAGCTTTCGCAGGCCGCGCTGCGCGAGCTACTCCCCAATCGCTTCTCGTATTATTCCGACGATCTGGCCATCCTCACCTGGGACAACGCCCTGGTGGTGGAGCCCGCCGCGGAGGACACCGACATCCAGTACATACTGGAGTTCGCGAACGCGCAGTTGCTGGAGCTGCGGGTGTACGACGCGCTGCTGGATGACCAGCTCCCGCTCATGTACGCGCGCGTCGCGAGCGCGCGTCGCGCCGGCCTGGCGCGAATCATCCGCCGTTACGCGCGGCTGCTCGGCGACCTCCAGACGCTCGTGGCCGACTCCACCGAGGTGGTGGAACGTGTGGAGAACTCCCTCAAGGTGACGGACGATGTCTATCTCGCGCGCGTCTACAGCGCCGCGCTCGACATCTTTCGCGGTCGGGTCTGGCGGAACGGGATCGACCGGAAGCTGGGGATCATCCGGGAGACGTACGCCATGCTGAACGACGAGGCACAGGCATCGCGCGCCGAAGCGCTCGAGATAGCGATCGTTCTCCTGATCGTAGCGGAGCTCGTGGTGATGTTCGCGCTCTGACGCACGATGGCCGGCGATGCCGCCGGCATCACTCGTGTGCCGCGATCCAGTCGGCCACGTCGTCCGCCACGAGCTCCCATCCCGGTTCGCCCACGATGTAGTGGCCGTGTCCGTCGTACTCGCGATACTCGGCGCCGTACTTCCGGGCGATGGCGCGCGCGATGCGCGGTGGGAGAAAGTGGTCGCCGGCGGCGCCGATCACGAGCACCGGGCACTTCACGCGGCCGGCATCGACCGCGATCGCGCCGAGCGCGAGCTGGCGTGCGGCGCGACCGCTCTCGGGCCGGAGTCGCGCGAACACGTCGTCTCGTTCGGCGAGCGGGAGGCGATCGAGAAAGAGCGCCTCGGCGTCGGCCCGGCGCGGGACGAGTGCGCGGGAGAAGAGCAGCGCGGCGGAATATCTGGCCATGCGCGCGAGCAGGCCGGCGCTGAGCGCCGGGATCCACCGCGGCGGGCCCGGGCACACGAGCGCCGCGGCTGCCACCGCATCTTCTTCGGCCAGCTTCTGGGCGATGAGCCCACCCATGGAGTGCCCCACGATCGCCGGCCTTCCCAGCTCGCGCGCCGCGCGGCGTGCGTCGTCCACGTAATCGTCCAGCGACAGCCTTCCGACATCGCTGTCGGGGTCGCTGGAGCCGTGCGCGCGCAGGTCGATGGCAACGCTGGAGCGGCCGCGAGCCAGCAGTCGGCGCTGCCACTCCGCGAACTGCCACGCACCCCCGAACATTCCGTGGACGAGCAAGAGCGGCGGCCGGGCGTCGCCGGGCGCGTGCGCGGCGAACGCGGTGACGCCGCCCGGGAGCGTGGTTTCACGGAGCATACCATGATACTACGCTACGCGCGACGCTTCGTGCAGACAGAGCCGGATCCGCCGGCGCCGGCTGCTCGCGGCACCGGAATTGAAAATGGAGCGCCGCCGACGGCGGCGCTCCATTTACGATCGGGTACCCGGCCCCTATGACCCCGTCGTCGTCGCGATCCGCTCGAGGCGCGCGATCCGGTCGGCCGTCGAGGGATGCGTCGAGAACAGGTTCACCATCCCGCGGTTGCGGAAGGCCGCGAGCGGGTTGACGATCGCGAGCTGGGCCGCGGTAGGAGAGACATTCATGGGAATCTTGTGGGCGGCCGCATCGAGCTTGCGCAGGGCGCCCGCGAGCTCGAGAGGCATCCCGCTGATCTCCGAGCCCACTGCGTCTGCCTTGAACTCGCGCTGCCGGCTGATGGCGAACTGGATCAGCATCGCGCCGATGGGCGCGAGGAAGAGCATCGCCAGCCCCGCGAGCGGGTTGCCGCCCTCGTCGTCGCCGCCCATGCCGCCGAAGAAGAAGCCGAAGTGAGCGAGGTTCGTGATCGCGCCGGCTATGGTCGCGGCCACGGTCTGCAGGAGCATGTCGTGATTCTTGACGTGCGCCAGCTCGTGGCCGAGCACGGCCGCCAGCTCATCGCGGCTCAGCATCCGAAGGATCCCCTCGGTGACGCACACCACGGCATGCTCCGCGTTCCGGCCCGTCGCGAACGCGTTGGGCTGCTGCTGCGGCGCTATGGCGAGCGTGGGCATGGGAAGCCCAGCCCTCTGGCGTAACCGGTCCACCAGCGCGTACAGCTCCGGCGCCGAGGACTCATCCACCACGCGTGCGCGGTACGCCTTCAGCACCATCTTGTCGGAGCTGAAGTACATGAAGAAGTTCATTCCGGCCGCCAGGACGAACGCAATCAGCATCCCGCTCTGGCCGCCGAAGTAGCCGCCTATGGCGATCAGCAGGGCGGTGAGCCCCGCCATCAGCATGAAGACCTTGAGGTTGTTCATGGCAATCTCCAGGGGTGTGGATGCACGAAAGGCGAGACTTTCGCGCACGCCGACATCTCCGTCGGCCTTCGCGAAAGGTCTCGCCTGATCTGGCAGATCCCGATCGAACCGTGCGCTCTCTACCTGCCCGAACGCAGTCCTGACGACTCGATCGCGCGAACCCCCATGGCCCGCGTGGCTACTCCCCTTTCTACGTAGTGAAATGTAGCCGGGCACGGTCTGGCTGGGAAGCGGCGGAAGGGCTTTCCTGCTTCCTGCCGCGCACTCACTCACGTAAGTTCAGCGCAGTGCCTCCCGATCCGACCAACTCCCGTCGCGCTCTGTTGGGAGCCGCGAAGCGCTTCCTGCTCACGGAAGCCGACAAGCGGCTGCCCGCGCCGGCGGAGGTCGAGCCACCGAGACTCATTCTCCGAGCCATCGAGAAAATAGGTATGTCCCGCTCCCGTGAACGGATTCTTTCCAACCTCGACGAGATGTACACCGAGGCCTTCGACCGCGCGAAGTCGGCCGAAGATCCGAAGCAGATGTCCACGCTCGACTTCGCCTATCGCCGCGAGCAGCTCTATTTCGAGATCCTGCTCGACATCAGGGACGCGATGGAGCGAAGGTGATTCGGCGGGCGCCCCCCCTTGTCCAACGGACCGGGAGTGGCGAGACTTCGAGCCGAGTGGGGAGTAGCCTGCCGGCGCGAGGGTGCCGGAGGGCCGGTCGTCAATACGGAGCGCGGGGCGCGCTTCCGGCCGGCCCATGAACTTCGGTTCGGGGCGAGACCACTACGTCACTAGCGTGCCGTAGGGTCTCGCCCTTTCGCATCTCCCCCCTACGCCCGCCTCGCGCGAGGAGCGCATGGCAACCAGCATCTGGTTCTGGGTAGCGTTCAACGCCGTCGTCGTCGTGCTGCTCGCGATCGACCTCGGCATCTTCCACAGGAAGGCTCACGAGGTGAGCCTGCGCGAGGCGACTGCCTGGAGCATCGTCTGGATCGCGCTCTCCCTCCTCTTCGCCGGCGGAATCTACATGTACGCCGGCGCGCGGCCGGCCACCGAGTTCCTCACCGGCTACCTGATCGAGAAGTCGCTCAGCGTCGACAACATCTTCGTCATGGTGATGATCTTCACCTACCTGGATGTGCCGGCGCGCTATCAGCACCGCGTGCTCTTCTGGGGGATACTCGGCGCGCTGGTGATGCGCGGAGCCTTCATCGCGGTCGGGGCGATCCTGCTCTCCACCTTCCACTGGGTGATCTACATCTTCGGCGCGCTGCTCGTGGTTACGGGCGCGCGGATGGCGATCCGCGAGGAGAAGCCGCCCGAGATAGAGGGGAACCCGCTGGTGAGGCTGGCGGCACGATTCATCCCGATCACCGCACGCTACCATGGCCAGAGCTTTTTCGCGGTAGAGAACGCGAAGCGCGTCGCCACGCCGCTCTTCCTGGCGGTGCTGCTGGTGGAGTTCACCGATCTGATCTTCGCTCTGGACAGCATCCCGGCGATCTTCGGGATCACCCGCGACCCGTTCCTCGTCTACACGTCGAACGTCTGCGCCATCCTCGGGCTGCGCGCGCTGTACTTCGTGCTTGCGGGTGTCGTGGCGCGCTTTCACCTGCTGCGCTTCGGCCTGGCGGCCATCCTCGTGTTCGTGGGGATCAAGATGCTGATCGATGGCTTGTACGAGATCCCCGTCTTCGTCGCTCTGACGGTGATAGCGGCGATACTGACCATCACGATCGTGGCGTCGCTGCTCCTGCCGGAGAAGAAAAGGGAGCAGGAAGCAGGGAGCCGGGAGCAGGAACCGCACGCCGGTTGAGGCGCGCCCGCCCGAGCGGCGGGCGATTCTCGGGTCATCCATCCCCGCAAGAGCGGGGCGAACTTCATGGGTGTGCAGTTCCTGCTCCCTGCTCCCTGCTTCCTTTTCCTTGCGCTCTCCCCCGCTGCGCCCGACATTCCGGCGCATGCGAAGATCACTTCTAATACTCGGCATTGCGGCTGGGGTCATGGCGATCGGATGTTCGGAGGGTGGGGCGGGCGGAGAGGGTGGGGCCGCTGCGCTGGCGGTAGTGAATGCGCGCGTGTGGACGGGGAATCCGCAGCGACCCTGGGCCGACGCGGTACTGGCACGGGGCGACACCATCGCCGCGGTGGGGTCGAGCGCTGAGGTGAAGAAGGCGGCCGGATCGGACGCGCGAATCATCGATGCGAAGGGTGCCATGGTGGTACCCGGCTTCAACGATGCACACATCCACTTCATCGACGGCGGCTTCAGGCTCTCGTCCGTGCAGTTGCGCGACGCGAAGACCCCCGAGGAGTTCACGGCGCGCATAAAGGAATACGCCGCGACCGTGAAGCCGGGCACCTGGATCATGGGTGGAGATTGGGATCACACCGCCTGGGGCGGGGAGCTGCCGCGCCGCGACTGGATCGACTCCGTCACGCCCGACAATCCGGTGTGGATCCAGCGCCTCGACGGCCACATGGGGCTCGCCAACGGCGCGGCGCTGCGCGCGGCCGGCATCACCGCGGCTACCGCGGACGTGGATGGCGGGACCATCGTGCGCTCGGCGTCGGGCGAGCCGACCGGCATTCTCAAGGACAACGCCATGTCGCTGCTGGACAGGGCGGTCCCGGATCTGACCCCGGAGCTCGCGGACCGGGCTCTGGACACGGCGATGAAGTACGTTGCGGCGCGCGG
>CAZTTY010000115.1:0-9534 GCA_964616815.1 uncultured Gemmatimonadaceae bacterium | reverse complement strand
GGCGGCGGCGCATGGCGGAGAGGGGGCGGGGGGAGGAGGGAGGAAGCAGGAAGCAGGGAACAGGAAGCAGGGAACAGGAAGCAGGGAACAGGAAGCAGGGAACAGGGACGGCTCGGGCTCTGGGTGGCGGACCGGGAAGGGTATGGGCCGGCGACGAGAGGCGGCGTCAGGGGCGTTCCGGGGTGCGGGACGGCGTGTTACTCGCCCGGTCGGTGTGTCGGCTGGCGGTCCGTTCCTTTTCCAGGTCGTCGCTCTCGTCCTCGAAAATGGCGCCTTCCAGGCCTTCGTCAACCGTGTGGGTGCTCGGGCCGTGGCGAGGGTCGATTTTTTTCGGTCGATCGGGCATGGTCGCTCTCCCTCGGAGAATGAGAAATACCACGGGGGGCAAGGGAAGTGCCACTCGTGGTCGGATTTCCAGCGCGTGTGGCCGGCGGCGTCGCCGCCCTGCCGCCCGCGTCAGAGGCCTGATCCGGTGGTTTGCCCCGTCGGCGATCCCCTCTCCAGTTTGCCCTGGATCTCGGCCTCTCCCTCGGGACGGAGTGCGCGCATCACAGTGCCGCCGGCGGCGATGGCGCCGAGGATTATGTAGAGGTAGAAAGTGTAGAAGCGCCACCAGATGAGCGAGGCGCCGAAGATCCATGCCGGGATGGCGTTGCCGAGCGCCTCCTTGAAGGCGACTTCGATGAGGCCGCCGCCCGCGGGGACGGCCACCACCACGCTTCCGTATGTGAGCGCCACGGGCCAGAGCACGAGCGGCGCGACTGGCACTTCGACGCCGAACGAGTAGACGATGATCGGGAGGATCGCGAGGCGGAGGACGATGTGCAGGATCGACGCGCCGAGTGCGAGCGAGGCGAAACCGAGGCGCATGTGCTTCATCTCCTCGATCCCGGTGCGGAGCTGCCGGAGCGAGCGCTGCACGGCACGCCACCGGCCGGCATTCATCCCGATCCGCTGGAGCCAGCGGGGCGGCGGGCCCACGGCCCCGCGCTTCGCGAGCACGAAGCCGAGCGCGCCGGTCCCCAGCACGAACGTGGCGTACATGGCGACGAGTCCGACCATCCCCATGATCATCGCGCCGGAACCGCGGAACACGATGAACATCGCGAGCGCGATCAGTGCGAGCGACACCATCTCGAGGAAGAGCTCCGCGAAGATCACGAGGATGATGCTGGCCGACGGCATGCCGGCCTCGCCCATGATCAGGTAGCGCGCCGGCTCCGCGCCGGTGCGCGCGGGCGTGATCGCGGCACCGAAGTCGCCTCCCGCGCTCGCGCGCAGCGCCGTGTCGAAGCGCATCGGGATGCGCAGCGACGCCGCGCTGAGTGCCACCTTGCACCCGCGCATCCCGAGTTCCAGAAGCGCGACCGCCAGCAGCACCACGTGGGCACCGAGCGACACGCTGACCACGTTGCGCCCGTGCGGCCAACTGTTGAAGACGATGTAGAGCGAGACCGCGATCGCAGCGCTGAACGATGCGATGGCGAGCAGCCAGCGGGAGGCCTTCAAGCGGCGCGCCCTGGTGGTGTCGGAGCGATCATACGCCTAACCCGGCGCGGCTCGGGAGGAGGGAATGGGAAGACGAGTAAGGAGGGCGATGGCGGGTGGAAACGGCGAAAGCGAGAAGGTTCGTGGAAATTGACTCATCCCCTACGGGCGTCAAGGGGGAAGGGAGCAGGAAGCAGGAAACAGGAAACAGGGAACAGGGAACAGCACACGTTCCATGGTCTTGCCCGCGGAAGCGGGCATCCATGTTACTCAGTCGAACATGGATCTCCGCTTTCGCGGGGATGACGGCGAGGCGTGTGCACTTCCCTGTTCCCTGTTCCCTGTTTCCTGCTCCCTTTCCCCCTCCCCCCTCCCCCTACCGCGTCACCTTCGTCGGGACCTCCCGGCCGGCGGTGGCGGGGGGGATGGAGAAGATCACCACTTCGTTCGTGGCGGAGAGGGGGATGGCCACGCGCTGGCGCTTGTTGTCGATGCCGAAGTCGGCGGGCTGCGGGAGGCCGCTGATCACGGTGTGGAGGCTGTCGCCGCGGACGACCATGAGGCTCGAGTCGTTCCAGCTCGTGACGAGTATGCGGCCGTCGCCGAGCACGGCGATACCGTCGAATCGGCCGGGCCCGGTGGCGATGGTGTTCGGGTTCGACTTGGGCATCCACGAGTAGATGTCGTTCCCCAGGAAGGAAGCCACTACGTAGTGCCCGCGTACGCGATCCCAGGTGATGCCGTTGGGGCCCTGCAGCGTGACGCTCGTGCTGGCCACCTGCGGGTTTCGCTTGCGCCCTTCGATGCTGAGCAGCGGAACGCGAAAGATGGAGCCGTCTCCGTCGTTGGCGCGGGTGTCGGTGATGAAGACGGATCCCTCCGGCCCGATCGCGACGTCGTTGAGGAGTTCCGCGTCGAGCTGCCCGAAGTCCACGTCGCCGACGCTCGCTCCCGTGTTCTTGTCGAAGCCGCGGAGCGACTTCCCGTCTGCGACCCAGATCGTATCGCCGAGGATGGCGAGCCCGCGCGGAGTGTGCAGAGTGACGTCGTTCCGGCCGTCGGCTATGAAGCGGAGCGAGTCTATGCTGCCGTCACCCTTCAGCCGGCTGATGAATCCGTGCGAGTCGTCGCCGTTACCGCTGCCGGTGCTGGAAACGAAGTAGGCGTCCGTGGTCGAGTCGTACCACACGGATTCGGGCCGGTCGAAGCCCTCGACGGTGTTCACGAGGGTCCACCCTTCGGTTCCCTTCGGGCTGGCCGGGGCGGGCTCGGGCGCGGCCGCGGCCCCGCTGGCCTGCGCTCCGGCCTGCTCGGTGTCCCCTGCGGCTGCTCGCTGCTCGGATGGCTGGCAGGCAGCCAGGGCGGCGAGTATCGCGACGGCGGTGGCGTTGGCATTGCGGAATTTCATGGTGGCCTCGGGGTTGATTGGCTCGGGCTCCTTCGCTCTCTTCACAGGATGTCAATCGTCGCGCCATCATTCCGGAACGGGGTCAGGTACATCGATGTAGAGGGCCGGACGGCGACGCCGTCCGGCCCTCTACATTTGGGACTCGCTGACACGCGTCAGATCGCGCGCGTGAAGGTGGATCCACGCGACCCGCGCGTTGGGGACCGCCCCGTAGTTCACCGCCGCGCGACGACCGATACCGAGAGCGCGCGGGAGTTGAGGCCGGGGTTCACCTTGCCGGTGCCCGCATTGGATGTGTGATGCCAACTGTAGCCGAGTGCGAGGGCCAGCCTGTCGGGGAGGTTCACCTGGAGTGCCGCCCCGAGCTCCGCGGTGAAGTTGAAGCGCGTGGCTCTCGGATCGGGGATGCGGTGAGTGAACCAGAGTGCGCCGCCGTGCGCGTACGTGAGGAGTTGTACCGGGCTCGAGCGGAACGCGCGCATCTGGAATCCGACCGGGGTCACACCGAAGCCGTACGTGTTCGAGTAGAGCGGGACGGTTTTGATGGAAAGAGCGCTGTAGCTCGAGCAGCTCTCCTCCAGCGCGCACGTTACCCTGACGCGCGGTTCGTACTCACGCGGGTTGCGAGTGCTGATGGCCAGCGGTACCACGCTCGGCACGTACTCCACGGACATGAAACCGTTCGACGCCAACGTCCATCCGGCACGCAGATCCACGATGTACAGATCGCGGTATTGCGTGGTGGCCATGCGCGAGGGGATGGTGGAGTGGCGCGAGGTGAGCAGGCGGATCTCGAAAAACGAGGGAGAGGAGAGCCAACCGTGCGCGGAACGGGGTTCTTCGGTCCGCAGGTCTATCTGCGTCGTGTCGGCGGCGGCCGAGTCCGGGGCGGCGCTGCCGTCATCCATACCCGCGAGAGACGTGTCTCGCAGCGCGGACGCGAGCGTGGGCTGAGACATCTGGGAGTGGGCGGCGTTCCCGCCGCAGAGGAATGCGAGGACCGCCAGTGCGGGAGCGATGTCGTGGACTTGCATGCGTTCGCGGCAGGGCTGGGTTGAGATGGTCGGACCGCTGAATGGAGATCCGAGCCACTGCCCGAGTGCAAAGATGACGCCGTCGCGGTCGATATGGCTATGATGAAGAGAACGTAGGCACGAGGCCGTAAAAAATGCTTACGGTCTGCCGTTCGCACGCTACACACTGCGGTGCCGAACCGACGTGAACAACAGATCCGGCATCGCCGACAGACGGCATGCCGGCACGGAACGGCCGCGCCCACGGCCGCGTCCGGGCCGTGGGCGGGCATGCGCGATCCGATGCGAACGAGGGGCCGGGTCTCCGTCGAGAGACCCGGCCCCGTTCGGGTTCACCGGTCATGTACGCCGATCACATCTACCGGCCGCATTCGCCGATCAGGTAGACCGATCACATCTACCGGTCACGTACGCCGATCGGGTCGACCGGTCGTGTCGACCGGTCACGTCTACCGTATCGGACGTGGAGCGTCACGGCGCCGGACACGGGTTGGGGTCGTTCCAGTTGCGCTGCGGCTGATCGCTCGGCGCGGGGATGTTGGGGTTGGCGTTACGCTCGGCCGAGAGCGGGTAGAGAATCCGCCCCGGCACCGCGGACGCGTTGCCGGCCGGGTCGAGCGCGGGGAGACAGGTTCTCTTGTAGTCGTTCCACGGCTCGACCTGCTGGAAGAGAGCGATGTACTTCTCCGACATCACGTCCTGCAGCGTCACGCTCCCCGCGGTCGGTACATCCTGCGAAGTGCGCTCGGCGTTGTACGCCGTCAGCGCGGTCGCCGGCTCGCCCTCGTGCAGAGCGGCTTCCGCGATGATGAGCTGATTCTCGGCGTACGTGACCATGGGCTGCCGGAAGTTCGGCGCGAGCCGGGTGCTGCTGATGTCCGATGCGCTCACGGCTCCGCCGCCCGGCGGAGCGCCGACGATCTCTCCGCCCGAATTGGGTGCGAAGTAGCGCTGCAGCCTGGGATCGTCGTCGCTCTTCAGGAGGTTCACCATGAACTGGCCCGCCCCCGTGTAGCCGGAGCGCTGGATGACCATGAACTGATACCAGAGATTCCACTCGTTCGGGTCGTTGCTCTGGTAGGACACGAGGTCGTTCGCGGGAGAGGAGATGCCCGAGTCGGCCTGCGCCAGCGCCAGCGTGTAAGCGCCGGGATCCACTTCGGCGGTGTGCATGTAGTAGCGCGCCTTCAACGTGTGCGCGAGCTCAGTCCACTGAGCGGCGTCGTCGGTGTCATCGTCCTGCCCGTACCAGAGGTCGGCACCGCGCGGACCCGTGCACGTGGAGGCCGTGCACCGCAGGAACGCGATCGCGGTGTCGAGCTTCGCCTGTACCATCGCGTACACCTGCTGCTGCGGGTCGAGCTCCGGGGTGAGAACGCTGTCGGATACCGCCTGGGAATAGGGGATGTCGCCCCAGACATCGGCGGCGGTTCCCATGGTCAGCGCTTCGAGCACGTAACCCACGCCGGCGTAGAGCGAATCGCCCGCCTCGAGAGCCTGCGATTCGATGGTGCGGATGTCGATCAGGCCACCGCCGGTGTATACGAGGCTCCAATCCGCCGAATAGGCGTCCTCGTCGAACTGATAGTTGTCGAGCAGCGAATACTGCCGCTGCGTGCCGGACATGGACTGAACCCAGAGACTCAGCGTTCGCGCCAGATCGCCCGTCTGCAGAGTGGTCTGCGCCGTCTCCACGCCGACCAGGAGCTGGTCGCGTCCGGCGGTGGTGGGGTTGTTCGGATCGGTTTTGGCTTTCGGTGCGGTGAGCCAGTCGCTGCACCCGGCGAGCAGCATCGCCGGGAGCAGTGCGCTCAACGCCAGCTTCGCGTATCTGTTTGACATTGTCTCGCTCTCGGCTCGGATTAGCGGTTCAGGCCCAGCGAGATCACGAACGAGCGTGTCTGCGGGTTGTTGAAGTAGTCGATGCCCTGAATCAGAACGCCCGCGCCTCCGAGGTTGCTCTCGGGGTCGATGCCCGTGTAGTCGGTCCACGTGTGGAGATTGCGGCCCGACACTCTGAGATCGATGCTCGAGAGACCGAGGTTCGTGGTGACCCACGGCTCGTCGAAGGTGTAGGCGAGCGATACCTCGCGGAGCTTCACGAAGCTCGCATCCTCGATGAACTGCGATGCCACCGTGCCGAAGCCGCCGCCGTTGCCGGCGTACCAGTTCTCATCGATGAGCACTGGGTTGCCGGCGCCGGGGCCGGCCACGGGGCCCGACATGATGTCCTTGCCGAAGGTGCGCTCCACGCCGCGGTCGAGCGTGAACGCGCTCGTGCCGAACGCCACCAGCGCGCCGCGCGTCCCGTTCCAGATGTCGCCGCCGTGGCGGATATCGAGCAATCCCGACAGCTGCCACTTGTGCCAGGTGAGCGCCGTGCGAACGCTGCCGGTCCACTTCGGGTTTCCGTTGGCGATCACGCGATTCGTGGGATCGGGGACGGGGAAGCCGGTGGAGTCGATGTACAGCGCGCCGCGCGGTGCGCTGCCGCACGCCTGGTCGATGTTCACGCCGTCGATGTTCAGGCCGCGGCCGCAGCGCGCGAAGTCCGCGCCGCGGATTACGCCGAGTCCCGAGCCCTGCCACGCGGTGGCGATGGCGCCGGTGAAGTATCCGCCGGTCGGGAGGTCGACGAACTGCTGGCCGCTGAGGTCGAGCACCTGGTTCTGGTTTCGTGCCCACTGCAGGCCGATCTCCCAGGTGAGATCGGGCCTCATGATAGGCCGCACGTTGAGCGCGACCTCCACGCCGCGGTTGCGGATGGTGCCAGCGTTCTGCTCCTGCTGACCGAAGCCGGTGGAGTTGGCCAGCGGCGCGAGGAAGATGGCGCCCACCGTGCGATCGTTATAGAACGTGAGCGAGCCATCGGCGCGCGCCCCCAGCAGTCCGAAGTCGGCGCCGGCTTCGATCTCCTTGGTGCGCTCCGGCCCCAGATTCGGCTGTCCCTTGGTGAAGCCAGCGAGGAGTCCACCGTTGCCGTTCTGGTTCGCGAAGAGCTGCGAGCCCCAGCCGGCGTCGAAGATGTACTGGCCTACCAGATAGACCTGATCGGTGGAGTACACCGGCGGCTCGGTACCCGTCTCCCCGTATGCCGCACGGAGCTTCAGGAACGAGAGGATGCCGGGGTTCGCCTCGCTGGTGTTGTCCAGCACCGTGAACGCCGCGCTCCCCTTCGGGAACCAGTGCCTGCGCGAGCTCGAGCCGAACGTGGAGAAGCCGTCGTTGCGGATCGCCGCGGTGAGGTGCAGCCGATCGAAGATGTCGGCGGTGGCCTGCGCGAAGTACGATTCGCCGTGGATCTGGCTCTGGAAGTCGTCGGGCGTCCAGTTGATGGTGTTGAGCAGGTTGAAGGGCTGCGGCGCGACCAGCGTGACGCCCTGGACGCGTACCTGCTGGAAGTTGCGCGCGTTGATGTTCTGTCCGACCGTCAGCGAGCCCGCGAAGTCGGGGCTGAATGTGTGCGACGCGGTCGCGATCAGGTTCTGGTCGAGCTGGTAGTTCATGAAATCGGCCCGGAACACCTGCCCGGTGGGCTGTCCCGAGCTGGTGAGCGGGAAGCCCTCCAGGCGCTGGTCGGTGTAGTAGTCCGCGCCGAATGTCTCCCTGAGGTTCAGCCAGTCGAACGGATCGTACGAGATGTTCACGTTCCCGAAGGTACGGGAAAGGTTGCTCTGGTTGAGATCCTCGTTGAGGACGAAGAACGGGTTGTCGTATCCGCGGCTGGTGGTCGTGGATGCGAGCGACGGGAAGGGGAATCTGTACGAGCGGTGCATCTTCGACGTCGGGTCGAGATACTCCGCGTTGTTGAACTCGGGCGGCGTACGCAGCGAGCCGAGAAGAAGCCCATCCACGTTCGATCCCATCTGGGTGTAGTGGCCGCGCGTGTCGACGTACGAGATGTCGAGCCCCGCCTTCAGGTTGTCGAAAATCTGGTGCGACGCGTTGAGGCGAACGGTGGTCTTGTCGTACCAGTTGTTGGGTCCGACCATCGTGCCGTCGGTGTTCGTCCGTCCGCCGGAGAGGTAGAAGAGCGTACGATCGTTGCCACCCGAGATCGAGATGTTGTTGTCCCAGGTGTGGCCGGTGTCGAAGAGGTCGCTCCAGTGGTCGTACACGGGCGTGCCGGCGGGGAGCTCGGGGCCGAAGCTGGCGGTGACGCCGCCTGGAGAGCAGTCGAGCCCGGCGCCGGGGTCGAGGCTGTTGCACGCCGGCCGCTCGGGAACGCCGTCTTCGTTCAGCGTGCCGAGCCCGTACCTGGTCTGCAGCGGCACGCCGTTGGTGACCTCGTCGAACGAATAGCTGGAGCGGAGCGTGTAGCGGGTCGGGCCCGAGTGTCCCTTCTTGGTGGTGATGAGCACCACGCCCTGGCCCGCGCGCGCGCCGTAGATGGCTGCGGCCGCGGCTCCCTTGAGGATGTCGATCGACGCTATGTCGGCGGGGTTGATGTCGGCCGCGCGATTGGTCGACACGGTGCCCTGCGTGGTGCTCCCCTCGGTGTTGAGCGTGGAGTTGTCGATCGGCACTCCGTCCACCACGAAGAGAGGCTGGCCGGTGCCGCTGATGGTCTTCGGGCCGCGGATGCGGATGTACGAGGATGCTCCCGGATCGCCGGCCTGCGATGTGACTTCCACGTTTGGCGCCTTGGCGGCGATCGCGTTGACCACGTTCGACTCGTTCGAGCGCGAGATGGCCGCGGAGTCGACCGTGTTGATCACGTTGCCGAGCTTCTCGCGAGTGGTGGTGAGACCCTGGCCGGTGACGACGACCTCACCGAGTCGCAGGGGATTCGCCACGAGGGTGAAGTCGTGGGTGTGCGTACCTCCGGAAAGGGTGAGCGTGTCGGACGCCTGCCGGTATCCGATCAGTCTCACGGAGAGCGTCACCTGCTGTCCGTTGACGCGCGCGGCGGGCACTATCAGGCGGTACGCCCCGTCCGCACCGGTCAGGGTGCCCTCGCGCGTCTGCTCGATGAACACGCTCGCGTTCGGGAGCGGTGTGCCCTCCTCAGTCGTGACGTGTCCGGTGAAAACCGCCTCCTGCTGGGCGCGCGCACCAGGCGCGAGGAGCGCCAGTGCGCCCAGGAAGGCGCTCAGTTCCAACAACCGACGTCGCATGGTTCCTCCGAGTTGCTGCGGTCGTCGTGGATCGACATGCGGAGGTCGTGCGTGCGGCGGTGGAGAGTGCTCTGCTCTGGAGCTCGCTGCCGGCGCCGCCCTCTCCCGGGCGGCGGAGCGTGCGGTGGCCACGGATGTGAAACGTCCCGCCGGCGTGCCGAGAGGCGGCGCGCGATGCGGGCCGCGCCGAGCTCGAGCTGCACTTCGGCAGGACGTCGTGAAGCATTACCCCTCCCATCCCCGTACGACGAACCTTCGCGTGGCGGACCCCGCACCAACGATCCGCCCCGATGCGCGTGCATCTCGACGGATGGATGGCCACGGGTCCGGCGTTGGCGCCCGAACTATTCGGCGGCGGCCCCGGTGCGGCAACGCTTCGGGGACGAAGCGGACGCAGGGAGGGACGAGAGGGAGGGAAGCGGGGACGAGTCAGATGACGGGATCGGCTCTCTGACGCGGCCGGTCCGGCGGCGCCGCCGGACCGGCC
>CAZTTY010000114.1:0-9570 GCA_964616815.1 uncultured Gemmatimonadaceae bacterium | reverse complement strand
CCTCCTCCGGGGATTGCCACAGGTACGACCGCGGTGAGCTCTTTGAGGGAGGGGCCTCGTGAGCGTCGCTCACGAGCCCTCTCCATTCTCGTTCTTGCAAAGCCGCGTCCGCCATGCTAGTGTGCCCTTTCGCACCCCAGCTCCCCCGAGGCACACGCATGAGCGACACCCCAGAGGCTTTCGATGGCCGATCGCCTTCCAGCCATGAGCTTCGCGACCGGGAGCTCATGGAGAGAATTCGCGGCGGCGACGAGGGCGCTCTCGACGCGCTTCTGGAGCTGTACTGGAACCCGCTCGTGGCTCACGGCGCGCGCGTGCTCGACGGCTGGGACGCGGCGGAGGATGCCGCCCAGGAGACGTTCGTCCGGATATGGCGGCGGCGCGAAGAGTGGGAGCGCGATGGGTCGGTGCGTGCTCTCCTCTTCCGGATCATGCACAACCTGGCGCTCGACGAGAGAAAGCGACGCGAGCGCCGCCGGCTGTGGAGCCTGAAGAGATCCCAGTCGCCGTCGCGCGTCGCGACGCCCGATGAGCTGCTGGATCGCTCGCAGCTCGAGCAGGAGTTCGACAGGGCGGTCGCGAGCCTTCCCGAGCGGCGCCGCGAGATCTTTCTGCACGCGCGCGTGAACGGGCTCTCCAATCGCGAGATCGCCGAGGTCATGGGGATCGCGCCGCAGACTGTCGCCAACCAACTGAGCGCCGCGGTCGCGACGATCAGGGCGCTCCTCGGCGCTTTCTCGCACGAAAGCGGGCGACCCGTGCTGCCCGCGCGCACCCGTATCGGCAGAAGCTGAACCGCGGGCGCCCGCTACCGGCGGGAGAGGGACGAGACGCGGATAGTAAGAATCGCGTCGGCAGTCGTGTATACCCCGACAGTACCACGATGCCCGGCAGCTCCGGCCCTCCGGCTGTGGATGTCCCGCCTGCCCGCGAACTTCAGCTTCGAGTATGGACGAAGTAATTCTTCGGTCATTTCGTGAAAGACTCAGTGCGCTCGAGGAGCGGCGGCTTCAGAACTGGCGCCGTGAGTCGGCCGAAAACGAGGAGCGCTACCGGCAGCTCGCTCTCCTCTGGCGAGTCGAGCCGGGCGGTCTGCCGCCGGGAGCGCCGCACGGTCGGCCGGAGAGCGGCGAGATCGTCGCGCGAGCGCGCTCTCGCGGCGTTCGCTCGATGCTCGGCCGGGGGCGGAAGCGCAGCGAACGCCGTGCCTGGCTGACGCCCGCACTCGCGGCCGCGGCGGTGATTCTACTTGCCGTGGGAGGACTGTGGTACCGGAGCACGCGTCCATGGAATCCCGCCTTCGGTGTTCGGGAGTTCGCGACGGGGTCTCTGCAGACGGTCACCGTCACGCTGGCCGATGGAAGCTTCGTACGGCTCGCGCCGAACAGCCGTCTGCGGCTCCCGCCCGGCGGCGACAAGCGGCAGGTCTGGCTGGATGGGCGTGCGTACTTCGCCGTGCGCTCCGACTCCACGCACCCGTTCACCGTGCACACGAACGCCGGCGACGCACTGGTACTCGGCACGCGATTCGAGCTCAAGGTGGATGGCGACGACCTGCGACTCGCCGTGGTCGAAGGCCACGTGCGGCTCGCATCCACCGACGCGTCGGTGGCGGTGAGCGCCGGCGAAGTGAGTCAGATGAAGCGAGGGGGTGCACCCTCGGTGATAAAGGTGAAGGATGTCACGAAGCTGCTCGACTGGCCCGATGGTCTTCTGATCTTCCAGTCGACACCGCTCGCGCAGGTGGGTGACGCGCTCGAGCACCACTTCGATGTCACTGTCGATATAAGCGATTCGCTGGTTGCGCGGCGTGTCGTCACTGGCTGGTTCGCCGAGGAATCCCTCGACGAAGTGTTGACCGCGGTCTGCCGCGCCACGCAGTCGCGCTGTTCTCTCGACGGGAAGCACGTCTCGATCTCTCCCTGAGGCCGAGAAGCTCCCGAGAGCCCCGCTGATACCGCACGCCCCAACGCCGTTTACGATCCAGGGAGGTACCATGCACCGTACAGTGCGAAGCCGTGCACACCTTCTAGCGATTGCGCTGCTCGCTACGAGTGCCGCATCGGCCGTCCGATCGCAGGAGATGACGATGGCCGTCAACCTGGGAACGCTCACGGTCCCGCACGAGTCCGCGCGCAGAGGTCTGCTCGATCGTCCTGCCGCGCTCGCGGTAGAGAACTCGACTCTGCTCGCCGCGCTCAACGAGCTGCGGCACCGCGCCGGAGTGCCCATAGTCTTCAGTGAGGACTTCCTCCCTCCGGAGGTACGCGTCACCTGCGAATGCCTGAGCGCGAGCGTGCGCGAAGCGCTCACGCACCTTCTCATGGGCACGCGGCTCCGCTACGTGGACCTCGGGACGCAGGTTCTGGTGGAGCCCACTCCGTCACCGTCCATGCGCGAGATCGGCATGGGTAGCGCTGGAGTCGTGGGCGATCGACTCGACTTCGCGGCGTCGCGGAGCGAGCTGCTGTATCCGGCCGAGCAGGGCAGCGTCTCCGGAAGTGTGGTCGACCGTGCTTCCCGCGCGCCACTCGCCGGAGCGCAGGTGTTCGCGGAAGGCACGACCATCGGCGCGATGACGGATGGATCCGGCGAGTTCGCTCTCGCCAATCTCCCGGATGGCGAAGTCACGCTTCGCGTGCGGATGATCGGCTACGCGCCCGCATCCCGCGTGGTCACCGTGAGTGCCGACCAGACGGTGCGCGTCGATTTCGAGCTGGACCAGCAGGCGCTGGGGCTCGACGAGGTGGTCGTGACGGGGACTGCCGGCCAGTCGCGCAAGCGCGAGATCGGAAACAGTATCGCGGCGGTGGACGGCGCGCGAATCGCGGCGACGCCCGCGCGCGATCTGCAGGATGTGATCAACGGCCAGGTGGCCGGGGCGACGGTGCTCGCCAACTCCGGCCAGCCCGGCGCCGGCGGCACGATTCTGCTTCGCGGCAACACCAGCCTGAGCCAGGGCAACTCGCCGCTCGTATACGTGGACGGCGTTCGTGTCTACAGCGAGGGTGGGCCGGGCGGCTCGCTGCCGCTCAACGACATCAGCGCAGACCAGATCGCGCGTGTCGAGGTGGTGCGCGGACCCGCGGCCACCACGCTCTACGGCACCGAAGCATCGGGCGGGGTGATCCAGATCTTCACGAGACGCGGAGCCGCCGGTCCTCCCTCGTGGAATGCGGAGGTCACGACGGGCTTCAACAACCTCGACCTCACGAGCTCCGACAACCCCACCGGATTCTTCCTCAACGAGTGCACGGGGCCGGGGCTGGTGACCAGCGAGGGCGATCCGTTCCGGGATTCGACGTGTCCGGCTAGCGGGTCGTGGCTCAGCAACGGCCTCATCCAGCGCTACAGCCTGTCCGTGCGCGGCGGCGCGGGTGATCCGAGCATCTCGTACTTTCTGTCCGGGAGCTACGCCGACGAGGACGGCGTGGTCGCGCCGGGTGGTTCGAAGAATGGTGCCCTCAGGGCCAATCTCTCGTTCGATCCGGCGGGGAAGGTGAAGGTCTCCACCAACGTCGGCTACACGCACCGCTCCACGCGCTGGGTGCCTGACGGCAACTACCTCGGTGGCTTCCTGCTGAACGTGATGCGTGGGCCGAGGAACAACTACAAGGTGGATGGCGAACCGGCGAACGCTTCGATACTAGATCAGGACTACACCAACGATTCGGATCACTTCATCCTCGGGATGACGGTGAACCATCAGACCACCGAGAGTGTCGTCCAGAAGTTCACGGTCGGGTACGATTACGTGTCGGTGAACGATCAGAGCGTCGTTCCGTTCGCCCACATCACGACTCCGAAGGGGCGCATCTCTCTCTCGGAGGCGAGACACACCACGCTCTCTCTCGACTACGGCGGGACGTGGACGCACGACATCGGGCGCAAAGTCAATTCGCAGTTCTCCTGGGGCGGGCAGGTGTTCCAGGACAACGATCAGCGGCGCAGTCTCACGGGACGCGATTTCGCCGGTCCCGGCGATCCCACCATCACGTCGGCCGCCCAGACGTCGGTGGGTACCGACCAGCGTTTGCGGGTCATCAACGCCGGCGGATACCTGCAGGAAGTGCTCGGCTTCGACGACCTGCTGTTCATCACCGCCGGACTTCGCATAGATGGCAACAGCGCCTTCGGCCGCGACTTCGGGCTGCAGCCGTATCCCAAGGTCAGCGCGTCCTACATCATCTCGGATCAGGATTTCTGGCCGGACCATGCATGGCTGGGATCCATGAAACTCCGCGCGGCATACGGCGAATCGGGGAAGGCTCCCGGCGCCTTCGATGCCGTGCGCACGTGGGACCCCGTGGCCGGCGACGATGGGCAGCCGGCTTTCACGCCCTCGCAGATCGGCAACCCGGATCTCGGTCCCGAACGTACACGCGAGCTCGAGCTCGGGCTCAATGCCGGATTTCTGCGCGACCGGCTGGTCTTCGATTTCACCTACTTCCGTCAACGCACGGCCGACGCGCTCGTCGCCATGGCGGGCCCGCCGTCGAACGGCTTCCTGAATCGCCAGCTCGAGAACGTGGGAACGCTCAGCAATCAGGGATTCGAGGCGCAGCTCGATGCGCGGCTTCTCAGCACGGAGAACGTGCTCTGGACGGCGCAGCTCAGCTACTCCAATACGAATTCGAAAGCGCTGGATCTCGGCGGTCAGGTGATCAACGTGGGGAGCGATCGCTGGTACAACACTCTGAAGGAGGGATACCCGGTTCCGAGCTACTTCGGCACCGTGATCACGAACCCCGACGAGATCGCGGATCCCATCCTCGCGAACGACCAGTTCATCGGACCGGCGTATCCCACGAAGACGGCTACCGTGGGGACGGAGGTCACGCTCTTCGGATGGCTCACGGTGGCCGCGCAGGGGGCGTTCCAGGGCGGGAACTACCAGCAGAACGCTTCGGGCTTCCAGAACAACGTGCGCAGCGTGTGGCCCCCCTGCTACGCGGTGCAGGAGAAGCTCAGGGCGGCCGAAGGCGGCGATGCGTCCGCGCTCGCTGGTGTGACCGCGAGCGAGCGCGCGCACTGCGCGCTCTCCAGCAACCCGCTCTCCTCGAACGCCGATTTCTGGACGGAGAAGGCGGACTTCTTCAAGCTCCGGAATCTCTCCTTCACGTTCGATATCCCGGCACGCTGGGTTCCGGGCGGACAGTCGGCGTCGCTGATGCTCGCGGGCCGGAATCTCTTCACGATCACCGACTACGACGGTCTGGATCCCGAGGTCAACGACTTCGGTTACGACCTGAATCGCCAGGAGTACTACAACCTGCCGCCCACGCGGTCGTTTCTGGCCCGTCTGCGGATCGGATTCTGAGACCATGGGACGAGGAGCTAATCAATGAATCTGACCAGAGTGACCAGAGTCCCGCGCATGCTCGGCATGCTGGTGCTGGCGTGCTGCCTGCCGCTGATCGGATGCGGCGATTTTCTGGAAGTGACGAACCCGGGGCCGGTCGAGGATGATGCGCTGAACCGGCCGGAAGCGATGCCGGCGCTCGTGCACGGGATGTCCAGCGACCTCTCGTACGCTCTCTCGCGCCTGTCGTACATCACTGCGCTCGCGGCGGGGGAGCAGTCGAGCAGCGGCAGCTATCTGTGGACCAGGGCGGTCGCGGGCGGCGTGATGGACATCGACGAAGCCCCGGATGTATGGGGCGCCATGCAGCGTGCGCGCTGGGTGGCCGAGAGCGGGATCGAGCGGATGAAGGAAGTATTGGGAGGCGACTTCGAGTCGAGCCCCCTCGCCGCGCGCGCATACCTGCACGCTGCATTCTCCAACCGGATGCTCGGCGAGAGCGTATGCCAGGCGGTCTTCGACGGTGGTGCGCCTGGTGATCCGCGCCAGCATCTCGAACGGGCGGAGGACCAGTTCGACGTCGCGCTCTCGATCGCCCAGAGCGTTGGCGATGCCGAGGCGGTCGATGCGGCCCTCGCCGGCCGGGCCTCGGTGCGCGCATCGCTGGGCCGCTGGGACGAGGCCGTCGGCGATGCGGAGGAGGTGCCGGTGGGTTTCTCCTACGACGCGCAGTTTTCGCTGAACTCGGGACGCGAGAACAACTACTTCGTGGCCGAGAGCTACAACCGCCTCGAAGCGACCGAGTACGGCACCGAATGGGCCGAGGTGTTCGACGATCCCCGCGTGCCGTGGGATACGTTGTACGATGCCGGGGGCTCGATCAGGAAGGGGCAGGATGGGCTGACGCCCGTCTTCCAGCAGAAGAAGTATCCGACATTCGCCGACGACATCCCGCTCGCGAAGGGCACCGAGATGCTACTGATAAGAGCGGAGGCGCTGCTCCGCGATGATGATGTGCCGGGCGCGGTAGGATTCATCAACCAGGAGCGCTCGTTCTACGGTCTCGCTGACACTACGGCGAGTACGCCGGACGAAGGCTGGGCTCTCCTCCGGAGGGAGCGCGGCGCAGTCCTGTGGCTGGAGGCGCGCAGGCTGTGGGACCTCCGCCGCTGGCACGCGGAAGGGCTCGACGACTTCCTGGAAGGCCGTGACGACTGCATCCCGCCGAGCCGGGAAGAGCAGGCCGCCAATCCCAACTTCTGAGGATCAGGAGAACAGATGCGACCAGTGGCGCTGGCAGTAGCGATCGCGATTCTTTCCGCATGCAGCGGGGCGAAGAGCGATCGGGCAACGGACTCCTCGAGAGGCGGTGACGACGGTACGGCCACCGCCACCGGGTCCACGGGACGCCCCGATGTCATGGGTACCCGGGGCGCCGTGGTTGCAGGTCACCCGCTGGCGGCGGTCGCCGGCTCCGACGTCCTGCGTCGTGGCGGGAACGCGGTGGATGCGGCGGTGACGATGGCGGCGGTGATGGCGGTGGTCCGTCCACACATGAACGGCGTCGGGGCAGACGCCTTCGCGCTCATCTACGACGGGAAGAGCGGCGAGATGGTCGGGCTCAACGGCAGCGGCCGTGCCGGACGCCTCGCGACGCCCGAGCGCTTCGCCGAACTGAAGATCGAGAAGATGCCGGGCAGCGGGCCGACTACGGTCACCGTGCCCGGCGCCGTATCGGCGTGGGCAGCCGCGCTCGAGAGGAGCGGAACGATCTCGCTCGCCGAAGCGCTGGCGCCCGCCATCCATTACGCCGAGGATGGGTTCCCCGTTTCCGCGAAGCTGCACGATGATCTCGCGGGGGGAGTCAAGCGGCTCAACGAAGGCGGGCAGGCCATCTATGCCCCGAATGGAAGTGTCCCCGAGGCTGGAGAGCTGCTGAAGAACCCGGCGCTCGCGCGCTCGCTCCGACTCATCGCCGCGCAGGGTCCCTCCGCCATCTACGGCGGAAGTATCGGGAAGTCGATAGTGGAGTTCCTGAAACCGCAGGGCGGGCTGCTCGAGCTGAAGGATTTCGCGAATCACGAAGTGGAGTGGACCGAGCCGCTGTGCGCGGACTACCACACGAAGCACGTCTGCACGATGCCGCCCAACAGCCAGGGGATCGCGCTGCTGCAGCAGCTCGAGATGGGCGAGCAGTTCGACCTCGCCGCCATGGGGCACAACTCCACGACTTATCTGCACACGCTGGTGGAGCTCAAGAAGCTGGCTTTCGCGGACCGGGACCGCTGGGTCGCCGATCCCGTTTTCGCCACGGTCCCGGTAGAGCGCATGCTCGATCCCGACTATCTGAAGTCGCGCGCGGCGCTGGTCACGGACGGCGCGGCCGCGAGTGTGGAACCGGGCTTCACCGACCAGATGGCATCCGAGCCGGCGTCGGGTGACGGCGACACGATCTTCCTCATGGCGGTCGACCAGTGGGGGAACGGCGTGACCTGGGTGCAGAGTCTCTTCGCCAGCTTCGGCTCGAAGCTCGTGGACCCGTCCACCGGAATCGTTCTCCAGAATCGCGGCGCCGGCTTCACGCTCGAAGCCGGTCACCCTGACCAGATAGCGCCCGGGAAGCGGCCGTTCCACACGCTCACGCCCGTGCAGGTCACCGACGCCGATGGCAAGCTCGAGATGACGATCGGGACGCCGGGCGGCCACGGTCAGACCCAGTCGATCACGCAGGTGCTCGACAACATCTACCTGTTCGGGATGACTCCCCAGGAAGCGGTGGAGGCGCCCCGCTTCCAGAGCTTCAATGGACGCTCGCTGGCGATCGAATCCCGCGTTCCGGCCGATGTCCAGCGCGGGCTCGAAGCGCGGGGGCACGAGCTCCGTGTGATCGACGGCTGGTCGGGTTCGTTCGGCGGTGTGCAGGTCATCCGCACGAGGGAATCACCCAGGGTGCTGTGGACCGGTGCCGATCCGCGCCGTGAAGCATATGCCGTGGCCTACTGACCTTTCGCGCCTCGGTAACATCCAATACTCGGGAGGCTCATGACCAGGAAGCTCAATCGGCGCGAGTTCGTCGCCGCCGGCGCGGCGACCTCGCTCGCCGTGGCGCTGAACCCGCGCTCCGCGCTCGGCGCGCCCGCCGTGATCGTTCGCGGCGCCACGAAGCCCGTGGTCATCTCGGCGGCCAACGGGATGCGCTCCAAGGACGCCGACGGAAAGGTCTGCGTGGAGAAGGCGTTCGAGAGCATGATGGGCGGCGCGGATGTCCTCGATGCTCTGATCGCCGGGGTGAACATCGTGGAGCTCGACCCCGAGGACACGAGCGTGGGCTACGGCGGCATCCCGAACGCCGACGGCGTCGTGCAGCTCGACTCCTGCTGCATGCACGGGCCGCTGAAGCGCGCCGGTGGAGTCGCCGCGCTCGAGGGAGTCCGTACACCTTCGCTGGTGGCCAGAGCCGTCATGCAGAATACGGATCACCACCTGCTGGTCGGTGCCGGGGCGCAGCAGTTCGCGCGCAACATGGGATTCCCGATCGAGGACGATCTCAATACCGAACGGAGCCGCGACATCTGGCTGGAGTGGAAGCGGCGTACGGATCCGTCGCACTACCTGAATCCCGAGGAGCGTATGAAGGTGGGCCTCCGCGTGGGGCGGGAGATGGTACGCGAGGGGAAGATCGATCCCGATCACTATTACGGGACCATCAATTGCGATGGCGTGAACGCACGGGGCGACGTGTGCGGCGTCACTACCACGAGTGGGCTCGCGTTCAAGATCCCGGGGAGGACCGGTGACTCGCCCATCCTCGGCGCGGGGCTGTACGTGGACAACGAAGTCGGCGCGGCCGGCTCCACCGGACGCGGCGAGGCGAATCTCTACAATCTCTGCTCCTTCCTGATCGTGGAGAACATGAGACGCGGGATGAGTCCCAAGGATGCCGGCATGGACGCGCTGCGCCGCGTG
The DNA here is from genome assembly GCA_964616815.1 of uncultured Gemmatimonadaceae bacterium. Taxonomy (GTDB): domain Bacteria; phylum Gemmatimonadota; class Gemmatimonadetes; order Gemmatimonadales; family Gemmatimonadaceae; genus JADGGM01. The sequence continues at coordinate 302 of CAZTTY010000114.1, read as the reverse complement.
CAGAAGTCGACGGTCGAGAAGCGCCTGCTCGACGATCGCGGGCTCCCGAGCTTCGGTCTGAACTTCTACGTGCTGAACCGGAAGGGCGAGCACGCCGGGCTGTCGATGTACTCCGGCGCGCGCTACGCCGTGTGCGACGAGGCGGGACCGCGACTCGAAGCGTGCGAGGGGCTTCTGGAGAGGTAGCGGAGGCAGGTACTCCATGTGGACGGCGCGCGGGCGGCGCTGGCGCGCCGGCCACAGGGGGTTACCGGCCCCCGTTAGCCCGCCCCCCCCGGGTGGCCCCCCCCCCCCCCCCCCGC
>CAZTTY010000113.1:0-9628 GCA_964616815.1 uncultured Gemmatimonadaceae bacterium | reverse complement strand
AAGATCCAGATCGATCGCGTGAAGGAGCAGCAGGCGCGCGAGCTGATCCGGTGGGAAGCGGAACAGCATGTTCCGTTCGACATGGAATCGGTGGAGCTCGACTTCCAGATCCTCGATCCCGATTCGGAAGGTCTCGAGATGAGCGTGCTCCTCGTGGCCGCGAAGCGCGATCTGGTGGAGAGCAAGATGCGCATGCTCGCCGACGCGGACGTGGTGCCGAGCACCGTGGACGTGGACGCTTTCGCGCTTCACAACGCGTTCGAGGTCAATTACCCCGACGCCATGAGCGGAGTGGTCTGCCTGCTCAACATCGGCCACGAGGTCACCAACATCAACATCATGGACGACGGCGTACCACTCCTCTCGCGCGACATAACGGTCGGTACGCGCCGTTTCCGTGAGGACCTCCAGCGCGAGCGCGGCCTGAGCGCGGACGAAGCGGATGCTCTGCTGCAGGGCTACGACCGCTCGCCGCACCTGGATGCGATCATCGAGAGCCGGGGCGAAGAGCTGGCCGTGGGTATCGAGCGCGCGGCGGCGTTCCTCGCGAGCTCGTCGCGCAACGTCAACAAGCTCACAGCGGTGTTCACGTGCGGCGGTGGTGCCAGGGTGCCGGGACTCACCGAGTCGCTCGGCGCGCGGCTCGGCATGCACGTGGAGCAGGCCAACCCCCTGCAGCGCCTGCGCGTACGTGACGGTGCCTTCGATTCGCTCGTCATCGACGATGTCGCTCCACTGCTCATGCTCCCCATCGGACTGGCACTGCGCCAGGCCGCCTGATCTTCCTCGGAAGGCGCCTCAATGATCGAAATCAATCTCCTCCCAGGCAGCGGGAAGAAGTCTCGGAGCAAGGGTGCCGGGGTGAACCTCTCCGAGCTCGCTTCGGGTATCGCATCCAGGGTGAAGGACCCGTGGCTGCTCGGCGCCGTGGGATCCGCGGTGCTCGCGGCGGTTCTGGTCGGCGGGATGTATTGGCATCAGAACAGCAAGACCGTCTCGCTCGAAGAGGAGCTGCGCGTTGCGCGCCAGGATTCGGTTCGCTTCGCCGCGGTCATAAACGAGAAGAGGAAGGCCGAGGCGCAACGCGACTCGGTTCTGCGCCAGGTATCGCTGATCAAGTCGTTCGACGACAAGCGCTACGTCTGGCCGCACATCATGGATGAGGTGAGCAGGGCGCTTCCGCCGTACACGTGGATCACCTCCATAAACCAGACCAACACGACCACCATGGCGGCTCCCGAGCCCGAGCCGCCCAAGGGGAAGAAGGCGGCGGCAGAGGCGGACAGCGTCGTCACCCCACCCGTGAAGCTCCGTATCGTGGGGAACACCGTGGATATCCAGGCGCTCACTCGCTTCATGCGAGTCCTCGAGTCCTCGCCCTTCATCGAGAACGTGCAGTTGGTGAAGTCGAGCCTGACCCAGGCGGACGGTAAGCAGGTCACCGAATTCCAGCTCGACGCCTCGTATCAGCCGCCCGATCCCTCGGCGATCACGGTCGTACCCGTCTCCCTCTCGGTGAGGTAACGATGCTCGGAACGCCAAAGGGGCAGCGTGAGCAGGCCTTGCTCCTTGTTTGCATGGTAGCGCTGGCAGCGGTGGGCCTCTACTGGTACATGGTGTATCAGCCGCGCTCGGTCGAGCTCGGCGATCAGCAGACGCGGGTGGAGGAACTCGTGTCGATGAACGAGACGGCGAAGGTCGAGATGTCGCGGGGAAGCCTCGCCGACATTCGCCGCGAGCTCGCCGAGTACCAGCAGAGCCTCGCCTTGATCCGCTCGCTAGTCCCGAACGGAAACGAAGTGCCGGCTCTCCTCGAGCAGGTGTCCACGGCCGCGCGGCGCGCAGGCCTCGACGTCGCCAGCGTGGACCCCCAGCCGGTGATCGCCGGCGGCGATTACGACACCTATCGCTACGGGATGTCGATCGTGGGCGGCTATCACGAGCTGGCTCAGTTCTTCACGAACGTCGGCTCGCTGAATCGGATCATACTGCCCATGAACGTCACGCTCAGCGCACCCGCGGGCGGCACCGAGCGCTCGGGCAACCGCAACGCGGAGGCAGCGATGATCGAGGCTCGTTTCCAGTTGCAAACGTTCATCACCAGGGGGATGAACGCCGATGCGGGTCCGGATGCCCCGGTGAGAGGAGGAGACTGATCATGGACACGAAATCGATCCTCGTCGCCTCGGCGGCGGCCTTCCTCGTCGCCGGCATCGCGCCGCGAGTCGGTGCGCAATCGATGTCGACGCTGCAGCACGCCAAGCGCGTGGCGTCGAACGCGGCGGCCGCGACCAACGAGCACATCGAAAAAGAACAGATGGTCGGCGCCGAATCGGGGGACGCCGGGTCCGCCAGTACTGCGTCGACGGCGCACGCCGGGAACGCCGCGCCGCCCGCCACGGCCAGGCCGGCGAGCCCGGCGTCACGGTCCGGCGGCGATGCCGCGGCTGCCCACACGCCCGACGCGGACGGCGCGCCCGCCAGGTCGGCGGCGAAGCCTGGCGACACTCCGGAGAAGGGGCAGACCGAGGAGATCACGCTCATGCGTGAATCCTTCACCTACAGTGCCGGCGGGCGACGCGATCCGTTCATATCGCTCATCGCCAACGGCGACCTGCGTCCCATGATCTCCGATCTGCGTCTGGTCACCGTGATCTACGCTGGCCAGGGCGGCGGACGGTCGGTGGCGGTGATGCGGGACGTATCGACGAAGGAGCAGTACCGGGTAAGGGCAGGCCAGACCCTCGGTCGTATGCGGGTCTCCAGCATCTCGCCCAAGTCGGTGACGTTCACGATCGAGGAATACGGCTTCAGCAGGCAGGAAGTGCTGGCACTCAACGATACCACAGGAGCGAGGTCGCAATGAAGCGGGTCTCTGCGCTGGTTGGAGTGATGCTCCTTGCGCTGGGCGCGCATGCGAACGTCGCTCGTGCAATGGCAATCGAAGGACGCAGCGGCGGCGAGGTGCGGTCGCTCAGCGTGATACCGGCAGCCGGCCGCGCCGAGGTCGTGGTGGCGGTGGCGGGCGCGGTGAACGTGCAGGATTTCTCGCTGGCCTCGCCTCCGCGCATCGTACTCGATCTCGAGGGTGCTTCGCTCAGTGCTCCGGTCCGGATGTACGACAAGGTAGAGCGCGGAGGGATCATCAACGTCCGCGTGGCGCAGTACCGCGATGACGTGGTGAGAGTGGTGATCGACCTCGACACCGATCGCGAGTACCGTCTCACGCGGGGCGACGGCGAGGTGCGCATCGCGGTGGATGGCGGAGCCGACGTCGGCTCCTTTGCCGCCTGGCGCACGAATCCGGAGATCAGCGGCGCCGTGGCATCGTCTGCCGGTACGCTGGTGGCGGCGCCGCGGGTCAGGACTGCATCCGCGTCTTCGCGCGACGTCGATCTCTCGGCGCAGCTCCAGTCCTTCCGGCCGGAAGCGGCGCAGCCGAAGATCACGGTGACCTACCAGGAAGCCGATATCCGCGACGTCATCTCCGCGTTCGCCGTCTTCTCCGGCCGCACCATCGTAGTCGGAAAGGGCGTGACCGGAGCCGTGTCCGCGGAGGTGCGCGATCAGCCCTGGGATGTGGCGCTGCGTGCGATTCTCACGTCGCAGGGGCTCGCCGCGAAAGAAGACCAGGACGGCATCATATCGGTCGACAGCTACCAGAACATTGCGGCGCAGCAGGCCGCCGAGCCGCTCTCGACGCGGATCATCTCGGTCAACTATGCGCGCGCCTCCTCGCTCGCCCCCACCGTGGAGGGGCTCCTCTCCAAGGAGTGCCCGGTCTCCGCGCCCGGCGCGAGCGGCGGCACTGGACAGTGCAAGGTGCGCGGCTCGGTTACCGCCGACTCGGCCACGAACCGGCTGCTCATCACCGATGTCCCTTCGCGACTGGACGACATTGCCGGCTACGTGAAGGATCTCGACGTGCGTACACCGCAGGTCGCGATCAAGGCCAAGATCATCCTCGTCAACCGCACCAACATCGAGGACATCGGCGTCAGCTACGACATCGGCGATAACGGGACCTTCTTCAACAAGCTCGTGCAGCGCACCGACCCGACCACGGGCGATCCGTTCGACAAGAATCTCTCGGTGATCCAGCTCGGTGGTAACTCGCTCGCGGCGGTGTCCAACGCCACGCAGCGCGTCACCAACCCGGCGCTCTCGCTGATCTTCTCCACGGCGCTCGGCCGGTTCAATCTCACGTCCTTCCTGGACGCGCTCCAGGAAGTTCGTCTGGCGGACGTGCAGGCCGAGCCGAGCATCGTGACGCTCGACAACCGCAAGGCCGAGCTGCTCTCCGGCGAAGAGACTCCCATCCGTATCGTGGACCTCGGATCGCTGAACCAGGGCGGTTCCGGCGGACAGGGCCCGCGCGCCACGGTGCAGTTCAAGGAGAGCGGTATCATACTCTCCGTCACGCCGCACATCACGAACAATCGCCAGATCCTCATGACGCTGCACGCCGAGCGCTCGCAGCTCCAGCCGGCCGCGTCGGACCTCGGCTACACCTTCCTGAAGCAGCGTGCCGACAACGAGCTGCTCGTGGCCGATGGCGAAACCGCGGTGATCGGCGGCCTGACCGTCACGCAGGTGCAGCAGTCGAAAGTCGGTATCCCTCTGCTCGTCGACCTTCCGCTGGTGGGTAAGCTCTTCGGCGAGGTCCGCACCGAGGAGACCAAGAACGATCTCCTGATCCTCGTCACCCCGCATATCATCGACGAGGGCGAGCAGATGCCCGCGCCGGGAGGGGGGAACTGAGCAGGAAGCAGAAAGCAGAAAGCAGGAAGCAGAAAAGTGCCCCGGGGTCGAGATCTCGACCCCGGGGCACTTTTCTGCTTCCTGCTTTCTGCTTTCTGCTTCCTGCTCAGTTCCCCCCTCCCGGCGCGGGCATCTGCTCGCCCTCGTCGATGATATGCGGGGTGACGAGGATCAGGAGATCGTTCTTGGTCTCCTCGGTGCGGACCTCGCCGAAGAGCTTACCCACCAGCGGAAGGTCGACGAGCAGAGGGATACCGACTTTCGACTGCTGCACCTGCGTGACGGTCAGGCCGCCGATCACCGCGGTTTCGCCATCGGCCACGAGCAGCTCGTTGTCGGCACGCTGCTTCAGGAAGGTGTAGCCGAGGTCCGACGCGGCCGGCTGGAGCTGCGAGCGCTCGGCGTGCAGCGTCATGAGGATCTGGCGATTGTTCGTGATGTGCGGCGTGACGGAGAGTATGATACCGCTCTCCTTGAACTGCACCGTGGCGCGCGGGCCCTGTCCGCCGGAACCGCCCTGGTTCAGCGATCCGAGGTCCACGATACGGATGGGAGTCTCTTCGCCGGAGAGCAGCTCGGCCTTGCGGTTGTCGAGCGTCACGATGCTCGGCTCGGCCTGCACGTCCGCCAGACGAACTTCCTGGAGCGCGTCCAGGAAGGACGTGAGATTGAACCGGCCGAGCGCCGTGGAGAAGATCAGCGAGAGCGCCGGGTTGGTGACGCGCTGCGTGGCGTTGGACACCGCCGCGAGCGAGTTACCACCGAGCTGGATCACCGAGAGATTCTTGTCGAACGGATCGCCCGTGGTCGGGTCGGTGCGCTGCACGAGCTTGTTGAAGAAGGTCCCGTTATCGCCGATGTCGTAGCTGACGCCGATGTCCTCGATGTTGGTGCGGTTGACGAGGATGATCTTGGCCTTGATCGCGACCTGCGGTGTACGCACGTCGAGATCCTTCACGTAGCCGGCAATGTCGTCCAGTCGCGAAGGGACATCGGTGATGAGCAGCCGGTTCGTGGCCGAGTCGGCGGTAACCGAGCCGCGCACCTTGCACTGTCCAGTGCCGCCGCTCGCGCCGGGCGCGGAGACCGGGCACTCCTTGGAGAGGAGCCCCTCCACGGTGGGGGCGAGCGAGGAGGCGCGCGCATAGTTGACCGAGATGATCCGCGTCGAGAGCGGCTCGGCGGCCTGCTGCGCCGCAATGTTCTGGTAGCTGTCGACCGATATGATGCCGTCCTGGTCTTCTTTCGCGGCGAGCCCCTGCGACGTGAGAATCGCACGCAGCGCCACATCCCAGGGCTGATCGCGCACCTCCGCGGACACGGCTCCGGTCACGCCCTTTCCGACTACGATGGTGCGGCCGGAGAAGACGGCGAACGCGGAGATGACGTCGCGGATATCGGCTTCCTGGTAGGTCACCGTGATCTTCGGCTGCGCCGCTTCCGGCCGGAAGGACTGGAGCTGCGCCGAGAGATCGACGTCGCGCGAAGACGCGGATGCAGTCCTGACCCGCGGCGCCGCCACCAGCGTACCGGCAGACGATGCCACGGCGCCGCTGATCTCCGGATTCGTGCGCCAGGCGGCAAAGGAGCCGACGTCGGCTCCGCCATCCACCGCGATGCGCACCTCGCCGTCGCCCCGCGTGAGACGGTACTCGCGATCGGTGTCGAGGTCGATCACCACTCTCACCACGTCATCGCGGTACTGCGCCACGCGGACGTTGATGATCCCTCCGCGCTCTACCTTGTCGTACATCCGGACCGGAGCACTGAGCGAAGCACCCTCGAGATCGAGTACGATGCGCGGAGGCGAGGCCAGCGAGAAATCCTGCACGTTCACCGCGCCCGCCACCGCCACCACGACCTCGGCGCGGCCGGCTGCCGGTATCACGCTGAGCGACCGCACCTCGCCGCCGCTGCGTCCTTCGATTGCCATTGCACGAGCGACGTTCGCATGCGCGCCCAGCGCAAGGAGCATCACTCCAACCAGCGCAGAGACCCGCTTCATTGCGACCTCGCTCCTGTGGTATCGTTGAGTGCCAGCACTTCCTGCCTGCTGAAGCCGTATTCCTCGATCGTGAACGTCACCGACTTGGGCGAGATGCTGGAGACCCGCATACGACCGAGGGTCTGGCCTGCCCTTACCCGGTACTGCTCCTTCGTCGATACGTCCCGCATCACCGCCACCGACCGTCCGCCGCCCTGGCCAGCGTAGATCACGGTGACCAGACGCAGATCGGAGATCATGGGACGCAGGTCGCCGTTGGCGATGAGCGATATGAACGGATCGCGTCGCCCGCCGGCACTGTAGGTGAAGGATTCACGCATGAGCGTGATCTCCTCGGTCTGCCCCTTCTCCGGAGTGTCGCCAGGCTTCGCCGCCGACCTGGCGGGCGCGCCGTCCGCGTCGGGCGTGTGGGCAGCCGCGGCATCGCCGCCGGACCGTGACGCCGGGCTCGCCGGCCTGGCCGTGGCGGGCGGCGCGGCGTTCCCGGCGTGCGCCGTCGACGCAGTACTGGCGGACCCGGCGTCCCCCGATTCGGCGCCGACCATCTGTTCTTTTTCGATGTGCTCGTTGGTCGCGGCCGCCGCGTTCGACGCCACGCGCTTGGCGTGCTGCAGCGTCGACATCGATTGCGCACCGACTCGCGGCGCGATGCCGGCGACGAGGAAGGCCGCCGCCGAGGCGACGAGGATCGATTTCGTGTCCATGATCAGTCTCCTCCTCTCACCGGGGCATCCGGACCCGCATCGGCGTTCATCCCCCTGGTGATGAACGTTTGCAACTGGAAACGAGCCTCGATCATCGCTGCCTCCGCGTTGCGGTTGCCCGAGCGCTCGGTGCCGCCCGCGGGTGCGCTGAGCGTGACGTTCATGGGCAGTATGATCCGATTCAGCGAGCCGACGTTCGTGAAGAACTGAGCCAGCTCGTGATAGCCGCCCACGATCGACATCCCGTAGCGATAGGTGTCGTAATCGCCGCCGGCGATCACCGGCTGGGGGTCCACGCTGGCGACGTCGAGGCCTGCGCGCCGCGCGGCCGTGGACACCTGCTCGAGGAGAGCCGGCACTTCGTTTCCGTTCGGGACTAGCGAGCGGATCAAGGCGAGGCTCTGCTGGTACTCGGCGAGCTCGCGGCGAATGTCGGCGAGGCTTCCCCGCGACATCTCGACCTTCGCCGTCTCGTTCATCGACACGAGTTCCTCCACCCGCGTCTGCTGATCGCCGAGCTCGACCGAGCGCGGCTGATACACCATGTACCAGTAGAGGCCCACCGCTGCCAGCGCTACCATGCAAACAAGGAGCAAGGCCTGCTCACGCTGCCCCTTTGGCGTTCCGAGCATCGTTACCTCACCGAGAGGGAGACGGGTACGACCGTGATCGCCGAGGGATCGGGCGGCTGATACGAGGCGTCGAGCTGGAATTCGGTGACCTGCTTACCGTCCGCCTGGGTCAGGCTCGACTTCACCAACTGCACGTTCTCGATGAAGGGCGAGGACTCGAGGACTCGCATGAAGCGAGTGAGCGCCTGGATATCCACGGTGTTCCCCACGATACGGAGCTTCACGGGTGGGGTGACGACGCTGTCCGCCTCTGCCGCCGCCTTCTTCCCCTTGGGCGGCTCGGGCTCGGGAGCCGCCATGGTGGTCGTGTTGGTCTGGTTTATGGAGGTGATCCACGTGTACGGCGGAAGCGCCCTGCTCACCTCATCCATGATGTGCGGCCAGACGTAGCGCTTGTCGTCGAACGACTTGATCAGCGATACCTGGCGCAGAACCGAGTCGCGTTGCGCCTCGGCCTTCCTCTTCTCGTTTATGACCGCGGCGAAGCGAACCGAATCCTGGCGCGCAACGCGCAGCTCCTCTTCGAGCGAGACGGTCTTGCTGTTCTGATGCCAATACATCCCGCCGACCAGAACCGCCGCGAGCACCGCGGATCCCACGGCGCCGAGCAGCCACGGGTCCTTCACCCTGGATGCGATACCCGAAGCGAGCTCGGAGAGGTTCACCCCGGCACCCTTGCTCCGAGACTTCTTCCCGCTGCCTGGGAGGAGATTGATTTCGATCATTGAGGCGCCTTCCGAGGAAGATCAGGCGGCCTGGCGCAGTGCCAGTCCGATGGGGAGCATGAGCAGTGGAGCGACATCGTCGATGACGAGCGAATCGAAGGCACCGTCACGTACGCGCAGGCGCTGCAGGGGGTTGGCCTGCTCCACGTGCATGCCGAGCCGCGCGCCGAGCGACTCGGTGAGTCCCGGCACCCTGGCACCACCGCCGCACGTGAACACCGCTGTGAGCTTGTTGACGTTGCGCGACGAGCTCGCGAGGAACGCCGCCGCGCGCTCGATACCCACGGCCAGCTCTTCGCCCCGGCTCTCGATGATCGCATCCAGGTGCGGCGAGCGGTCGTAGCCCTGCAGCAGAGCATCCGCTTCGTCCGCGCTCAGGCCGCGCTCGCGCTGGAGGTCCTCACGGAAACGGCGCGTACCGACCGTTATGTCGCGCGAGAGGAGTGGTACGCCGTCGTCCATGATGTTGATGTTGGTGACCTCGTGGCCGATGTTGAGCAGGCAGACCACTCCGCTCATGGCGTCGGGGTAATTGACCTCGAACGCGTTGTGAAGCGCGAAAGCGTCCACGTCCACGGTGCTCGGCACCACGTCCGCGTCGGCGAGCATGCGCATCTTGCTCTCCACCAGATCGCGCTTCGCGGCCACGAGGAGCACGCTCATCTCGAGACCTTCCGAATCGGGATCGAGGATCTGGAAGTCGAGCTCCACCGATTCCATGTCGAACGGAACATGCTGTTCCGCTTCCCACCGGATCAGCTCGCGCGCCTGCTGCTCCTTCACGCGATCGATCTGGATCTT
>CAZTTY010000112.1:0-10199 GCA_964616815.1 uncultured Gemmatimonadaceae bacterium | reverse complement strand
ACGAGCTGGCGCTACTTCGCCGAGTACACGGGGATGAACATCGTCGGCTTCATGGAGCCGAAACCGGGGGTACCGCCTTCCCCATCGCATCTGGCGGGACTCATCCAGACCATGAAGCGCACCGGTGCGAAGGTGATCATCATGGAGCCCTTCTACGACCGCAAGATGGCCGACTTCGTCGCGCGCAACACCGGCGCCACGGTGCTCCTGCTCCCGCCTTCGGTGGGCGGCGAGAAGGGAGTGGACGACTACGTGACGCTGATACGGCACGACATCACGCGTCTCGCGGAGGCGCTCTCGTGAGTGCGCTCATCGAGTTCGACCGCGTTTCGCTCGGCTACGGGAGGCGCGCGGTCCTCAGCGATCTCTCCTTCGAGATACCGGAGGGCGACTTCCTCGGGCTGGTTGGACCGAACGGCGCGGGAAAGACGACCATTCTGCGCGCCATTCTGGGATCGCTGCCGCCCAAGTCCGGCACGATCACGCGCGCCGACGGGCTGCGCTTCGGCTACGTACCGCAGCGCGACCAGGTGGACTACAACTTCCCGCTCAGGGTGCTGGGAGTGGTTCTGATGGGGCGCTACGACCGCATCGGGCTCGCACGCAGACCCTCGTCGCGCGATCGCGAGCTCGCCCGGGCCGCGCTCGATCACGTGGGGATAGCGCACCTCGCCGACGAGCCGCTGTCGGCGCTGTCGGGCGGCCAGCGGCAGCGCGCGCTGATCGCGCGCGCGCTGGTGGGCGAGCCCAACCTGCTCGTGCTGGACGAGCCGACCAACGGGATGGACCTTCTATCCACTACGCAGATACTCGGTCTGGTGCGCGAGCTGCACGAGCAGGACAGACTGACGGTGCTGATGGTGAGCCACGCTCTCAACGAAGTGGCGAACTACGTTCGCCGCATCGCGCTGGTGCAGGAGGGTGCGTTCCGCGTGGGTGCGGTGGACGACGTTCTGACGGAGGAAACCCTCGGCGAGATGTACGGCATACCCGTGGAAGTGAACGTATCGGGCGATCACCGCACGGTGTTCGTACGCCGCTCGTCCGCGGCGGCGGTGGGCGGCGATGTTTGACTCGGTCCTCCTCTTCCGGGAAGCGCTCTACGGTGCGCTCGTGATCGCGGTGGCGTGTTCTACGCTCGGCGTCTACGTGGTGCTGCGACGCATAGTGTTCGTGGGCGCGGCGCTGGCGGAGCTGTCGTCGGCGGGGCTGGCGCTCGGTCTCTGGCTCGCTGGAATCGGCGCGGCTTCCACGCTCACTACGCACCCCGTTGCGCTCTCCGTGGCTGTGACTTTGGGAGGCGCGCTCTTCTTCGGGTTGAGCGGCAGCCGCTCGCGAATCCCCGCGGATGCGACCATCGGCGTGGTGTACGCGGTTGCGGCGGCGGCGGGCATCCTGTTGATCGCGAAGGCCAGGACCGGCGAGGCCCACGACATCTTCCTCCAGGGCAACATCCTGGGGATCACGCACTCGGACACCATGGTGCTGATCGCGGTGGCCATACCGGTGCTGCTGGTGCACGTGGTGTTTTTCAAGGAGTTCGTGTTCGTGTCGTTCGACCGGGAGACGGCGCGCACTCTTGGATACAACGTGGTATTCTGGAATCTGCTCCTGTATCTCACCATCGGATTGGTCATCGCCTTCGCGATGCAGTTCGCCGGCGTGATGCTCGTGTTCGACTTCCTCGTGCTCCCCGCCGTGACCGGGATGCTGCTCTCGCGCAGCATGGTGGGGATGTTCGTCTGGGCGGTGGCGTCGGGGCTTCTCGCCGCGCTGATCGGCTTCTCCCTCTCCGTCCCGTTCGACCTTCCATCCGGCCCGGCGATCATCGCGGTCTCTGGCGTCATCGTCTTTCTGGCCTGGCTCTTCCGCCGCCGCTGAGCACGTCGGGCCCGTGCCCGCCGCGCGGCGCGTCGCGTCGTCGCACCGCCGCCGCAGCGCCGGAGCACCGCTCGCGCGCGGGTCGGGCACGGCTTGAGCCACAGCGGTTTTTCCTGCAAGTTGCGTAATTGTCTCAGCGGCCGGGGATGGTCTCCCGCTGCCGCGCAAGGGAGAGCGCTAAGACCCCGGACCGCGGACGCCGTCGGGGATCTTCCCTGCATCTCCCTATGGCTGCTCCGACCGAAAGCGTCTTCGAATCTGGAAGCGACCTGAAAACCGTCCTTCGTGAAGGAATACCGGGTACGCATCGCTCGCGCCCGACGGTTCACGGCTACATGCATGGAACTCGAACAAGGATCTGAATAGTCATGGCCACGCAAACGACACCACGCGCCGAGTCGGCGGAAAGAAAGGGGAAAACCGGACTGGAGCAGCAGGGGCTCGCTCCACGCGGTACGCTGCACTGGAATCTCGTGGCGCCCGAGCTCATTCAGGCGGCGGTCCGGCGCGACGAGGGTACGCTCGCCGACATGGGCCCGTTCGTGGGAATCACCACGCCGCATACGGGACGCTCGCCGAAGGACAAGTTCATCGTCCGCGAACCGGGAAGTGAGAAGGACGTATGGTGGGGCAAGATCAACCAGCCCTTCGAGCCGGCGAACTTCGACAAGCTCCTCGCCGACGTGCAGGCGTATCTGAACGAGCAGTCCGAGCTCTTCGTGCAGGACCTCTGGGCCGGCGCCGATTCGCGCTATCGACTCTCGGTTCGTTTCGTGTCGCCCAACGCGTGGCAGATGCTCTTTGCGCGGAACATGTTCGTGCGGCCGGAGCTGAGCGATCTGCCTACCTTCGCCCCCGACTTCACGGTCCTCCACACACCCGAGTTCCAGGCCGATCCCGCCCGCCACGGCACGCGTTCGGGCACCTTCATCATCATCAACTTCGAGAAGCGCATCATCCTCATCGGCGGCACCCGCTACGCCGGCGAGATCAAGAAGTGCATCTTCACGGTGATGAACTACGAGCTGCCGAGACAGGGCGTCCTCTCGATGCACTGCTCCGCGAACATCGGTCCCGATGGCGACACCGCGCTCTTCTTCGGGCTCTCCGGCACCGGCAAGACCACGCTCTCGGCGGACCCCGAGCGCCTGCTCATCGGCGACGACGAGCACGGCTGGAGCGACGAGGGCGTGTTCAACTTCGAGGGCGGCTGCTACGCCAAGGTCATCAACCTCTCGGAAGAGGGGGAGCCCGACATCTACCGCACCACGCAGATGTTCGGCACGGTGCTCGAGAACGTGGTGCTGGATCCGAATTCGCGCCGCGTCGACTTCGCGAACCAGTCGCTCACCGAGAACACGCGCGCCTCGTATCCGCTGCACTACATTCGCAACCACGTCCCCGGCGGTCGCGGCGGACACCCGCGGAACATCATACTGCTCACCGCAGATGCCTTCGGAGTGCTGCCGCCGATCGCGCGGCTCTCCCACGAGCAGGGTCTCTACTATTTCCTCTCCGGCTACACCGCGAAGGTCGCCGGTACCGAGCGCGGTGTGACCGAGCCGCAGGCCACATTCAGCGCCTGCTTCGGCGACGTTTTCCTCGTCTGGCCGCCCACCAAGTATTCGCAGCTCCTGGGTGAGCGGCTGCAGCAGCACGGCTCGCGCATCTGGCTGGTCAACACCGGCTGGACGGGCGGCCCCTACGGCGTGGGCTCGCGCATGAAGCTGGCCTACACGCGCAACATGGTGCGCGCCGCGCTCGCCGGCCGGCTGGACGACGTGAAGACCTTCACCGATCCCGTTTTCGGTCTCGCGGTCCCCGAGGAAGTACCGGGCGTGCCTCCGGAGTTGATGAACCCCCGCTCCACCTGGTCCGACCCCGCGGCCTACGACGCCCAGGCTCGCAAACTCGCCTCGATGTTCACCGCCAACTTCGAGCAGTTCGCCGACGCCCGCGACGACGTGAGGGCCGCCGGCCCGAAAGGCGGAGAATGAGAGGGGAAGCAGGGAACAGGAAACTTCCTGTTCCCTGCTTCCTGTTTCCTTCTCCCTTCCCCCATGCCCATCATCATTCGCGATCCGTTGTGGAACAACATACGGGTCGACGGGCGGGCGCTCCGGCTCATCGACACCGGGGTCTTTCAGCGGCTGAGGTACGTGCGGCAGCTCGGCATGGCGTACCTCGTCTATCCTGGCGCGACGCACACGCGCTTCGAACACGCGCTGGGGGCGTACCACCTCGCCGGACGAACTCTCGGCCTGCTGGATGAGCGAGGGGAGCTCGAGGGGGTCGCGCGCGACGAGCGTGACGTCGTACGCGCGGCGGCGCTCCTGCACGACGTGGGACACTACCCCTACTCACACGCGCTCGAGGAGATCGGCGCGCTGCACCACGAGGAAGTCGCACGCCCGCTGATAACCGAGGGGCAGGCCGCCGACGAGCTCAGGTCCTCCGTCGGCAGCGACGCGCCGGCGCGGGTGTACTCGCTCATCCGCGGCGAGAGCGAAAGCCCGCTGCAGGGCCTCATCTCGGGTTCGCTCGACCTCGACAAGATCGAGTACCTGAAGCGCGACGCGTTCATGTGCGGCGTGCCCTATGGCGAGATCGACGTCGACCGCCTCATCAACTCGCTCACCGTCATCCCCGACCCGGTCACTGGCCGGCTATCGGTGGGCGTGCTCGAGAAGGGACTCTCGGCGCTCGAGTCGCTGCTCTTCGCGAAGTATCAGATGTATCGGAACGTGTACTGGCACCACGCGGTCCGGAGCGCCACGGCCATGTACAAGCGTCTCGTGGGCGATGCGCTGCGTGCCGGCGCGCTCGACCCTCGCTTCCTGGCCAGCTACACCGACGAGGGCCTGCTGCACCAGCTCGAATCGGTCGACGGCTCGCCGCTCCTCGCCGCGCTGCGCGAGCGGCGGCTCTACAAGCGGGTGTTCGAGTGTCCGGCGGGCGACCTGGTCGATGGTACCGGCGACTGGATCTCGTTCGATCACGATCGCGCGCGAGCCGCGGAAGACTCGCTCGCCGGCGAGCTGGGTCTCGCGCCCGGCGAGCTGCTGCTCGACTTCCCCGCCAAACCACAGATGCTGGGGCTCGACATCCTCGTACGCCGCAAGGACGGGCACGTCCGCCGGCTCACCACGGAAGGGTGGCCCGGATCCATCAACCTTCCGCTCCTCTCCGAGCAGCTCTACCGCTCCGCCCGCGTCCTCCGCGTTTTCGTCGCCAAACCCGTGGCGGCGGAGCTGGTGGACGACGGGGTCAGGTCCTTGATAGTAGAGGGCTCGTGAGCGGCGCTCACGAGCCCTCTACTATCAAGGACCTGACCCCGGTATCAAGGACCCGCCCCCGCAGCTCTGCCGCGCGCCTCCGCCAGCTTCCTGGCTATCCCGCGGTAGAAGGCCGCGTCCTCCTCCCTGCCCTGTTCTTCGAGGGTATGCGCGGCGAGCTCGATGGCGTAGAGGATGTTGCCGAGGTAGAGATCGGCGAGCGAGCCGACGGTTTCTTCGGCCATGTCAGCGGCGGCGGCCCGCGCCGGTGATGAAGGGCGTACGGATCGCCGTGAAGGAGTTGGTGTTGCGCGGAACTTCGTCGTCGCTCAGAACACGAACCACGATCGCGGTGATGTTGTCCAGCCCACCACGACCATTCGCTTCGGCGATCATCGCGTCCACGACACGCTGCGCGGGCGCGCGCGAGCCGAGGAGCTGCTGCAGACGCCGATCGTCCACCATCCCCGTGAGGCCATCACTCGCCACGAGAAAGGTATCGCCAACCTGTGCGGCGCCCACGTAGACATCCGGCTGCACTTCCGCGCCCGCTCCCACGCAGCGCGTGATGACGTTGCTGTACGGATGATAGCGCGCCTGCTCCGGGGTGAGCGCGCCGGCGTCCACCTGCTCCTGCACGTACGAGTGGTCTTTCGTGAGCTGCACCAACCGCCCCTCGCGAAGGAGGTAGACGCGTGAGTCGCCCACCTGCCCGATCACGTAATGCCAGTCGTGCAGCCCGAGGAGCGAGACCGTGGTGCCCATGCCGTGCTTCTCGGTCTCGGTGAGGGTGCGCTGATAGATCGCCTCGTTGGCACGCCGCACCGCCTCGTGGATCGCCCGGGCCGCGTCTTCATCCGGAAGAGCACTGAGCCCTGCCAGCACCTCCGCCACGATCGTGACGGCCATCTCGCTCGCCACCTCGCCCGCGGCATGTCCACCCATCCCGTCGGCCACCACGAAGAGACCCCTGTCGGGATCGGAGTAGAAGTTGTCTTCGTTGCCCGACCGAATCATTCCGGTGTTCGTACCCTGACCTACCTCGAGCTGCACAAGCGATTCGTCCGTGGGAGGGAGACACGCGTCGTCATGTGGCGGCCACGGCCTTCCGTACGAGGGAAAGTTGGACCATGTTTCCGTCGAGGCGGCCTCGCTTGGCCGCCGACGGTCGCTTCCCGACAGTCGCGGCGCGAATCCGGCATGACGGCTATACAACCAATCGAAGCTATTTCGTGCCCGGGATGCAGGCAAGCGGCAGAGCGTGGTACGTGGGTTGCGTAATGCTCGCCCGATAGGCAAGCGGGCCGCTCGGGCGCGCGCAACGGGCTTACACACGGAGGACGTATGGGCATCATCGCATGGATCGTCCTGGGCCTCATCGCGGGAGTCATAGCCAAGGCAATCATGCCTGGCAACGACCCTGGCGGGATCATCGTGACGATCATCATCGGCATTGTCGGGGCATTCATCGGTGGATGGATCGGCAGCCTGATCATGGGTCGCGGCCTCAACGGATTCGGCATCTGGAGCATCATCCTCGCCATCGTCGGCTCGATCATCCTGCTCTGGATCTACCGCCTCGCGGTGCGCAGGACTCCGTAGCCTGCACGGCGGCGGACAGAAAGCAGAGAGCAGAGAGCAGTTCGCCGCTCTCTGCTCTCTGCTTTCTGCCCGCTCCTTCGCCGCTCCCGTCTTTCCCCTCCCGTTCTCCTCTTCACCCGATGCCTCTCTGGCTTCACTGGATCCTCCTCGGCCTCATCGCGGGAGCGCTGGCCAAGTTCCTCGTTCCGGGTCGCGATCCCGCCGGATGCATCATCACCATCCTGCTCGGGATGCTCGGAGCGCTCCTCGGCGGATGGATCGGATCGCTGGTAGGCTGGGGACGCGTGAGTCAGAGCCGCTTCGACATCCGCTCGGTGCTGCTCGCCACGGTCGGAGCGATCCTCGTGCTCCTCATCGGCAGATTCATCTTCCGCCGGCCGCGTTGAGCGGCGCCCATGTCGGTTTTTATTCGGACCGGCCAGCGCTATCTTTAGGCAATGAAGTCCGAAATCGTCGTCCGCGGAGCGCGCCAGAATAACCTCAAGGGGTTCGACGTCGAGATCCCGCGGCGCGCCCTCACCGTGGTCACCGGACCGTCGGGCTCTGGCAAATCCTCGCTCGCATTCGACACGATCTATGCCGAAGGCCAGCGGCGCTACGTGGAGTCGCTCTCCGCCTACGCCCGGCAGTTCCTCGAGCGGATGGAGAAGCCCCTCGTCGACCACATCGACGGTCTCTCCCCCGCCGTCGCGATCGAGCAGAAGAATCCCACGCGCACGTCGCGCTCCACTGTCGGAACCGCCACCGAGATCTACGACTATCTGCGTCTCCTCTGGGCGCGCGTTGGCCGAACTTTCTGCCCCGTCTGTGGCCGCGAGATGCGGCCGGACACGGTCCAGTCGGCGCTGGAGCAGATCCTGGCGCTCCCCGAGGCGACGCGCTTCTCCGTGGGCTTCCCGCTGCGGCTGAGCAGCGCGGTGTCGCACGCCACGGTGGTCGAGAGTCTCCGCGAACAGGGCTTCGTTCGGGTGCTCGCCGACGGCGTGGTTCACCACGTGGAGGAGCTTTCTGGCGCGGCGACCGACCTCACGCGGGCGAAGGAATTGATCGTGGTGGCCGACCGCCTCACGGTGTCGGCCGAGGCGCGCTCCCGACTCGCCGACGCCGTGGCCACTTCGTTCGCGGAGGGCGATGGCGAATGCATCGTCTTCGGCGGCTCCGGCGACGACGCCTTCCGGCTCCGCTTCACCGAACGGTTCGAGTGCGCCTACGACGGTACACGCGGAGTCACGCCCACTCCGCAGCTCTTCTCCTTCAACAGCCCGCGGGGCGCCTGCCCCACCTGCAACGGCTTCGGAGCCACTCTGGAGTACGACGAGGCGCTCATCGTTCCCCACCCGGAGCGCACGCTGCGCGCCGGGGCGATCGATCCGTGGACCAAGCCGAGATACGACAACAAGCGCAGAGCGCTCGCCGAATTCGCGCGCTCCAAGGGGATCGACCTGGACGTTCCGTGGAAGGAGCTTCCCGCGGCGCAGCGCCACGATCTCCTGCACGGTCGCGCGCGCGGCTACAAGGGGATCTTCCCCTTCCTCCGCGATCTCGAGGAGAAGCGCTACAAGCAGTACATCCGTGTGTTCCTGCGGCAGTACCAGACTGCGCTCACGTGCCCCGACTGCCACGGTGCGCGGCTGCAACCGGATGCGCTAAACGTGCGCATTGCCGGCCGCACCATCGCCGAGGTGAGTGCACTCGCGGTGAACGACCTTTCGCTCTGGCTGAACGAGCTCGCGCTGACGCCGTTCGAGCAGAACATCGCCGAGAGCATACTCGCCGAGGCGCGCTCGAGGACGAGCTTCCTGGTCGACGTGGGACTCGGCTACCTCTCTCTCGACCGCGCTACGCGCACGCTCTCCGGGGGCGAGGCTCAGCGCATCGCGCTCGCCAACTCGCTCGGCTCGCAGCTCGTGGACACCCTGTACGTGCTCGACGAGCCGTCCATCGGCCTGCATTCGCGCGACGTCGAGCGGCTCCTGGCGCTGCTCGGACGTCTGCGCGATTCGGGCAACACGGTGCTCGTCGTGGAGCACGACCTCGAAGCGATCCGCGCGGCCGATTACATGGTGGAGCTGGGGCCGGCGAGCGGCGAGCGCGGCGGCGAGCTCGTTTTCAGCGGAAAAGTGGGAGAGGCGGCCGGCAAGTCGCTCACGGGCGAGTATCTCGCGGGCATCCGGTCGGTGCCGCTCCCCGGCGAGCGGCGCCCGCTCGGGCCGCGCTGGCTCACGCTCACCGGCGCAACGGAGCACAACCTGCGCGGCGTGGACGTGCGCATCCCGCTCGGAGCCATGACCGCCGTGACCGGCGTATCCGGGTCGGGCAAGAGCACGCTCGTGCACGACGTTCTGTATCGCGCGCTCGAGCTGCGCATCCACGGAGACCATACTGCCAAGCGACATCTCGGCGAGCCGGTAGGCGAGTTTTCCGAGCTCGCTGGCTGGGAGCCGCTCGCCGACGTGGTACTGATCGACCAGAGCCCCATCGGGAAGACCCCGCGCTCGAACCCGGTCACCTACGTGAAGGCGTTCGACGAGATCCGGCGCATCTTCGCCGCGCAGCCGCTCTCGAAAAAGCGACGCTATACCCCCGGCACCTTCAGCTTCAACACGCCTGGCGGGAGATGCGAGGGGTGCGAAGGCGCCGGCCAGTTGCAGGTCGAGATGGTATTCATGGCCGACGTCTACGTGCCGTGTGACGAATGCGGCGGTACGCGATTCAGGCCGGAGGTTCTGGAGGTCGGCGTCAATGGGAAGAACATCGCCGACGTTCTGAACATGACGGTCGACGAGGCGATCCGCTTCTTCCCACGCGAGGAAAAGCTGGGCCAGGCGCTGTGGCAGATGCAGCAGGTGGGCCTCGGCTACCTGCGTCTCGGACAGCCGGCGCCGACCCTGTCGGGCGGCGAGTCGCAGCGCATGAAGATCGCGCGCGAGCTGGCTCTCGCCGGGCGCAAGCAGGGACGCAAGCTTTACGTGATGGACGAACCCACCACCGGGCTCCATCTCGATGACGTACGCAGGCTGGCGCTCGTTCTGGAGCGGCTCGTCGACCACGGCCATACGCTCGTGGTGATCGAGCACAACCTGGATCTCATCAAGCTGGCGGACTGGGTCATCGACCTCGGCCCCGAAGGCGGCACCGCCGGCGGTTCGCTGGTGGCGATGGGGCGTCCGGAAGAAGTGGCGCGAGTGGATGCATCCCATACGGGGCGGTGGCTTCGCAAGGTGCTCGCTCCCTCCGGCGCACCCCGCCGCGCGCGCCGGACCGCGGGCGCGGCGAAACGGATCGCGGCATCGTGAATGCCGATCCGGCGCCGCGCCCCGCGCTTTCTTGACACTCGCGCTTCGCTTTGCTTAACTTTCGTGGTTACACGTCACCATGTTGCAACTATTCGCGAGTAGCTCAGTCGGTAGAGCAACGGACTGTTAATCCGTGGGTCGTGGG
>CAZTTY010000111.1:0-10498 GCA_964616815.1 uncultured Gemmatimonadaceae bacterium | reverse complement strand
GTCCCCCGCCCTCCCACCCCGCCCCCCACCCGGAGCGCCTCCACATCGCAAGAGTCCGCTTGACCTCGAGCGCGCACCGCGCAACTGTGGACAGATGCTCCATCCCGCCACGTGGCTCGCCGGGGCGCCAAGGCTGCTCGCCATCGGCTGCATCGCGCTCGCCATGCGCAGCAGCACCTCCATGGCACGCCGGCCCGTCGCGAGGAGCGGCACCGCCGCACCCGCGCCCGCCACCGCGGCCACCACGCCCACCGCGTCCAACACGTCCAACAAGCCCACGGCCGGACACGACTGGCCCATGTTCGGCTGGGATCCATCGCGTTCGAGCGCGCCGAACGTGCCCACGGGGATCGATGCGCGGAACGTGGCGTCGCTCGTCCGGCAGGACGTGGAGCTCGATGGAGTGGTGGATGCGTCGGTGATCTATCTGCACGATGTCCGCGTGAAGGGCGGGACGCACGATGCGTTCTTCATGACCACCACGTACGGAAAGACCATCGCCGTGGACGCGGCGGACGGCGATATCCTCTGGACGTACACTCCGGCGGGCTTCGACTCGTGGGAAGGCTCCGCGCAGATCACCAACTCCACGCCGGTGGCCGATCCGGAACGGCAGTACATCTACGCGGCGTCGCCCGACGGACGGGTCCAGAAGCTCTCCGTGGAGGATGGGAGAGCGGCGTGGCGCACGGCCATCACGCTCCTGCCGCGACGCGAGAAGATCGCTTCGCCGCTCGGCTATCTGCACGGTCGCGTGATAGCGGTGACGGGCGGCTACATCGGCGATGCGCCGCCGTACCAGGGTCACGTGGCCATCGTGGACGCCGCGAGCGGACGCCTGCTGCACGTATGGAACTCGCTCTGCAGCGATCGTCGCGAACTGATCGCGCCCGAGAGTTGCGCCGAGAGCGGCTCGGCGATCTGGGGGCGCGCCGGCGCGGTGATCGACTCCGCCAGCGGAGACATCTTCGTGGCCACCGGCAACGGCCGCTGGGACGGTCGTACCTACTGGGGCGATGCCACGCTGCAGCTCGACTCCACCGCTACCACGCTGCTCGGCAACTACACGCCTCCCAACACCGACGAGCTCGCGGCGCGCGACCAGGATGTCGGCTCGACATCGCCCGTGCTGCTGGGGGGCGGCTACATCGCGCAGGGCGGCAAGGATGAGCGGATCCGCGTGCTGAGCGAGGAGCTCATGCGAGGTCCCGCGGCGCATCGCGAGCCGCCGCTCCAGGAGGTGCCGACGCCGTCCGGTACCCGGCTCTTCACCGCGCCGGCCGTGCTGCGCACGAGCGATGGAACGTGGCTCTTCGCGGCCGACAACGGCGGTACCGCGGCGTGGCGCTTCGAGGATGGCGAGCTGCACATGCTGTGGGGCAACTCCAGCGAAGGGACGAGCCCCGTGGTGGCCGGCGGCCTGCTCTACGTGTACGATCCCGGCGGCGACCTTCGCGTCTACGAAGCGCTGACCGGCGAGCTCCTCGCCACGCTCGACGCCTCGGCCGGCCACTGGAACAGCCCGATCGTGGTGGACGGCATGATCGCCCTTCCCCAGGGCGGCTCGCGGCGGGGGAGGAGCCGCGAAGGTGTATTGAGCATCTGGCGGCAACGGCGGGGTCAGGCGCTCGATGTAGACACCAGGCACTCAATGTAGAGGAATCGTGGTAGAGGAATCGTGAGGGATGCTCACGATTCCTCTACATTGAGTGCCTGATCCCGCCGTCGCCGTCGCTTCCCACACCTCCTTCCGCCAGGAGCTGGCGTACGACCGACCAACCGATCCCCGTTCTGGATGCCGAGCCGTCGGCGCGGCGTGCCTCGACACCGCGCTCGCTGCTGCGCGTGCTCGGCGGCGTATTCGGCCTCGCCATGGTTGTGGGCGCCACCGTGGGCGGCGGCATCCTCCGCACGCCGGGCGAGATCGCCGCCGTGCTCCCCGCGCCGACGCTCTTCATGGCGGTCTGGATCTTCGGTGGGATCGTCACACTGCTCGGTGCCAATAGCTGGTCGGAGCTGGGCGCGATGATCCCCAGCGCGGGCGGACCGTACGTGTACGCCAGGCGCGCGTTCGGCGATGGCGTCGGCTTCTTCGTGGGCTACGCCGACTGGCTGAACTGGTGCATCGGTCCGGTCGTACTGGTGTTGATCGTGGGCGAATACATGGGTGGTTTGTTTCCCGCGCTCGCTCCGCATGCGCTGCTGGTGGACTTCGCCACGCTGGGTATGCTCGCCCTGCTCCAGTGGGTGGGAGTCCGATCGGGCGGCCGTGCGCAGGAGCTCACGACTCTGCTCAAGGCGATAGCGGTGATCGCGCTGATCGTGGCGGCGTTCGTGCTTCCGCACGAGGAGCTCGCCGCCGCGCCGGTCGTGATGCCGCGCGGCGCGGGACTCATCGTGGCGTTCGGCATCGCTATGCAGGGCGTGATTTTCACCTACGACGCCTACTACTCGGTGGTCTACACGAGCGAGGACATGCTCGACCCCGGGATCAGCGTGCCCCGCTCGATGTTCGGCGGGGCGCTGATCATCATCGCCATATATCTGCTGCTCGACCTCGCATATCTCGCCGTGATCCCGGTTTCGCGGATGGCGGGCGATCCGTTCGTAGCCGCCACGATGGCGCGTTCGATATTCGGTCCGGCGGGCGATGTCATCATCCGCGTCATCATGATCGTCTCGCTGCTGGGAGCGATGAACGCGCAACTGATGGTGATGCCGCGAGTGCTGCTCGCGATGAGCCGCGACGGTCTCTTCCCGCGCTTCGCGTCGCGCATCAACGCCGGCGGCACGCCCACCGTCGCGCTCGTGCTCAGTCTGGCGGTCGTGGCCGCCTTTCTCCTCACCGGATCGTTCACCGCCGTGCTCGCGATGGATTCGATCCTGATCGTGACGCTCTATGCGATCGCGTTCCTCACCCTGTTCGTGCTCCGCCGCCGCGAGCCCGACACGCCGCGCCCCTGGCGCGCGCGCGGCTACCCCTTCCTCCCTGCTCTCACGCTGGCCATCGCGATCGCCCTGATCGCCGCCATGTCGGCAGCCGACCCCCGCAGCGCGCTTGTGGTCCTCCTGCTGCTCCTCGTCAGCCTGCCGGCTGCGCGATGGGTCAGGCGAACGACGGGGCCGGGCCGCTAGCCAACTGGCTCGTGGGCGTCGCCCATGGGGAGCTCTGCGCTAACGCCTCGACCCCGTCGTTTACATTTCGGTCCCACCGGCACACGCCGACTTCTGCACTCGGACACCTGACTCGAGCATGCCCGACGAGACGAAATCGAGAGTCGCGTACTTTTCCATGGAGATCTGCCTTGAGCAGGCGATCCCGACTTACAGCGGTGGACTCGGTGTGCTGGCCGGCGATACGATTCGCTCGGCCGCAGATCTCGGAGTCCCGATGGCCGCCGTCACTCTGGTTCACAGAAAGGGCTACTTCCGGCAGCACCTCGATGCGGCGGGGAACCAGAGCGAGGAGCCGGAGCCGTGGCGGCCCGAGGAGAGGCTCGAGCTGGCGACTGAGCGCGTGGTCGTCGCCATCGAGGGACGCGACGTCGTCGTGCGCGCCTGGCGCTACCCGGTGGCCGGCGTGGATGGCCACGTGGTACCCGTCTATCTGCTCGACACCGACCTCCCCGAGAACTCGGACTGGGATCGCGCGCTCACGAACTTCCTGTACGGCGGCGACCCGCGCTACCGCCTCTGTCAGGAAGCGGTGCTCGGCCTGGCCGGCGCCGAGCTGATACGAGCCCTGAACGGCGACGTGCCCACGCAGTTCCACATCAACGAAGGGCACGCGTCGCTCCTCACGCTCGCGCTCCTCGAGCGGCAGCTCGCCGGGAGCGGACACGCTGTCCCGGATGATGGGGACGTGGCAGCGGTGCGCCGGCAGTGCATCTTCACCACGCACACTCCGGTTCCCGCGGGACACGATCGCTTTTCCGAGGCGCTCGTGCGCGCGACGCTCGGCGATGCTCGCACCAGGCTGCTGGCTTCGTGCGGCGGCGCCGGCGGCGAGGGCGACTCGTGGCTCAACATGACGCGCCTCGCACTGCGCTTCTCCCACTACGCGAACGGAGTCGCGATGCGGCACGGGGAGGTATCGCGCGAGATGTTCCCCGAGTACGACATCCACGCGATTACCAACGGCGTGCACGCGCTCACGTGGACCTCGCCTCCATTTCGGGAGCTCTTCGACAGGCACGCGCCCGACTGGCGCAGGGACAACCTCTACCTTCGCTACGCCACGGGGATCCCTCTGGAGGAGATCGTGGCCGCGCATGCCCGCGCCAAGGAGGCGCTGCTGCGCGAAGTCGCGCGCCGCACCGGGATGAAGCTCGACCGGAAGGCGCTCACCGTCGGCTTCGCCCGCCGCGCGACTCCGTACAAGCGCGCCGATCTCGTGTTCAGCGATGTCGCGCGCCTGCGCGCGATCGCCAAGAACGCGGGCGCGCTGCAGATCGTCTTCGCCGGGAAGGCGCACCCGCGCGACGAGGGGGGGAAGGAGCTCATCCGCCACATCTTCGCCGCCGCGCGCGAGCTGGATGGCGCGCTGCGCGTCGTCTATCTCGAGAACTACGAGATGGACCTCGGCGCGCTCCTCACATCTGGGAGCGACCTCTGGCTCAACAATCCGATGAAGCCGCTCGAGGCATCCGGTACCAGCGGGATGAAAGCCGCGCTCAACGGCGTCCCGTCGCTGAGCGTGCTCGACGGCTGGTGGGTGGAGGGGCACGTGGAGGGGATCACCGGATGGGCGATCGGCGATCTCGAAGATGCTGCCACCGAGGCTGCCACCCAGGCCGCCTCCGCCTCCGAGCCCGACTCCGCCGCCGAGGCCGTCACCGAGGCCGCCACCGCCGACTCCGGGGCCGACTCCGCCGCCGAGGCCGCCGATCTGTACGACAAGCTCGAGAAGAAGATCGTGCCGCTGTTCTACGGTGCGCCGCTCGCCTGGGCGGAGGTCATGCGCCACTGCATCGCCCTCAACGGCTCGTACTTCAATACGCAGCGGATGGTGGCGCAGTACGTGAGGGATGGGTACGCAACCAGCCGGCGGGGAGCAGGCGACAGAGGGGAGACGTCCGGCGGCGGGCGGAAAGCGGCGGGGGGCGGACGGCAGTAGAACTCCGGTCCCCGCCCCCGGCGGTGTGGCCTGCCCCTACTCTCTGGCCAGTTCTCTGCCGTCTGCCGTCTGCTCGCCGCCCTCTTCCTCCACTTCGCCGCTGCGGCGGAGGGCGATGGCGAAGAGGATCTGACCGGCGACCTCGTTGATGGCGATCACGCTGAGAACCAGGGTCTGCATCTCGCCGCCACGTGACGGATAGGCCGTGGCCAGGATGGATGCGAGGCCGATGGCGACTCCCGCCTGCGAGATGAGGCCGAGCCAGATATTCTGCTTCACGACCGGCGCCGCGTTCACCATTCGCGAGCCGACGTGGGTGCCGGTGAATATCGCCGCCGCGCGGACCGCCACGACCGCCAGGGCGAGCGGCCAGAGCAGCATCAGCTCCTCTATGTGGATCGAAGCGCCGGCGAGCGCGAAGAAGACCACGAAGATCGGGACCGACGAGCGCTCCATCGCGTGCAGCAGCTCGCGTCCGCCGGCCCGGGTGGCGTTCTCGGTGATGAAGCCGGCCGTGAGGAGCGTGAGCAGAGTTTCGACGTGCGCGATGCGCGCGATCTCGGCGCCGAGGAAGGCGACCACGATCGCGAAGAGCATGAGCTCGCGCTGCACGAAGCGCATGTAGAGCGCTACGCCGCCACCGAGCAGCGCACCCACAAGGAGGGATCCGAGTATCTCCCAGGCGATCGAGCCGGCGGAGATCGCTTGCCCGCCCCCCGGTCCGGGGACCAGCGCGCGTGCGAGGGTGAGCATGCCGCTGAAGATGAGCACCACTACCACGTCGGCCACGAGCACGACGCCCAGCGTGGTGCGCGCGACCGGCCCGCGCGCGCGCGTCTCGGTGAGCAGCGCCATCGTTACCGCCGGCGAATGCACGACGATCACCGACGCGAAAAGCGCGCTCAACACCAGCGCCTCCACCTCGCTCGCTCCGCCGAGGAAGGGAACGTGTGCGCGCAGCGACCAGAGCAGCACCACGATGCCCACGAACGAGAGGACCATCTCGGCCGTGAGGATCGTGAGGATCGTGCGCGCCCTTTCCTTCAGTTCTCCCCACCGCAGCTCGGCTCCGGCCATGAAGGCGATGATCGCCACCGCGAGGCGGCTCACCGGCTCGAGCTCCACCACCGACTCGGATGCCACGATCCCCATCACGGCGGGCCCGAAGAGAAGACCCGCCACCAGGTAGCCGGTGATCTTCGGGAGGCGTACGAGCGTCGCGAGCTCGCCCGATGTGTACGCGGCGAGTACGAGGAAGCCGAATATGAGCAGCGTCGTGGACCCAGGTCCGTGACTCGTATCGAGCGGGATGACGAGCTGCATCGCGGCGTACAGAAGTGCGAGCGTCAGAACACGTCTCACAGGTCGTCGCCTCCCTCGTCGTCTCTGTTCACCGCCGCATTCTCGCCGTCCCGCGTACCGCTCGCACTGCTCTCGTCACCGGCCACGGTCGTTGCGCCGTCGTTCGCATCGCCGGCCTTTGGAATGCCGGTCTTCTCGTCGCCGTCGTTCGCATCGCCGTCGCTCCCATCGCCCGCCTTTGCCCTGCCGCCCTTCGCCTCACCGTTCTTCCCGTTGGCCCGCTCGGCGGCCGCGGCCGCCTCGCCGCGCGCGACCAGGCCGGGGAGGAGCCGCGCCATCACGCCGCGCAGCAGCCGCGCCTGCGCCACGTCGGTGACGAGCACGCTCGCGATGGCCGCGGTGAAAACCACGTTCTGCAGCTCCGCGCCCTCGAAGCGGGTGTACTCGAGCGCGAGCGCCAGGGCGAGCCCACCCTGACCTATCAGCGCGCGTCCCCAGTCGAGCCCCAGCGTCGGTATGGCGCCGTTGACGCGCGCGCCCAGCCGGGCGCTCCCGATCTTCCCCGCCACGCGCGCCACGAGAAAGAGGAGCACCACCTCCCACCACCACGCACTGGTGCTCGGCTGCCAGCTCGCGCCCGCGAAAATGAGCAGCACGAAGTAGAAGGGCTGCTCGGAGCGCGCGAGGGTCTGCGTGATCGCCTCCCGGCTGCGCGACGTGTTGATCAGCACGGCGCCCACGATCATGGATGTGAGTACCGGCGAGAGATGGAGATACGACGCCGCGCCGCTGGCGAGTATGATCGCGCCAGCGAGCGAGATGAATAGTCGGTCGGGGTTGGTCTCGCGGCCGAGGAAGAGATGGAAGAGCGCGCCGCCCACCACGCCGATCGCGATCGTGATCGCCGCCCACTCGGTAGCCGTGATCGGGCGCGACGTGTTCCCGTTGACGGGGTGGAAGATGCAGAACATGACGCCCATGGTGACGATCCCCACCAGCGCGTCGATGGCCGTGGCCACCTGTAGCTGCCTGAGGATGGGCTCGCGGCGCCCGCCGATGCGCCTCGCCACGACTTCGATTCCCGCCGGCGCCGAAACCGCCGCGATCGCACCCAGCGCCACCGCCGGAACGATGGCGTACGAGAGCGGCCGTCCCCAGAGCCACGAGATGAGGTACACCTCGAGCCCGGCCACGACGAACGCGGTGGCGAGCGCTTCGAGAAAGGCGAGCCGGTATGACAGCCCCGGGATGCGCACCAGCGCCGTGAGGTAGAACTGCGTCCCCACGATCGCCCCGATCCACCCGAGCGCGAGCGTGATGAGCGGCGCGAACCCCGCCATCGTCTGCGCCGAGAGCACTCCGCTCACATGCGGTCCGAGCAGAATGCCGAGCAGCAGATACTCCACCCCGCTGACGAGCAAGAACCTCTTCGCCAGCCAGTCGAACGCCACATGCGCCGCCAGATAGGCGAGGATGACGGCGAGGACGAGGATCAGGGAGGGAGAGAGCACGGGCGGGGGAGGGGGGAAGGAAACAGGAAACAGGAAACAGGAAACAGGAAACAGCGAAGCGGTGGCGGAGAGCGGGATGTGCGCGCTCGATTGCGGGATCAGGACGCGAGTTGCGATCGCCCGATGATGCTCTGGCGCCGAGTTGCTGCTATCTAAGTGGATCGACCTGCTCTAGAGAATTAGGCGGAGGGAAAGTGCAGAGTGAAAGCGGCTACCGATCGCTGAAAGTATGGCAGCGCGCCGTGGAGCTGACGCTGGCGAGCTACGAGATCGTCGCTCGACTGCCTGCGGTCGAAAAATATGATCTGGGAAGTCAGATACGCCGGAGTGCGGTATCCGTGCCAGCCAATATCGCCGAAGGGTACGCCCGGGACCACGTGAATGAATTTCTCCACCACTTGGCTATCGCGGCTGGCTCGCTGGCCGAGTTGCAGACCCTGTTGCGAATTTCAGAGGGCATCGGGTATCTCGACTCCCGGCAGTCTGCCACGGCGAACTCGTTGGCCATGGAAACCGAGCGGATGCTGAATCGACTTCGCAACGTGCTTCGCGCGCGACGCGGCGGCGCGCACACCTCGCGCCGTCGCGCCTAATGCGGTGGCCGTTCCTGTTTCCTGTTTCCTGCTTCCTTCCACCTTTCCATCTCCTTCCCACCCATCACGGCCTCGGACACCCCGATGCCCCGAAGTCCTCGTTCACATGGCCCATTCTGTTCACCAGCTCACGGTAGCGCGCCTCGGCGGTGGTGTCGAGCGATTCGCGGGCGGCGCGGTGCGCCGAGGCTAGGGCTATGAACGCTGCGTCGGCGGCGCTGTAGCCCACGGCCAGCCCGTCGCAGGTGATACGGTGGATGGCGAAGTCGTCGCTGCGGTCCTGGAAGTTGCGGATCGTGATGGCGAGACTGTCTGCGAGGGTGAAGAATTCCCGAACCGTCGGATCCGACGCCGCCGACGGTGGCATACCCGTCGAGAGCGGAGCGCCGCCGGCCGGCGTGGCGGCCGCGGACTCGCCCCGCGAATCGACGGACGAGAGCGCGGCGCCCAGTGAGTCCGAGGTGCGCTCGTCCGCCGACAGCGGGGCGCTCCCGCCCTGCGGAGCGCGGTCGTCGCCGGAGCCGAAGGGCGCGGTGGACGCCCCGTTGTCGAGGATCGGGATACCCGCGAGGAACTCCGGACGCTGAATCCTGCCGCTGTTCAACAGGTAGACATACGCCACGGCGGCCACCACCAGCAACGCCGCGAAGTAGCGTATGAAGGCGCGCGCCCTCCCTGTCCCCGCCCCCTTGCCGGCGTCGCCGCGCCGTTCCGCCGGCCCGGGCTCGGCCAGGAGCTCCTCCAGCTCGGCGGGCGAGGGGAGCATGACGAGGCCGCTCCCCGCGCGAGGCGTGGTCGGACGCGTGCTCCGGGTATCGCCCGGCTGTTCGGGAGTCCCGGGAGAGGAAGAAGGAGAGGGGGAGGGGGCAGCGTCGCGGCCCTCCGTCGTGCCGTCCGCGCCACGCCGTGGAGCCCCGGCGGCGCCATTCGGTCGCCGGGTCGGGGCTCCAGCGGCGCCCTCGGGCGGGCGTGGCGCGAGGGGGAGGGGGAGGGGGATGACGTCGGCTGGTTCCGCCTCTTCCGGAGCGCTCGGCACGCTCAGGATCACGGGCGCACTCTGCGGCTTCGAGGGAGTGGGAAGGGGGCGCGACGGAACGAAGGGCCGGCGCTCCGACTCGTCGCGCTCGACCGTCCCACGGGTCTCGTAGTTGACCCAGTCTATGAGCGTGCGCTTGCGGCCGTCGACCGGGATCGGCTCCTCGTCGTCGGCCAGCTCGTAGAACGGGATGAGCACTCCGCCGCCGGCGCGTTCGCCGAGCAGCGAGCGGAAGAACGCGCCGGCCGGAGCGTCGCCGGACGTGGCGATCACGAGCCCGCACTGCCACGGCTCGGTGAAGAGCGCGCTGTGAGTGTCGAGGTCGGCGCGTGCCGGGTGCGGGCCGACGAACGGTGCGCTGTGATACCAGCCGATGAGCTGCGTTCTGCGGCGCCGCACCTCGAGCTGCACCCCGAGCCATTCTTCCTCGGGGATTAGGATGCGATCGGTTTCGGCGATCGCGTGGCCGGTGCGCACGGCGGTGTTCACCACCACGTAGCGTGCGCCGGTCTCCGGGCATTCGTAGAGCTCCCCGAGCAGGAAGCCGAGCAGCTCCTGCTCCGGGTCGGAGCGCAGGTGGCGCATCACTTCGCGCAGGGCACTCTGCGTGATGAAGAGCGCCAGATCGTCCAGGGTCCGGGGCGGCGTGAAGAGCCCCGCCGGCACCCAGCGAATGGCGCGCGCTAGCGGAATCGGCTTCCGCAGAGTCAGAACGCTGCTTCTCATCTATTTTGAAGATGGCTCATCGGGGCTGGCCCGTCCATTGCTGAGGTCCGTGAGCTCCAATATTCGAGAGAATCTTCCTTACCGTAGAAGCAGCCCATTACGCAGAATCCATCGCCGCCGGAGTCCGCTCCGGCGGCTGCCGCCCGCGCGGACGGCTACTTTCGTACCGACCATCTGCGCTCCCGGGTGGGGAGCCGCGTCATCCGCGGCGGCG
>CAZTTY010000110.1:0-10594 GCA_964616815.1 uncultured Gemmatimonadaceae bacterium | reverse complement strand
AAGTGTACATGTAGGCGCGACGGGTTCCATGCACGGAGGGCTCGTGAGCATCGCTCACGAGCCCTCCGTGCATGGAACCCGTCGCAGCGGTCTGCCCGACCGCGTCACTCTCCGACGTGCGTCCGGTATTCGTCGGGACCGAGGAGCTGGTCCGTGTCGGAGTCGTTGTCGAGGCGGAGCCGGATCATCCAGCCGTCGCCGTACGGGTCGGAGTTCACGAGGCCGGGCTCCTTGTCGAGGCGCGAATTGATCGCTTCGATCTTGCCGGCGAGCGGGAGAAAGAGCTCCGACACGGCCTTCACGGCTTCCAGCGTCCCGAACACGTCGGAACGGCCGAAGGTGTCGCCTACTTTCGGAAGCTCGACGTAGACTATGTCGCCGAGTTCTCCCTGCGCATAGTCGGTGATGCCGATCGTGACGACACCGGCCTCGTCCGTGCGCTTCACGTACTCGTGTTCCTCGGTATAAAGCAGCTCGCTCGGAATTTCGGACACGCGCTTCTCCACTCGAGAGGGTCAATGGCGGGCGAAGTTAATCCGGGGGCTGGATGGGTGTCAAGCAAGGGGGCATTCTTACCGCGTGACATCGATCGAGGAGGGAAGGTGGAGGGAAGTGGAGAGATGGCGGTCGAACCCGTTCGCACGGCGGGGATGAGCGGCGCAGCGGCGGTGTCCCGTTCGCGCGCGGAGGAGTGGCGGCTGGCGCTGGGAGGGCGCTGGCTCGCGATCCTCGTGTTCTTCGTAGCGGTCGCGTTCCTGCTCGCCGCTCTGATGCCGCTCGACGACATCGATCTTCCGATGCACCTCGCGATCGGCGAATGGATCGCGCGGCACCGCGCCGTACCGTTCACCGAGCCGTTCGCGTGGACGCGCGTGGGGGATCCGTACTTCGCGTACTCCTGGCTGGTGCAGCTCACCTCGTACGGGCTTCTGGCGCTGCTGGGGCCGTTGGGTCCGCACCTTCTGTATGGAGTCGTCGCGGCTGCTGCCGTGCTGGCGATCGGAGCGATGGGCAGGGCGGAAGGATGGCGGCCGTGGCCGACGCTGATACTCGCGGCCGTGCACTTCGTGGTGCTGACTCGCGTGACTCCTTCGCTCAGGCCGCAGGTCGTGCTGTATGCGCTGCTGCCCGCGGCGTGGGCGGCGGTGGCGGCGATGCGGCGCGGCGAGGAGCGCAGCGCGCGCGCCGCGCTGGCGGCGCTCTTCGTGGCGAGCGCGCTCGCGGCCAACTCGCACATCCTGTTCGTGCTCACGGGGGCGCCGGTATTCGTGCTCGCGGCGGATCCGCCCGCGAGGCGGAGGCTGGTGCCGTACGCGATCGCGGCCGTGGTGGCCGGCTGGCTGGTTTCGCCATACGCGCTCTCGTGGCTCGATGTCTTTCGGCTCAACTTCGCGCCCAACCCGCTCTTTCGCTTTCCATCGCCGATCTCGGAGTACCAACCCGGGTTCACCGTGTCGCCCGTGATCGGCACTTTCCTCGCCCTCACGCCGTGGTTCGCGGCGGGATCGCCGCTCTTCCGCAGCGAGGGCTCCATCGCCTCACCCGCGCTGCGCCGCTGGTTCGCGCTGGCCGCGATCTGGGTGGTGGGGCTCATGGCCTTTTCGCGGGTGGAGAAGGCGATCACCATCTGGTGGCTGGTATCGCTGCCGCTCGCCGGCGCCACGATCTCGCGGATTCCCGATCCGCGCTCGTACCTGAGGGCGCGCATGCGCATCGGCGCCCTGGCGGTGATCGGGCTGCTCCTCTGCGCCGAGCATGTGGTGATGGGCCGTGCGATACGCGCGCGTGAGGGGACGATCGCCACCCGTACGCTCCCCGGACGCTGGGCCGTGAGCGTGGAGCCGATCGCCTCGTGGCTCGACGCACACGCCCGTCCCGCGGGGCGGGTACGGCTCTTCACCACGTTCAACTACGGCAGTTATCTCACGTGGCGGCTTCCGCGCTACTCGGCATCCATCGACTCGCGGACGATCTTCCCCGATTCCGTGGCCGCGCCCGAGTCGTACGTGATGAAGGACCTCGCCGACAGCGCGCTGGGACCATGGCGCCGGGCAGACGTTGCCATCGTCCCGCTGAACTACGCGGTGGCCGCCGCCATCGACGGCTCGCCGGACTGGGTGAAGCTCGACGTTCCAGGGAGCGGCTCCGGCGGTCGGCGGGCGCCGGTGGGCCTCTGGGCGCGCCGCGCGTGGTGGGACTCCGTCCGCGTCGCTGGGCCGTCGGAGTCGGCCCGGTCGGGTGCCTCTGTCGGGAACCGGTTCAGCAGCTCTGCTGCTGCGCTCGTTCTCCATCGAAGACCCGACCCCGCTGCTCGAGCGTCGTCCAGAGCTGCTCCACCTGGCGTGCCAGCGAGTCGAGATCCGAGTCGTTCTCTATCACGAAATCGGCGCGGGCGCGCTTGAGCTCGGCCGGCATCTGCGCGGCGATCATCTTCATCGCTTCGTCGTGCGACAGCCCGCGATCGTTCTCCAGACGCTCGAGACGGATGGAGCGTGGGGCGTCCACGAGCACGATGTAGTCGAAGAGGTCGGTGAGCTGCTTCTCGAAGAGGAGTGGGATGTCGGAGATCACCAGGCGATCGCCGCGCGCCCGCGCCGCGGCCAGCTCCTCATCGCGCAGCCGTGCCACTTCGGGATGGACTATTCCGTTGAGCGTCTCCAGCTCCTCCGGCCGATCGAACACGACCTCGCGCAGCGCAGCGCGGTCGAGCGTGCCATCGGCCAGGAGCATCCGACCGCCCCAGCGTCCCACGATGGCGTCGAGCGCACGCGTTCCGGGCTCCACCGCCCGCCGCGCGAGAACGTCGGCATCGATGATCACCGCGCCCCGCTCGGCGAGAAGCCGTGCGACGGTGGACTTGCCGCTGGCGATGTTGCCCGTGAGGCCGACGAGGAGCATGCGGCTCATTCGCGCGGGCGCGCGGGGCGGCCTCCGCTCCGGTCGCCGCGCCCGCCCGGTCCGCCCCGCCCGCCCTGTCCGCCCTGTCCGCTCCGCCCACCCCGCTCTCTTCCCCCTCCGCCGCGCTGGCGCTCGAACGAGCCTCTTGCGGGCCGGTCGCCACGGTCGGGGCGGTCGGCGGACGCGCCCTGATCCAGCCGGGCCATGATCCGACGGCCGCGCAGGGTCACCCCGGTGAGACTCGACGCGATCTGCTGCGCGCGGTCGGCGGGAACCTCTACCAGCGAGTGGTTCTCCCTGACTTCCACCTTTCCGATGCGCGCGCCGGGGACGCCGGCCTCGTTCGCGATCGCGCCAACGAGATCGCGGGCGGTGATGCCGTCGCGCTCGCCCGCGTTCAGGAAGAGCCGTGTGCTCCTGGGAGCCTCGGCGGTGGCCGCCGCGACCGCGGCGCGCTCCCGGGCACGCTCGCGCTCCAGGAGCCAGAGGGCCGCTCCAGCCACCTCGGCGCCATCGTACTCGACCAGCAGGGGCTCGATGGCGAGCAGCTCGCGCGTGGGCACGCCGCCCTCGAGGGTGCGGCGCAGCTCGTCGCGCAGCTTCTCCTCGCGCGATCGCGCGCTCGCCGCCGGACCCGTGAGCGTGTACGGCGTGAGCATTCCGGTGCCGCACAGCGCTCGGAGTGTGGCCTGTTGACGCGGTGTGATCAGCGCGATGACCGTCGCCCCCTCTGCGGCGAGCTCGTGAAGCGCGCCCGGATCGGGCGGAAGCTCGAAGAGCACCACCAGCGAAGCGCCCGGGACTACCTCTCCGCGCGTCAGCACCACCGGCGAGGACTCGCCCTCGTAGCCGAGCGACGCGATGAGCGATGCGGCCAGCGCCGCGGTGTCATCCGAGCGTACGAAGACAGCGGCGCGGGGGGGATCCACGTCGTCGAGGAGCCGACGGAGCGCGGCGGGGCGGCTCTGCGGAGCCACGATCACGTAGCGGGCATCTATCGGGCCGCTCTCGATCTGCTCCAGCTCCGTCGCGCCGATCCTGCGCGGGCGGCGGGCGTAGCGCTCCACCAGCTCTTCCACTTCGGAAGTGCTGCGCGAGGTGACGATCGTTCTGGCGGCGTCGCGCGGAATCTCCGTGGCAACGGCCTCGAGCGCCTCCGTGAGGCCGGCCTCGACGATCGCATCGGCCCACGCGATCACCAGCGTGGTCACCGAATCGAGCTTGATGCGCGAGCTCTGGATGAGCTGCAGGATCTGGTCGGGCGCGCCGGAGAGCGCCGCGGGCGAGCCGGAGGCGAGAAGACGCGCCGCACGGCGCGCGGTCGTGACCGGCAGGATGGGGACGCGTGCATCCTCCGGTGCGCGCCCGGCGGCCGCGGCCACGGCGATGGCCACATCGGCGTCCGGCGTCAGCACCAGGAGCTGGATTCCGGGGGAATCGGCTTCGACTCGCGCCAGCGCCGGCGCGATGAACGCCGGAATGGCCGCCACGTCGTGCGCCACCTCGTGCAGCACGTTCTGATTCCTGCCCACTCCGGCGCGTTCGCTCCCGCCGGTCGCTTCCTGCCGATGCTCCACCCGATCCTCCGTTGTCAATTGGCGCCACACGCTCCGCGCGACTAAAGTATACCACTGTACGCATCCTCACTCCACACGCGGGAACTCATTCGTGACGGCAACCACCACCCGAGGCGCTTTCACACCTTCGCCCAACATCGCGCGACTCAAGGAGTCGGCCACGATCGCCGTGTCCGCGAGGGCGAAGGCGCTGCGCGCCGAGGGTCGCACCATCATAGATCTGGGAGCCGGGGAGCCGGATTTCGACACCCCGGAATTCATACGCCGTGCCGCGCAGCGCGCCATCGACGCGGGCGCTACCCGGTATACCGCCACCGAAGGGATAATGCCGCTCCGCGAAGCCATCGCGCGGCAGGCAAACGATCTGTACTCGGGCGAGGGCGGGATCGCCGCGACCGATGTGGTCGTTTCATCCGGATCGAAGCAGTCGCTCTTCAACGCCTGCTTCGTGCTCTTCGGGCCGGGCGACGACGTGCTCGTTCCCACGCCGAGCTGGACGAGCTACTACGAGATGGTGACGCTGGCGCGCGCGGAAGCCGTGCCGGTTTACGGCGATCCGGGGAACGGCCTCAAGGTGACGGCCGCGGCGCTCGCCGCGGCGGCGACTCCCAACACGAAGGGAGTCATGCTCAACTCGCCCTGCAACCCGACCGGGGCGGTCTACGGGCGCGACGAGCTGGAGGCGATCCTCGCGCTCTGCGAGGAGCGTGACTGGTGGATCGTGAGCGACGAGATCTATCGCCGCATCTCGTACGGCGAGGGGCCGGCTCTCTCGCTGCTGGAGCTGGCGCGGTCGCGCGATCGCCTGGTGATCACCGACGGCGTGGCCAAAGCCTACGCCATGACGGGATGGCGGATCGGCTGGACCGTGGCGCCGCGTGCGGTCTCGAAGGCGATGGCTGCGCTGCAGTCTCACACGACGTCCAATCCGGCCTCGGTTTCGCAGCACGCAGCGCTCGCCGCGCTCACCGAGCGCGAGGCGGCGGAGAGCGCGATCACGTCGATGGTCGCGGAGTTCCATTCGCGCCGCGACGCGATTCTGGCGGAGCTGGCAGAGGAGCCGCGGCTCGGCTTCGTGCATCCGGAAGGCGCGTTCTACGTCTACCTCGACGTGTCCGCGGTGGGGAGGGGCGAAGGGGAGAGCGGTTCGGCGTTCGCGCGCGAGCTGCTCGACCGGCAGGGCGTCGCCGTGGTTCCCGGTGCCGCCTTCTACACGCCGAACTGGGTGCGGCTCTCGTACGCCGCGCCGCGCGAGCAGGTGCTCGAGGGTGTACGCCGTTCGATCCGCACGTTCCGCGAGATGCTCGAGGGATAGCCTCGCCGCGGCGGGAGGCGCGCGGCCCCGTCGGTTCGCGCGCCCCCGTGCCGGCCCCCACCACTCACCTCCGATTCCATGATCACTACCATCGTGTTGATCAAGTGCGATCCGAAGTCGATCCCGCAGTGTGCCCTGCGCCTGGCGGGGATAGACGGGGTAGCGGAGGTCTACTCGGTTTCCGGTGCGTGGGACATCGTGGCGATAGTGCGGGTGAAGGAGTACGAGCGCATCGCGCAGGTGGTGACGGAGGAATTTCCCAACGTCGAGGGTCTGGAGAGCACCCAGACGCTCACCGCGTTCCGTGCCTACTCCAGGCAGGATCTCGAGCAGGCGTGGGACATCGGCGTGGAGTAGGGGGGATACCGGGCGATGAGCGACGACGTAGACAGATACATAGCCGGCCTCTTCGCGCAGGAGGACGATCTCCTTCGCGAGCTGCGCGACGACGCCGTGCGGACCGGGCTCCCGGCCATCTCCGTGCCCCCGGAGACCGCGCGCTTTCTGCAGTTGCTTCTGCGCGCCGTGGGTGCCACGCGCGTGCTCGAGGTGGGAACGCTGGGCGGCTACTCGGCCATCTGGATGGCGCGCGCGATGGGGGAGGGCGGGAGCATCCTCTCGCTGGAGATCGATCCCGAGCACGCCGCCTTCGCCCGGCGCTACATCGAGCGGGCCGGCTTCTCCCGGACGATCGAGGTGCGCGTGGGGCCGGCGTTGCAGCTCCTCCCCACGCTGGATGGCCAGAAGTTCGACGCCGTATTTCTCGATGCCGACAAGGAGCCGCTCCCCACGTATCTCGACTGGGCGCTGCGGCTGCTGAGGCCGGGCGGCCTGGTGATCGCCGACAATACGCTGCGCGGCGGCCGCGTGGCCGATCCCGCCGAGGACGACGAGCAGCTCCGCGCGATCCGCGAATTCAATAGGAAGCTCGCTTCCAATTCGCGCGTCACCGGCCTCGTGGTACCGATCGGCGACGGAGTGGCGGTGGGTCTGGTGCAACGGTAGCGCTGCACTCCAGCCGGGGCCGTGCGTTCACGGCCGCGTCGCCCAGAGGATGGCGTTGAATAGCATCCTGAAAGTGCCTTCGGTCTGGGCACGATTCTGAACGCGGAAGCCGAACATCACCACCTTGCCCTTCCCGCGGCCCAGGGCGACCGCCGCATCGCGGCGCTCGAGCCTCTCGAGTCCCCGCGCCCAGCCGGAGAGCAGTATGTCCTCGCTCTCGGAGGGATAGGTGGCTATCGCCATCCGACGCATCCCCGGGGCGGGAGGCGTGGTGGAATAGGCGATGGCGTCGTCCACGAAAATCGCCGCGGTTTCCGGCATCCCGTAATTCACCGGACTGGCGGGGTCGAGCTTCGCGCGAAGCAGCGAGCCCGGAACGGAGAAGGCATCGCCCGACGCGCCGTCGAGCGAGTTGCGCACGGGGAGCTGGAGCTCGTCGATCGCCAGCTCGCCGGAGGCGGCGAGCGTGATGAGGGCGCCGCCGGCATCCACGAATTCCGTGAGCGCAGCGAGTCCCTCCGCGCCGATCCCCCCGACGTACTCGGGCGGCAGCTCCTGGAAGCTCCGTCTGCGCGCGCCGGCCGGGCGCCCCAGGACGATCATATCCTTCGACATCGAAGGAAGTATGATGGCGTCGAAAGAGTCGCGGAGACCGCCAGCGCGCATGGCGGCGTTGTCGATGCTCGTCGGAGCGAAGCCGTACTGCTCGAGCACGAAGCGCGTCCACCCTTCGTCCATCGAGGCGGTCCATGGCTTGTAGAGGCCGACGCGCACGCGCCGCTGCGGCGCGATCGAGTCCGGCGCGCGAGAGAGTGCGGTGAGCGTCACGTGCCGCTCCGCCGCCAGCCGGGCGAGCGAGGCGCTCTTCCGTATGACGAAAGTGCCCGCGGGATGCACGCGGCCGTCGTCGCCGCGGAAGGGGTGCGTCGCGACGTTCACGCTCCCGCCGCCCGAGAGCACTCCGTTCACCAGGCGGTAGGCGGCGTTGCTGCCCGGTTCGAGCGCGAACCACTCGCCCTCGCCGGCAAGCCCTCCGCGGGGCCAGTCCGAGCCGGCGATGCGTCGCGCGCCGGCGGCGACGGACTCGGGGACGATTCCCTTCACCACGTCCACTCCCATCAGGAGGGGGAGCGACCACGTGGTCACGTCGTAGGGGCGAAGGATCGGCCCGCCGGGCGTGGTACGCACTTCGGGGTAGCGCTGCGTTTCCAGGAGCTCGGCGGCGAACTTCCCGTACGGCTGCGCCGTCGGGACGAGGAACTCTTCGGGTGTGGCGCGGACGTCGATTCCGTTCTCGTCGAGCAGGTGCGCCAGGCGCGCGGCCCCCACGGCGTCACGCTGCTCGCGCGGGATGCGCCAGTATTCGCCGGGCCGCCCGGCGGCGATCTGCTCGCGCGCCATCGCGGCCGTGCCGCGCATGAAATCCTCCGGATGGTCTCCCACCACCTCTAGCATCGCGTTGGCGGCGATGAGCTCGTAATCCATGATGTCGCGAAGCCGCCAGACACCGCCCGGCCACGGGTTCGGGAAGTTGGTGGTAACGCGATACTCGGCGAGTCCCTTGCCGCCCCCGGAGAGCTCGTTGCGGTCGAACTGGATGGGCGTGGCCATGCGCGCCGAGGCCAGCTCGATGATCATGGAGAAGATGTTCTTGAATTCGGGATTGCTGTCGACGGAGCCCGGGTAGTATGCGTCGAACACGTATTGTGAGACGACGCCCGCCTTTCCCGCCTGCTCGAGACGCCACGCCATGTTGCTTCCTATGAGATTGATCCCCCGCCACATCAGCGGGCTCACCGAGGGCGCGATCGGGTCGGCGTAGGGCGGCACGAAGATGCGCGGGCCGCTGGAGCCCATCTGATGGACATCGAGCCACACCTGCGGAAACCATTCCTTGTAGGCGGTCCGCGTCATCGCCTTCGTCTCCTTCTGGGTGAGCATGTACCAGTCGCGGTTGTTGTCGTGGCCCGTGTAGTGATGGTACAACCACGGCATGCGCCCGCCTTCGTACGGCGTCCCCACGTACTTCCTGTACCACTCGGTTTCCATGATCTGCCCGTCCGGATTGAGCGAGGGAACGAGCAGGAGGATGATGTTCCCGAGGCGGCGCTCCGTATCCGGGTCGGTGCTGGTGACGAGCTGGTAGGCGAGCTCCATCACCATCTGCGAAGAGGCTATCTCGCTGGAGTGGATGTTGTTGGTGAGGAGCACTATCGCCTTCCCGGTCCGGGCCAGCGAATCCACCTGCGCCTCGGGCATCCCGCGCGGATCGGCGAGCGCACGGGCGATGGCCCGGTAGCGTTCGCGCTCGGCGAGGTTCTCCGGGGAGGAGATCAGCGCGAGGATGAAGTCGTTCCCGTTCGTGGTGACTCCCATCTTCTGGAGTTCCATTCGCGGCGAGCCTGCGGCGAGGTGCTCGAAATACGACACGATCTGGTGATAGTCGGCCAGCTTCCTGTCGGCGCCCACCTCGAAGCCGAGGAACTCCGAGGGTGTGCGGAGCCCGGCGGCCGGGGCGGACTGCGCCGGTGCGGCGCCGGCCAGGGCGAGCGCGAGGAGGGTCGTGCCGGCGAGAGTGGGTTTCATGATCCTGCTGGCTGGGGAGGGGGCGGGAGGGGTTCCGGGAGGGAGGCGAAACGCGAATTACCCGCGCGGGCTGGTTGCAGTCAAGGACGGTGGAGCCTGCGTGGGGCTCCGGTGTACCTTAACGCATGCAAGCAGCAGGACTGCCATGCTCCGCGGACACGATCATCCGCGCGGGGCATCGGGAACCCGATCACGAGTGAAGACCACGAGCGACGCCGGCGCGCGGCGGCGTGCCGCGCACCGTGCGGCGAGCCTGCTGCTCTGGACCATCGTGTCCGCCGCGCTGGCCCTGGCGGCGTACCCGCTCCGCGCGCAGCGAGCGGC
The DNA here is from genome assembly GCA_964616815.1 of uncultured Gemmatimonadaceae bacterium. Classification (GTDB taxonomy): domain Bacteria; phylum Gemmatimonadota; class Gemmatimonadetes; order Gemmatimonadales; family Gemmatimonadaceae; genus JADGGM01. The sequence continues at coordinate 889 of CAZTTY010000110.1, read as the reverse complement.
GAGCATCACGCTGCGCATCAGCCCCCGGGCGGGCGATACGCTGTACACGCGCTTCGAGCAGACCGTCGAGATGAGCGGCACGGCTCACACCGGCGCTTCGGACACGACGATGACCATGAAGAGCAATCTGCTGCTCCTCTCGCACCTCGTCGTGAACGCCAGCGACAGCGATGGCGCCACCGTCACCGCGATCACCGACTCGGTGGCGCTCGAGTCGTGGAGGATGGGACGTCCGGTGTCGTCGGAGGGCGCGCGGCGCGCCATGCAGGGGAAGCGTATCCGGCTCCAGATCGCGCCCAACGGCTCCGCGACCGTACTCGATGCGCCCGACGAACTCGCGTCGGACGTACGCGCCGCGGTCTCCGCGATGCCGTCCACGCTTCCGGACCGGCCGATGGCGGTTGGTTCGACGTGGGAACAGACCACCGCCGTTCCCGTTTCGGCCGGAACCGGAGGAGGGAAGGGCGCCGGAGGGAGCGCCGCGACTCTGACGGCCGCCTACCGTCTCGACTCGCTCTCGCGAGACGGCAACATCGCCTTCATCTCGATGCGCGGCACCCTGCAGCGTGACAGCACCGCCGCCCCGCTCTCGCGCGGCCTCCGTGTGGTGTCGAACGGCACCATAACGGGCTCGCTCCGCGTCGATCGGAAACGGGGCTGGTGGACCAGCTCCGTCGCCACCATCACTCTCGAATCGGTTCTCACACCCTCCCCCGACTCCCCCCGTGCCCACCCCATGCGCGTCCTCACCAGGATCGAGCAGAAGATGCATACCGGCGGCGGATGGTAAACGACGGGGCGGGTCCAGAACCGGGGGGGGGGGGGGGGCCGGGGCGCGCCCCCCCCCCCGTACGGTACCCCCCCCCGGGCCGTCCGCCCCCCCCCCCCC
>CAZTTY010000109.1:0-10641 GCA_964616815.1 uncultured Gemmatimonadaceae bacterium | reverse complement strand
GGTCGCCGCCTGAGCACTCAAACCACCGAGTCTCCGACGAACCCGGGGCGATTCACAGCTTCTCCAAGCCTTTCGTCAGGCATACTCGCAGTCAGATGAGTTTGATCGCATTCGCCAGCACGCCGCGCTCAATCGCGAATTCATGGCATGACGCGCATGCGGTCTAAGGAGTAGTTGAGCAGACAAGGGAGGGTAGCCACCCGGCGGAGCCTGGCGAGATCAGTTCGGCTCATCCATCTTCGCGTCTGGAGAGCCGGAAGTTGCTGATAAACATCGTGCTAGGCCGCCACTGGAATTTCTACCATGAACGGTAGCATCGTCGTCGCCATTATCTCTGCCGGCACCGCTGTCACGGTCGCAGCACTTAGCTACGCGTTCACAAAACGGCGCGAGCGCGACGCAGATTGGCGCAAATTCAAGCTTGACCACTACAAGGAATACATCCTGGCGCTATCCGGCGTGGTGGGGCAGCGGTCTACGGCCGCCGCCCAGACTCGGTATTCCGACGCTGTCAATTTCATGACACTCGTTGCGCCATCCGCCGTGTTGCAGGCGCTTTACGACTTCCAAGACGAGATCCGCATAGGTAATCAGAATAAGTCCGAAGCTCGCCATGATGAGACGTTGGCCCAACTGCTTCGAGAGATTCGAGCAGACGTCCATCCATCACGACCCGATGACCGAGCCATCATATTTCGTCTCATGGACGCTCCTGGCCCAACCAGTCGAACTAATGAACGCGGACTCCCCGATCGGACGGGCTGAGTAGCACCGGAGCCGACGAGCAACCTGTGGAATTGCGCGGGCTGTGTACGCACTCCTATCTGCTCTGCCTCGCTCGTGACGTAGCTCCGTAGCAGCCGCATCCGAAGTCGAATCCGAGGAGGCGTTCCACCTGTCCGCACGCACCGTATACGACACCATCGGGTGGGGCTACGCGCTGCAGCGGCGCGCGGACCCGCGCATCGCCGCGCACATCACGTCGGCGCTCGGTGACTCGCGGTCCGTGCTCAATGTGGGCGCCGGCGCCGGCTCGTACGAACCGCCGGAGCGGCGCGTGGTCGCGGTCGAGCCATCGCCAGTGATGCTCGCCCAGCGGCCGCGTGATGCAGCACCAGCGGTGCGAGCTTGCGCCGAGGCACTGCCATTTGCGGACTCGACGTTCGACGCCGTGATGGCCGTACTCACGGTCCACCACTGGGCTGATCGCCCTGGCGGGCTGACCGAGTGCGCGCGTGTGGCGCGTGCACGCGTGGTGCTTCTGACCTGGGATCCAGCGGCTACCGGGTTCTGGCTCGTGCGGGACTATCTCCCAGAAGTTCTCGCGGTGGATCGTCAACGCTTCCCCAGCATGGCGGCGTACCAGGAGGCATTCGGACGTGACGCGCGCGTGGAAGTCAGCGCAGTCCCGATTCCTCATGATTGCCTCGACGGATTCCTGGGGGCATTCTGGGCCCGGCCGGCCGCGTATTTGGATGCTGCGGTACGTGCAGGAATATCAGCCTTTCGCCAGCCGGGAACGGAGACCGGGTTGGCGCGGCTGCGTGCGGATCTTGCTTCGGGCACCTGGCACACGCGCTTCGGCCACCTGCTTGCTAGAGGGGAGTTGGATCTGGGCTATCGGCTCGTTGTGGTGCACCTGACCCGCGCGGCCTGTTAGACCGTTACTACGGCGCGTGCCCCGGATTCCAGGCGAGGATGGTAAACCTTCCCAGTATGCCGCCGACGCACCTGCGGTTCGGAGCGCACGCTTACCAGGCGTGCGCTCTGTCGTTAAACGCGCCGGCCGTCCAGATCGCGAGCTCAACAGTGGACTCGAGGTGATTGCTTCACTCTTCGCAAAACGGCACAAACCATCCCTTGTGATTACCGAACAAACACCGTATACTGTTTACCAGGTCGTGCCATGGAGAGCATTAGCGGTGGGGGGAAAAACAACCCTGTTTCACTGTCCGGGCAGATTTCATCTGCGCACTCTGAGGTGATCACCGACGCGCACACAGCCTCGCCAAACGAGGACTCGTGCGCACGATCGCGGCGCTCACCAGGCTAGATGCACGAAACTCCCGACCACGCTAACGGGCCGGGAGTTTCGTCACCCTGGTGTCGTGCTGCCGCCAGAAAGCGGTCAGTATAGGACGCTCCAAGGACTTGTGACTTCATTCTAGTGCGTCCAGGCCCGCACAACAAGAGCCGAGAAGCGGGTAATCCAGCATGTGTAATGCGGTACCAGCCTCAGCACCGTCCCCGCCCTTCCTGACTTATCGTGCCCTCGCACGGTCACTCTCCCCGGCGCGGCTGGCGGCCTACTCCCTGGACACCGACAGAGACAGCATCGATTGCGTCTCGCGCTACATGTGGAACCTGGCTCTCGCGGCGGCGCTGCAGACGACGCTTCACGTCGTGGAAGTGACCTTTCGCAACGCGCTATTCGAAGCCGGCGTACAGGCCACGGCCGGGCGATCGCTCAGATACGGACGGATTGCCTGCTGGCTCGACGCGCGTCCATCCCTGCTCCAGCCCAAGGAGAGAGCTGCGGTAGCCGAGGCGCGGAAGAGTCTCGGGAGACACAGGCGCCGTTGTACCCCCGGTCACCTGGTCGCGCGGCTCGGCTTCGGCTTCTGGGTTCGCCTCTGCCACTCCCCGTACGAGCAAGGCAACCGCGGCGGGCCGCAGCTCTGGCCCGCCGCTACTCGAGCTTTTCCAGGATGCCCGAAGTCGAAGAGAAATCGCGCCGACATCGGACGCGCGTTCGGAGAGCTTCGAGACATCCGGAACGATGTTGCACATCACCAGCCCGTATGGGACAAGAATCCGCCCAAGCTGAACGCGCGCGCGCTCGAACTCCTCGGCTGGATGAACCCTCCGATGCAGTGCGCCGTTACCTGCTTTTCACGAGTCGATGTGATCTACGCCGCGGGCCCGAGCGTCTTTCGAGACGACGCGGCTGCAGTGATGTGCGTGGGAATTCCTACGCCGGACAGGCGGGCCGGTGACGCACCGCTAGCCGGTGCGTCGGGCCATACCAGATTGGTGGACTGATTCCCTCCCTCGAGTCGCCTTCCACCTAGCGTCGGTTGTCCGCCTTCTCCAGAACGTCCAAACGGCGGACCACTTCCTGCGCCCCGCACTTATAGACCGTCAAGCACACCAGGTCTCCAACCGGGTCCCGCACTTCCCAATTCCGATAGCGCCGCGTGATCGTGTACGATCCGCGCTCACGTCGTGCGGGCCTGCGTCCCTCCTGGCGTCGATCGGCCATTGAACACCTCCAAATTCTCTTGACCCGGACGACCGAGCAGGGCTAGCTTCCGCAAGCAGACGACCTCCGGGTCGGTCCGAGTGAGGTGGGTGTATCGGAATCTTCTTCGCGGGAGAGCCAATACACCCACCTTGTTCGTTTCCGCCCTGCACAGTAAAGTATAGCAGACTGCATACATCCTGTCAAGCATACTGCATACATGAATTTCCGAAATGCCGTTGACCGTTTGGGTGAGCGGGTGACCCACGAGGAAGTAGCACACGCCCTAGGCGTGTCGGTGGCATCCGTGCGACAGTATCGCCTCTCGGCGAAGGCCAAGGCGCATCGGACGCCGCCTGATACGTGGCCGAAAGTGCTAGCGCGTCTGGCGAAAGAGCGCATTAGCGAACTGAAGGCGCTCACTGATGAATTGGAAAAGAGCTGAGTTCAAGAGTGCGGACATGTAGGCTCGGAGGTTATCGCCTCCACATTGACGGCCATGCAGAGAGGAATTTGCCGCTGCGGGTTTCTCGGCTCACCCGGACTCTGCGTGGATCAGGCGGCGAGGAGACTGCGCTGGTGTAGCCGATGGATTTCGGGGCGTCGGGCAGCGCGCCTCGCCATTGGCTTGGAAGCTCTCCTTGGCGCGTTGCGTTCGGACGGCGCCAAATTGCGGTAGCGCGACGGTGCCGTCGTCACCTCATGGGCTTGATGGCTCAGCAATAACACTATATATTAGTGGGCAAACCAGTATAAGACATATAAATAAGGTGTTTCGATCTACCGGGAGTGACTGTGGGACGCCAACCTATCGCATCAGTTGCTGCCACCGAGGAAGCACTCAAGCTTATCGGGCGACACATAGCAACCGCACGCATGCGCCGCGGGTGGCGACAGGAGGATCTGGCTGAGAAGGCAGGGATCCATGCCAATACGCTCCGGAAGGTCGAGTCGGGCGCCCCAGGGACGGCAATAGGCGCCTATTCCGGAGCGCTCTGGGCGCTCGGGCTGCTCGACCAACTCACCGAGGTTGCTCGACCCGACCGCGACGCCGAGGGAGAGACCCTCGCCGCGGCACGACTGGGCGAGCGTGTCCGGCGGAGCGTGAGCTACGACGACGACTTCTGACCACGCCTCGGGATCAGCGTACCTACCCATGGCTCATCGCAGCGACCCCGCAGGGGAATCCCGGCCAGGGCGCGCGCGCGACCGACTGCGGCAGCGCGAGTGCTACATCTACATCCAACTCCCGGGATCAATGGAGGTCGCCACATGCGGCCGGTTCATCCAGGAGGAGACTGTCGCCGGCACCGTCACAGGTCGCTTCTTCTACGGCCGGAACTACCGCACGCGACCCGACGCCGTACCACTGGACCCGTTCAATCTGCCGCTCTCTGACCGCGTATACGAGACAGCGAAACTGGGCGGCATCTTCGGCGCACTCCGCGATGCGTCGCCAGACAGGTGGGGTAGACTCGTCATCGAGCGCGCGCTCGGGCGCACGGATCTGACCGAGGTCGACTTCCTCCTGCAGTCGCCCGAGGACCGTGCCGGTGCGCTCTCCTTTGGGAGAGGGAAGACTCCTCCGCCCCCACTCTACCAGTACAACCGCGTCGTGCAGCTTCCCGATCTCCTCGAAGCAGCGCGCATCCTCCGCGAGGACCCGAGCGGAGAGACGCTCCCGGACACACTGCGCCAAGCGGAGCTCCTGCTCCAGAACCGGGGTACCTCGATGGGTGGTGCTCGTGCCAAGTGCGTCATCGAGGACGAGGACGGGCTCTGGATTGCCAAGTTCCCCGAGAAGGACGACAGGTGGAACAATGCGGTGGTCGAGGCAGCCTTGCTGGCGTTGGCAAATCGGTGCGAGGTCCGTACGCCGGTTACCCGGATCCAGCAGGTCGGAGCGCACTCGGTGCTCATGGTGAAGCGCTTCGATCGCGACGAAATGGAGGCAGGCCCGGACGGCGATCGGCGCTACTTCCGTCACAGGATGGTGAGCGCGCTTACCGTACTCGACGCGGAGGAATCGCCAACAGACAGACGTAACTGGTCGTACCTGCTGCTTGCTGACGAGCTGCGTCGCTGGTCATCGAGGCCGAGGGAAGATCGCGCGGAACTCTTCCGCCGGATGGTGCTGAACGCGCTCGTCTCGAACCTCGACGACCACCCTCGGAATCACGCGCTCGTCGCGCCCGGGGAGGAATGGCGTCTTGCGCCCGCGTACGACATTACGCCGGACCCCAGGCCCGGGCAGCAGGACCGTGACCTCGCCATGCTATGCGGGAACCTCGGCCGCCGTGCCCGGCGGGGCAATATCCTCTCCGGCGCCGGACGCTTCGGACTCGGCGACGTCGATGCAAACGCAATGATAGACCAGATAGCCGGGATCGTGCGCTCGGAATGGGAGGGCGAAATCAGGCGCCAAGGTGGGACCGGCGCCGACTGCGCGGCGGTCGCTACAGCGTTCGTGCACGAAGGGTTCGAGTACGAGGACGCATCTCCGGCGCTCGACCAACTGTGACGGATCGACCGGTTCAATCACACCGCAACGCCGCCCCCGGATTCATCCTCCCCGCCCTCCTCGCCGGCACCCAGCACGCCGCCACCATCGCCACGCACACCACCCCCACCGCCACAACCGCCCCCCGCGCATCGCCCACCGACACTCCGGCGAACTGCGACTGCAACATCCTGAGCGCCGCGGCTCCCGCTACCACACCCACCACCGCCCCCACCCCCGCGATCCGCATCCCGTCGCCGATCACCAGCGATACTAGTCCGCGCGGCGTAGCGCCGAGCGCCGAGCGCACCGCCAACTCGCGCGTGCGATGCAGAACGCCCTGCGCAACCACTCCGTACAGTCCGATCGCCGCTAGCAGGAGAGCGATCGCACCGAACACTCCTATCCACGCGCTCGCGACACGCTGCGGGCCGAGTTGCTCGCCAAGCACGTCGGTGACGATGTTGGAGTAGATCGGCACGCGCGAATCAGTTGCGGTCCCGATTCGTTGGATCGTGGCGTCGGGCACGCCCTCGCCAGTCCGACTCCTGACGACGAATCGGTGCGTCTCCCCCGGATGCTGGGCGGCGGGCACGTATGCAACGGGCGGTGCGTCGTCGAAGATCGAAGCGAACTTCACATCGCCTGTTACACCGACTACGCGCATCGGCAGTAGCCGCTTGCTGCCGGAGGCCGGAAGAGAGAGCATCTTGCCGAGTGGATTCTCATTCGGCCATGCGATGGCCGCGAGGCGGCGGCTCACGACGACCACGCGCTCGCCACGATCGTCGTCGCTCTCCAGGAAGCCGCGGCCCATGGTGATGGGCAGCTTCATCACGTCGAAGAAGCCCGGCGATACCATGTCGAAGTACACTCGCATCCCGCCTTCCGGCGAGTCGCCGAGCCGCGTCCCCGGAGGCGGCTCCTCGCCGCCGCGGAAGATCCATCGCGTGCGCGCCCACGAAGCCGGCGGGACTACGGACGCCGCGGCCACCGCGACTATCCCCGGATCTTCGGTTGCGCGGCGCATCCATTCGCGGTAGTAGGCGATGCCTTCGGCGCTGTCGAGTTTCGGCTCCCAGTAGTCCGCCGACACGGCTGTGAGGCCGCGCGCATCGAAGCCGAGGTCCACTGCCAGCACTCGGCGGAAGGTGTTGTAGACGATCGCCGCCGATGCGAGCGGCACGAGCGCTGCCGCGACCTGCGCGGCGACGAGTGCGCGCTGCCCGAAAGATCTGCGGCGCACCGCGCCCGCCGCACCATCTTTGAGCACGGCCCCCGGCGAGACGTGCATCACCTGCAGCACGGGAGCGACTGACACGACGAGCGCCGTGAACGCGCAAACGCCGAGCGCGAGGATGAGCACGCGCCGGTCCAGCGTCACGTCGAGGCCAACGCGTGCCGGCATCCCGGCGATGGTGCTGGCGATGGAGTGCGAGCGTACGAGGAGCTGCGCGATGACGACGCCAAGCAGCATGCCGGCGATCGCGAGAACTGCTCCCTCGAGCAACAGCCGACCAAAGAGCGATCGTCTCGATGCGCCGAGTGCCAGACGCGTAGCCAGCTCGCGCCGTCGCGCCGATGCGCGCACGAGCGAGAGGTTGGCGACGTTGGCGCAGGCGATGAGCAGGAGGAGTCCCACCGCGACGGCGAGGAGCCGCGGAAGCCTGGCGAGTGCGGTGCGCTCCTCGACTGTCATCCCCGCGCCGGAGTAGACGCGGATGCCGCGTCCCTCGTCGGCCTCGTAAGTGTCCGCCAGGCGCGCGGCGAGCAACGAGAGCTCTCGCTGCGCGTCGTCCACGCTCCTGCGGGGTGCGAGGCGCCCAACGAGTCGGAGGTATGTCTCCGAGCGGTTGTCGCGCAGTCCGGGCGCGTCGACGAGCGTGGGCAGGGTGGTGATCGGGATCCAGAGCTCCATCGGATGCATGAGCATCGCACCGATGAAGCTCGGCGGCGCCACGCCGATCACGGTGAGCGGATGTCCCGCGAGATCGACGGTCGAGCCGACAACGCCCGGGTCGCCGCCGTAGCGCTCCTGCCAGAGGTCGTATGCCAACACGACTACGGGGCTCGCGGACTCTTCGTCGGCGGGTTGGATCAGTCGACCCGCAGCGGGAGCCGCGCCGAGCACGGAGAAGAAGTTGGCGGTCACGTAGCTCAGCCACGTAGAGCGGCGCGGTCCCGTGCGATCCTCGAGCGTCACGTACGTCCCGTCGTAGCCACCCAGTCCCGCGAGCGTCCGCGTTTGCTCGCGGAGGTCGCGGTAGTCGGGGTAGCTGAAATCGTAGAGCAGCGTCTCGCCCCTGGTGGGCTCGAGACTCACCAGCTCCTCGGGATGGCTCACGGCGGGGAGCGGCCGGAGGAGCGAGCCCTTGATCACGGTGAAGATGGCGGTGGCTCCGCCGATCCCGATGGCGAGGATGCTCACCGAGATCGCGAAGAATACCGGCGCGTTCCTCAAACCGCGCAGCGTCAAACGAAATTCGCGAGCGAGGGTGGAGATTCCCTCCCCTGCCCACACGTCACGAGTCGCTTCCTTCACCTGCTCGATGCCGCCTGTCTCGAGCAGTGCGCGGCGACGCGCGTCGCGGGACGTCATACCGGTGCGCTCATATTCGGCGGCGAGGAGATCTACGTAGGCACGGACTTCGTCGTCGAGTGCCCGTTGCGCGCCGCTCCGCCGCGCGAGGCCGAGCCATAGGCTCCGAAAGAACGACAGGATGCGCATGGTGGTGCTCAGCTCGATTCCAGCGCTGTTCGCATGACGTCCACCACCCGCCCCCACGACTTGGCCTCCCGCTCGAGTTGACGCTTTCCGGCCGCGGTGAGCTTGTAGTATTTCGCCTTGAGGATGAGGAGGTCGAGGGTTCCGAGGAGAAGCGGAGTGTCTTCCGGCATATCGTCCCTATCGATGGCCGATATGTCAGTATGCAACAGCTCCTATCGAACGTCAATAGGTCGATGAGCGCCCTCTTCACGAGTCCGCCAGGAGCGCTCGTCTTCCAGCAGCCATTCGTGCCGGGTCGACTGCCAGCGCATCATGTCGGCTGGCACAGCTCACGCGGCTCGATCACATGAGCGAGGGATATTCTGATCGGGGCCGCATCTGGCGCATCTCACGCTTCCTCGTTAAATTATTCCCCATACTGAGGAATAATTTATGACTGGCGCGACTCTGAAGAACCGTAACGACGATCCCAAGCCGGGGCTTACGCCCATCGAAGCCGCGTGGGTCACTGACCTGTCACCGAAGGCGGTTAACGCTTCGCTCGATCGCGGCGAGGTGAAGCCGCGACGGCCGCGGAGCAAGCCGGGCCGGACAAAGGCCGGAGTTCGTAGACTGGGACCGGCCGAAGTCATCTACCTGGCTCTGCGGAGGGATGTCGGCAGCGCTCTGTCTCCCGAGGCACGGCGCGAGTTGTACGCGGAGCTCGTGGAGCTCACGCGAAGGATGTGGCCCGAGTGGTCGCGTGCTTCGACCGACCGTGCGTGCAATGCGGAGCTCGCGCTGGCCGGGGGAGTAGTCAGAGTGGACATCACGGAAGCTTGCATACGAGTGCTCGAACGGTGGAATGCCCTGCGCGCCGCCAGTGAACTGGTCATCTCCGATCCGGACATCCGCGGCGGTGAGCCGGTTATCCGTGGGACGCGGATTCCTGTATATCTCATCGCTGAGCTGGTCCAACAGGGAGTCCCGATGAAGGAGATCGCCGAGGGCTTTCCAGCGCTCAGTGCTGGTCAGATTCGGGCGGCGCTCGCTTACGCACTCACGCGTCCGAGACGCGGGAGGCCCAGGAAGGCTCCGTGGCGCGAATAGCTGTCATCCTGTGAACAGGAAGTGATACCGTGCAACCACTAGATGCGATTCCTGATCGATGAATGTCTCTCACCCAGCCTGGTCGACGTGGCAAGCGAACAAGGCTTCCTGGCCTACCATGTCGCACATCGTAAGTGGAGTGGACTGAAAGACCCACAGCTTCTGATCAAGCTCCTCGACGAGGAGCTGATCCTGGTGACGAACAATCGCGACGACTTCCTGGGGATCATGGGCGATGTCAAGCTTCACCCAGGACTCGTTGTGATCATGGAGAACGTTCCCCGCGATCAGCAGATGCGGCTCTTCAGCACGGCGCTCGAGGTACTTGCGCAAGTGTCATCAATGGTCAACAAGGTTCTCGAGGTAAGCTCGGACGGGTCGATCGCCATGTACGATCTGCCCAACCTGGAATAACGACTGAAGAAATCAGATACGAGCTCCAATCGGGTAGCCAGTCGTGCCTCGGCTCCTTATCTCTCCGCTCTCGGAGTCCAGCCTCGCTCTCAGTCCGATCTCAACACCACGTTTGGATCCACCCGCGCCGCGCGACGGGCCAGCGCTCACTCGAAGTCGCCAGCCGCATCCCTTGGGTCAGGCGATCTGAACGGTCGCAGGATCTCCAGACAGTCGGTGAGATACCCCTCGATATCCTCCTTGGCGTCTCCCCATGATCGGTCTGGTTCGCGCTCCACGAGCATCCTCGCAGCTCTCTCGATGTCCTCCGCATACGCGCCGGCCGCAGCGAAATCGACGCTGCTCACGGCGGCATCCACCGCGTGCTGCGCGATGCGGTCAGTGGCCAGCATGTGCTCCACATCCGCTCTGACAACGTCGGTAACGTGAGGTCCGGCCGCCACGATGTCGCGCAGGTAGAGCAGGTCCTTGGCTCGCTTCGGGTTGACTCTCTCTCCGGGCCGCGGTATCCGCCTGGGAAATGTCATCGCCTTGTTCAACACATAAGCGCCGAGTCGCGGCACTCGCACGGATGCGTGATTGTCGCTCGCGCTACCGTCTTGCAAGGCGGTTGCTGCACGCTCATCGAGCGACACCTGCAAGAACATGGTATGACGCTCGAGGATGCCG
>CAZTTY010000108.1:6350-11033 GCA_964616815.1 uncultured Gemmatimonadaceae bacterium | reverse complement strand
CCGCGGAACAGGATGTGAAGCGATACGAGTCCCTCGTCGAGAAGGACTACGTGACACCGCAGCAGTTCGAGCAGATGAAGGCGAACGCGGCATCGCTCCGCGCCACGGTCCAGGCGGACGAGGCCGCCGTGGAGAACGCGCGACTGAACCTGCAGTTCGCCACCATCCGCTCGCCGATCGACGGACGCGCCGGCGCGCTCCTGCTGAGGAAGGGGAATCTCGTGCGCGCCGCCGGCCAGACACTGGTGGTGGTGAACCAGCTCCGCCCGATCCTGGTGCGCTTCGCCGTGCCCGCCTCGAACCTGCCGGACATCCGCAAGTACCGGAGCGACTCGCTCATCGTGCACGCGCAGCCCGCCAGCGGCAACGGCGCCATCGCCCAGGGAACCCTCACCTTCCTGGACAACGCCGTGGACACCACCACGGGCACGATCATGCTGAAAGGGATCTTTCCCAACGTGGATGGCGAGCTCTGGCCCGGCGAGTTCGTTAACGTCGCGCTGGAGCTGTTCGTAGAGAAGGATGCGATCGTGGCGCCCGCGCCGGCCATCGTGCAGAGCCAGAGCGGGACCTACGTGTTCGTGATACAGAACGACACCGCCGTGACGCGTGACGTGACCGTGGCGCGCACGGTAGGTGACATAGCCATCATCGCCAAGGGGCTCTCCCCCGGCGAGATGGTCGTGACGGACGGGCAGCTCCGTCTCACACCCGGCGCGAAGGTCCAGATCAAGGGCGCGCCGAACGCCGATCAGCCGAGGGCGGAATGAACATCTCCGCATTGTTCATCAAGCGTCCGGTCATGACGACACTCGTCATGGCCGGCATTCTCATCTTCGGGATCGTGTCCTACCGGCTACTGCCGGTGAGCGACCTCCCCACGGTGGACTATCCCACCATCTCGGTGAGCGCGTCGCTCGCGGGCGCGAGCCCGGAGACGATGGCCACCGCGGTGGCCACGCCGCTCGAAAAGCAGTTCTCCACGATCCCCGGCATCGAGCAGATGACCTCCTCGAGCGAGCAGGGGAGCACCAGCATCACGATGCAGTTCGCGCTCGACCGCGACGTGGACGCGGCGGCGCAGGACGTACAGGCCGCGATCTCGCAGACGCTGCGCCGGCTCCCCGACGGGATCATCCCGCCGTCCTACCGGAAAGTGGACCCGTCGGCGTCGCCGATCCTGTATCTCGCGCTGACCTCGGAGACCATGCCGCTCACCGAGCTGGATGAGTACGGCGAGACGTATCTGGCGCAGCGCATCTCCACGGTATCGGGCGTGGCGCAGGTGCAGGTGTACGGCTCGCACAAGTACGCCGTCCGCATCCAGCTCGACCCGCAGGCGATGGCGGCGCGGAAGATCGGCATCGACGAAGTGGCCAGCGCGGTCAACAGCGGCAACGTCAACCTCCCCACCGGGGTGCTCTGGGGGACCGATAAGGTCTACACCCTCCAGTCCAACGGCCAGCTCCAGGACGCCAAGGCTTTTCGTCCGCTCATCGTGGCCTACCGCAACGGCGCGCCCGTGCGGCTCCAGGACCTCGGCAACGTCGTGGACGGGATCCAGAACGACAAGCAGGCGAGCTGGTACAACGGCACGCCTTCCATCATGCTCGCGGTGCAGCGCCAGCCCGGCACGAACACGGTGAAAGTCGCCGAAGATGTGAAGGCGGCGCTCGAGCAGATGAAGAGGCAGTTCCCGCCGTCCGTGGAAATCCACACCATGTACGACCGCTCGGCCTCCATCCAGGAGTCCGTGCACGACGTGAAGTTCACGCTGCTGCTCACGCTCTGCCTCGTGGTGATGGTGATCTTCCTCTTCCTGAGGAACGTCTCCGCCACCGTGATCCCCAGCCTGGCGCTCCCCATGTCACTGGTGGGGACATTCGCGGTCATGTACCTGCTGGGGTACAGTCTGGACAACCTCTCGTTGATGGCGCTCACACTATCCGTGGGCTTCGTGGTGGACGATGCCATCGTCATGCTCGAGAACATCGTGCGCCACATCGAGAAGGGCGAACCGGTGTACACGGCGGCACTGAAGGGCTCGCGGGAGATCGGCTTCACGATTCTCTCGATGACCCTCTCGCTGGTGTCCGTGTTCATCCCCGTGCTCTTCCTGGGCGGGCTGCTGGGACGGCTCTTCCACGAGTTCGCGGTCACCATCGGCGTGGCGATCCTGGTTTCGGGCGTGGTGTCGCTCACGCTCACGCCGATGCTCTGCTCGCGCTTCCTCAAGCCGGAAGGCGACAAGAAGCACGGCCGCTTCTACAACGCCACGGAGCGCGCCTACGAGAAGACGCTCGGTGCCTACATGCGCACGCTCGAGTGGTCGATGCAGCGTCGCGGGCTGGTGATGCTCTTCTCGGCCGGCATCCTCGTGGGCACGGGGATACTGGCGGTCGTGGTGCCGAAGGGCTTCCTCCCCAGCGAGGACACGGGCCGGATCTCGGGCACCACGGAGACCGCCGAGGGAACCTCGTACGACAACATGCTTCGCCACCAGCAGGAGCTGGCCGCGATCGTGGCCGAAGATCCGAACGTGAACGTGTTCATGTCTTCGGTGGGCGGCGGACGCGGGACCATGAATCAGGGGCGGCTCTTCATCCACCTCAAGCCGCGCGACGAGCGAAAGCTGAGCGCCGACGAGGTGATCCAGGAGCTCGGCAAGAAGCTGAGCGTGGTGCCCGGTACGAAAGTGTACCTCACCAATCCGCCGCCGATCAACGTGGGCGGTCGCCGGTCGAAGAGCCAGTACCAGTTCACGCTGCAGAGCGCGGACATCCAGGAGATGTACGAGGCGTCCAACCGCCTGCTCGCCCGGATGCAGCAGATCCCGGGGCTGCAGGACGTGACCAGCGACCTGCAGATCCGGAATCCGCAGGTGGACATCCGGATCGACAGGGACCGCGCCTCGTCGCTCGGAATCACGGCCGACCAGATCGAGCGGGCACTCTACAACGCCTATGGCGCGCGGCAGGTCTCCACGATCTACACCCCGAACAACCAGTACTGGGTGATCATGGAGCTCATGCCGCAGTACCAGCGGGACCTTTCCGCGCTGAACATGCTCTACATCCACTCGAGCAGCGGCGAGCTCGTGCCGCTGGCGTCGCTGGCGAAGATCAGTCAGAGCGTGGGACCGCTCACCGTGAACCATTCCGGCCAGCTCCCGTCGGTGACCCTGTCGTTCAACCTCGCGCCGGGCGTGGCGCTCGGCAACGCGGTGTCCGCCGTGCAGGACGCGGCCAACGAAGTCCTGCCTTCGAGCGTGTCCACGCAGTTCTCGGGAACGGCTGCCGCGTTCCAGGACGCGCAGAGCGGACTGCTGGTGCTGCTCGTACTGGCGGTGCTGGTGATCTACATCGTGCTCGGGATCCTCTACGAGAGCTTCATCCACCCGCTAACCATCCTTTCGGGGCTGCCGTTCGCCGGCTTCGGCGCGCTCCTCACGCTGCTGATCTTCAACATGGAGCTCAGCGTGTATGCCTTCGTGGGGATCATCATGCTGATAGGACTGGTGAAGAAGAACGCCATCATGATGATCGACTTCGCCATCGAGGCGGAACGTACGGAGGGGAAATCGGCGCACGATGCGATCATGGAGGCATGCTCGGTGCGATTCCGACCGATCATGATGACCACCATGGCCGCTCTGATGGGCACGCTCCCGATCGCCCTGGGAACCGGCGCCGGCGCCGAGTCGCGCCGCCCGCTGGGCGTGGCGGTGGTGGGGGGCCTCGCCTTCTCGCAGCTCGTCACGCTGTACGTGACGCCGGTGATCTACACGTATCTGGATTCCCTCCAGCATCGCCTCCACATCTTCGGCGCCATCCCCGAAGTGGAGCGGAGAGAGCCGCTGCCCGTGCCGGTGGCCGGAGACTGATGGGAGAAAGGGAGCAGAATCCTGCTTCCTTTTCTTTTCCCCCTTGACTGCGCCCCGCCCATGTGATATCAGGGAGGCCGGGCCACGGGAGCGTGTTCCGGGCTGCTCGTGCCGGAACGTTTCGCGGACCGGGGGCGGTCGGCGGGAACGTGGGACTTACTGTATTTTGGTGCGCTACCGCAGCTGCGAGAGCTACGCGACAAAAACGACAGGAGGCAAGCATGCCGCGCGGTGATGAGTACAACGAGGGAATCCGCTTTTCCGAGCACGATGACGACGATGACGATCTCGGTTTCGGGGGCGGTGGCTCGTCGTACGATGACGATGACGATGATGATGAGGGTGTGACCGGGTGGGGCATCAAGAACCACGCGGACGCCCTGTGGGACAGCGCCGACGATGAGGAAGAGGAGGAAGAGGAGCTCGGTCAGGAGGAGGAGCCGCTGGACGATGGGGACGACGACATCGACCTGGGCTCCGCCTCCGCGGAACGTGGTGGTGCGATCCGGGGCGGCACCAGCACGGGCGGCTCGATGACGAGCAGCATCCTGGCTGGCGGCGCGAGAGAGACACGTACGCCAGGCGGGCTCCAGGCGGGCACTCCGAGCGAGCCCGCACCCCGGGCGCCGGGCGCCGAGAGCGCACCGACTCCGTCCGCCGCCACCAAGGCCCCGGCGAAGAAGGCTGGCAGGGCCAGGAAGGCCGCGAAGAAGGTGACGAAGACGGCGACGAAGAAGGCAGCCGGCGGCGCGAAGAAAGCGGCGAAGAAGTCCGGCGGTGCGAAGAAGGCAGCCAAGAAG
>CAZTTY010000108.1:5097-6250 GCA_964616815.1 uncultured Gemmatimonadaceae bacterium | reverse complement strand
GCGAAGAAGGCAGCCAAGAAGGTGACGAAGAAGGCCGCCGGCGCGAAGAAAGCCACGAAGAAGGCGACGAAGAAGGCCGCCGGGAAAGCCGCGAAGAAGGCGACCCGCAAGTCGGCCGCCGGGAAGGCCGCTCGCAAGGGAACGGCGAAGAAGGCAGTCGGCCGGAAGAGCGCCGCGAAGAAGTCTTCGGCCCGTAAGAGCGCCGCGAAGAAGACCACGCGGAAGGCCTCGAAGAAGTCCGCTGGCAAGACCGTCAGGAAGGCCGCGAAGAAGGCCGCGGGAAGGACGTCGGCCCGCAAGGGAGCGGCGAGGAAGGCGAGCGCCCGAAAGGGTGCTGCCGGAAAAGGTGCTGCCAGAAGGAGCGCCGCGAAGAAGGGCGCCGCTCGTGGGAAGAGCGCGGCCCGCAAATCGTCGGCGCGCAAGCGCGGGCGGCGGTAACGATCATCGTACTCCAGCTCGGCCGGACTGACCGAGCTGGAGTACGATGTTATTGTTCAGTCCATGGCAGAGTCGCCCGTCCCCCTCCTGCGCGCCCACGCGCGCCATGCACCGTGGAATGCCCGTGGATTGGCGGCGCACGCAACGGCCATCACCACCTCCGCCGCAATGCGCCCCACCAACGCCGCCGCCCGCGCCGAGCCGAGCGCGCGCGCGGTACGCTTCTACGTGGCGAGCGGGCTGCTCGATCATCCCGAAGGCACGGGAACGGCGGCCACCTACGGCTATCGCCACCTGCTGCAGCTCCTCTTCATAAAAATTCGTCAGCGCGAAGGACAGACGCTCTCGAAGATCAAGGCCGAGCTCTCCGAGCTGCTCGGCGATGCGCTCGAGCGGCGCGTCGCCACATCGCTCTCCCCATCGCTCTTCGGCGACGCCGACCTGGCCGAGCCCGGCGGCGCTTCCGCGGGGGGCGACGCCATGTGGCACCGCATCGCCGTGGCGAACGGGATAGAGCTCCACGTCCGTGACGACTCGCCCGCGGCTGACCGCGAGACTGTGCTCGCCATACGGGAGGCCGTCAGAGCGGCCCTGGGAGACACGGGAACGACGGGTTCGGGTTCCTGATGTAGAGAGGGGGGGCCCCCCCGGGGGGGCCCCGCCCACACGATGTGAGGCAGAAGCCCGCCAACCATCGGGGGGGCGCGGGGAAAGA
>CAZTTY010000108.1:0-5087 GCA_964616815.1 uncultured Gemmatimonadaceae bacterium | reverse complement strand
CGCGGGGCGCCGGGCGCGGGGGGGGGGGGGGTGCGGTGTTTGGGGGGGGGCCCCGCGGGGGCCCCCCCCCCTCTCTACTATTGAGTGCCTGACTCCGTCCATCTTGCGGTGGCGCGCGGATATAGCCATGCTGACCGGAGAATTCCTCTCACGAAGGAGCCGGCCGTGGGCTACGAGCGGGGCGTGGTGGTACTGACGGGTATAGGGAAGCCGGGGCAGACCGGCGAAGTAGTGGCGCGCTCGCTGCTTGCCGGCGGCGCACGCCTCGCGGTGGTGAGCCGCAGCGCCAGCGAGGCCGAAGCGCGAGCGGCGGCAGTGCGAAGCGCCGGTTCCGACGTGCGCGGCTTCCCCTGCGACCTGTCCAGGGAAGATGAAGTCGCGGCACTCGCGCACATGGTGCGCGATGCCTGGGGCGAGCGCGTCGACGCTCTGATCAACATGGCCGGCGGCTTCGGTATGAGCGGCCCTGTCGCCGAGAGCGACTTCGGCGTCTGGCAGCACCAGCTCTCGATCAACCTCACCACGGCCTACCTCGCCACCCGAGCCTTCCTCCCCGCACTCCGCGTAGCCCGCGGATCGATCGTCTACTTCACATCCGCGGCGGCGCTCCCGGGCGCGAGCGGCGCACGCATGTCCGCCTACGCGGTCGCCAAGGGCGGCGTCATCTCGCTCATGCGCGCCGTGGCCCGTGAGGAATCCGGCAACGGAGTCCGCGCCAACGCCGTCGCCCCTACCGCCATCCGCACCGCCGCCAATCTGGAATCCATGGGCGCCGATGCCGCCTACGTCGACCGCGGCGACGTCGCCTCCACGGTCCTCTGGCTCTGCTCCGATGCGGCTGCCGCGGTCACGGGGCAGGTGGTGGAACTGCAGAAAACAGAAAGCAGGAAACAGGAAGCAGGAAGCGGCGAACGGCCTCGGAGGACGGGGCCCTGACACACGCTCCGCCGCCCGCTTTCCGCCGGCTGCTTCCAGCTTCCCGTTCTCTGCTCCCTTTTCTCTGGCCATGTCCCTGACCGCGCGGCGGAGACACGCGACACGGACGATCCTGCTCGACAGGTCACTCGAGGCGCTGCCGCTCTTCAGGCTCAGCGACTCGGCGGATGAATCGGCCATCAGCTACGCGCCACCAGATGGGGGGAGGTGGCGTGTGCTCCCGCGGCCCGGCGACAGAATTCCGGGCACCTTCGACCAGGACGTATACGTGGAGCTCTGGCGCCGCTATCACGAGGCTGGAGAACCCACCGACGGCGTGGTGAGCTTCACGCTGCACGCATTTCTCCGATCGATCGCGCGCCGTGCCGACGGCCGCACGTACGGCCAGCTCCGCTCGGCGCTCGCGCGGCTGCAGCACACCACACTCGAGTCGCTCGCGGCCTACCGCGATGCGGCCTCCGGCTCCGCGCTGGAGGGATCGTTCAACCTGCTCCAGGCGGTGAAGATAGAGCGCCGGCGCTCCACCGACCGGGACCAACTGACCTTCTTCCCCGCACTCGCGGCCGCGGAACCCGGGGAGGCGATGGTAACACTTTCAGCACAGCTACGAGCCAATATCACGGCAGGCCATACGACTTCGCTCTCCGTACAGCGTTACACGGCGCTTTCGTCGCCGGTGGCGCGCCGCATCTACCGCCTCCTCGAAGTGGCGCGGGCGGAGGGAAACGCGACCTGGAGGGTGGCGCTTTCCCATCTGGCGGATCAGCTTCCACTGACGCAGCGCTACCCGTCGCACCTACTGCGAGTGCTCCAGCCGGCACACGAGATGCTCATTTCGGCCGGCCTGCTGCGCGATGCCGCGGTCAGGCAGCAGATGCGCGAGTGGTTCGTGGATTATGTTCTAGCGACGCGGAGCGTGTGATTCGCGCCTGAACTTTGCAGAGGCAGCCACAATCACCTTCCCAACGTGGAGACCACCAAATGGCGACAAAGCTGGAAAAAACATTGAAGCGCGAGATCGAGATCGATGGTCAGGCCTACATGGTGACCATCTCTCCCGAGGGTGTGAAGCTCACCCAGAAGGGCTTCCGGAAGGGGCCGGAGCTCACCTGGAAGGAGATTCTCGCGTCCGGCAGCGGCGACAGCGGTGAGAGCTCGAGCAGTGGCGGCGCCGGCGGTGCCGCGGGCGGCAGCAGTTGGCTCGGCAACGGCTGATAGCGGCGGGAACTTCGCTTCGCGGGCGCAGGTAGTGCATAGTGGGAAGGGAGCAGAAAGCAGGAAGCAGGGTTCCTGCTTCCTGCTTTCTGCTCCCTGCTCTCTCTAAACAAGTCCCTACTTCGACTCCAGAGCCGAACCCCCATGCCTCGCCTCAGATCCGCCGCGCTCGTGGGCGCGCTGCTTCTCCCGGTCGCCATCGGCGGCTTCGTCGTACAGGAGCGCGCCGCGCGCGACGGGGCGCGGGTCTTCGACCAGGTGCTCTCGCTCGTCACCGAGCGCTTCGTAGACACGGTCGCCACCGGCGAGCTGTATCAGAAAGCCGCCCGCGGCCTCGTCCGACAGCTAGACGATCCCTACTCCGAGCTCTTCTCGCCCGCGGAGATGAAGCGCTTCTCCACCAATTCCACCGGACGCTACGGCGGAATCGGGATGCAGATCGAGCAGCAGAAAGGCAATATCGTGGTGGTCAGGGTCTTCCCTCACACTCCCGCCGAGGCCGCGGGGATCATGGAGGGCGACCGGATCGTAGGGATCGACACCGCATCCACCCGCAACTGGACGTCGCAGCAGGTGTCCGACGTCCTCATCGGCGAGATCGGCACCAGGGTGGAGGTCCGCTTCGCACGGCCGGGCGTGAGTCAGCCGATCGAGCACACTTTCACCCGCTCCGAGATCCACATCCCGGCGGTGCCGTTCGCGCTGATGCTCGACGACGGGATCGCCTACATCCCGCTCCAGACGTTCAACGAGACGGCCTCCGACGAGCTGCAGACATCGGTGGACGATCTGCTGAAGCAGGGTGCGAAGGGGATCATCCTCGACATGCGCAACAACCCCGGCGGCATCCTCGACCAGGGGCTCGCCGTGGCCGATCTCTTCCTGAAAGACGGGCAGGAAATCGCCAGCGTGCGCATGCGCCAGGGGCCACCGCAGGTATTCAACGCCAGCGGCAGCGAGCACATTCCCACCACTCCCCTGGTGGTGCTCGTGGACGGATACTCGGCGAGCGCCGCGGAGATCGTGACCGGCGCGCTCCAGGACCACGACCGCGCACTGGTGGTGGGTACCACCTCCTTCGGGAAGGGGCTGGTACAGACTGTGTTCCCGCTCGACGGTGGCTGGGCGCTCAAGCTCACCACGGGCAAGTGGTACACGCCGAGCGGGCGCTCCATTCAGAAGGCGCACCGGGCTTCCGATTCCGCGGTGGTTGCCGACGCCGCACCCGGTGGCGAAGAGGCCGTGCCGGACTCGCTGGAGAGCGATACCGTCAAGAAGAACCGGCCGGCGTACAGGAGCGATGCCGGACGTCTGGTGTACGGCGGCGGCGGGATCACGCCGGACGTGATCGTGGCCAACGACACGATCTCCACCGCCGAGCAGGAGTTCGCGAAGTCGGTCGCGCCCAGCTTCCCCGCGCTGCGCAGCGTACTGTACGACTATTCGCTGCAGCTCAAGAGCCAGGTGAGGCCGGACTTCGAGGTGAAGCCCGAATGGCGCACGGAGCTCTACCGCCGTCTGCAGGCCGCCAAGGTGAACATCGACAGCGCCGAGTACTCGGCGGCCGCTCCGCTGGTGGATCAGTGGATCTCGAACCAGGTGGCACGCCTGGCCTTCGGCGACTCCACGGCGTTCCGTCGCGACATATCGAGCGACCCGCAACTCGTCGAGGCGATCTCGCTCCTGAAGAGGGGGCGGTCGCAGAAGGATCTCTTTTCCCTGGCGAAGGCCGACAGCGGCAGCAGACGTTAGCTTCCACCACATGCGATATCAGACCATCTTCACCGCGGCCGCCCTGACGGCCGCGGTATTCGCGACGCGGCCGGCGACCGCTCAGGGATCCCCCGAGCAGCGCGTCGAGCCGGCGCCGGGCGAGCGCCATCTCGCCAATATCCGCCAGCTTACACATGGCGGCGAAAACGCCGAAGCCTATTTCAGCGCCGATGGAAAGCAGTTGATCTTCCAGTCCACGCGCGACGGCCGGAGCTGCGACCAGCAGTTCGTCATGAACGTCGACGGCTCCGATGTGCGTCGCGTCTCCAATGGAACCGGGAAGACCACCTGCGGCTACTTCTTCGCGAAGGACAGCAGGATCTTCTACGCGTCCACGCAGGCGGCCGACAGCGCTTGTCCCGCGAAGCCCGATCCGTCGAAGGGCTACGTGTGGGGACTCGATCCGTTCGACATCTACACCGCCAATCCGGACGGGAGCGATACGCAGCGGCTCACGCATTACGGCGTGTACACCGCCGAGGGAACGCTCTCGCCCGACGGGAAGACCATAGTGTTCACGTCGCTGAAGGATGGCGACCTGGACATCTACACGATGAACGTGGACGGGAGCGATGTCCGCCGCCTCACCACCGCGGAAGGGTACGACGGCGGACCGTTCTTCTCTCCGGATGGAAAGAAGATCGTCTACCGCGCCTACCACCCCACCGATTCCGCCGAGCTGGCGGACTACCGCTCGCTCCTCGCGCAGCGCATCGTGCGCCCGAGCAAGATGGAGATCTGGGTGATGAACGCGGACGGAAGCGACCAGCGCCAGATCACACGGCTTGGCGGCGCCAACTTCGCCCCGTTCTTCACGCCCGACGGGAAGCAGATCATCTTCTCGTCGAACTACCGCAACCCGCGCAGCGGCAACTTCGACCTCTTCCTCGTCAACCTCGATGGCTCCGGCCTCGAGCAGGTGACCACCGCCCCGGAATTCGACGGCTTCCCCCAATTCAGTCCCGACGGACGACAACTGGTGTGGGCCTCCAACCGCCTGGCGGGCAATCCGCACGAGACGAACGTGTTCATCGCGGACTGGAGGTAGGGGGAGGGGGAAGGGAGCAGGAAACAGGAAACAGGAAACAGGAACTGCACACGAGTCACCGTCGTCCCCGCGAAAGCCGGAGATCCATGTTCGACTGAGTAGCATGGATGCCCGC
>CAZTTY010000107.1:0-11184 GCA_964616815.1 uncultured Gemmatimonadaceae bacterium | reverse complement strand
GCTCACGGGCTTCCCGCATCAGGGACCCGACCCCGACGCTCCCCCGGACCCTCGGAGCTCCACCCTCACGCTGCGCCCCTTCTCGGCGAGCCAGTAGTACGAATCGCGGGTGAGCTCCGCGAGGCCGGGCGGGAGCGGGGCGGAAAGCGGAGCGAGGAGGCGGGCGCCGGGACGGAGGGTTTCCGCGGCGGCGGAAACCCACTCCGGCGATGCGTGGCTCTCGTCGAGCGCGAACCCGCGCATCGTCACCGGGCGGAGCGGAGGCCGGCGGGCGGTCAGCGCGACGGAGACGCCCTCTCCGCTCCGTACATCCGTCGTCGGGTCGAGCGCCAGTACGTGTACCCGTTCGCCCGCCTCGCCGCGGGCCAGAACCGCCGCGGCGGCACTCCATTGGCCCGCCAGCGCCACCACGCCGCCGGGCGAGGCGAGCTCCAGCAGCGCGGCCAGACGCAGCGCCAACTCGCCGGCGGGCGCGCCATAGGGAGAGTCCGACCCCGCCCGCAGCGGCGGGCGCTCGACCCCGGACGCGGCACCGCCGCCGGCGCCCAGCTCGCGGAAGTCCGCCACGCCGTCTTCCACCGGGTAGCGCGCCCCGCAGACATGGCACCCGAGCTCGCCGCTGACGATGTCGCGATCCTGCATCCGGTACGCCGACGCCACGAGCCACGACAGCCCGTGCTCGCGCACACAGCGCAGCGAGCCCACGATCTCGATGAACACGGTGCCGCGCGCCCCGCCCGCTACGAGTGCGAGAGCCGCAGCTCGTCGACGTTCACCGCGCCGGGCTGCGTGAGGACCCACACCACCGCCTCCGCCACCGAGTCGGGTGCGAGCATCTCGGAGCGCCGGGGAAAGCTGCGCGACGACGACGATCGCCCCTCCACGGCGTCCCAGATGGGAGTATCCGTAGGGCCCGGCGACACCAGCGACGCGCGTATGCCGCTCCCACGCAGCTCCATGCGCAGCACCTCGTGCAGCGCACGGAGGCCGAACTTGCTGGCGGAGTAGGCGCTGTTCCCCGGGAAGGTGGTGCGATCCGCCACCGATCCGACGGTGACGAGGTGCCCCGACCCCGCGCGCCTCATGGCTGGGAGCAAGGCGTGCACGAGCGCGAAAGCCGCCACCAGGTTCACGTTCACCGTGCGGGCGAAGTCGCCCGGCGTGATCTCCTCCACCGGGCGCGGCTCGAAGATCCCGGCGTTGTTGACGAGGATGTCGGGCTCCCCCAGCGAGGCGCGCACGGATGCCAGCACGCGCTCCACCGCGCCGGTATCGGTGATGTCGCAGGGGAACGCGGCGGCGGCGGTGCCGATCTCCGCCGCGCACGCGCGCAGCGCGTCGGCACCGCGCGCCAGCATGGCCACCCGGGCCCCCTCGGCGGCGAGCGCGCGGGAGACGGCGAGCCCTATCCCCCGCGTTGCGCCGCTCACGAGCGCCACGCGGCCGCGCAGGCGGGCGTCAGCCGGGCCGGCGACGTCGGCCGGCGCCTCTCTCACCGGCGGGTCATCGCGCCGACCGCCAGCCCGCGCGTGCATCGAAGCTCCGACTCAACGATGAGGCGCACCGCCGTCGTGCGCCAGCGCGAGGAATTCCTCGCGCGTACGCGCGTCGTTGCGGAAGATGCCGCGCACGGCCGACGTGACGGTCTGGGAGTTCTGCTTCTGCACGCCGCGCATCATCATGCACAGGTGGTACGCCTCTATCACGACGCCCACCCCCTTCGGGTTCAGGACCTCCTGGATCGCCTGCGCGACTTCCTCGGTGAGCCGCTCCTGCACCTGCAAGCGTCGCGCGAACACCTCGACTATCCGCGGCAGCTTGGAGAGGCCCACGATGCGACCGTCGGGGATGTAGGCTATGTGGGCCTTTCCGAAGAACGGGAGCATGTGGTGCTCGCACAGCGAGTAGAGCTCGATGTCGCGCACCATCACCATGCTGGAATACGGGTCCGCGAACACCGCGTCGCCCACCACATCGTGCACGTCCATGCCGTAGCCGCGCGTCAGCCAGGCGAGCGACTTCGCCACCCGCTCCGGCGTCTTGAGGAGGCCGGGCCGGTCCGGATTCTCGCCGAGCATCTCCAGCATCCGGTGCACCAAGTGCTCGAATTCGGCGTCGTTTGCCGGTGCGGCGTCGATGTCGAGACCCGTGTCGACGCCGCCGGTGGAACGCTTCTTGTCGGCCATCTCCGTGACTCACCTCCGTGGGGCTGTGGCTTCTTGAGTGCTCCCGAACGCCCGTCTAGCTTCCGCTCCGTTCACGAGCCGGTGCACGCACCGTGCGCCGCTCGTGAAACGTACTCGCCGCGGAGGCCTGCCGCATCGCGGGGCGGCGACCCGGCCGCTCCGAGATCACCCCTCACGGAAAGCGCGCGGCATTGAACGTCAAATTGATACTGAAGGTCGCGGCCGGTCTCGCTTCCTCGGCCTGGTCCACGATCTGGACCTTCCCGGCCATGCTGCTCAGCGCCTTCCTCGTGGCATGGGGCGCCGAGGCGGCACAGTTTCTCATATCTCAGGGGCTCGCGCTCGCGATCCTCGCCTGGATCCAGACCTTTCCAGAGTTCGCGGTGGAGGCCGTGATCGCGTGGAAGGCCGGGGGCGACACGGCGGCGTGCTTCGTATCGTCTCCGCCTCCCGGCTGCCACTCGCATCTGGCGATAGCGAACTTCACCGGGGCGATCCGGCTGCTCGTGGGGCTCGGGTGGCCCATGATCTACTTCGTCGCGGCGTTCGCCCGGCGCGGCGAAGGCGGGCGCTTCCGCGCCATCCAGCTCGACACCGAGCACTCGGTGGAAGTGCTGGCCACACTCCCGCCTCTCCTGTACTTCGTCTGGATCTGGCACAAGGGGTCGCTCGGCCCGATCGATGCGGCGGTGCTGGTGGCGATGTACGCTGCCTACCTGGCCATCCTCTGGCGCTTCCCTCCGCACGGCGACGAGTCGCTCGCCGACGCACCGCGCGTATCGCGCTGGGCGTACCTTCAGAACGGCTGGCGCCGTCCCGCGGCGATCGCGCTCCTCTTCGTCGGCGGCGGAGCTCTGATCTACGTCACGGCGGAGCCGTTTCTGAGCTCGATGCTCGCGGTCGCCACGGCGTTCGGCGTGAGCGAGTTCGTGTTCGTGCAGTGGGTGGCGCCCTTCATCAGCGAGTTCCCCGAAAAGGTGTCGGCGTTTCACTGGGCCAGGCGGGTCGACACGGCGCCGATGGCGCTCATGAACATGCTCTCGAGCAACATCAACCAGTGGACGGTGCTGGCGGCGATGATTCCGATCGTGTACTCGTTCTCATCGGGACACCCGGCGTCGCTCCCGTTCGACGGGATGCAGCGCGAGGAGATACTTCTCACGGTGGCGCAGAGCTTCGTGGCCATGCTTCTTCTGGCGCGGATGCGCTTCCAGTGGTGGGATGCTCTGCTGCTCTTCGCTCTCTGGCTCGCACAGTTTCTGGAGGCGGACTGGCGCGGCGAGATCACGCTGCTGTACGCGATCTGGGCAGCCGTGCTCATGCTCTGGTGGCTGAGACGGATGCCCACCGCGCCCGTGATCTTCTGGCGCCTTCTGCGCGGCCGGCGGGAGGATGCCGAGGCGCTCACCGAGCGCGGGCGAACGGCGGCCGTAGAGGGGCAGAAAGCATAACGAGTCCCGCCGGGGGGCGGGACTCGTTATGTTGTTGGAACGAAGAGGATTTTTGAAGCCCCGTCGAATGTATGAGGTCCTCACCAGGCCTTTCGCCTTCCCCGCACTGGGGCTTGGCGTCGACCAGGAATGTCAAACCCACCCGAGAGACTTGTTGGCTCAAAAATTAAGTCTCCTCGTCCCTTTCCCCGGCAAAATGTAGTATGACCGCCAGAGCGAGTCAATCGAGCAAACAAGCTGCACCGGCCACCAGGTCGTATCATGCAGCCATGATCCCCGTGGCGATTCTGATGCTCGTCTTCTGGGCGATCATGACCTTCGCGTTCGAGGGCCCGGGATGGGTCCACCTGTTCCTCTCCGTGGGAGTCTTCCTGCTGATATGGGGCGTGGTGGCGCGGGGAGGCGGAACGCGCAGTCGTCGCTAGACGATCCGCACGCTGCCGGCGCCGCGTTCACGCCACCAGCAGCAGCGTGGCGATCCCCCAGGCGAGCGTGAGCAGCGTTATCGGTACCCCCACGCGCACGAAGTCCATGAACCGGAGCGTCACTCCACGCGCGCCGGCGCCCTCGGCCACGATCAGGTTCGCCATGGAGCCGAGGACCGTCAGATTTCCGGCGAACGTGGAGCTCATCGCGATGACCAGCCAGGCGAAGTGCTCGTTGGGCAGATGCTGCGCCACCGGAATCCAGAGGAGCACGGCCGGCACGTTGGACACCAGGTTCGAGAGCAGCGTCATCGCTCCACTGATCGCCACGGCGTCGTGCAACGGCGTACCGCGCAGGCTCGCTGCGGCTCGCACGGTTAGATCCTGGAAGAGCAGCAGGTCGCGCACTCCTCCCATCACCACGAAGAGCGCCGCGAAGAAGAGCAGCAGCGACCATTCCACTCTGGCGAACGCCTCCGCGGCGTCGCGTCGCGCGATCGCCACCATCACAGTGCCGGCCGTGATGGCCACTCCCGGAAGCGGGAACCCCGCCATCCACCCCACGAGCGCGGCGCCGAAGAGCGCGAGCGCCTCGATCGTGAGGGTACGATCGAGCACCACCGCCGCGCGCTCGGCGGCGTGCAGCTCCACCGCGAGATCCTTGCGAAACGCGAACGCGACGACGAGGTATACGATCACCAGGCCGCCGAGCGAGGGGAGCGCCATCGCCGCCAGAAAGGAAGCGTAGCCTATCCCGCTCGACACGCCTATCAGCATGTTCTGCGGGTTGCCAGTCAGCGTGAGCGCGCTCCCGACGTTGGCCGCGCAGGCGAGTGCCAGGAGAAAGGGCGCGGCCCGCAGGTTCAGTGAACGCAGCGTCATCACGAGGATCGGCGTGAAGACGAGGCAGATGGTATCGTTGATGAAGAGCGCGGAGAGCAGCCCGGATGCCGCCACGACCGCGGCGAGGAGCGCGCGGGCGCTGCGCACGTGCCTGATCGCGCGTGCGGCGGCCCACTCGAAGAAGCCGGCGAGATCCAGATACGCGGTGAGCAGGAGGACACCGAGCAGAAAGATCATCACATTGGGATCGATCGACTTCCAGGCATCGTTCGCCGGGAAGCCGCCGATGGCCACCATCGCTACGGCACCCATGAGCGACGCCGCCGGCCGGTTGATTCTGATTCCGGGGAGCTGCTGGACGGCTATCAGCAGATAGGTGATCACGAAGATCGCGATGCGGGCGCTGGTCACAGTCGGAGGGTACCGTGATAGTGCAGGAACGGCGATTTGCCGGGGAGGCGAGGACTGCGACGGCCGAGGACGAACGGCCGGGATACGAGGCGTGGCGAGGGAGCCGAACCGTACTCGTCACTGGCGCATCCGGACTGGTCGGGACGCACACCTGCCGCGAGCTCTCGCGGCGCGGATGGCAGGTGAGAGCGCTGGTGCGCGATCGCCGGAAGGCGGTCAGCCGCCTCTCGGGTGCCGGAATCGAGCTCACTACCGGCGACATACGCGACCGCCGCGCGCTCGTCGAGGCGCTGGACGACGTGAGCGCAGTGGTCCATCTCGCGGCGATCGCCGTCGAACGGCGCGGCGAGAGCTACGAGTCGGTGAACCGCGACGCCGCGGCCACGCTCATCGGGGCGATGCGAGAAGCGGGCGTGGAGCGCCTGATCCACATGTCGCAGAACGGGGCGTCCAGCGATTCGCCGCATCGTTTTCTGCGCAGCAAGGGCGCGGCCGAAGACAGCGTCCGCGCGAGCGAGCTGACGTGGACCATCTTCAGGCCCTCGGTGATCTTCGGGCCGGAAGACGAATTCGTGAACGTGCTCGCGCGCCTGGTGCGACTCTCGCCCGCGGTCTACCCGCTCCCGGGCGGCGGGAAGGCGCGATTCCAACCCGTGTCGGTGGACGACGTGGCGCGCGCCATCGGCGCGGCCATCGATGGCTCCCGCACCGAGCGCGAGTGCTACGCTCTCGGTGGACCGGAGGTGCTCACGCTGCGTCAGATGGTGCGGCGCGTTCTCGCCGCCATGCGGACCCGGCGCCTCCTCGTGCCGGTGCCCGTGGCGTTGATACGCCCGCTCGTGGCCGTCGCGCAGCGTGTGCTCCCAAATCCGCCGGTCACGACGAGCCTCCTCGACCTTCTGGCGGTCGACAACACCATTCACGGCGGGCCGGCGTGGGACGAGCTCGGCGTGGTACCCGCGTCCTTCACGCCTGACAATCTCGCCTATCTGCGCGGCATCGGCGCGCGCGATGCGCTTCGGAGTCTCTTCCGGCACGGGGGCGGCTGATTTCGCGAGTGGGGGCGGCGCCGCTCCGGTCGCGGCGGCTCACCGCCGGCCACGGCGCGCCCCGAGCGCTAGATCTCCCAGTTGCTCCACACCAGGCCGCGCTCGCTCTCGGGGAGAGTCTCCCCGGCCTGCTCGCCTCGCGCGGCGGGGCGCGGCTCGGGATGCCCTTCGAGCGTCATGCGCAGATCCGTCCACCGCACCTGGGCGCCGAACGCCACGAGCGAACGATACGCCTCCATGTACTCGGTCTGCGCCCGGAAGGCCGCGCGGCGCGTGCCCTGGCGCCGCGCGTAGTCGCCGAGCCCGACTACGGCGTCGCGGAGAAGCGAACCGCGCGCGAGCACGAGCTTGAGCACGCGCGTCTCGTCGCGGATGCGCCCCTCCACCAGCGGGGTGGTGTGGCAGAGAGCGAAGCCCACCAGAGCTCCCCGCTCGCGGAAGAGCACCGTGTCGCCCAATCCGAGCTCGCTGGTCAGCAGGAGCTCGCGCGTGAAGTCGTAGCCCGGAAGGATCGAGCCTACCAGCGCCCGGCACTCGGCGGCCGCATCCTCGCGATCGCGCGCGGCCATGCGGCCGAGGAGCGTGGGCGGGTGGTTCCCGTGCAGCCCGTCGACCGTCATGGTGATCGTGAGACGTCCCGGAATGAAGCCGAGCCGCGAGTAGAACCCGATGTTGTCCATCGTCCGGGGCATCGTCTCGAGGCCGATCGGCGACGACTGACGCGCCTCGAGCCAGCTCACTCCCGCGCGTACGATGCGCGACCCGACTCCGGTGCCCTGGGCATCGGGTCTGACCGCGAGCGGCCCCATCCATCCCTCCACGCCCGAGCAGTGCACCACGTTGAAGGCCACGATCTCGTCGCGTTCATCGCGCCAGAGCATCGCGCCGCCATCGGCGTCCTCGATGGCGTACCTCCATATGGCCGGATTGAGCGACGGGACGCGTACACCCACCAGCCCGTCGCGCCGGTAGCGCTCGGTGAAACTGTCGCTGAAAACGCGATTGAGCGCCGGCACGTCGGAGAGGCGTGCCTCGAACGGTCCATCCGGCTTCACTCCCGTGCGCCAGCTTCGCGCGATTGCCATCAACCAGCCACCCTTATCTCTGTAAGCGACTCGATTCCCGGAAGGCCCGCGGCCGCGTCCGCGCCTCCATCTTCCGCACTTACCACGGACGAGCCACTCTCCTCGTCGTATCGCACCGATATCACCTGATCCAGCATGTCGCGGACCGACTCGACGTGCGTGATGAGGATCACCTGCTCGAAGCGATCCTGCAGATTGCGGAGCAGCTCCAGCACGCTCGCCCTGCGCAGCTCGTCGAGCGAGGCGAAGATCTCATCGAGGATCAGGAGGCTGAACGGCTGGCCGGCGCGCTCGGCGATCATCTGGGAGATGGCCAGACGCAGAACGAGGTTGGCGAGATCCTCTTCTCCGCCGGAGATCACCGGTTTGGGGAGACCGTCTTCGAGGACCACGACGTTGTACTGGTCGTCGAGCTCGAGCTCCGTGTAGCGGCTGTCGGTGAGGTCGGCCAGGAAGGCGCTGGCGAGCTCCGAGAGCTCGGGTCGGAGCTGGAAGTTGAGGTCCGTGCGCAGATCGGTGTAGGCGCGGTCGAGCTCATCGTGCAGCCGCTTGCGCATGTTCAACTCGCCGAGCTGGCGCTGCCGGTCCTCGAGCTCGCGCATGGCCCTGCGCGCCACCTCGAGCGCGGCGGCCGCGCCCGATGACTCGCTCTCCGCCGCGGCCAGCGCCACCGATGCGGCCTGCGATTCGCGGCTGGCGGCATCGTGTTCCGCCTGCAGGGCCGCGTACGCTTCCTCCGACACGGACTTCGTCTCGAGCTCCGTTCGGATCCCATGCAGTCGCCCGGCGAGCGCCTCGCCCTGCTGCTGCACGTTGGCGCTCTCGCGCTGCAGCGACGGTTCGCGCTCGATCTGTGCGGAGTAGCGGGTGGCCCGCGCATCGAGCGGCATCAGGCGGTCCAGCTCGCGGCGCACGGTCTCGTGGCGTGCCGCATCGTAGCCGGCAGGGATGGCATCGAGCTCCCGCGCCAGCGAGGCGAGGCGCTCCTCCTTGGCGCCTATGTCGCCCACCACCTGCGCCAGCTCCTGCACGGCGAGCTGCACTTTCATGTTGCGCCGCTCGAGCGTGGTGGCTTCCTGCACGAGGGCACGGCGCTTCTCGTCCATCTCGCGGAGATCGGTCGGCATCTCGAGAAGCTGCTCCACCCTGCCCTTGTAGTAGTTCCCATCCACGCGCACGGTCTCTATCTGGCTCTCGAGCAGTTCCAGCACGGAGCGGAACGTGCCGGCCAGCGGGCGCGCACAGGTGGGACATGCGCCCTCCTCCCCCGCCGCCGCGAGGCGGTCGCGCTGCTGGCGCAGCTCGGCGTACTGATCGCGCAGCGCCTGACGCTTGGTCTCCGCCTCCTGCCGGTCGCGCACCCATTCCGTCCGCCGCGCCTCGAGCTGGCCGTCGATCAGCTCGACTTCGGCGCGCTTGGCCTCCAGCGCCTCGTTGACCTCCTCCTCGAGACGCGGAGCGCTCTCGATGCGCGCCTTCCGCTCGCGCAGCCGCGAGAGCTCCTGCTCCAGGGCCGATCGCGCGGCCGTGAGCGTCTGCCGCCGCCCCTCCTCGCGCGCCAGCACCTCGAGCCGCTGGAACTCGGCGTGCAGCTCGCCGTACGGCGCCAGCTCGATGAGGAGCTGCTCGCGTTCGGCGCGCGCCACGGAGATCTCTCCGAGCTCGCGCTCGAGCCGCTCGGTATCGCGGCGCAGCGAGAGCTCCTCGGCTTCCGCCACGCGCAGCTCGGAGAGGAGCGACTTCACCAGTTCGCGCTCGCTCTGCATCCGCTCCCAGCGGGGTCTGACCTCGGATACGCGCTCGTTGGCGCTCTGGTCGCGGCTGCGCGCGGCGGCGGCCGCGTCGAGGGCGTGGGCGCTCCTGTTCTCCGCCTCGCGGAGCTGCCCCTGCACCACGTCGGCATCCGGCATCCCCTGGCGAAGTCCGGCGATGCGTGCCGAGAGCTCGGAGCGCCGCTCGCGAAGTATCTTCTGCGCCGCGCGGAGGCGTTCGTAGCCGAGTACGTGCGAAAGGAATTGCGCGCGCTCCGATGGCCCCATCGAGGCCATCACGCTCAGCTCCTTCTGACCGGTGAAGTAGGTATTGAAGAACTCTTCGCGCGTCATCCCGAGCCGGCGCGTGAGCAGCTCCGACACACCACTTATGGAGTTGGCGATCGCGCTGCTCGAGCCATCGAGGTACAGCTCGGCGTTGGTGAGGCCGCGCACCACCCGGTAGGCGTGGCCGCCGAGCTCGAACTCCAGCTCCACGCGCACGCTGGAGCGAGGTCCCGCGCGGTTGAAGCGAATCGAGTCGCGGGTCCCGCGCGCGGCGGGATTTCCGTAGATGGCCCACGCGATCGCCTCGAGGATGGTGGTCTTCCCCGAGCCGTTCGGTCCTATGATGCCGGTGAGCCCGGAATCGAACTCGATCCGGGTATCCGCGTGCTGGCGGAAATTCGTGAGCGTAAGGGAGTCGAGCCTCACTACTCCACCGGCGGCATTTCCGGCGCCGCGCGCTCGGCCTCGGAGTCGGCCTCGCGCAGATACTGGAGGCCGAGCTGCACCACCACGCTCCTGTCGATGTCAGCGTCCATCGGGCGGCGGGAGAGGTACGACTCCACGGTTTCCATCAGGGTGGGGCGTCTCCCCGGCGCCCCACCCGCCGAGAGGCGCAGCAGCTCGGGGCGGCGCGTGTCGAGGTGAAAGTGCAGCGCGCGGCGCTTGTAATCGCGCATCGCCTTGTGATCGAGCTCGCGAGCGATGTGCCGCGGAACGTCCCGCACCACCAGCCGCACGACCTTGTCGTCGATGCCGCCCGCGCACCCCTCCACGCGCTCGCGGATCGCGGCATCCAGCTCGGCCGCCGAGAGTCCGCGCGCGGAGATCGACTCCAGATCGACGAGCGCGCGCAGCGGCGGCACGTGGTGAAAGCGACGCGTGGCGGTATCCAGATCGTACTCGACGAAGCCCTTCCCCGGGAGCCCGGCCTCGCGCTCCTCCACGATCTCGCCCCATGGATTGGCCGAGGTGTACTCGATCGACCCCGAGTAGAAGGCATTCGGCGCGATCTCGCGGTGGACGTGGAAATGGCCGAGGGCCACGTAGCCCCAGTTCGGCGCCTGCAGCGCCTCGCGCGGTATCTCGACGGTGGCGCGCTCGGACGCCGCTATGTAGGGCGGCAGCATCCCTTCCACTTCACCGTGCAGCACCAGAACGTTGTACTTCACCTCGGGATCCGGCGTCAGCGGGGGCAGCGCTCCCGGGAGGTCCGGCACCGCGAGAATCGAGAGATCGCGATCGGGGAAGGTGAGCCGCCTGGGTTCATCGATCACCACCTGAAAGCCGAGGCGCGAAAAGAGGTCGAGGATGCAGCCCGTCTCGCTGGCACGCGGCCGATCGTGATTTCCCGCGACCATCACCTTCACCGCATCCGGCAGCTCGCTGTGGAGGCGGTGGAACTGGACGAACGCGTCGATGATGGCGGGATTCATCGGTCGCACGGTATGGAAGATGTCGCCGGCGATGACGATGGCGTCCGGCTTCAGCTCTATGACCTGCTCGATCGCCGCCCTGAACGCGTGCGCGACATCCGCCTCTCGCTGGTTGATCCCAGCTTGCGTGAGCCGGTGATACTGTCTGTAACCGAGGTGGAGGTCCGCGAGGTGTACGATGCGCACGTCGTAATGTAAGTGTCGAGGGGGCGGAAAGGCGACGGGGCGGGTCCAGAACGTGGAGGGGGCGCTGCCGACGGCA
>CAZTTY010000106.1:0-11258 GCA_964616815.1 uncultured Gemmatimonadaceae bacterium | reverse complement strand
GCGGTCGCGGTAGCCGCGGCGCTCCACGTGCTCCTCGTAGATCCGCGTGAGCTTCGTGTAGCGCTCCAGTTCCGATGCGGAGAGCCCGACGTAGCGCCGCGTGACGGCGAATCGCGCCAGCTCGGCATCGGTCATCTCGCCGATCGTGCGCCGGTACGCCACCGGACCGACGAGGCGGCGCAGCTCGGAGTCGTGCTCGTCGGGGTAGGTGGCCGTGAGGCCGAGCCGGAAGCGCGATGGAGCGATGCGCAGGTGGTCGTGCCAGGCGCGCGCTTCGCCCCCGGCGGTGTCGGCGAGGTGGTGCGCTTCGTCGAGCACGATGAGATCGAAGCGCTCGCCCCAGCGCTCGAGGAGCGCGAACGCGGAATGGTAGGTGGTCACGGTGATTGGACGCACTTCCTTCTCGTCGCCGTACCACGCGCCAACGCGCTCGGCGCCGAAGGCGTCGGCGAGCTGCGCGAACCACTGCGCGACGAGCGCGCGCGTGGGCGCCACGATGCACGCGCCGGCGCGCACGTCGTCGACGG
This sequence comes from uncultured Gemmatimonadaceae bacterium, assembly GCA_964616815.1. Taxonomy (GTDB): domain Bacteria; phylum Gemmatimonadota; class Gemmatimonadetes; order Gemmatimonadales; family Gemmatimonadaceae; genus JADGGM01. Next base: position 10,731 of record CAZTTY010000106.1, on the reverse strand, counting down.
CCATTATGGCGACGAGAGTCTTCCCGGCGCCGGTGGGGAGGACCACGGTGCCGCGACCGTCAACCGCGCGCCAGCGACGGAGAGCTTCGCGCTGGTAGTCGCGCGGCTCGCGCGGATCGAGGAGCGGCGCATCCAGTTCGTCGGGGCGCGCGGCGACTTCGGGGACGCCGTGCGCTGTCGCCCACTCGCGCAGCTCCACCAGGCGGTGTCCGGGCGCCACGAGCGCCTCGAGGCGCGGGTCGTGGACGAGCCATCCCGGCGCGTCCTCTGCGCGCACGCCGCGGAGCACGGCGAGGCCGAGCCGGTAGGAAAGCGACTGGCTCGGCGCTCCCTCCGGCTGCTGGCCGTGCCGCGCGGAATCGTGATTGGCCGGTTCCCTCATCGAAGCGAAAGATACGCGCCTGCCAACCGCGCTTTCACTCCGTGCGCAGCGCCTCCATCGGGTCGACGCCGACGGCGCGCCTCACCGGGCCCGCGCACGCTACGACTGCAACCAGGGTGAGAAGCGGGGGGACGAGCGCGAAGGTCATGATGTCGATGCGCCCGATGCCGTAAAGGATCCGTGACAGCACGATGGAGGCCATCACTCCCGCGCCGACGCCGACCAGCGCGCCAAGGAGCGCCACGATTCCTGTGCGGCCGAGTACGTTGAGCGTGAGCTTGCGCGCCGATGCGCCGAGCGCGATGCGGATGCCCATCTCTCGCGTGCGCTGCTCCACCTGGAAGGCGAGCACGCCGTACACACCGATCGCGGCCAGCAGAAGTCCCGCCGCCGCGAAGAGCGCGAAGATGGTGGTGAGAAATCGCAACGACTGGAGCATGGCATCCACCGCGGTGGCCAGCGGCGTCGCCCCTTCCACGGCGACATCGGGATCCAGTGCGCCGGCGATACGTCGGAGTCGATCGGTGAGAGCATCGGGCGGGAGCGTCCCGCGCACGTGCACCACCATGCTCCCGGAGTAGTGCTGGGCGAGCGGGAAGAAAGCGAAGGCGCGAGGGCGTCCGCTGGAGAAGGACCAGCGGCCGTCGCGCACCACGCCCACCACTTCTGCTTCGCCTCCATAATACTTCACGCGCCGGCCCACCGGATTCTCGCCCGGCCAGAACAGTCTCGCGAGCGTTTCGTTCACCACTACCACCGGTGGTGCACCTGCTCCGTCGGCGGCGGTGAAGCCGCGGCCCGCCACGAGCGGAAGCTTCATCATGGAGAAGAACGCGGTGTCCACGATGTTCTGCGGAACGCCCGGTTCGTAGCGCTGTCCGCGGCCGGACCCCGGTGCTGCAGCCGTATCCCCATCCACCGTCCTCATGTCGTTTCCCATGGGTGCCCCACCGAGGAGCGCGGAGCGGGCGAGCGACACGCGCTCGATCCCCGGCGTGGCCCGGAGCCGAGCCACGAGCTGGTCGTAGAACGCCCGGCAGCTATCGCCGTCGTAGCCGATCTGGCCCGGGTTCACGGTGGCGATGACGGTGCGCGACGGGTCGTAGCCGAGCTGCACGGCCATGGTGTTCTGGAGCGATCGGAGAAAGAGTCCGCCGAGCACGAGGAGAAAGACGGCGAGCGCGAGCTGCCCGCCCACGAAGATCGTGCGCCCTCGCGCACGTGCGCCGCTCGCGCCGCCGCCGTCGCGCAAGGCTGCGAGGAGCGAGCCCCGCGTCCCCTGAAGAGCCGGAAACATTCCGAAGAGCAGGACCGTGAGACCCGTCGTGAGCAGCGCGACCAGCAGCACGCGGTGGTCCGGCGCGAGGCGCAGCGTCGCGTCGGAGGCGAACGGGATCGACAGTTTCTGCGCGAGCTGGCCGCTCCCCACGATCCCCAGCAGCGCGCCGATCGCGCCGCCCCCCAGCCCGAGCAGCGCGCTCTCCGTGAAGAGCTGTCGTACCAGGCGTCCGCGTCCCGCGCCGATCGCCAGCCGCGTGCCGACCTCGCGCCGCCGGGCCACGCCGCGCGCGAGCAGCATCCCGGCCACGTTGGCGCTCGCGATCAGGAGCACCAGAAGCGCGGTACCGAAGAGGAGCGTGAGGACGGTTCCCACATCGTTTCTTATGGCACCCCGAAGGAGGCCGGTCATCGTCTCGAGAGTGGCGCCGTGCACCCGCGTCTGAGGTTCGTCCGGCGGGATCCGCCGCGCTATCTCATCCACTCGCGCGGCGGCGCTCGATATCTCGACGCCGGATCGGAGTCGACCGAAAGGCGCGAGCCAGGCCGACATCGACTCGCGCTCCGCGCGGTCGCGGATACCCGCCACCGGAACCCACACATCCGATGCGATTCCGGGCGACGTACCCTCGAATCCCTTCGGCGCGACGCCCGCGATGGTGAGCAGCTTTCCGTTCAGGTACACAGGCCCGCCGACCACGCTGGAATCGCCGGCCATCTGTGCGCGCCAGAATCGGTAGGAGATGACCACCTGGCGATCGTCGTCGCGAGTGAAGAAGCGGCCGCGCGCAGGGCGAACGCCGAGCACCTCGAAGTAGTTGCCGGACGTCAGCGTGCCGCGAACCGCTACAGCGCTACCGAGCGCGCGAAGTGAAAGCGATGTCCACTTCTGAGCCGCCAGCCCCGCGAAGATGTTGGACGTGGCATCGCGGTACCTCACGTAGCGATCGTAAGGCACGTCGGTGCCTTCGAGCCCCTGGGACACGGCACCTCCGCGATGCTCCGTGATCGCGACGAGCCGGTCCGGCTCCGGCACCGGCAGAGGTCGAAAGAGCACTGCGTTGGCGAGCGTGAACACCGTGGTCGTGGCGCCGATCCCGATCGCGACGGTGAGCAACGCCATGAGCGCGAAGCCCGGCCGCCTGGCCATGGTGCGCACCGCGAAGCGGACGTCCTGGCTGATGTCGCCTATCCAGCGCGTGCCGCGCGTATCGCGCATCGCCTCCTTGTGCCGCTCGACGCCGCCGAAGGTGGCGAGCGCCAATCTGCGCGCTTCCTCCTTCGAGGCTCCCTCGCGCTCGCGCCGTGCCGCTTCCATCTCGACGTGGAAGCGGAACTCTTCCTCCATGCGTGACTCCGCGGACCGCCGCGAGCGGAGCAGCGCGATGCGCGCGGTCAGAGCGGGGAGCCAGCTCGCTGGATCCATGTTCATATCGGGCTCGTTCGGAGCCGGCCATCGGGGTGGGGAAGCTTCTCTCGACGTCTACAGATGATGCGGCCGGCTTCTCTAGCTGTCAAGAGGAAGCGGGAGGAATCGGCGGGGTCGGGCGTAGGAGCCGGGACGCGGGTTCCGCTGCGCGCGACGGCGCGACCGCGGTGGCGCCGTCGCGCGCAGCTTCGTGTGGTCGCGCGTGGCCGCGTCGGGGGCACCCGGCGCTTCCCAACGCTGCGCCGGTTCGCCACGTTCCTGTAACGAGACCCGCGCAGTCCACGCCGCCACGACGGGTGGACTCCGCGGGAGAAAGTCGTGTCAACCCGAATCGTATGGTACCCCATGCAAAGACTCCTGTACCTCACCGCGGCCGCGCTCATCGCGGCCGCGGCACCGTCCAGCCAGGCACAGCAGACTCGCAATCGACCCTCTCCCTCCAGGCAGGAAGCGGACTCCACTAAGGGGAAGCCCCCCTCGTCCGATGTCTTCAAGGAAGTGGCCGACACGAGCCAGGGCACGGTGACGGTCGAGGGACAGGCGATTCCTTACACCGCGATCGCGGGCACGCTCGTCCTCGACCAGGAGGACCTGAACGAGAACCCGGCCGACAAGGACGCGCCGCAGGCGAGCATCTTCTACGTGGCGTACTTCAAGAAGGGCAACGCCGGCGAGAACCGGCCGATCACCTTCCTCTACAACGGCGGACCCGGCTCGGCGTCGATGTGGCTGCACATGGGATCGTTCGGGCCGAAGCGCGTGGTGGTGAACGACAGCGCGCACACGCACGCCGCGCCGTACGATCTCGTGAGCAACGAGTACAGCCTGCTCGACGCGAGCGACCTCGTCTTCATCGATGCCCCCAACACCGGCTTCTCGCGCGTCAAGGGTAAGGACGCGCCCAAGTTCTTCTTCGGAGTCGATCAGGATGGGCGCGCGTTCGCCGCGTTCATCATGAAGTTCCTCTCGCACTACGGCCGCTGGAACTCGCCCAAGTACCTCTTCGGCGAGAGCTACGGCACCACGCGCTCGGCGGTGCTCGCCAACCTGCTCGGCAACGATCACAACGTCGACCTCAACGGCGTGATCCTGCTCTCGCAGATCCTCTCGTTCACCAACAGCGTGGACAACCCCAGCGGCAACCCCGGCGTCGACCAGGCGTACGCGCTGGCGCTCCCCACCTACGCCGCCACGGCGTGGTATCACGACAAGCTGCCCAGCAAGCCGGCACAGCTCAGGCCTTTTCTGGATGAGGTGGAGAAGTTCGCGCTGGGCGACTACATGCACGCGCTCATGCAGGGTGCCATGCTACCGGAGGCCGAGAAGCAGGCGGTCGCGCAGAAGCTGCACGGGTACATCGGACTTCCGGTGGACTACCTGCTCAAGGCCGACCTGCGCGTGACCGGCGGCGAGTTCGAGCACCGGCTCCTGGCGGACGCCGAGATGAGCACCGGCCGGCTCGACACCCGCTATAGCGGCCCGAGCATGGATCCGCTGAGCCAGTCGTCCGACTACGATCCGCAGTCCGCCGCGATCTCGTCCGCGTACATCTCGACTTTCAACGACTACGTGCGCAAGACGCTCGGCTTCGGAAAGGACCGCGTGTACCGCCCCTCGGGCAACGTGCGGCCCTGGGACATGTCACACCGCGCGCCGGGCGCGCGCTTCGGCGGCCGCGGCGCCGCGAACGTGATGCCCGACCTCGCGGCGGCGATGAAGCAGAACCCCGACCTTCAGGTGATGCTCAACGCCGGCTACTACGATCTGGCCACGCCGTACTTCGAGGGCGTCTACGAGATGAAGCACCTCCCGATGGCGGAGTCGCTGCAGAAGAACATCCACTACGCCTTCTACGAATCCGGCCACATGGTGTACGTGCGGGTGCCGGTGCTGAAGGAGCTCCACGACAACGTGGCGAAGTTCATTCGGGATACCGATAATCTGCAGTAAGAGAAGGCAGACAGCAGACAGCAGCAAGCGGTGAACGACTCTCGACTCGGGGTCATCCCCGCGAAAGCGGGGATGACGGTCTTTCCGTTCGCGGGGATGGCGGCCTTTGCTCGCAGCCCTCAGCCCCGAAGCAGTTCGCCGCTGTCTGCTGTCTGCTCTCTCCTCTCTCCCGTACTTCCTCCCGCTCCAGCTCCGCCTGCCACTTGAAGAACACGACCGTGATCGTTCCCAGCACGATGGCGGCGCCGCCGAGGAGCATGAGGCCTCCGGCGAGGTCCTGGTCGGTGAGCTTCGAGATGCCGCTGATGGGTGGGGCGAGCTCGAAGGTTCGGTACACCGGAAAGCGCGCCAGCAGCAGGTACATCGATATGCCGGTGTGCGACAGGGAACTGGCGAAGATGTAGGCGATGTCGAGCGGAGTCCGGAGAGGCGGACGTCCGAAGGGGCCGCCGATGAGCGGCCACCAGAACACGATTCCGGCGAGGAGCCACACCATGTCGAGCACGAACGACCCGGCCTGGGTCGCCATGAGCGTATCGACTACCGGCGGCGCGTGTGTGCCCACTACCACCGCATCGAATATGACGATCGCTACTATCGGATGCGTGAGCGCGCTCACCAGCCAGCGCACCGGCGCGCGGCGCGTCGCGTGGCCGCTCGTCTCGTAGCTCTCCGGAGCGGAAGGCGGCCAGCCGAGTACGAGCAACGCGGGCGCGATCATCGCGATCAGGAAGAACTGTACCATGTGCACGCTCGCCAGATAGCCTGCGCCGAGCGTGCCTATGGGCCAGTCGAGCGCTATCCAGAGGAGCGCGATCCCGGCGATGGCCGCGACTACGTGCGGCGCACGTAGCCTGGGGTGATCGCCGTTCCACTCACGCGCGGCGCGCTTGTAGGAACGCCAGTACCAGACGGCGAGCGCGAGGACCATGATCCACACGCCCACGTACGGGCGCCACGTCCACGTCCAGGCTATCCCCTGGGCGGAGCACCACCACTGCATGTTCTTCGAGACCCCCTACTTCCAGGTATCCGTCATGAGTCGCGGGAGATCGTTGGCCCAGTCCTGCTGCCGCGTCCCGAAGGGGTAGACGATGTGCGCCTCGTCGTCCGTGGGCGAGAATGCGATCACCTGGGCGGCGTGGCCCACGTCGTAGCTGCTGTCGGCGCCGCGCGGCGCGCTCGCCACCGCGGGCGGAAGGTGCAGTCGCGCCTGGATCTCGTTCACCTCGGCGAGCGTCCCCCGCAGTCCGATGAACGACGGGTCGAAGTTGTCGAGATAGGCTCGCAGCTTCTCGGGCGTGTCGCGTTCGGGATCGGTGGTCACGAACACCACCTTGGTATGGCTCTTCACTTCGTAGGGCATCTGCTCGAGCACCGTGTGGATGTTGCCGAGGTGCACGGGGCAGACGTCGGGGCAGTTCGTGTAGCCGAAGAAGAGGAGCGTGAGCGAGCCGTCGGTCTTCTTGCGGAAGTCGAAGGGCTGGCCCCTGGTATCGGTGAGCACGAAATCAGGCTTCGTCAGCGGGGTCGGGAGCACCGCTCCGCGATACCCCCGGTCGTTGCCGGGCTGCTCGGCGGCGGAACCGCTGGCGGTTCCGCCGCCGCAGGCGGCGAGCGATGAAGCGACGAGCGCCGCGGCCACGAACAGCGTGGCGATCCTGCGTGTGTCTCTCATGATGCGGAAGCTAACCCCGGATCGGGCGCGTTCGTAGGACGGCGCGGGCCGGTCCAACGTATATTGTTGCGCATGCTCACCGAGGAATCGCTCCGAGAGATCATCGCCTCCGGCGAGAGCTTCGACGTGGAGTTCGCCGGCGAGGATGCCGCGCCGCTCTCCGACGCCGCTCTCCTCGAGGCGGTGGTGTGCCAGGCGAACGGGCGAGGCGGGATCCTTCTGGTGGGCGTGGAGGACGACGGGCGCGTGACCGGCGCGCGCGCCAGGCATGGGAGCTACACCGACGCGAGGCGCGTGGAGTCGTTCATCGCCAACCAGACGGTGCCGAGCTGCCCGGTGGAGTGCAGCATCGCCGCGCTCGATGGGCGCGACGTGCTGGTGGTGGAGATCCCGCCCGGACGCCCGGTGACTTCCACCAACACCGGCATCTACAAGCGGCGCGCGATGGACGTGCACGGCCGGCCGCGCTGTCTGCCATTTCTCGCGCACGAGATGCAGTCGCGCGAGGCGAGCCGGGGCGCGCTCGACTACTCGTCGCTGGTGGTACCGGAGGCGAGGTGGGAGGACCTCGACCCGCTCGAGATCGAGCGGTTGAGGCAGATGGTCGCGCGCAACCGCGGCCGCGCGGACGCGTCGCTCCTGGAGCTCTCGGATCACGAGATAGTCCGCGCGCTCGGACTGGGCGAATCTTCGGCGGGCGGCGGCGCCGGCGGCGAGCGGGTAGACCGGATCCGGGTGGCCGGCCTCCTGATGCTGGGGCGCGAGGAGGCGATCACGCGCCTGGTGCCCACGCACGAAGTCGCCTTCCAGGTGCTGAGTGGTACGCGCATCGCGGCGAACGAGTTCTTCCGGCTCCCGTTGATACGGGTGGCCGAGGAGCTGGCGCGGCGGTTCGACGCGCGGAACGAGGAGGAGGAGATCGCCGTGGGCCCGGTGCGCGCCGGGATACCGGACTACAGCCCTTCGGGCTTCCGCGAGGCGTTCCACAACGCGCTGATCCACCGGGACTACACGCGGCTGGGCGCGGTCCACGTGCAGTGGAAGCCGGAGGAGATAGAGGTGAGCTCGCCGGGCGGTTTCCCCGACGAGGTTCGGCTCGACAACATCCTCGTGACCGCGCCTCGTCCCAGAAACCCGGTTTTGGCGGACGCGTTCAAAAGGATCGGTCTGGTGGAGCGGACCGGGCGCGGGATCGACACGATCTACGAGGGGCAACTGCGATATGGCCGCCCGGCGCCGGACTACTCGCGGAGCACGGCGGGGAGTGTCCAGCTCGTACTGGCGGGCGGGGCGGCCAATCTCGCGCTGGCCCGGTTCATAATGGAGCGGGATGTGGCCGGAGGAGGTGGCGTCGAGAGGGGAGGGGGCGGCTCACGCGGCGGTGGAGTGGGGTCACCCGCCAGCCGCGTAACGGTGGACGAGATGTTGATAGTGAACGCGGTGGACCGGGAGCGGCGGCTGGAGCTCGCACGTGCCGCGGAGCTGGTGCAGCGCTCGGAGACAGCCACGCGCGCGGTTCTGGAGCGGCTGGTGGAGTCGGGCGTACTGGAGGCCCGGAACGAGCGGCGCGAGCGCGTATATCATTTCTCCGCAGCGACTTACCGTGCACTGGGCCGGCCCGCGGAGCACATCCGGCTGGCCGGGATCGAGCCAATCCAGCGCGAACAGATGATTCTCCAGTTCGTGGACACCCACGGCCGTATAACCCGGAGCCAGGCAGCCGATCTCTGTCAGATCGGCGGCCGCGAGGCGCGTTCGGCCCTCGAGAAGCTGGTCAACCGCGGCGAACTGGTGATCCGCGGCGAGAAACGCGGCGCCTTTTATGAGCGCTCCGCCGAGGTTATGGCCCCCGTTCAAAAGTTATGAACATTGTCCACAGGGTTTTGAACATGGGCCATAACTCCTTCCTTCCCCCTTCTACCCCACCCCCATCACCACCTTCACGCACTCATCCTCCTTGTTCTTGAAGATGTCGTAGCCGTGGGGGGCCTCGTCGAGCGTGAGGTGGTGGGTGATGAGCGAGGTGGTGTCTATCTCTCCGTTGCGGACGCGGTCGAGCAGGGAAGCCATCGACTTCTGGACGTTGCACTGGCCGGCGCGGATGGTCAGCCCTTTTCCGAAAATGGCGCCGAAGGGGAATTTGTCGACGAAGCCGGCGTAGACGCCGATCACCGACACTCGGCCGCCCTTCCCGCACGCCTGGATCACCTGGCGCAGGACGTTGGCGCGGTCCAGCTCCATCTTCGTGGCGGTCATTACACGGTCATAGTAGTAGTCGAGCGAGTGGCCGTGAGCCTCCATCCCCACCGCGTCGATGCATACGTCCGGTCCACGGCCGCCGGTCAGCTCCTTCAGGACTTCCACCAGGTCCTTCGTCTCCTCGTAGTTGACTACGTCGGCGCCGGCTTGCGCGGCCAGCGCCAGACGGACCGGGAAGCGGTCTATCGCGATCACCCGTCCCGCTCCCTGGAGTATCGCGCTCTGGATGCTGAACTGCCCCACCGGACCGCACCCCCACACTGCCACCGTGTCGCCGTTCCGGATCTCGCCGCGCTCGGCCGCCTCCCAGCCGGTGGGGAGGATGTCGGAGAGGAAGAGCACCTGCTCGTCGGTGAGACCGTCGGGGATGGGGAGCGAGTTGACGTCGGCCCAGGGGACGCGCGCGAACTGCGCCTGGCCGCCGGCGTAGCCCCCGAAGAGGTGCGAGTAGCCATAGATCCCGCAGCCGGCGTAGCCGTAGAGCGCCTCGACCATCCCCGCGTTGGGGTTGCTGTTGTCGCAGAGCGACCAGAGCTCGTTGGTGCAGTACCAGCAGCGGCCGCAGCCGATGCTGAACGGGATCACCACCCGGTCGCCCACCTGGCGGTCGCGAACTTCCTTCCCGGTGTCCACGATCTCGCCCATGAATTCGTGCCCCAGGATGTCGCCGTGCTCCATGGTGGGGACTTTGCCATCATATAGATGGAGATCGGAGCCGCAGATGGCGGTGGACGTGATGCGCACGATCGCGTCGTGCGGACGCAGGATCTCGGGGTCGGGTACGGTCTCTACACGCACGTCGGTCTTCCCCTGCCAGCATACCGCTTTCATCGCTTCGCCTCCCCCTTCCTGCGCTGCCCGTGGGGCTGCCCCTCGGTGGTGGGTGTCTCGCCAGCTTCCATGACCTGCTTGAAGCGGCGCAGATCGTCGCGGAGCTGCTGCGAGGTGGACTCGCCGAAGAAGCGCGCGATCTCCTGCGCGGTCTTGCCGCCGGGTGCCTCGTAGAGGATCCGCGCCCGGACCAGCGTACCGCGCCCGTTCGGCGCATCGCTGAAGTGCACCTGACCCGTGTTCTCCACCACCGATCCGGGGAGCGAGCGCCAGCCGATGATCCGGTCCTCGACATCCTCGGTGAGCTCGGCGTCCCACGAGACCGGCGTCCCCACCGGCGCCCGGGTCACCCAGTGCGAGCGGCCGTCATCCATCACGGTGACGGACTCGAGATGCTCCATGAAGCGGGGGAGGTTCTCGAAGTCGCGCCAGAAGGCGTACAGCTCGTCGCGCGGCCGCATGATCGTATAGGCGCGCTCCGCCTCGAGCTTGCGCGACGGAAGCACCGCGGCGAGCACGTTCCGGCGAGCGGCCGTGGGGTCGGCGGTGTCGACGCCGAGTCGTTCGTAGGCGGGGCAGTGCCCCGTGGCGCCGCGGCCGATGAGCGTGGCGCTCCCGGCCGCGAGCGCGAGCGACGCCGGCGATCGGCGTCTGATGGCGTACATGGCGAGCGCCGCGCCGCCCGCCAGCGAGAGCCACCGCTCCGTCTCGCCCACGTTCACGCGCCGTCCGCCATTGGTCGTAGTCGTGTTCATCCCTGCCACTCCTGCTGCCCGTGGTCGTTCACCCATTCTTTCGGCGAAGCAGGTAGTCGAGGCAGGAGACGTACCGCGGCCGAACGACGGGGTCAGGTCCAAAACGTCGGGGGGGGGGGCGCCGGCCCGGCCCCCCCCCCCACCCGGGTCGGCGGGCCCCCACCCCCCC
>CAZTTY010000105.1:0-11498 GCA_964616815.1 uncultured Gemmatimonadaceae bacterium | reverse complement strand
CGCGCTGCCGATGGCAGCGCGCCCTCCGCGTTTCAGCCTCGCCCCGTCTACGCCTGAACGCTCGAGGTCAGCCGCTTCAGCACCGGCACGAAGAGCAGCATCAACAGCGCCGCTCCGATCCCGATCACCACGAACATCGAGAAGAACCCGGCGTGCGTGGCGCTCACATCCTGGATCAGGCCCGCCAGGCCGGTCATCTCCGGCCGCGCCGCGCCCGGGGTGGGTGTGAAGCTCGCCAGCCATCCGGCGATCTTGTCTGCCACGCCGTTGGCCAGGAACCACACTCCCATCAGGAGCGACGCGAAGCGCACCGGCGCGACTTTCGTCACGTAGGAGAGTCCCACCGGCGAGAGACAGAGCTCGCCCCAGGTGTGCAGCGTGAACGCGGCCACGAGCCAGAGCGGGCTCACCATCACTCCCGCGTCGGCCCTGCTGCCGCCGATCACCAGGAATACGAAGCCGAGTCCCAACAGCGTCAGGCCGATCGCCATCTTCACCGCGGTCGACGGCTCCCACCCCCGCTTCCCCAGCCACAGCCAGAGCCAGGCGAAGACCGGCGCGAAGATGAGGATCACCGCCGGGTTCACCGACTGGAACCAGCTCGACCTGAGGGTGAGGGAGCCGAGGTGGAGGTCGGTGTTCCGGTCCGCGAAGAGGCTCATCGAGCTTCCCGACTGGTCGTACGCTGCCCAGAAGAACACCACGAAGAAGGCTACTATGAAGAGGGCGATCACCCGCCGGCGCTCCTCGCCGTGCGAACCGAGGATGGCGAGGCCGAGTGCAGCCCCGATGATGAGCCCCATGACGATGCCGAGCAGGCTCCATCCGGTGACCAGGCCGCCGATCACCAGCCCCGCACCTCCCCCCGCCGACGACTGCCAGAGGGACTGGCGATCCATCGACTCGCCGAGCGCCCCGGGCCGGGCCGCATCGCTCTCGCGCAGTCCGATTCCCGGCAGGTATTTGTCGCGCAGGGCGACGTACACTATCAGACCCAGCACCATCCCTACGCCGGCGGCCGCGAAACCCCAGTGCCAGCCGTAGCGGGGCGTCTGCGCGAGGTAGCCGCATACCAGCGGCCCCAGGAAGGCCCCGAGGTTGATGCCCATGTAGAAGATCGTGAAGCCGGCGTCGCGCCGCGAGTCGCCCTCGGGGTAGATCTGGCCCACCATGGTCGACACGTTGGGCTTGAAGAAGCCGGTGCCCATCACGATCAGCGCCAGCCCGAGGTAGAACATCTTCATCCCCGGGAACGCGAGCGCGAAGTGGCCGAGCGCGATGATGATTCCGCCCACCACCAGCGAGCGGCGCGTTCCGATGAAGCGATCCGCCAGGTAGCCGCCGATTATGGGAGTGACGTACACGGACATCGTGTACGTGCCGTACAGATTCGCGGCGTCCGCCGTGGTCCACTCCAGCGCGTTCACGAGGTACAGGATCAGCAGCGCGCGCATCCCGTAGAACGAGAAGCGCTCCCACATCTCGGTTATGAACAGGAGGCCGAGCCCGCGAGGGTGCCCGAGGAGGGCCCGGTCATCCAGGACCGGCGGGCGATCGGTGGCGGTGGTCGCTATGTCGGTGATGGATGGCACTTGTCTCCTCAGCTCGAAGGGTTGAGCGCGCTCGCCGGCGGGCGAGGCGCGTGCAATGAGACCAGTGGGATGGAGCGCTCGGGTTGGAGCGTGGCGCCAGCGGCTAGCTGTTCGTCCCAGCCGACGGCGGTGGGGGTCTGCTTGATACACGCGACCCAGTGCCCAGGCTCCTTTTCCTCGAGCGGCGGAGCGATGCGCGTACACGCCGCGTCCTTGCGCGGGTGGGTGCAGCGCGGATGGAACGGACAGCCCGGCGGCGGATCGGCGGGCGACGGCACGTCGCCCGAGAGCACTATTCGCTGCCGTTTCGCGGCCGGGTCGGGCACGGGCACGGCCGAGAGCAGCGCCTGCGTGTACGGCATGAGGGGTTCGCGATAGAGATCGGCGGCACCGGCCAGCTCCACTATCCTGCCCAGATACATGACGGCCACGCGATCGGCGATGTGCTCCACCACCGAGAGGTCGTGCGCGATGAAGAGATAGGCGAGCCCCCGCTGGCGCTGCAGATCCTGCAGCAGGTTGATCACCTGCGCCTGGACCGAGACGTCGAGCGCCGAGACCGGCTCGTCGCAGACGATGAACTTCGGCTCCACCGCGAGCGCTCTGGCGATCCCTACGCGCTGGCGCTGGCCGCCGGAGAACTCGTGTGGGTAGCGCGAGGCGTATTCGCCGCGCAGCCCCACTTCCTCGAGCAGCTCGCGTACGCGGCGCTCGGCGGCGGCACCTTCGGCTATCCTGTGGATGGTGAGCCCTTCGCGCACGATCGCTCCCACCGACATACGTGGGTTGAGCGATGAGAACGGGTCCTGGAAGACGATCTGCATCTGCCGCCGCAGCCGGCGGAGCGACTCGCCGGAGAGGGCGCGCACGTCCTGCCCGTCGAAGACGATCTCGCCCGCGGTGGGTTCTATGAGGCGGAGGATGCTTCGTCCCGCTGTAGTCTTCCCGCAGCCCGACTCGCCGACGAGTCCCAGCGTCTCGCCGTGCGCCACGTCGAAGGAGATCCCGTCCACCGCCTTGACTGTGCCGACCTGTCGGCGGAGGAGGCCGCGCGTTATCGGGAAGTGCCGGGTGAGTCCGCGAACCGAGAGGAGCGGGCGCGGCTCGGTCGACGTCGGGAGGGAGGGGGCGGTGGGCGTCACTGGCGTCGTCACGCTCGCGTGGCGGCGAGCGGCTCGTGCGGGTGGGCCCGCCGCTCCGGCTCGTCGGCGAGATGGCAGCGCGACAGGTGCCGCTCGCCTATCCGGTACAGAGGCGGCGGCTCGCTCGCGCAGCGCTCCCATGCGAAGGGGCAGCGGTCGTGGAAGCGGCAGCCGGCGGGCCAGCGGGTGGGCGGCGGCACGGAGCCGGGGATCACCGCCAGCCGCTCGCGCCGGGAGCCCACGCGCGGCATCGCGGCGAGCAGCCCCTCGGTGTACGGGTGGTGCGGCGCGGAGAACAGCTCGCCCACCGGCGCCTCCTCCACGATCTGTCCGGCGTACATCACCAGCACCCGGGTGGCCGACTCGGCGATCACTCCGAGGTCGTGCGTGATGAGGAGGATCGACATCCCCAGTCGCGTCTGGAGGCCGGCCAGCAGCTCGAGGATCTGCGCCTGGATCGTGACGTCGAGCGCCGTGGTGGGCTCGTCGGCTATGAGGAGCGAAGGTCCCATCATGAGCGCCATCGCGATCATCACTCGCTGGCGCAGGCCGCCCGAGAGTTGATGCGGGTACTCCTTCGCGCGCTGGGCCGCAGCGGGCATCCCTACGGTCGACAACATCTCCACCGCGCGCTCCCACGCCTCGCGCTTCGACGCGCCCGCATGCACGCGCGCGACCTCCGCCACCTGGTCGCCCACCGTGAAAACCGGGTTGAGCGACGTCATGGGCTCCTGGAATATCATCGAGATGCGATTGCCGCGGATGGCACGCATCGCCCGCTCGGGGAGCGCCATGAGGTCGCGCCCCTCGAACTCGATCACGCTCCCGGGCTCGATGGCGCCGGGTCGGTCGATGAGGCGAAGGATGGAGAGCGAGGTCACCGACTTGCCGCAGCCGGATTCGCCCACCACACCCACGGTCTCGTGCGGCATGACGTCGAACGAGACGCCATCCACGGCACGAGCGATTCCGGAGGAGGTGTGAAACCAGGTCCGGAGATCCCGGACCGACAGGAGGGGCGCCATCATCACCCGTCAACCTGGCGCGGGTCGAGCGCATCGCGCAAGCCATCGCCTATGATGTTGAAGGCCATGACGGTGGCCACTATCGCGAGACCCGGGAAGAGCGAGACCCACCAGACGGTGGCGATCTGGCTCACGCCGTCCTGGATCATGTTGCCCCAGCTCGGGAGGGGAGGGCGTACTCCGATGCCGAGGTACGAGAGTCCCGCCTCGATGATGATCACGTTCGCGATGCCGAGCGTGGCCGCCACCACCACCGGCGAGAGGACGTTGGGGAGGATGTGACGGAGGATGATCTCGTGATCGCGCGCGCCGAGCGCACGCGCGGCCACCACCATGTCGCGTTCCTTGAGCGAGAGCACTTCGGCACGTACCAGGCGACTCACGCCGAACCAGCCGGTGAAGCCCAGCGCCAGTATCAGCGCCACCACGGGAACCGCCCCCCACAGCACGAGCAGCGTGATGAGAAGGAGGATGCGGGGAATGGAGAGCGCCGCATCTATGATGCGCATCATCGCGGAGTCCACGCGGCCGCCGTAGTAGCCCGCGGCCGCGCCGTACAGCGTTCCCACCGTGGCGGAAAGTACGATCGCCAGCAGCGCGATCGACAGCGACACGCGCGCCCCGTAGAGCAGCCGGCTGAACACGTCGCGCGAGGCGAAGTCGGTCCCGAGGAAGTGTTCGGGCGATGGCGGGAGATTCTTGAGGGCGACGATGTCCGGCGTGGCGGTGGGGGAGTAGGGCGCGAGCCATGGCGCGAGAACGGCCACCACGCACGCGGCCACTACCAGCCGGAGCGCCACGACGGCCGCGCGGTTACGGTGGAAGCGGCCGAGCGCGCGCAGCCACGGACCGGCATCTCGACCCGCGCGCCTGCCCGCGAGCTCGACCCAGCCGCAGAGCGCCACCGTGATCACGGCGCAGAGTGTCCACGCCGCCAGGCGCCCGCCGCTCATTCGCCCAGTCGCACGCGCGGGTCGGCCCACGCGTAGAGGAGGTCGGCCGCCAGGTTGCCGAGCACCACCAGCGCGCTCGTCACCATGACGATGGCCGTGAGGAGCTGGTAGTCGCGCGTGGAGATGGCGTTCACCGTGAGCGTCCCCATCCCCGGCCAGGAGAAGATCGACTCCACGAACACCGCGCCTCCCAGCAGCGCCGGAAGCGCGAGACCGAGAAGGGTGATCACCGGCAGCAGTGCGTTTCGCAACGCGTGACGCCAGATCACGGCGCGCTCGCCCAATCCCTTCGCGCGCGCGGTGCGGGTGAAGTCCTCGCGCACGACCTCGAGGAGCGCCGACCGCTGATACCGCGCCACGCCGGCGGTGACGAGGAGCGCGAGGGTGGAGGCGGGGAGTACCAGGTGCCACAACCTGTCCACCGCACGAGACCACGGTCCCATGAGGCCGTACATCACCGGGTCGAACATCCCCGAGGCCGGGAAGAGGCGCAGCCAGTACGCGAATACCAGCAGCATCATCAACGCCAGCCAGAAATCCGGCATCGAGTAGAAGAAAAGCGATCCGGCGCCGAGACCCCAGTCGAGGGGCCGCCCCTTTCTCTGCGCCTGGACCACTCCCATCACCACCCCCGCCGCGAAGGCGATCGCGATCGCCACGGCCATCAGAAGGAGCGTGTTGGGAAGCGCTTCGGCCAATACGGCGCTCACCGGGCGGTGATGCGGGAACGAGAATCCGAAGCCGCCGCTCGCTACGCTGGCGATGTAGCGCAGGTACTGCTCGTGGAGCGGAAGGTCCAGCCCCAGCCTTTGCGTCCAGTACTCACGGACCGCCGGCGGCGTGAGCGGATCCGTGAGCGTGGCGCTCACCGGATCGCCCGGCGCCGCATGCAGCAGGAGAAAAGTGAGCGTGGCGACGAGCCATACGATCACGACTCCCTGTGCGAGGCGGCGTAGAAGGAGGGCGATCACTCTTCAGAGGCGAGCTCGCCGGAGAGGCCCACCCGGTCGCGCGCGATGCGCTGCTCCTGCGGGATGTACCACTCCCTGAGGTCGATCCACCAGCCGTTGGCGCGCATCCCCACCGGGTGGATGCGCTGCTGCATCGCCGCGTAGCTGAGCGGCTCGTAGAGCCATATCGCCGGCGCGTCATCCACGAGGCGCTGGTACGCCCGGCGGTAGTACGCGGCCGCCCTGGCCGGGTCCATCTGCGACGCGGCGCTGTCCACGAGCGCGTCGAAGATCGGACTCTCGTAGGAGCCGTAGTTGCTGCCGCCGCGCGCGGCCGCGGTGCTCCAGAGCTGACGGATCGTGCTCGGCACGCCGTCGGACGACATCGCGTTCATCGAGGCATCGAAGCGGCCCGCGTCCTGCCTGCTCCCGTGGGTGGGAGGATCCATCTGTTCGATGTCCGCGCGCACCCCCACTTTCCTGAACATCTCCTGCATGATCACGGCAGCGCGCATGCGCGGCGTGCTGGAGCTGGGCACGATGATCGTGAAGCGGAGGGGGACGCCGTCGCGCTCGCGGATTCCATCGCCATCGCCGTCGCGCCAGCCGGCCGCATCGAGGACGCCGGCGGCGCTGTCCGGGTCGAAGGGAATCTGGCGCAGCGTGGAGTCGTAGGTGCTGAGCGCCTCGGTGAAGGGTCCCACCGCCGGGACGGCGAGCGTATCGTACACGGCGCGTACGAGCTGCTCCCGGTCTATCGCCATGGTGAGCGCGCGCCGCACGCCGAGATCGGCGAAGATCGGGTGTGGCCGCCCCGGGTTCCGCGGGTCGCGCTCGTTGAAGAGCAGGAATCCGTAGACCAGCGACGGATAGCGTACCGTCTTGATCCCCGGATGGTCCGCCACGGGCTCGAAATCACCCGGACGCATGAACTCGAGGAAGTCCGCATCGCCCGAGAGGAGTCGCATGAACGCGGCATTGTAGTCGGGCGCGATGCTCCAGATCACGCGGTCCAGATGCGGACGGCCGAGGTGGTATTCCGTATTGGCCTCCAGCTCGATCGCCTGCCTCGGCACCCAGCGCACGAAGCGGAACGGCCCGCTCCCGATCGGGTCGCGCGCGAACCGGGAGCTGGCCAGCTCATTTCGGTCGGCCTCCGCCAGCAGATGCTCCGGCAGCATGCGCATCTGGAACGCCGCCGTGGCGAACTGCTCGGGGGAGCGCCGCGCGAACCAGAACACGGCCGTCAGCGAATCGCGCACCGTCACCGAGTCGATGTCCGCGAGCAGCGGCGCTACGGGAGAGCCCACCGAAGGATCGGTGTAGACGTCGTAGGTGAACGCCACGTCGGACGCACGCACCGGCCGGCCGTCCTGCCAGCTCGCGGTGGAGTCCACCCGGAAAGCGATGGAGAGCGAATCGGAGCTCCAGCTCCACGATCGCGCGAGGCGGCCCTCCCATCCGGCATCTCCGATCATGTTGAGGCTCTCATCCGGCTCGGCCAGGTGCTCGAAGATCTGCGCTTCGACCTGCGCGCTGGTGACATCCATGGTGAGCGGCGGAAAGAGCACCGTGGCATCGCTTCCAGTGGCGATCACGAGGGTGCCACCATCTTCGCCCTCGCGCGCGGCCGGCCCATCCTTCTGGCAGGCGGTGGTGATGGTCGCTAGGAGGGTGACGATAATCGCTGCTGGGAAACGCATCGGGATCGGATGACTAGTGAGTGGTCAGGAGGTGCTGCGGGCCGACTGTTCGGAGCCGTACGTCGGCGCTGCTACGGTATCGATCAGCGGCGCCAGGTCCACGCCGGGTCGCGATAGCGCTCTCCGGCGAGTCGTGCATCGCGTTCCATGGCCGGATCGCTCCGCGGGTCCAGAGCGCCGGCGTGCGGGAGACCGGCCGCGAACGCGTTCGCCACCTCGTCGAGCGTCGGGACGCGACCGAGAAGCGCGTGGAGCGTGGCCGGCGGCGGAGGCGGTGCCGCCGCCGTGAGGAGCAGCGTGCTGGCGAGCGCCTGGTCGTCGTCCACCAGAACGGAGCCGTGCTGCAGCAATGCTCTACCCTCCCTCACCTGTGCGCTTCCCACGAGCTTCCTCCCCTCGGCTACGATCTCGCCCTTCGACGGCAGCACGAAGCAGGGGAGGATGCCCGGCTTCGGAGTCACGCCGTGCGGATCGGCCTCGCGGGCGTCGACACCCAGCAGGCGCAACCCATGTATGAGTAGACGATTGATGGTCGCGTAGGATTCGCGGAGCGTCCCGAGCGCGGAGACCGGCGCGGTCACGCTGTAGGTCACTTCGCGGTGGTGGAGCACCGCCCGCCCGCCCGTGGGGCGCCTCACGAAGTCCACGCCGCGCTCGCGCGCTCCTTCGATATCGTATTTTCCGCGCGCCACCTGATTCCGCCCGAAGGAGAGCGTCGGGCGCGTCCAGCCGTACACTCGCAGGACGGCCTCTCCAGTGCGCTCGGCGCGCAGCATGAGTGCCTCGTCCAGCGCCATGTTGGCGGCGCCATCGAGGGGCGGCGTGACCATCACTCTCCACCCGACGGCGGTCATCGCGCGCAGGACGGCGTCGGGGAGGTCGATAGCGGTCGGGCCGGCGGATTGGTTCGACGAAAGCTTCACCAGGTGTATCCGGGAGCTGCCTCGAGCTGCGTGAGGGAGAGATTCCGGTCGTAAGGATAGTCCCTGCGCGATGCGAGCGGCAAGGAAGCGCGGCGCGCTGCGCCGGAACAATGGAATTTCATGTCGCGGAATAACAGATTTCGTAGCGCGGCGCCCGCTCCACGCCGATCCCGGAGCAGGAGGAGGGCGGGCCGCGTCCAATCGCTCCGTGCTGCATCCCGCGTCCCACTCCAACAGCGAACATACCGTGGCGCGGCCACGGTTCTCGAGGAAGCATATGACCACGATGACCCCCGCCACCGCCGCAGTCGACATGGACAGCTTCGTCGCTCGCCACATCGGCCCCACCGACGCCGAAGCCGCCGAGATGCTCGCGACCCTCGGCTACGAGACGCTGGACGACCTCATCGCCGCCACCATCCCCGCCGGTATCCGAATGAACGGGCGGCTCGCCATCGACGATGGGCTGAGCGAGGCCGAGGCGCTGCGCGAGTTCCGCGCGGTCGCGGCGCGGAACGAGGTGTTTCGATCGTTCGTGGGACTCGGCTATTACGGCTGCCTCGTTCCTCCGGTGATCCAGCGAAACATCCTGGAGAATCCCGCCTGGTACACGGCGTACACGCCGTACCAGGCGGAGATCGCGCAGGGGCGTCTGGAGGCGCTGCTGAACTTCCAGACGGTGGTGATCGATCTGACCGGCCTCCCGATCGCCAATGCCTCGCTCCTCGACGAGGGCACGGCGGCGGCCGAGGCGATGGCGCTCAGCTACGGAGTGAAAGGCGGCGAGGGGAAGGAGACGTTCTTCGTCTCGGACAAGTGCCATCCCCAGACCATCGACGTGGTGCGCACCAGAGCTGGCGCTCGCGGAATAGAGGTGGTGGTGGGTGACCACGAGAGCTTCGAGTTCGGCCCGAACGTGTTCGGCGCGCTGGTCCAGTATCCGGCGAGCGACGGGGCCGTGTTCGACTATCGCGCGTTCGCGGAGCGAGCGCACGCCGCCGACGCGCTGGTGGTGGCGGCGGCCGATCCGCTCGCTCTGGCGCTCCTGACACCGCCGGCCGAATGGGGCGCTGACATCGCCGTGGGGAGCACGCAGCGTTTCGGGGTCCCCATGGGCTATGGCGGCCCGCACGCCGCGTACTTCGCCACGCGCGACGAGTTCAAGCGGCAGATCCCGGGTCGCATCATCGGCGTGTCGCGCGATGCCGAGGGGCGGCCGGCGCTGCGCATGGCGCTGCAGACGCGCGAGCAGCACATCCGCCGCGAGAAGGCCACCAGCAACGTCTGCACGGCGCAGGTGCTCCTCGCCGTGATGGCGAGCATGTACGCCGTGTGGCACGGGCCGGAAGGGATCACCCGCATCGCCACGCGCGTGCACGAGATGGCAGGCGGTCTCGCCGAAGGGCTGCGCCGGCTGGGGCACGAGATAGCGCACGATGTCTATTTCGACACGCTGCGCGTGGAGCTGGGCGCAGGCGGAGCCGAGGAGGTGGTGCGCCACGCGCTGGAGAAGCGCATCAATCTTCGCGTGATCGACGACTCGGCCGTCGGCATCTCGCTCGGCGAGGACACGACGCTCGAGGACGTGGACGATCTGTTGGCGGTGTTCAACGGCGGAAAGAGTGCCGATTTCGACGCGGCCGATCTGGTGGCCGCGGCGGCGGCGACCTCGGGATACGCCGAGCCGTTCGCGCGGCGGAGCGAGTTCCTCGCGCACCCGGTCTTCAACACGTACCACTCCGAAACCGAGATGCTCCGCTACATGCGGAAGCTGGAGTCGCGCGATCTGTCGCTCGTACATTCGATGATCCCGCTGGGATCGTGCACCATGAAGCTCAACGCCACCGCGGAGATGTTCCCGATAACGTGGCCGGAGATCGCCGCGCTGCACCCCTTCGCGCCCGCCGGTCAGGCGCGGGGCTATGCCATCCTGTTCGAGCGTCTGGGGCGCGCGCTGGCCGAGATCACCGGCTTCGCGGCCGTTTCGATGCAGCCCAACGCCGGATCGCAGGGCGAGTTCGCGGGGCTGCTGGTGATCCGGCGCTACCACGAGGCGCGGGGCGAGGGCCATCGCGACGTGTGTCTCATTCCGCAGTCGGCGCACGGCACCAACCCGGCGAGCGCGGTGATGGCTGGGTCGCGCGTAGTCGTGGTGCGCACGGATGAGAACGGAAACATCGACGTGGCCGACCTCCGCGCCAAGGCGGAGCAGCACCGCGATGACCTGGCGGCGTTGATGGTGACGTACCCGTCCACGCACGGCGTCTTCGAGGAGGCGATAAAGGAGATCTGCGCGATCGTGCACGCCAACGGTGGCCAGGTCTACATGGACGGCGCGAACATGAACGCGATGGTCGGGCTCTGCCGCCCGGGCGACATCGGCGCCGACGTGTGCCACCTGAACCTCCACAAGACCTTCTGCATCCCGCACGGCGGCGGCGGTCCGGGCATGGGGCCGATCGGCGTGGCCGAGCACCTCGTCCCGTTCCTTCCGGGCCACGTGCTGGTGGATCTCGGCGGGGAGAAGGGAGGTGCCGTTTCGGCGGCGCCCTGGGGGAGCGCGAGCATCCTCCCGATCTCGTACATGTACATCCGTATGATGGGAGGCGAGGGGCTCACGAAGGCCTCGAAGATCGCGATCCTGAACGCCAACTACATCGCGCACCGCCTCGCGTCCGCCTACCCCGTGCTTTACAAGGGTGCGAACGGCACCGTGGCGCACGAGTGCATCATCGACCCGCGCGAGTTCAAGAGCTCGGCGGGGGTGGATGTGGAGGACATCGCGAAGCGGCTCATGGATTACGGCTTCCACGCTCCCACCGTGTCTTTCCCGGTGGCCGGTACGCTGATGATCGAGCCCACCGAGAGCGAGTCGAAGGCGGAGCTGGATCGCTTCTGCGACGCGCTCATCGCCATCCGCGAGGAGATCGGCGAGATCGAGGCGGGAACGCTGGACCGGAAGGACAACCCTCTCCAGAACGCGCCGCACACGCAGCGCAACGTGGTCACCGACGATTGGGGGCATCCGTACACGCGCGAGCGCGCCGCCTTCCCGGCGAAGTGGAACTACGACTCGAAGTTCTGGCCCTCGGTATCCCGAGTGGAGAGCGCTTTCGGCGACCGCAACCTGGTGTGCGCCTGTCCGCCGATCGAAGAGTACATGTAGGAGCGACGGGTTCCATGCACGGAGGGCTCGTGAGCATCGCTCAC
>CAZTTY010000104.1:0-12203 GCA_964616815.1 uncultured Gemmatimonadaceae bacterium | reverse complement strand
CTGGTGGTGGGCTCCCGCGGGTATGTCGCCCGATACTAGCCGCAACCGCCGGGTATATGTTAGCGTGGGGCGGGGCGAGGGGTTCATCCTCCGTCGCCGCGCCCCTTCCCGTTCAGCCACGCCGGCTCAGCGCTCGTCCAGCTTGCGACCCGCGTCGAGGTTATCGAAGCTGAGCAGCGTGTTCAACACGAGAGGGTAGCTCCCTATCGTTTCGCCGCGCCAGATCGGGTTGTTGGCGAAGAGCACGACGTGCCCCTTCTGCACCGGAACATCCACCACCACCGGTCGTTGGGCGATGCCGTTGCCGCCGTCGAGCAGTCCGGAGACCAGCAGGCCGCTCGCATCCGCGAAGCGAAGGATGACACGGGGGCGCTGGTCGGGCGGGATGATGTTGATCGGATAGCGGAGCTGTTCGTTGGTGATCGGGGCGGCCTGCCACGGTTTCACCGGAGAGCGCTCCGGCGCCTCGAACTCGGGCTCGAGAGCCGGCCTGCCCTGCACTACGTCGGGATCCTTGACGGTGCCGCGGCCGGTGGCCCGTTCCCCGTCATCGCCGCCGAAGCTTCGGCCCGACGCGGTGTTGCTCACGCCGAAGCTGGAGCCGTCGCTGCTGTAGACGGCCAGAGAGTCGCCGATTCCGTAGGCTATGGGACTGGCATCGTCCACCGTGTTGGTGCGGAGGAAGCTCCCCACGACCTGGCCGCGTCGCGCGCTCTGCGTGCTCACGCCGCTGGTGAAGCCGAAGTCCACCGCGAACTCCGCCGTGTTCTCCACGCCGATGAGCACTCCTCCAGCCCTGACGAAGCTGCGCAGGTTGTGAAGCCCGTCGAGCCCCAGCCCGGGCCGCATGTCATCGGTTTCATCGAGCAGGCCGATGTTGGGTGTGAGCTCGCTCTTCTTCCACGGCATGGCGTTGCGCCACATGGGCATCCCGTCGACGATGGCCATCCCGCTCCCGCCAGCGGGCGGGAAGATGACCACGTCGTACTTCGACCGCAGATCGGGTGTGCGTGAAACCTCCTGCACGTTGATGTAGTCGTAGGGGATCTTCAGCCGGTCGAAGGCCTGGCGCCACCACCCCTCGGTCTGGGTACCGAGCCATGTATGCAGGATGGCCACGCGCGGAGCGCGGGCCGGATGCGTATTCACGCTGGGAGCGGAAGCGAGCGCGTTCGCGCGCAGGCCTAGCTCCTTCGCCGCGGCGTCCAGATCGGAAGACGAAACGTCGCGGATCAGGAAGGAGCCGCGCGGATAGTGGCTGCCGCCGGCATCGAACGGCTCTTCCGCCATCTGGATGTCGGCGTCGGGCAGCCGGTAGCGGAGAGTGATCAACGCGTTGTCGCCGTGGTGCGCGATGGCGAAGGTCGAGCCGCTGCCGGAGACGCCGCCGGGCGCACGGATCGAATCGCGCACCTGCTCCATCCGGGCGTGCAGCACGGTGGTGTCGGTGATCCGGAAGGCCTCGACGTCGAACGCTTCGGGGAAGGTCCAGCCGGTGTCGTCGTAAGGATGCTTCTGCGGGTCGTCGGGGCTCCAGTACTGGTGGTCCAGCAGAGCGTCGGCGATGCGCGAGTACGGCTGGTCCATCCGCACTATGTAGCTCCCTGCCGGGAAGGTGCGGGACCGGGGCGCGGCGGCGGTGTCCGCGCCGCCGCTCCGCGCGCTGTCTGCCTCAGCGCCGCCTCCGGCGGACGGGAGCGCCACGGTGAAGGGTGCGGTGGCGCGCGAGATCTCGACGTGCTGCTTCTGAAGGATGCGGAGCAGATCGGCCTGCGCGCCGGCGCGCAGGTCGGCAGCCGGGAACACGTACGCGGCGGGCCCCTCGGTGCGAGCCTTCAGGACGGAGCGCTTGCTCTTCTCGTAGAAGTTCTCGAGGAACTGCCTGCGGTTGTTGGCGAAGTAGGCGAGCGACACGAGCACGCCGGTCTGCTCGTAGTTGTTGTTGTTGCGGAGCGACCACATCACGCGCGGCAGCGGCGGATTCTGGCGGTACCAGGTTCTCGATGTCTCGTCGGTGCCGAGGGTACGCTCCTGCGTCTCGGCCGTGCCGCCGTTGCCGAAGGTCTCGTAGAGGCGGCTGATGCCGTTGTGAGTGGCCGCCATGAACATGAGATACCCGGGCGACCAGGTGTCGAAGTCGCCGTGCGCGAACACGCCGGGCATCCCCATGCGGGTCATTTCCTGCACGTTGTGCCAGCCGATCATCTGCCACTCGTTGGTGAGGAGCGGATCGAGCCACGCGTTGTACGGTCCGTCACCGATGGTATTGTCGTAGAGGTACGGCACCGACTCGTGCAGGTCGTGCAGGAGCTGCGCCTTGAAGCCCACGTACGTGTCGAGAACGTTCTGCGACAGATTGAGAGTGAGGCCCATGGCGTCGCGGTTGTTGTCGTGCGCCACGTAGTGGCCCCAATACACGAGCCGCGGGTAGGTCTTGCCGGGGTTCGCCATGTGCCAGCGGAAGATGTCCACCTGCCGGTCGCGCCCATCCACCTCCACCACCGGCGTGATGAGCGTGATGAGGTGGTCGCGGATGTTGCGTATGTACGGGCTCTCGTCCACGGCGAGGCGGTAGGCGAGCTCCATGAGCGCCGTGGGCGCGCCGGTTTCGGGCGAATGGATGGTGCCCGTGATGTAGTAGATCGGCGTGGCACCGGCGGCGATCCTGCTCGCCTCGGCATCGTTCATGTCGATGGTCCGCGGGTCGGCGAGCTTCGCAAGCGCGGCGCGGTTGGCGTCGAGGTTGGTGAGCAGCGATTCCGATGCCACCGCCACGGCGATCATCTCGCGTCCCTCCTCCGTTCGGCCTATGGAGTACACTTTCACACGCGGAGAAGCCTTCTCGAGCGCGCGCATGTACTCGTACACCTCGCTCGAGTACGGCAGCTTGGTCGGCGCGCCGGCTATGTCGCCGAGCACGGCGGCCGGAGTCGGCACGGTCTTCGACGCCGGGAGGTAGTCCACGAGCGGCGAGAGGAAGAAAGGCTCGGTGGTGTACTCGTGAATCTTTCTGGTGTAGGCCTCGTCGATCGGCTGGTTCGGGTCGCGCCCGGGTCGGAGGAAGCTCGAGTCGGCACGTGCCGTGGAGCGGCCCGGGGTCTGCGATGCAGCTTCGCCGCGTGGCGCGAGTATGGCGAGTGCGAGGAACAGGTATGGAACGACGGGGTAACGCCGCATGACGGACCTCGTTACGGGTGGGAATTGAGCGGGCCGCATGGAGCGGCTGCCGCCGATCTTACGCGGGGTGCGGCCCATCCGGAAGTACGCGCCTGGCGCGGTCCGCCGTTGGACGGTTCCCCCCCGGCGAGTAACTTCGACGAACCGCATCCCGCCCGCAACCGAATACTCCCTCCGGCCCACGCATGCGCAAAGTCGTCCCTGTAGCAGTACTCATCGCGTTCGTACAACTCGCCAGCGCGGGCGCGGCGCCCGCGCAGCAGCGCGACCACTTCACGCATGCCGACACGTTGCGCGGCTCCGATGGTCCGGGGCGCTCCTGGTGGGACGCTACCTTCTACGACCTCCATGTGAAGGTGAACCCCGCGGACAGTTCCATCACGGGACGCAACGGGATCACCTACCGCGTGCTGCGCCCGGCCGGCGAGATGCAGATCGATCTGCAGGTACCCATGGAAGTGGACAGCATGGTGCAGGACGGTGCTCGCGTGGAGTATCGACGCGATGGCAACGCGTTCTTCGCCCGGCTCGCCGCACGGCAGAAGGCGGGCGAGTCGAAGACCATCACGGTCTACTACCACGGGAAGCCCACGGCCGCGGTGCGCCCGCCGTGGGATGGGGGCTTCATATGGGCGCACGACAGCCTCGGGAACCGCTGGATAGCGACCGCCAACGAGGGGCTCGGCGCCAGCGTCTGGTGGCCCATGAAGGATCTCAACGCGGATGAACCGGACAGCCAGAGGGTGGCGATAACGGTGCCCGATCCGATGATCAACGTGTCGAACGGACGGCTGCGCGGCACCACGCGGAACCGGGATGGCACCACCACGTACGAATGGTTCGTCGTGAACCCGATCAACGGCTACAACGTGGCCGTGAACGCCGGATCATACGCCCACTTCAGCGATACCTTCGACGGCGAGAAGGGGAAGCTCACGCTCGACTTCTATCCGCTCGCGTACCATCTCGATACGGCGCGGGCACAGTTCCGCCAGGTCGAGACCATGCTCGCCTGCTTCGAGCACTGGTTCGGACCGTATCCCTGGTACGAAGACGGCTACAAACTGGTGGAGGCCCCGCATCTGGGGATGGAGCACCAGAGCGCCGTGGCGTACGGCAACCATTACCAGAACGGCTATCTCGGGCGCGACCTCTCGGGAACGGGCCTCGGCCTGAAGTGGGACTTCATCATAGTGCACGAGAGCGCCCACGAATGGTGGGGCAACAACATCACGGACAAAGATGCGGCGGACATGTGGATCCACGAGAGCTTCGCGAACTACGCGGAGGGGATCTACGAGGAGTGCCGCGCCGGAAAGGAATCGGGGGCGAAGTACATCATCGGCAGCCGCCGCAACATCCGGAACGACGCACCCATCGTCGGACATTTCGGCGTGAACGCCGAGGGTTCCGGCGACATGTACTACAAGGGCGGCAGCATGCTGCACACCATCCGCCAGGTGATAGACGACGACGAGAAATGGCGCGGCATCCTGCGCGGTCTCAACGCCACCTTCTACCACCAGACCGTGAGCGGCGAGCAGGTGCGGGAGTACATCAGCGAGCACGCCGGCATCGATCTGAGCAAGGTGTTCGAGCAGTACCTGACTACCACGAAGATCCCGCTGCTCGAATACCGCGTTGTCGGGAACGAGCTCTCCTACCGCTGGGCGGACGTGGTCTCCGGCTTCGCCATGCCCGTGAAGGTGTGGCTCTCCGATGGCGAGTCGCGGCGGCTCCAGCCGACGACTTCGTGGAAGTCGGTCGCGCTGCCCGCCGGGGCCGCCGGGGAGCCGCGTGTGGACGACAACTTCTACGTGCTGAGTCGGGACGTGGGCGGCCGCTGAGGCCTCACGCCGCGGAGAGGTCCCTGAGCGCGTCGCCCACGGACCCTTCGCGGAGCCGCCGGAGCGCGCGGTCGCGGAGCTGTCGCACGCGCTCGCGCGTGACACCGAGCAGTTTGCCGATCTCGTCCAGAGTGTGCTCGCGATCTCCCTCGATGCCGAAGTAGAGGCGGAGGATGCGCGCATCGCGCGGAGGGAGCGTGGAGAGGGCGCGCTCCAGCTCCGCGTTCCGGAAGCGGTCCAGCACCTGCTCCTCGGTGCTCGGCAGCTCGTCCATGGCGAAGCGCTCGATCAGGGCGCGGTCGCTGTCCTTTCCCGCCGCGGCGTCGAGGCGCACCTCCGCCGTGTTGAGCGTCGCGAGCGCGGCCACGATCTCGGGAGAGATACCGGTGAGCTGCGAGAGCTCCTCGGGCGTGGGCTCGCGCCCGAATTTGTCGCGCAGCAGCGTCGTGGCGCGGATCACACGCGAGAGGTCGGCCGTGCGGTTCAGTGGCACGCGTACGGTGCGACCCTGGCGGGCGAGCGAAGCGAGGATCGCCTGGCGGATCCACCACACCGCGTACGAGATGAACTTCACCCCCTGATCCGGGTCGAACTTCCGCGCCGCCGTCATGAGCCCCACGTTTCCCTCGCCGATGAGGTCGATGAGGGGGAGACCGCGGTTCTGATATTTCTTCGCCACGGATACCACGAAGCGCAGGTTGCGGCGCACCAGCTCTTCCATCGCCTCCTGGTCGCCACTCTGCACACGCCGCGCGAGCGCCTTCTCCTCCTCCACGTTCAGGAGCGGATAGCGGCTCACCTCGGCGAAATACTGGTCGAGGATGTCGCGGTCCTGCTCGGACGGGCTGATCTCCACCGGTGCGGACCGGCGACGGCGTCGCTTGCTTTCTGCCATGGGCGTGTCCTCCGGGCGATAACCTGTGAGAATCAGGAGCAACAAGCGAACCGCCGCGCGCGACCGAAGCTGACGGTCCGCCGTTCCGGTCCCGCACCGGCACGGGACGGCATCCCCTGCGCTACGGTTCCTTTCCCTTGGGCAGGAAGCGCAGCAGGAAAGCTGCCAGCACGAAAACCACTCCTGCGAGCATCGCGCCGTTCCTGTCGGTGCGGATGCCGTACGCCCAGATCGCGAGCGCCACCAGCACCAGTACCACCTTCAGAGCATCCACGGTTTTCATGACGCGCCTTTACCTCGCGCGACGAAGCGGCGAACGCCGTCGCGAAATTCGTCCGTGGACCGCGCCTCGACGTTGACGCGTTCGCCGAGCGAGAGTCCTCCGTCGAAGTCGAGCGAATCCAGGTCGTGGAACAGTCGCTTGGTGAGGCGCAGCGCAGCGGGCGGCGCCTTGGCGAGGCGGGAAACTACGAGCTCCACGCCTTCGTCGAAACCCGACTCGGGCACCAGGGAGCTCACCAGGCCGATGGAGAGCGCCTCCCGCGCCGTGATGACGCGAGCCGTGGCCACCAGCTCGAACGCCCGTTTCTCGCCCACCGCGCGTCGCAGCATGGTCATCACCATTGCCGGAACGAAGCCCACGCCCACTTCGGGGTAGCCGAAGCGGGCTTCCTCGCTGGCCACCACGATGTCGCAGGCGGTGGCCAGCCCCGCTCCGCCGGCCAGCGCCCGGCCGCGGACCGCGGCCAACACCGGTTGCGGGAGGCGGCGCATCTTTCGGAACACGCTGCCCAGCGCACGCGCGTCGCGGAGCTGGGCGTCGGCGTCGGCGTCGAGCGCCCGCTCGAGCGCCGCGAGGTCGGCGCCGGCGCAGAAGTCCCTCCCCTCGGCTCCGAGCACCACCACCCGCACCGCGTCATCCGCCCCGAACCGATCCAGCGCCTCGCCCAGCTCCACGGCCGCCAGCTCGTCGAGCGCGTTCTTCTTCTCGGGGCGTGCGAGGATGATCCGCCCGATCCCCTCCGACAGCTCGACGCGGATCCGCTTCACGCCGCGGCGGGGAGGTGGTAGCGTGAAGCGATGCCGTCGGGAACGTCGAGTACGATGCGCAGCATGGCCGTCGAAAACACCTTCCCTTGCGCGTCCGTCTTGAGCGACAACGTGCCGCCGCCGCCGAGCGCTCCGTGCAGAAGGAAGTTCACGGCGCCGAGGTTGGGGAGCTCGAAGCGCTCCACTTCGCCAGTGATCGCCCCGGCAAAATGCCTCGACACCCGCTCCTTCGTGAGAAAGAGCTGCAGGACCGGGAACCATTCGGGGCGGAGCGCTATCACGCCGACGTTGGCCGTGTCGCCCTTGTCGCCGGAGCGCGCGTGTGCGATGTCGAGTAGTCGGACTTTCATGCTCACTCCAGGCTCACGGTGGTGCTCACCACTGTCTTGTCGACCAGGGCGGGCCAGTACGCCACGACCTCCTCCACCTTCGGCCTGCCGCCGGCGAAACCGGTCACGCTCGGAGGGCCGTTGAGTACCAGGGGAGCGATCTCCCTCGTGAAGCGCTCCACCGACGGCCGGTCGTCGCCGCGCACACCCACGCGAAGCTGCACTTCCGGTGCGTCGGTCGCATCCCCGGCGAGCGCGCCGTGCGTGGCCGAAACGCCGAGGAACTCGGTATGTATCTCGTCGAAGCGGAGCCCCAGTCTCTCGATCCGCTCGCGGAGCACCCTGTCGGCGAGCTGCGCCTTCTCGAGCGCATCGGGCCAGGCGTAGACCAGCGTGCCGGTGGCCTTGAACCCGGCGCGGTAGGCGATCGACACCTTCAGCTTGTCGGTGGGAGCGCGGCCGCGCACGCCGAAGACGCGCACTCGGTTCTCTCCGGCGTCGGCTACGCAGATGCTCGTGAAGTCGGCTATCACATCGGGCGTGATGTACTCGCGCGGGTCTCCCATCTCGTAGACGAGCTGCTCGGTGACGCTGTGCACGTCTATTCGACCGCCCGTGTCGGGGTGCTTGTAGACGACGAAGCTCCCGTCGGCGTGCGCCTCTATTATGGGGTAGCCGATGTTGGCCAGGTCGGGAATGTTGCGCCAGTCGTAGAGGCAGTTGCCCCCCGAGCATTGCGCGCCGCACTCGATGATGTGCCCCGCGACGATGCCGGCGGCGAGCCTGTCCCAGTCGTCGCGCGCCCAGCCGAACTCGTGCAGGAGCGGCGCCATGGTGAGCGCCGTGTCGGTGGAGCGGCCGGTTATCACCACGTTCGCCCCGCGCTCCAGCGCCTCCACGATGGGCGACGCGCCGATGTACGCGTTGGCGGAGAGGACCCGGTCGCGCACGGCGGAGAGCGGCGCGCCGGTTTCCATGTTGGCGAGCGGGTGGCCCTGCGCGATGAGCTCGTCGAGGCGTGGAAGCAGGTCGTCGCCGGTGATGACGCCTATTCGCAGCGCATCCGATACGCCGGTGCGCTGCGCGGTCTCGCGCAGCGCGCCGGCGCAGGCGACCGGGTTCACTCCGCCCGCGTTGGCCACCACGCGTACGCCGCGCTCCGCGACCGCCGGAAAAACGCTCTCCATGGCGCCGATGAAGTCGCGCGCATAGCCCATGCGCGGGTCGCGCTCCTTCTGCTTCTGAAGGATCGACATCGTCACCTCCGCCAGGTAGTCCAGCATGAGGTAGTCGATCGGTCCGCCCTCCACCTGCCGGCGGGGTGCTTCGAGCCAGTCGCCCCAGAAGCCCTGGCCGCTCGCCACTCGTACCACTCGGCTCATGCCTTGCCATCCAGGTTGGGGGGTAGGACGAATGGGCCGAGGTGCGGCCCGGGATTGTTGAGCGATGCGCCGAGCGCCATGGCGAGAACCTCCCGTGTCTCCTCCGGATACACGATGGCATCTATGTAGCCGCGCGCCCCGGCGTAGCGGGCATCGAGCTGCCGGTCGTAATCGGCGCGCATTTCGTCGATGGATTCGCGTACGTCGGGCGGCGGCAGCGTCCCGCTCTGGCGTGCCCGCTCGATCGCCGGTCCGTGCACGGCCTGCACCGCCGAGTCGCCTTCCATCACCCCCATACGGCCGGTGGGCCAACTGAAGATGAAGTCCGGGTCGAAGCCCTGTCCCGCCATCGCGTAGTAGCCGGCACCGGATGCGTGGTTCACCGTGAGCACGAGCTTGGGGACGGTGGCGGTGGCCATCGCCTCCACGAAGCGCGCGCCGGCGCGGATGATGCCGGCGTGCTCCGCCTCCGGCCCCACCATGAAGCCGGAGACATCCTGCACGAAAAGGAGCGGGAGCCGCTCGCGATCGCAGCGGTCTATGAAATACGCGGCCTTCTCGGCGCTCTCGGCGTAGATGATCCCGCCGAAGCGCGGCTTTTCGCCCTCGCGCCCCTTTATCAGGCCGCGACGGTTGGCGATGATCCCGACCGGCGTACCGCCGACAGCGGCATCGCCGCAGATCATCTCGCGCGCACGATCCGGCTGGAACTCATCGATCTCGCCGCCATCCACGATCGTCCGCAGCACGGCGTGCATGTCGTACGACATGCGATGGTCCGTGGGAAGAAGGTCGTAGAGCGCATCGGGATCCTCCATCGACGCGGTGGGATCGGCGGCTGCCGGATGCTCCCCGCCGGGCCGCTCGGCGCGCTCGCGCCCGGTGCGCTCGACGAGCGCGCGCAGCTTTACGATGCACTCGGCATCGTCGGCGGCGCGGTAGTGGGCCACGCCGGAGATCTCCGTGTGCGTCACCGCGCCGCCGAGCGTCTCCGCATCGATCACCTGGCCGGTGGCGCCCTTCACGAGATTCGGTCCACCCAGCCCCATGAACGATGTGCCCTCCACCATGATGATCACGTCGGAGAGCGCCGGGAGGTACGCGCCTCCGGCGATACACGGTCCCATCACCGCGGCGAACTGCGGAATGCGCAGGTAGCGCCGCATGATGGAGTTGTAGTAGAAGATCCTCGCGGCACCGTACTGGCCGGGGAAGACGCCACCCTGATAAGGGAGGTTCACGCCGGCCGAGTCCACCAGGTATATGATGGGGATGCGGCAGCGCATCGCGATCTCCTGCGCACGCAGGATCTTTCTGATGGTCTCCGGCCACCAGGAGCCGGCTTTCACGGTAGCGTCGTTGGCCACCACCACCACTTCGCGTCCGTGCACGATCGCGATTCCGGTGACCACGCCCGCCGCGGGCGCCTGGCCATCGTACTGGTCGTGGGCCACGAGGAGCCCGATCTCCAGGAAGCGGGACTCGGGATCGCGGAGGCTTGCGACGCGCTCGCGCGCCGTGAGCTTCCCCTGCGAGTGCTGGCGCTCGATACGCTTCGCACCGCCCCCCTCGCGCAGCGCCGCCTCGAGCTCGCGTACCTCCCGCGACAGCTCGCGCAGGCGCGCGTGCGAAGGCGCGCTCGCGCTCATGCTTCCTGCTTCTCGCGCTCGGCGAACCACGCCTTTATGTAGTCCACCAGATCCGAAGTGGAGGTGCCGGGGCCGAAGAGCTCGCCGATCCCCCGGGTGCGCAGCTCTTCCATGTCCTCCTTGGGGATGATGCCTCCGCCGGTGAGCAGGATGTCCGGGCGTCCCGCATCGGAGAGGAGCTGCTGAACGCGCGGGAAGAGGGTCATGTGCGCTCCGCTCAGGATGGAGAGGCCGACCACGTCGACGTCCTCCTGCACGGCCGCGCTGGCGATCATCTCGGGCGTCTGATGGAGCCCGGTGTATATCACTTCCATCCCCGCGTCCCGGAGCGCGGATGCGACGACCTTGGCCCCGCGGTCGTGGCCATCGAGTCCGGGCTTGGCTATCAGCACGCGAATGGGTCGCTGCATTTGCGAACCTTGGTCTGGGTGGTTGAGTACAGGTGGAAGTCTACAATCTGCGCCGAGGTCTCGACAATTCCTCCCTGCGCGCCACGAGCAGCATCTCCGAGGACTCGCGTGCGAGGGGAGCGTCGTTCCACGAGTCGTACGCTTCGGTGGTGACGAGGCCCGCATCGGCGAGCAGCTCCGTGAGGTGCGTGGCGCTGTACAGCCGGATACGGTGATCGCGCTCGCCGGAGCTCGTCTGGTCGCTCCAGTCCACGCGGATCGTGAGCACGCCGGAGAGCGGGTCGAAGCTGCGCTCGTGCGCCACCATCCTTCCATCGCTGGCACGCCACCAGTCGCGGTCGAGGAAGCCGCTCATCACCCCGTCGCGGCTGGCGCCGTGCCAGACGAGGAATCCTCCGGGTCGCAGCACCCGCGCGAACTCTGCGATGGTGCGTACGTCGTCGGCGGGATCCTGGAAGAAGCCGAAGGACGTGAAGAGATTCACGACAGCGTCGAAGCGACCGGTCCAGCGCGCGGGCAGTCGGCGCATGTCCCCCTTCACGTAGCGCAGCCGCCGTCCGGTGCCGCGTTCGCGCGCGCGTTTCAGGAGATGGCTGGAGTAGTCGAGGCCGGTCGTGTCGAAGCCAGCTTCCGCGAGGAGGTGCGAGTGCCGCCCCTGACCGCAGGGTACATCCAGCACGCGCGCGCCCACCGGAAGCGGGAGGAGCTCGAGCAGCCGGGCGACTTCGCGCCGGTCGCTCTCGAGCGAGAAAAGCGGAGAGTACTCGGAGAGGTAGCGTTCGTCGAAATACGACTCCCACCACTCGGCGCGTGTCTTCACTCGGGGGAGCGCGCTCAGAAGAACACCGGTTCGCGATATGCCCCGAATACATCCTCCATGGCCGCGCGAATCTCGTAGAGCGTGGCGTCCGCGCGCGCGGCCTCGAGTATGAACGGGATGAGGTTGGCGTCCGTGCGCGCGGCGTCGCGAAGGGCGGAGATCGCCTTCGCGTAACGCCCGGCGTCGCGGGCGGCTCGCAGCCGCGCCAGCCGCTCGCGCTGCTCGCGCTCGGAGTCTTCGCCGATCTTGAGAAGCGGTATCGTGAGCTCCGGCTCCTCGGTCACCAGCTCGTTCACGCCGACCACCACCTTCCGGTGCTGCTCCACCTCCCACTGCTGCCGCATCGCCGATTCCGCGATGCGCCGCTGCAGCCACCCCGATTCGAGCGCCCGGGCCACCCCGCCGGCGCGTTCGATGTCGCCGAACAGCTCTTCGGCGCCGCGTTCCATCTCGTCCGTGAGCGACTCGATGTAGTACGAGCCGCCGAGCGGATCGATGACGTTGGGCACACCGGTCTCGTACGCCAGGATCTGCTGGGTGCGGAGCGCCACCTGCACCGCCTGCTCCGACGGGAGCGCGAGCGTCTCGTCCATGGAGTTGGTGTGCAGCGACTGCGTGCCCCCCAGCACGGCCGCCAGCGCCTG
>CAZTTY010000103.1:0-12606 GCA_964616815.1 uncultured Gemmatimonadaceae bacterium | reverse complement strand
GACCATGGAACGTGTGCACTTCCTGTTTCCTGTTTCCTGTTGCCTGTTTCCTGCTCCCTGCTCCCTCCCCCCTCCCCCGTTACCTCCCCCCTCTCCCGCTCGTTGAAATCGAAGCAGGGCTCCCTCTCGATTCACCTCTCCGTTCAGACATGCAGATCGTTTCTACTAAAGGGTTCGGACGCGTTTGGACCGCCATGGGCGCGGGCGCGTTGGCGGTGCTGTCGGCGGTTCCGACGGCGGGACGTGCGCAGGAGGCGCTGCAGGAGCAGGCGCAGGTAGTCACGGAGACGGTGCTCGAGGGGGGTACGGCACGGAGCGGCGGAGCAGCGCGCGGACGAGGGGCGCACGCCGCGCGCGAGCGTACCGTGGCACCGGCGTCCTATACGGCGCCAGGCAGTGAGGCGGAGCTCGCGAGCGACGTGGGGCTCATGCTCGACAGCCGGGTGCGGAGCGGCACCTGGGGGGCGATAGTGGTGTCGTTGACCCGTGGCGACACTCTCTATTCCATGAACGCCGACGAAGAGCTGCAGCCCGCGTCGAACATGAAGCTCTTCACCACCGCGCTGGCCCTCGACCAGTTCGGCGCCGACCACCAGTTCAGTACGGACGTGCTCCGCTCCGGCTACCTCGATGCTGGAGGTACGCTGCATGGTGACATCATCCTGCGCGGCGGTGGGGATCCCGGGTTATCGAGCCGCTACTACCAGGGTGGCGCTTCGGCCGCCATGGACGTGCTGGCGCAGCTCGTGGCCGAGGCGGGAGTGCGCCACGTAACCGGTGACATCATCGCCGATGCCTCCGCGTTCGGCGATGACCTGGTACCGGAGGGCTGGCTCGACCGCTACCTGCAGGCCAGCTACGCCGCGCGGGTATCCGCGCTGTCGCTGAACGACAACATCGTCGTCGTGGCGGCGGAGCCCGGCCGGGACGGCGGGGCCGCCATCGTTTCGCTCGAGCCGGCATCGGACATTCCGGTCTCCTCCTCGGTGCGTACCGTGGCCGGGAAGAAGGGGGGGCGCATCATCGTTCGCAACACGCCGCGCGGGACCATCGAGGTGCGCGGGTGGATCGGCTCGCGGTCCGCCACTCGCCGCTATCAGCTCGTGGTGGAGAAGCCGGCGCTCTTCACGGCAGGGGCGTTCCGCCACGCGCTCGCGGCGCGCGGCGTCTCCGTAGACGGTCCGGTGACGCTCGGCAGCACTCCTCCGGGCGCGCGCATGGTCACCTCCCTCGCGTCGCCGCCGCTCGACCGGCTCGTATCGGCAATGAACCGTGAAAGCATCAACCACTACGCCGAGCTCCTCTTCCGCGACGCGGGGCGCGCGGCGTCGAGCGACGGAGTCGGTTCCGCCCCCGCCGGGAATGCCCTCCTGCAACGATTTCTCACCGAAAAGGTCGGCACGCGGCCGGGTAGCGTGCTCGCGGCGGATGGGAGCGGCCTCTCGGTGCTCGACCGCGTTACGCCGCGATCGCTCGCCCAACTCCTGGCGTACGCGCACGAAGCTCCCTGGGCCGATGCGTTTCACGCATCGCTCCCCGTGGCGGGAGAGTCGGAGCTCCTGCGCCGTCGGATGCGGCGCACGCCAGCCGCGGGGAACCTCCACGCGAAAACTGGAACCACCAACAACATCATCTCGCTCGGCGGCTACGTCACCGCGCGCAACGGCGAGCTCCTCGCCTTCGCGCTGATCTACAACGGCCATGACCGCTGGCGCGCACGGCAGGCGATAGATCAGGTGGGCGCGACTCTGGCGGGGTTCACGCGGTAGAGGACTGGTTCACCGTAGTTCAGGCGTCGCAATGCAGATGTCACATCGAAATCGGCTTACGCTCGGGCCGTTCTCGAAGTGCAGCCAGGAAGATCGGAGCGCTGACCGCCGGTATCTCGTGCTCCAGATCGACATGCGAGACGGTGACGATCACCCCTCTCCCGAAAACAGGGCTGATCGAACGTCGTGCGTTGGCGATCGCAGCGAGTGAATCGCCCTTGACTTCCACCGGGATGCGGTCGCCTCGCACGTCCGAAGAGCGCTCCGCTACCAGATAGTCGATTTCGGTACCCCGGCCGGATTTCCAGAAACAGAGCGAACCCATCACGGGGTCTGCCTGCACGAGCCGGTCGGTCGCCGAGCGATACAGGCCGATCCCGACGAGATTCTCTCGCACCGCATCCGGCTCCGGAAGCCGGCTGCCGGGCATCGCCTCCTGTGCCACGCGGCCAAGCAGAGGGTCTATGAAGTAGACCTTGCGTTGCTTGCGCGCGTTCAGCCCTTTGCCGCTGGTATCCCAGGCGAATACTGCCAGCAGCATGAACGACTCCGCGAGGAGCTCGACGTAGGCGCGAGCGGTTGGCTGGGTCACGTCCATGTCCTCGGCCAGCGATTCCCAGGCGAGGGGAGCACCGAGGGAACGGCCAACCCGTTCCAGAAGCTTCAACATCGCTACGTCGCTCCTGCCCAGGCTCAGGACATCGCCGGCGATGATGTCCCAGAGCATCTCGACAGTCTCCGGGCGCACCTCGCCATCCTTCAGGTAGTCTTCGATCGCCGCCGGAAATCCGCCCACCTGCTGGTAGCTCCGCCAGGCGCGCTCGAGGTCGGGTGTGGCGAGATTCAGAGTTTTCAGGACGGCCACGCCTTCCGCGGTCAGCATCTGGCCTGGCGTGAGGGTCTGTTCCGGCAGATCGATCCCCATCGCGCTCGCACAGAAGTCGCGAAAGGATAGAGGGAGCTGGAGGTAGTGGCGCCCGCGCCCCTTCCGACCCGGCAACTGCTCGCTGCTCACTCGCCTCGCGGACGAGCCGCTACAGAGGATGAAGTCCTGATCGCTCGGGCCGTTGTCCACGATGTACTTCACACCGAGTTGCCAATCCGGCATCGTGGTCACTTCGTCGAGGAAGAGGTACCACGGTCCATCCGGAGCGGGGTGAAGTTGTCGCGCTCGATGCACTACCTCCGCGATGTCTGCACGCGAGGTGGACAGGTCGAACGTGTAGTACAGCACGCGCCTCTCTCCTTGCTGCAGGAGGCGTTGGATCAGGCGCTTCGCCGTGGTGGACTTCCCGACTTGCCGTGGGCCGCGCAGGGTATGGACTCGCTGGATGCCGACACTCATCGCATCGAGGGCCGGCGGGTCCCAGCGGAAGGAACGAGTTTCGAGAGCGCGAATCTTGGGGTCGTTCTGGATCGAAGCCGGATCGCGCCACCACGGGTTGAGATGGAGGATCTGGGAGTCTGGAATGGGCAAGTGGTCGTACCGTAAGTATTACATCCGTATCGTTTTGGTTTAGCGTACTATAAATCAAACTCTCATTTGAAAAATGGCACAGTATGGCAAATATCGCAAGACCGCGGTGAGGACCCGTCCGCCCTCCGACCCGGTCCAGGATGGTGGCGCCGGGCGCTCGGCACGCTGCGCGAATGCTCGATATGAAGGAGGATTCGCGATGCTCTCGCGTGGCGAGCTGCGCCTCGTGCTCAGCGCGCCGAACCCGATGGGCGGCGGCGGGCAGCCCGAGCTCTTTCAGCCGCTGCGTCCGGAAGCGCGGTGTGACTGTCCGGCTCCTCGTTCCTTTGCGCAGCGTCTTCTGGCGGCGGATCGGTGGACCCAGATCGCTCTACTTCCAGGAGGCGTCGGTGTATCGCGAGTGGTATTTCGGGAACGATGTCGTCCGCATCGACGAGTCCGGTCGGCTGACGACCCAACGGTCCACGAGCACCGAGTCGCGTCGTTAACGAAGAGCGGGTTCCGAGATGGAGCCGCTGATGCCACTCGGCGCCGACGCTCGCACGCCGTGGACGCTGTCCCTCATGTAGTCTTCCGCCACCGTCTCGTCCACGCCGCGCGCCACCCCGATCGCGTTGAGCACGGCGCTCGCCACCACCACGACTATCACGTTCGCGATGAAAGCGTAGAATGCGCCGTAGCCTCGCAGCTCGAATCCGCCGATCTGCAGCGGGTAGATGGCCGTGAAGTGCTGCGACGCCGCCATCGCCGTGCCGGTGACCATCCCCACCGCCCACCCCGCCAGGAGAGCCCAGCGGTGGAACCAGCGCGTGTAGAGTCCGAAGATCACCGCCGGGAATGTCTGGAGAATCCACACGCCGCCCAGAAGCTGGAAGTCGATCGCCTCCTGCCGCGCATTCTCGAGCGCGATTATGAAAACCAGCGCGCCGAACTTCACCACCAGCGACGCCAGCTTGGCCATGCGGGCCTCGTCGCGCGGCGACGCGTCGCGGCGCAGGTACTCCTTGTAGATGTTCCGCGTGAAGAGATTCGCCGTCGCGATCGACATGATCGCCGCGGGCACCAGCGCGCCGATCGCTATGGCGGCGAACGCCACCCCGGTGAACCAGTCGGGGAACATCGCGTCGAACAGAGCGGGCACGGCCCACTGCGCACCGTACGTGGCGTCCGGTTCTATTCCGGCCGCGATCGCCATGTAGCCGAGCAGCGCTATCAATCCGAGCAGGAAGCTGTACGCCGGCAGAAACGCGGCGTTGCGCTTGATCACCTTCCGTCCGCTGCTGCTCAGCACTCCCGTGATGGAGTGCGGGTAGAGAAAGAGGGCCAGCGCCGAACCCAGCGCGAGCGTGGCGTACGAGCCGTACTGCGCCGGCGCCAGAACCAGCTTCTCCTTCGGTACCGCGGCGAACACCGCTCCGTAGCCGCCGAGCTTCGCGGGGATGATCACCACCGCCGCGATGACGGTGATGAAGATCAGCAGATCCTTCACCAGCGCGATAAGCGCGGGCGCGCGCAGTCCGCTCGAGTATGTGTACGCCGCCAGGATCACGAACGCGATGATGAGCGGCATGTCGCCCATGATCCCCGTGCCCGTGACCCCGAGCCCCGCGATCACCACCTGGATCCCCACGAGCTGCAGCGCGATGTACGGCATCGTGGCGAGTATTCCCGTCCCCGCTATCGCCAGCGCCAGCGTGCTGCTGTCGTAGCGCCCGCGCACGAAGTCCGCCGGCGTCACGTAGCCGTGCGCGCGGCACACCGACCACAGTCGCGGCATGGTGAGGAATACGAACGGGTACACGATGATCGTGTACGGCACGGCGAAGAAGCCGATAGCGCCGGCGCCGAACACCAGCGCCGGAACGGCTATGAACGTGTACGCCGTGTAGAGATCGCCACCGAGGAGGAACCACGTCACCACGGTCCCGAACCGCCCGCCCGCGAGCCCCCATTCGTGGAGGAGGTCGAGGTCGCCCTTCCGCCAGCGCGCGGCCACGAAGCCGAGCACCGTCACGAGCGCGAAGAGCGCCACGGCGACAACGAGCGCCGTGACGTTCACGGTCCCCGCTTCTCCCCGGATCGCTCGACGAGATAGACCACTATCGTGAGCAGCGCCCCGATGGCGATCCAGAGGAACTGGTACCAGTAGAAGAAGGGTATGCCTCCGAGCTCCGGCTCGAGCGAGGCATACGAGGAAACCCACAGCGTCCCGATGAAGGGGATGATGAGCAGCAGCGGGACGAGCCGCCGCCACCCCCTGCCGCGGGTCTCCGCGCTCACCGGATCACAGCTCCCTGAGCTCGATGCCCCGCTCGGCCAGCGCGCTGATGTACTCCTTCGCCGGCATGCACTCGTCGGGGGTGTTCACGCCCTTCTTCACCGCGCCGCGCGCCTGCAACTGCCCTGTGATCGAAAGCGAATAGCCCGTGGTCCGCTCCATCGCGCTGATCCCGTGCTCGGCGTCGTAGTAGTCCACCAGCTCCCAGCCGATCTTCTTCGGCTTACCGTCCTTCTTGCCGCTCACGATCACGCGGAGCGCCACGAGATCCTTCTCCTCCGGCTTCGTAAGGCGCGGGCCCGCGGCCGCCACGAACACGTCGCGCGGCGCGACCTTCACGCCCTTCACCTCCACCGGCTCGAGCTCCAGCAGGCCGAGCTCGCGAATCGCTTCCATGATGTGCGCGTGACCGGGGTAGCGGAGCGTCTTGTACTCCATGGTGGGGATCTTCCCCTCGTAGCGATCGGCCATGGTGGACAGTCCACCCGCCGTGTGGAACGCCTCCAGCTTCCCGACCGGCGCCGGGAACTCCACCGTCTCGAGCTCCGAGAGCGCCGTCACCTGCGTGCGCTTCCCGTCGCGCAGCACCCACGAGAGCGTGGTGTAGTAGTCCAGCACTCCCTCCAGAGAGTACACGATCTGGTAGTTCAGCGGCGGCTCGGGGTGCTGTGGAAGGCCACCCACGTAGATCTTCACCGACTCGACGTCGTCGAGCTGCTCGATCCCGTACTCGGCGAGGATGTTGACCATGCCCGGCGCGAGTCCGCAATCGGGGATCACGCTGAGCCCCTTCTCCTTCGCCTTCGCATCGAGCTTCCGCTGCTCGACCACTATCTCGGTGTTCCCGCCCAGGTCGCAGAAGTTAGTCCCGGCCTCCACGGCCAGTTTCGCGAGGTCACCGTTGAAATAGTAGGGGATCGCGCTCATCACCGCGTCGCTCTCGCGCATGAGCGCCAGCGTCGCTTCCTTGTCGCGGACGTCCAGGGGGGTGGGTATCAATCGCTCGCCGGAGAGAGGCGCCAGGAAGGCAGGCAGGTTCGCGATGTTGATGTCGGCGAGGCGCACCTCGGTGACTTCGGGGTTCTGCAAGAGATCGTACGCACAGGACGAGCCCTGCAGCCCCGCCCCCAGAACGAGCATCCGCATGTATGCATTCTCCTTGTTCTTCCAGGATCGAATATGGATGAGCTTTTCAACTTACGTGGCGCGTCGGGCGGTCGAAAGATCCCGGGAGGTCGCCCGCTCGCGGCGCGGCCACGACCGTCACGGGCAGGCTGCTATCGGGGGCCCCGCCGCCCCGCCGGCCGCCTCCGGAGCTCACTCCCCCGTGGGAACTAGTATCTCGCCGCGCTCGGGGTCGAGCGTCCACTCGCGGTGCCGGAGCACCTGCTGGATGTCGGGGTGGCCCACCGGGAAGATGGTCTGCGTCTTCACAACGAAAACGCCGGCTTCCGTGGCGAGCGTGGGAATCCGAAAGCCCGGCGCATCCTCCGGCACTTCCCCGTCGCGGCGCAGGAGCATCTCCCCGATCCCGGGGCGGAAGGTAGGCGCCAGCCGGCCGAGCACATCGAGCCCCAGGATGGCTCCCACGCCGGAACGCAGCACTTCGAAGCGCACTGGCACGTTGGTCAGAACGATCTCCCCCACGCGCACCTCGCGCGCCACGGCCGCCACCTTGCGCGGATCGCGCTCGCCGCGCGAAGCGAAGCGCACGAGGCCGTCGTGCCGGATCCACGCTGTGTCGAGCACCACACCGCTCACGCGCCCCTCGATCGCGGCGCGCACGCTGTCGCCGCCCAGGCCGAGCATCACTTCTCCCAGCAGATGCGTGTCGTTCACCGCGTAGGGGGCGAAGGCGGAATCCGGGCCGGTGACGGCCGGAGGATGGTCGCGCAGCCATTCGGCGCGCCGCCGCCGGGCGTAGTCGAGCGGCGACTCCGGCAGCGCGGCGAGCGCGGCGAAGTCGCCGAGCTCCTCGTAGACGGGAGCGAGCGCCTCGGCCACCGTGGCCGGATCTCCGCCGAAGTAGCGCGCCTCCTCCATGAGAACCGCGCCCACCTTCAGCGCCCCGCGCGCGGCGAGATATCTCCCCAGCGCGAGGCGCGCCGCCGGGTTCCGCGGGTCGCGCCGCACCATGTAGTAGAAAATCGACTCGGCCGCGAATACCCGGCCGGCGTTCATCAGCGAGTCGGCGCGGGCCAGAAGCTCCTGGGCGCGGCCCGCGCGAGGCGTGGCGAGCGAGAAGAGCAGCGCCAGGGCGAGAAGGCCCGTGCGCATTGCCGAGCGCCTTTCCGGCGAGCCTCCCCGCGCCCGGCCCGGTCCGCACCGCCCGGCTGTTTCTCGTGCGATTGGCTTCGATGGTCTCATCCGGAATAGACGCCCATCACCGCGCTCTCGCCACGCGGCATCCTCCCCTCCCTGCTCTCGAGCGCCTCCGCCTCCGCACGCTCCACCTCCGCGGCCACCACCGCCTCCGCCGCCTCGAGCTCGTCACGGGAAATCCCGCGGTCCACGAGATGTTCCTCGTACAGCGCGATCGGGTCGCGCCGGCCCCACTCGGCGAACAGCTCCGCAGGGAAAGTCCGCCGTGCCTCGGCCTCGTCGTGCGTGGCGTGGCCGCCCATACGGAAGGTCTCGGCCACCAGCAGCGCCGGTCCCTCGCCCGCGCGGCAGCGTGCCACCGCGAGAGCCGTGAGCGCCCAGGCATCCAGCACATTGTTGCCATCGAACACGCCGCCCCACATCCCGTACGCGCGCGGCCACTCCGCGAAGCTGCCCCGGCCGGCGGCCAGGTGATGCTGGTCGAGCCGCGTGCCGAGCGCGACCTGGTTGTTCTGGATGATGAAGATCGCCGGCACCTGGCGAACCGCTGCCAGATTCAGCGCCTCGTGCGTGACCCCCGCCTTCGTGCTCCCATCGCCGATCCACGTCAGCGCCACCGAATCGCTGCCGCGCGCTCGCAGAGAGAGCGCCATGCCCACGGTCACGGGAACCACATCGCCCACGGGGCTTACGGGCGGAAGAATCCCGCGCGAGATGTCGCCGTAGTGGCCATCGCGCCCGTGCGACGGGCCGTCGGAAGTGCCCATGTAGGCGCGGATGATGTCGGCCACGGGCATCCCGAATTCGTGACAGCCGCCGCCGTTGCGTATCATCGGCGCGATGATGTCGTGATCGTCGCCGTCGCGTCGGAGCGCATGGACGGGGCCTACCGTGACCGCCTCCTCGCCCGTACCCAGCCACGCCTTGGAGATCACGCCCTGGCGCACGAGGCGCTTCAGCGTGATGTCCGTGAGCCGGTTGCGCACCAGGCCGCGGTAGATATCCAGCAGCCGCGAGTCGTCCAGCCGGCGCAGCATGCGCGCGCGCTCGGGGTCGCGCTCGAGCGTCGCGGCGTATTCGCGCATCACCGCTTCGTCGCGCTCCCACGCCAGATACTCGGGCGGCTCGAACGCGGCGAAACGTTTCATGTCAGGCAGCGCAGACCCGGTTGCGTCCCTCCGCCTTGGCGCGGTAGAGCGCGGCGTCGGCGAGCGCGATGAGCTCTTCGGGCGAATTGGCGTGGACCGAAGGAACCGTGGCCACCCCGATGCTCACCGTGACGCGGAGCCAGCCGTATTCGCCGCCGGGGATCGGCGGCGAGTTGGCGATCCGCTCGCGGATGCGCTCCGCCAACGCGATGGCACCTTCGGCAGCGGTCTCGGGGAGAATCACGATGAACTCCTCGCCACCGTAGCGCGCCACCACATCCACGGTGCGTGCCTCGCGCTGCAGCATCCTGGAGACCCCGCGCAGGACTTCGTCGCCGACGAGGTGGCCGTACGAGTCGTTCACGGTCTTGAAGTGATCGAGATCCACGATCAGGAGCGCGAGATCGAGGGAGTAGCGGCGGGCACGCTCCAGCTCCTCGGTGAGGCGCTCCACCAGCGCACGCCGGTTGTGGGTGTGCGTGAGCGGATCGGTGGCCGCGAGCACCTCGAGGCGCGCCCTGTCGGCGCGCGCCGCCTCGATGAGCTGCGCGCGGCGGATGGAGGCTACCGCGGCCCGGATCACCATCTCGGCGAACTCCACGTCGCTCTGTCTGAGCGGCTGCTCGTCGAGGAGCGTGCGCAGGAAGATCACGCCGGACTGCTCGCCGTCGAGTCTGAAGGGGAGCGCGGCCACCGAACGATATGGTATGAGCGTGCCCTGCGCGGCCCAGTCGAGGCGTACGTCGTTGTACAGCGGACTCTGATCCACGTCTTCGATCACTACCGGCGTGCCGGTGGCGAGCGCGGTGCGGATCTCCGGGTAGCGGTCCAGATGTATCTCCACCTGCGCCAGCCCCTGCGCCTCGTACGCCGCGGCGACGATGCCGACTTCGTCGTCCGAGCGAGCGAGGATCAGCGAACAGTGCGAGATGTCGAGCGCGCGGGCGACGCGACGTACGAGCACGTTGTACAGCTCGTCGGACGAGAAGTCGCCCGTCACCTCGTGGAGGATGTCCACGATCTCGCGTCCGCTCTCCACCTGGGCGCGAGCGTTGGCCAGCTCGGCGCGCGTGCTGCGGAGATCCGAGCGCGCGCTCAGGAGCTGCCGGCGCGCGCGAAGCTGGGCGCTGATCCGGGCGAGGAGCTCGCGCACGTCGAACGGCTTGCCGACGAAATCCGACGCGCCCCCGTCGAGGAGCTGCGGGATGGCCTGGTCGGCCGAGCGCGTGGAGACCACGAGCACCGGCATGTCGCGCCACCGCTTGTCGGCGCTTATCTCGCGAAGGAGCTGCAGGCGGGCGTCATCATCACCATCACCGCCCACCACGTCGAACATGAGCAGGTCGGGGTCGTACGCGGCGAGCTGCTCCATGAGGCAGCCACCTCGC
This sequence comes from uncultured Gemmatimonadaceae bacterium, assembly GCA_964616815.1. Lineage (GTDB taxonomy): Bacteria > Gemmatimonadota > Gemmatimonadetes > Gemmatimonadales > Gemmatimonadaceae > JADGGM01. The sequence goes on along the minus strand of CAZTTY010000103.1, from coordinate 2,224 downwards.
GGAGCGAGCGCCACGTCGTACCCCTGTTCCTTGAGAAGCCAGGAGAGCGAACGCGCGAGGAGCTCGTCCTCGTCGGCGATCAGTATCCTGGCTCTATCCATTCCCGAGAAGTTTCTCCAGATCCTGGAACTCGATGTTGCCGCCGCTGAGGACGGCCACCGTGGTTCCGTCCGCGGGCGGCTGCACGAGCCCCTGGCGCAGCGCCGCCACCGTGATGGCGCCGCTCGGCTCCGCGACGATCTTCACGCGATCGAGGAGGTAGCGTACCGCATCGCGCAGAGCGTCGTCCTCGACGGTGACCACCTCATCCACGTACGCCTGGTGGTGCGCGAAGGGGAGCGCTCCGATCTCCACGGCCATGAGTCCGTCGGCTAGGCTCCGGGTACGCTCCAGCCGCACCGGGGCTCCCGCTTCGCGCGCGCGCGTGAGCTTCGGCGCGCCGGCTGGCTCGACGCCGACGACGCGCGCCGACGGCGAGAGCAGCTTGACCGCTGTGGCGACCCCCGCACTCAGGCCGCCGCCGCCCACGGGTACGAGCACGAGCGCCACGTCGGGGGCGTCGGCCACTATTTCCAGACCGGCGGTCCCCTGCCCCGCGATGATGGTGGGGTCGTCGTACGGAGGCACGAGGGTGAGCCCTTCCTCGCGCGCGAGCTCGACCGCGCGGTCCATACGGTGGGCGGTGGTGGTTCCGGCGAGCTCGACCCGGGCACCGAGCCGCTCCGCGCCGGTGCGCTTCGCGGCGGTGACGGTGGTGGGCATCACGACCACGGCTGGTGCGCCGAGGAGGCGCGCGGCGAGCGCCACCGCCTGTGCGTGGTTGCCCGACGACGGGGCGATCACGCCGCGGGCCCGCGCCTCCGGCGAGAGGCGCGAGAGATAGGTGTAGGCTCCCCGGAACTTGAAGGCCCCGCCGCGCTGGAGCATCTCGGGTTTCACCCGGATGTCCGGCGCGCCGGGAACCATGTCGGGAGCGGGAAGGAGCGGGGTGCGAACGGCGAGCCCGTCGATCACGGCCGCGGCCGCGCGGATCTCCACGAGGCCGACGAGTCCCTGATGAGGGGCATCATGTGAAGGCGCGAAGGGACGCGCCGTAGAGTCGGTGGAAGTCATCCTTCACTCTGCAACGGCGGCGCGTCCGGCGCCAGTGGGTCGTCGCCTACTCTTCTTCGTCCTCCGGCGCCACGCCAACCGGCTCCGCTCCCGCATCGGCGCCCCCCTGCTCGTCCTCCTCGACCACCACGCGCGCTACGTCGCATACCCGGTCTCCATCGTCGAGGTTGACCAGCTTGACCCCCTGCGTGTTGCGCCCGGCCACCCGGATCCCCTTCACCGGCATCCTGATGACGACACCGTGCTTGGTGATGAGCATGAGCTCGTCGTCCGGAAGCACTTCCTTGAGCGACACCACGTCTCCCGTCTTGTCCGTGCGGTTGAGAGTGATGATCCCCTTCCCCCCGCGCTTCTGAACGCGGTAGGCGTCGATGGGCGAGCGCTTGCCCATCCCCTTGTCGGCGACCACGAGGAGTGTGGCGTCGCGCTTCACGACGACCATCCCCTTGACCACGTCGCCCGAGCGCAGCTCGATACCTTTTACCCCCGTGGTGTCGCGCCCCATCTGTCGCACATCGGCCTCGTGGAACCGGATCGCGAGTCCGTGTTGCGTGGCCAGCACGATGTCGTTGGTGCCCGTGGTGATCTGAACGTCGATCAGCTCATCGCCCTTCTCGATCTTGATGGCCTTGATGCCGCTCGAGCGCGGATTCGAGTACTGCGAGAGCGCAGTCTTCTTCACCGTGCCGAGCTTGGTGGCGAAGAGGAGATACTGCGTGTCGCTGAACTCGCGCACCGGCACCATCGCCGAGATGGGAGTGTTCGCGGCGACGTTGATCAGGTTCACCACCGGTTTTCCGCGCGCCGCGCGTCCCGCCTGCGGGATCTCGTGCACCTTGAGCCAGAAGCAGCGACCGTCATCCGTGAAGAAGAGGATGTAATCGTGGGTCGAGGCTATGAAGAGGTGCTCGATGAAATCCTCATCCTTGAGGCCCTGGCCGTTGAGGCCGCGCCCGCCGCGGCGCTGCTTCTTGTACGTGGAGACCGAGGTCCGCTTGATGTAGCCGGTGTGCGACACGGTGACCACCATGTCTTCCTCGGCGATGAGGTCTTCGATGGTGAACTCGCCCTCGTCGCTGGTGATCTCGGTACGGCGCGCGTCGCCGAACTT
>CAZTTY010000102.1:0-12816 GCA_964616815.1 uncultured Gemmatimonadaceae bacterium | reverse complement strand
CGAACCAGCCGGAGTCGGGCGCGGCGTGGAAGAGCCACGACACGTTCATGAAGAGACCGCCGGCCAGGAAGACCCAGTAGCTGAACGCGTTCAATCGCGGGAAGGCCACGTCGCGCGCACCGATCTGAAGCGGGATCAGATAGTTGAAGAACGCGGCCGAGAGCGGCATGATCACCAGGAAGATCATGGTGGTGCCGTGCATCGTGAATAGCTGGTTGTACAGGTCGGCGCTTACCAGGCGCCCGTTCGGGCCGAAGAGCTGGGTGCGGATGATGAGCGCTTCGATGCCGCCGACTATGAACCAGGCGAGTGCCGTATACATGTAGAGCTGGCCGATCTTCTTGTGATCGGTGGTCGTGAGCCAGCTCCAGATTCCACTCTCGTACTTGTGCCGGGGTCCGGCGAGAGCGGGTGCCGCGACAGTGGTTGCCATTCGGAATCTCCGGTTACTTCAGGGACGATATGTAGGCGGCGATGTCGGCGATCTGCTGGTCGTCGAAGGCGCCCATGGTGTGCGGGAGTCCCTTCCCCATGGGGGGCATGAGGCTGCCGGGCTTCATGGCCGGCGCATCCTTGATCCACATTGCCAGGTGCTTTACGTCGTTGGGGTACATACCACCAGCGAGAGTGGTGCGGCTTCCTGCGTGCGTCAGGTTCGGCCCGATGATTCCGGGCGACACTCCCTGGATCGTATGGCAGGCGATGCAGGCGCCGGTCTTGTAGAGCTGGGCGCCGCGGGCGGGATCGCCCGGCGCGGCATCGATGGTGAGTCCATCGGGAACTGGTGTCTGCGGGACCGTCCAGACCGGGAGGCTGTCCATCGGCCAGGTGCCGGTGTTCTGCTCGGCGGTCGCGCTCGCGAGCTGTACCGGCGGTGCAGCCGCGGCCTGTGCCACCGCCTGCTTCGACGTGTCGGGCGCGGTGGGTGCCGTGAAGGCGGGCCCGGTCTTCTGGTGCGCGATGTACGCTTCGAACTGGGCGGGCGGCACGGTGAATATGCGGAATCTCATGTTCGAGTGAGACGCGCCGCAGTACTCGGCGCAGAATCCATTCCAAACGTAGGACGAGTCAGGGGTGAACCAGAGGTGGTTCGCCATCTTCGCGTCCTTGTGAATGAGATCGCGCTTACCCACGAGCTGCGGTGCCCAGAAGGAGTGCACCACGTCTTCCGTGGTGAGCTGCAGGTTCACCTTGCGTCCCACCGGGAGATAGAGCTCGTTGGCCGTGGTCACGCCGTACTCGGGATAACGGAACTCCCACCACCACTGGTGGCCTATCACTTCGACCTGCAGCGCGGAGGAGGGAGCCGGCGCCTGGGTTTCGAAGATGGTACGTACGGAAGGGACGGCGATTATCGCCAGAATGACGGCGGGGATCAGCGTCCAGGTGACCTCGAGGGTGGTGTTGCCATGGGTCTGCTTGGGTTCCGGACCACCGGGACGAGCTCGGTACTTGATCAGCACGTAGACCAGCAGTCCTTCCACGGTGACGAATACGAAGCCGCCGAGTACCAGAAGGAGGTTGGTCAGACTTTCCTGCGCTCTACCGACTTCGGAATGGGCGCCGAAGGTGCTGTTTGGGTCGTGGGAACAGGCAGCCAGCGCTAGGGCGAGCGCCGGTAGCAGCGCGGTCCAAATGAACCGGCGCGCGCGGTGGTGACCAGTCATCCCGTATCCTGAAAGGCGTTCGTTCAAAATGGGGCGCGACCTTCGCGCCGTGTTGTGGGGTTTGGCGCGGAAGCTATGGCGACACCAACGACAAAGCAAGCGAAATTAGTCACTTGCGCCGCTTTTCCGGCCACTGTATACCGTGGACCAATGTTGTTGTGAGGAGAGGGATTACAGGGGCGTAGGGGAAGTCCTTACAAGGGAGGGGAGGGGGACAGGAAGCAGGGACTGCCGAGGCAACAGGGACTGCCGAGGCAACAGGAAACAGGAAACGGGGAACAGGGAACTGCACACCCGTCACAGTCGTCACCGCGGAAGCGGGGACCCATGTTTGGCCGAGTAACACGGATGCCCGCTTGCGCGGGCATGACCATGGAACGTGTGCAATTCCTGTTTCCTGTTTCCTGTTTCCTGCTTCCTCCCCCCTCCCCTCCCCCCTCACTCCACCAGCTCAAGCCGCGGATTGGGGCGCTCGGGGCGGCCGGCTTTCGATTCGAGGCGGCCGTCGACCCGGACTATGTCGGCGGTGAAATCGAAGCTCCCCGCGAAGAGCGAGGAACCGACTCCGTACGAGTCGACGGGAACCTTCGCCGCCTCGAACGCGCGGATCTTCTCCACGGTGAAGCCGCCGGACACCACGATCTCGACGTGGTCGAAACCCTCGGCGTCGAGCGCGCGGCGCACGTTCCAGACGAGCTGAGGGTTCACCCCCGTCGGGCGGAAGGTGCCCATCTGCGGGATTATCGACTCGTCCACCAGATTCTCGCTCGTGTCCAGTCTGACACCGCTCAGGCGATCGCCCATCGCGCGCGCCACGGCCAGGCTGGTGCCGACGCAGTCGTTCTCGTAGTCGACCAGAGTGATGATCTTCGTGGAGGCGTCCACTATCTCCGCGAACTTCTGCGTGGCCAGCACGGTGTCGCCGCGGTAGGCGGCAATGAGAGCGTGCGGTACGGTGCCCAGTCCCTTCGAACCCCACCAGCTCGCCTGCGCATCAGTGGAGACGCCGATCGCTCCCGCGATGTGCGCCGCATACCCATCGCCGGTCTGAACCAGCCAGTGATCGTGCCGGGCGGGAAAGAACATCACCGTCTTCGGCCGTGCCGCCTCCACCACCAGTCGGGTATTGGTCCCGACGCGGGTCCGCCGCGCCAGCACGCCGAGGTACAGCGTCTCGAGCTGCGCGAACGAGGCGTACGGTCCCTCGATCGTCATCACCGTTTCCCACGGCTCGACCTCGTCGCCGTCGTACAGCGCGTGCACGACCAGCGAATCCCAGCCGTCGGAGCACAGCCGGAGGATGGCGATCGCCTCGTCCATCCCACCCAGATACGCCCTCGACTTCCCGAATACCTGCATCTTCACCGTCGGCGAGTACCCATCCGCCAGGAGCGTCTCCCTGGCACGCACGAAGTACTTGTCCGAGTAGTACCCCTCGCGCATTCGCTCCACCGGGAGGTTGAAGACGGAGGCGTCGAGGCGTGGACGGGGCATGAGAAGGGAAGGAAACAGGGGACAGGAAACAGGAAACAGTGACCTACCTTGCTGGGCGGATGCGGATTCGGGAAGCCGTTACTGCCTCCTGTTTCCTGTTTCCTGTTTCCTTTCTCCGCCGCCCGTCATCCGGGCCGGATCGAGTATCTCGTCCAGTTGCGCGCGGGTGAGGAGGCCATGGTCGCACACTACGTCGTAGACGCTGCGGCCGCTCTCCAGTGCTTCCCTGGCCACGCCGGTGGCGGCCTCGTAGCCGATCGAGGGGAGGAGGGCGGTGACGATGCCGATGGAGTGCTCGACGAACCAGCGCATCCTGTCGGGGTTCGGGGTGATCCCGAGCACGCAGAGCTCGCGGAGAATGTTGCAGGCATTGCGGAGCGCCTGGAGTCCGCCGAGGATGCGATAGGCGATCACGGGCTCGAAGACGTTGAGCTGCAACTGGCCGCCCTCGGCGGCCATCGTGACGGTGACGTCGCCGCCGATGACGTCGAAGCAGACCTGGTTCACCACTTCCGGGATCACCGGGTTAACCTTGCCCGGCATGATCGAGGACCCGGGCTGGCGTGCCGGGAGGTTGATCTCGCCGAGCCCCGCGCGCGGGCCGGAGCTGAGCAGGCGAAGGTCGTTGCAGATCTTCGAGAGCTTCACGGCGCAGCGCTTCAGCACGCTCGATACCTGCACGAACACGCCGGTGTCGCTGGTGGCTTCCACCAGGTCGGGCGCGGTGATCAGCGGCAGGCCGGTGATCTCGGCGAGGTGTGCGCGCACACGCTCCAGGTATCCCTCCGGCGCGGTGATGCCGGTGCCGATCGCCGTCGCCCCCATGTTGATCTCGCGCAGTAGCGCCTGCGTCTCCTCGAGGCGGTCGATGTCCTCGAGCATCGTGTGGCCGAAGGCGGCGAACTCCTGGCCGAGCGTCATCGGCACGGCATCCTGCAACTGGGTGCGCCCCATCTTGAGGATGCCGGCGAACTCGGTGCCCTTGTCGAGGAACGCCGTCGCGAGTGCGCGCATCGCGGTGCGGAGCTGCTCGATGTTGGTGTGGATCGCGAGCTTTACCGCGGTGGGATAGACGTCGTTGGTGGACTGCGAGAGGTTGACGTGGTTGTTGGGATGGACCACGGCATAGTCGCCGCGCTTCCTGCCCAGCAGTTCGAGCGCGCGGTTGGCGATCACCTCGTTGGCGTTCATGTTCGTGGAGGTGCCCGCGCCGCCCTGGATCATGTCCACCAGAAAATGCTCGTGGTGCCGCCCCGCTCGTATTTCGCGCGCGGCGCGAACGATGGCGTCGCGCACTTCGGGGTCGAGCAGACCGAGCTCGCCGTTGGCGAGAGCGGCGGCTTCCTTCACCGCCGCGAGCGCGTCTACCAGAGCGGGGTATTCGCGCACCGGGTCGCGGGTAATCGAAAAATTCTCGAGGGCTCGCAGCGTCTGCACTCCGTAGAGCGCATCTTCGGCCACCTCGCGTTCTCCGAGGAGGTCGTGCTCCACGCGCCGCTTGCCACCCACGAAGCCGAGCATCCTGCCGCGGCCGGCGAGCGTGGCGTCGGCGGCACGGAGACGGCGAGAAACCACGGACGCCGAGCGGCCGACCAGGGCGGCGAAGAGCGATGGCCGCTCCAGGAGGAGAGAACGGAGCTCCAGCGCGTTCCAGAAGAGAAGCGTGGTGCGCTCCAGCGTTCGCGCGCTGGTGCCGTGCGGCTCGTCGGCGGAGAGGACGGCTCCTTCGCCCAGCGCCTCACCGGCGCCGAGCGTGGCGAGGCGCACGATGCGAGAGTCGGCCTGCTTCTCGATGGCCACGCTTCCCGCCTGGATCACCGCGAGAAGCCCGCGTGCGTGGCCCTCCTGGAAGATGAAGCGGTCTTCGTCGAAGGTGGCGTGCTCCATCGCGGAGGCGAGAGCATCCAGATCCGCCTTCATGAAGCCCTCGAATAGGGCGAAACGCGCGAGGTCCGCGCCCTGATCGGTGATGGTCATGGCATCGGCAACCTACACCGGCAGCATCACTGGCGGCAACAGCGGCACCGCGGGTATTGTGCTGGATGTCGCCGTTGCATGCTCATCTCGTTTGCGTCGCGCTGGTGGTCATCGACCTGGTGACCCGCGCATGGCGCTTTCAATGGATACTCCGTGGGCTGCGCTTCGAGGTCTCGTTCCTGGAGGTACTGGCGCTCAACACGGTGGGCGACGCGGCATCCGCGGTGACCCCGCTTCGTCTGGGCGGCGAGCCGGCGCGACTGGCGGCACTCACACATGCGCGCGTACCGCTGTCGGCGGGTATAGTTGCAGCGGTGGTGGAGGTGCTGGTCATGTGGCCGCTCGTGATAGCGGTGGCCGGTTGGCTGGCGCTGGTATACGCACCGAGCTGGTGGCGGGCGGCGAGGCCGCTGCTGGAGAACCGGCTCACCGGGAGCTGGATCTGGATCGCGGCGGCGCTGGCGGTGCTGGCGCTGCTCTGGTGGGGCGCGGTACGGCTCTCGGCGCGTTCGGGTGGAGCGGTGCAGCGCGCCACGCGGCGAGCGTGGGCGTATTATCGTCGTATGCCGGCGTGGCCCCTCGTGGCGAGCGTGCCGCTCACGCTGGTGAGCCTGGCCGCGCGCGTGGCGATTCTGCCGGTGCTGGCGCTCACGCTGGCGAACCCGCCCGCCATGGGTCCGTTGATCTTCGCCTCGCTGATTCTCACGTACGGGCAGCTCGCTCTCCCCACGCCATCGGGGGCGGGGCTGGTGGAGATCGGCTTTCTCGGTGGCGCCGCCGGCGACCTGGGAGCGCGCTACGGATCGACACTCTTTGTATGGCGCTTCTACACCACCATACTTCTCGTGGCGCTCGGCATCGGGCTGGGCGTGATGCAGTACGGCTCCGACGCGATAGCGGCGATCATGCGCGGCCGGACGCGCGGAGAGGGGCGGGGGAGCGGCCGGGTCGGCGGCGAGCGCACATGATGAGCGCCCGGGCGACTCGCGTCCGGCTCATCGCGAATTCGACAACCATGGATCGGAGTGCGTCGCGCGCGGCGCTTCCAAATGGAGGGATCGTGCACTACCGAGCGGCTGTCAGCGTCTTCTCGATCGCGCTCGCCGGATGTTCGCTGGGTGGCGGAGTGACGTCCGCACCGCGGAACGCCGGCACACCTTCGTACGACATCGCCTACCACCTCGATGCGACCGACTCCAGCGGTCATCGCTACGACGTGCGCATGGACATCGGCCGGCTCCGGGGCGACACGCTCGAGCTCCAGCTTCCCGTCTGGTCGCCGGGCCGCTACGCCAACATGGGCTTCGCGCGCAACCTTCGCGGCTTCACGGCCACCAGCGCGAACGGAACGCCGGTGCCCTTCGAGCGGGTTACCGGCTCGCTCTGGCGGCTTTACCCCGGCGCGGCGCGGAGCGTGCGCGTGAACTACCAGATGTACTCCAACACGCTTTCCGGAACGTTCAGCGTGCTGGACAGCGCCCACGCCAACTTCAACGGGCCGTCGCTGTTCATGTACGTGGTGGGCCACAAGCCCGATTCCGTTCGGCTCACGATCGCCACGCTGCCCGGCTGGCAGTTGATGAACGGCGACAGCGATTCGGAGGCGCAGCGCGCGTTCGTCTTCGAGAACTACGACAGGCTCGTGGACACTCCCACGGAGATCGCGCCGCGGGTGGTCGCGGATTCGTTCCGTGCCGACGGGAGGCTGTACAGGGTGCTGGTGCACCACAACGGACCGGAGCATGGCCAGCGCGAGCGCTTCGTGCGCGACGTGGAGAAGATCGTGCGCTACCAGAACCGGGTGATCGCGCCGCCGCCGCTGGAGCGCTACACGTTCATGTTCCACATCGGCTATCGGGGCGGCGACGGGATGGAGCATCTCTACTCGACGCAGATCGTCTCGAGCACGCCGTGGTCGGACACCGCCACGGTACTGCCGGGCATCTCGACCGCGTCGCACGAGTACTTCCATACCTGGAGCGTGAAGCGCATCCGCCCGGTCGCGCTGGGACCCTTCGACTACAGCGCGGAGCAGTGGCAGCCGAGTCTCTGGGTGGCGGAGGGGTGGACGCAGTACTACGGCCAGATCGGACTCCTGCGCGCGGGAGTGGTGGACAAGGCGTCGTACTACCGCACACTCGGCAGAGTCATCAGGGTGAACAGCGAGCAGCCGGGACGCAGGTACGTATCGGCACGGATGTCGTCGTTCCTGGCGCCGCTCTGGGACGGAGCACCGCCGCCGATGCAGTCGGACAGGAGCGGGAGCTTCATTTCGTACTACACGAAGGGGGATGCGCTCGCGCTGCTGCTGGATCTCGAGATCCGCTCGCGGAGCGGGAACACGAGGTCGCTGGACGATGCGCTGCGGCTTCTGAAACAGCGCACGTGGGACGCGCCGAGCGACAGCTACTATCTGCAGGGCCGCGGCTATACCGAGAAGGACATCGAGGAAGTGGTGAGCGAGGCCGCCGGCGCCGACATGCACGACTGGTTCGAGCGCTACGTGGCCGGAGTGGAGGAGCTTCCGTTCGCGCGGACGCTCGCGCTGGCGGGGATCGCGGTGTCCGCGCGCGGCTACGGCGACGACCGCGAATACGTGGTGGAGGAGCTCCCCAACGCCACGGCGGCGCAGCTTCGCGTTCGCGTGGGATGGCTCAACGGCACGACGAGCTCGGAGGGACGGTGAGTTGAAAAAGGAAGTGATCTTCTGGGATGTGGACACCCAGCACGACTTCATGGATCCCGATGGGAAGCTGTACGTCGGCGGCGCGGAGAAGATCAAGCCGAATCTGAAGCGGCTCACCGACTATGCGCACGAACGCCAGCTCCACATCGTGGCATCGGCCGACGACCACGTTCCCGGGCATCGCGAGCTGTCGGACACGCCCGACTTCCAGGAGACCTTCCCCGAGCACTGCATGCGCGGCACGCCTGGGGCGGAGAAGATAGAGGAGACGAGGCTGTACGCGCCGCTGATCGTCGAGCCCGATCCGATCCCGCACCAGGAGCTGGCGCGCAAGCTGTGGAGCCACGGAGGCGACGTACTGCTCCGCAAGCACTGGTTCGACGTGTTCACCAATCCCAACACGGAGACGTTGCTGGAGGTGTGGGATCCCACCGAGATAGTGGTATACGGTGTCGCGCTGGACGTTTGCGACAAGTACGCCATCGAGGGCTTTCTGGCGCGTGGAATTCCGCGGATCCACCTGGTGGTCGATGCCACGCGCGCCATCCATCCGGAGAAGGAGGACGAGCTTCTCATGGAGTGGAAGAAGCAGGACGTGAACCTGGTGACGACGAAGCAGGTGGTGGAGGGCTGAACGGCGGGGTCAGCACCGTCACGGTTTCGGCTACCGATTCGACGCGTGGGCGCGTGTACGCGACGGGGAAGTACTCGTCGCGGGCCCAGAGCTGGAAGAGGTCGGAGTAGTGGGGGCTGTCGGGGTCGCCGGACTGGCCGGGGTTGTTGGAGCCGACGGAGCCGTCCCAGTCGCCGGTATTGGCTATGATACGGAAGGAAGCTCCGGAGCTCTGGTTGTCTCCGCCGCCCGTGGAGCCCACCGTGTAGCTGTCGCCGCCGCGGGGGAGCGGACCCACGTCCAGTGTGCGCCGCACCTCGTCGCTCACCGCGTTGGTCAACGGGTGGCGGATGAGGGCGTGCTTGTACTTCGCCTGACCGTATTGCCACTTCGACATGTCGGAGCCCAGCTTCTTCGCGAGGTCGTCGACGGCCTGGGACAGACTGGCCAGCAGCAGGTCGTCCCGCCCTCCCACGGGATCGTCTCCGAACTCGCCCGATGGTGCCAGGAGCCAGTCGATCACCCGCTTCAACTGGACTCCGCGAACGGTGCGCCGTGCCGGGGCCGGAACGAAGAGGGCCGTCACGTTGTCGTCGACGCGGCGCTGCCACGCCTCGTAGATGCCGGCCGGCACAGAGTTCCTGTCGAGCACGAAGTCCCAGTCCAGAAGCAGCTTCCGCGCTCGCTCGACCCTGGCGTCGGTGGCCGTGAGCTCGCCGAGCATCGGAACCAGCGTGCGGGCCGGGATCGAGAGATAGTCGGTCTGCAGCCGCTCCATGTCCATCATGGTGAACTTGCGGCCCGAGCTCAGCACCTCGCTTATGCGCGCCCAACGGTACGGGTCGGACCAGCTCCAGCCCACGGCGTCGCGGTACGGGTAGCCGGGCGGGATGAGGTCGTTGTTCGCGCTGGCGAAGTAGCCGGCGGGCGGATCGTAGATGTGCGGTTTGGCTTTGATGGGTAGGTAGCCGTCCCACTCGTAGCGTCCGTCGCCCGGTACGGGGACGAGGCCGCTCCAGTTGCGCCGGATGGGCGCGATGCCCACGGCCTGCCAGCCGATGTGCCCGGCCGTGTCGGCCCACACCATGTTCTCACCGGGGATGTTGCTGAAGCTGCACGCCTCGCGGAACTCCTCCCAGTTGCGCGCCTGGTCGATGCGCAGGCTGGCGAGATACGGCGCCGAGCCCGGCTCCATCCAGGCGGCGCGCACGGCGTACGCCACGTGGTGCGCGCTGTCCTCGTACACTACCGGACCGTGCCGCGTGTACTTCAATTCCACGATCGCAGGCGCCTGACCCTTGACGGGGATCGTGTCGGTGATGACGCGCATCTTCTCCCACGCACCGAGGTAGCGATACTGCTCCGGATCGGCCGGGTTGGTCTCGTAGACGTAGAGGTCCTCGCCGTCGGTGCCGAAGATGGTGAGTCCCCAGGCGCCGTGCTCGTTGTGGCCGATCGAGACTCCGGGTATCTCCGGCTCGCCGCCGCCGATCACGTTCCAGCCGGGCGCCACGAGATGGACCCAGTAGCGCAGCGACGGCGCGGCCTGCGCGCGGTGCGGATCGTTGGCCATGATGGCGTGGCCGCTCTGGGTGAGCCGGCCGCTCACGACCCAGTTGTTGCTGCCGATGTCGCGTCGCTCGCGCCAGCGCTCCAGGCGCGCGAGGGAGTCGTCGATGCTGGCCACGCGCGCCAGCGCCGCGGAGTCGCCGCGGTAGCTCGAGGCGATGTCCTGGGGCAGGAAGCGCACGCCTCCACGGAAGGCGTCGTACACGCCGAGTATGTCCTCGGAGAGGAGGGAGCCGTCGATGGCGCTGTCGAGCGCGATGTCGGGCTCGCCGGGGTGGAACCAGGAGAGCTTCTTCACCTCGCTCGCACCGAGCTGCGCCACGGCACGCCCGATGGAGAGCTCGGCGCCGATGTTGCCGAGCAGTCCCTGGTGGCGCGAGATGACCACTGCCGGCGTCCACTTGCCGGGCCGGATGCCGAGCAGGCGGAGCTCGAGCGGTAGGAGCGTGGAATCGCGCGCTACGCGGTCGATGTAGGCGTTGACGCCGTCGACGAACGCTCCGATGATGGCGGCTCCGCGCGGATGGTAGGAGGCGAGCTCGCGCTCCATGCTGCCGCGATACATGAAGAGGCGGGTCCCGCGGTCGCGCTCGAGCTCGCGCGGGCCGAGGAGCTCGGCCACGGTTCCCGTGGCCTGGCGGCGCCAGAGCTCGAGCTGGAAGAGCCGGTCGTGTGCCGCATTGTATCCCTGTGCGAAGAAGAGGTCGTGCTCGTTGCTCGCGTAGATGTGCGCGATCCCCCAGCGGTCGCGCACGATCTCGACGGGCTGCTGGAGGCCCGGCGCGCGGAGAGTGTCGGGAGAGGGGAGCTGCGCGGAAGCCACCGGCGCGCAGGCCACGACGGCCGTGGTGGCCAGGAGCGTACGTACGAGCGAGCGAACCGCGAGCTTCATCAGGGATGCTCCGGGGGATCGGGTGCTGGAGATGGACATGGCACGGGCGAGCGTCGTCATATCATATGACGCGGGTCCGCGCACGAGGAAGGGGCGGGGGCGCTTCCGGTTCGGGTCTCCGGCGGGTTCGGGTCTCCGGCGTAGAGGAGATGCCGCGAGGAGCGGCGTCCCCGCTACGCCGGAGACCCGAACCCGGAGCCGGACGCGTCGAGCCGGAAGACCGACACTATCTCGAGCAGACGCTGGGATGCGCTTGCGAGAGCGGCGGAGGCGGCGGCGATCTCCTCGGCGCTGGCGCTCTGCTGCTCGGTGGCCGCGGCTACCTGTTGCATGGCGGCGGCGAAGGATTCGGTGCCGCGCGTGAGGTTGTCGAGTCGGGTGGTGGACTCCGCGATCAGGTGCCGAGATTCGGCTGCCGCCGCGTCCACGGCTGCCGACCAGCCCTGCGCGTTGCGGACTTCCTCCTCGATGCGGCCGAAGAACTCCATGGCGTCACCGGTGGCGCGCTGGACGCCCTGCACGGTCTCGGCCGTACGGCGGCTGTACTCGCGCGATTCGCTCACGCGAGTCAGGATCTCGTGTACGATGGAAGCCGTGCGCTCCGCCGATTCGGTGGAGACCGAAGCCAGCTTCCTGATCTCGTTCGCCACGACCGTGAAGCCGTCGCCGCGTTCGCCGGACCTTGCGGCTTCCATCGCGGCATTGAGCGCCAGGAGCTTGGACTGCCGCGCGATCTTCCGCACGAAGGCGACGAACGAATGGATCTCTTCCGACGCCGAGGCGAGGAGCTCCGCCGAAGCGGCTGCGGCGCTCGCCTCCCGTGCGAGCGTCGCGAGGGCCGCGGAGCTCTCGTCGAGACGTTCGCGATTGCTGCGCGCGAGCTCGCGCAGAAGCTCGTTGCGCTCCACGCCGGTGCGCGCACCCTCGCTCAGGCGCACCGATATCTGCATCAGCGTCGCCGCATCGGCTGCGGTACCCGCGATCGAGTGTGCCATATCGGCGGCGCGTTGACTGAGCTCGCTGGAAGTGTGCGCCATCTCGCTCGCGGTGCCGGATAGCTGCTCCGTTCCCGCGGTGATCTCCGCGGACATCGATGCGGTGCCGCGAGCGGAGTCGCGGAGGATGTGCACCAGCCGTCTGAGCTCCGCGATCATCTGCGCGGTCGCGCGGCTCAGGCGGCCCATCTCGTCATCCTCGTCGATCTGCAGCACGTCCACCGCGAGGTCGCCCGAGGTCACCCGCTCGGCCGTAGCCGCCAGTGCGCCCGCTGGCTCGGTCACGCGGCGCGCGACGTAGCGGCTGAGAAAGAGCAGAGCCAGCTCCACGATTCCGAGCATCACGGCCGCGCCGAGTAGGATCGTCTGGCGCGCCACGCGGAGCCGCTCGGCGTCGCCCCCTTCGAGCACCGATTGCACCCAGATCATCCCCGCCCACGCGAGCACTACCACGATGACGAGCGCCACGGCGCCGCCGCCGGCGACGATGCGGCGCTGCACCGAGCGCACGCTGGTGCCCAGCGCCATCGAGTCCGCGTCCGGCGCGAGCGCGTGCTTGTGCGGGTTATGTGGGGGGCTAGATTTCGATTGCATCAGGACTTCCGGGCCCTCTGGTCCACTCTCGCTTCACCGGAGCCGCGCCGCCAGCGATGCCGCGCGGCCACGCCACCCCATGACAGCACCGAAACAAGATTCAGTCGCCGGATACGAGGCGAGCTACGATCCCGCCGCGATAGAACGCAAATGGCGGGAGCGCTGGAACGAGCGCTCCACCAACTCGCCGAACCTCGCCCAGGCACCCAGGCCGTTCTACCAGTTGATGATGTTCCCCTACCCATCCGCGGAAGGGCTGCACATCGGCAACGTTTTCGCGTTCACGGGGAACGACATACATGGACGATTCCAGCGGCTGAAGGGGAACA
>CAZTTY010000101.1:0-12828 GCA_964616815.1 uncultured Gemmatimonadaceae bacterium | reverse complement strand
CGCAGGACGTCGATATGGCCCACGAAGAGCTCGCCCGATCCGATGGGGAGCTGGAGCGGGTACGCCTTGGACGACAGCCGATCGCGTATCATCCGCAGACAGCGGTCGAAGTCGGCACCCACGCGGTCCATCTTGTTCGCGAAGATGATGCGCGGCACGTGATAGCGGTCGGCCTGGCGCCACACCGTCTCGGTCTGCGGCTCCACGCCGGCCACCGAGTCGAGCAGCGTCACGGCACCGTCGAGCACGCGCAGCGAGCGCTCCACCTCGACCGTGAAGTCCACGTGGCCCGGAGTATCGATGATGTTGATCCGATACTCGATATCCTTGCGGGGCCAGAAGCAGGTGGTCGCGGCCGACGTGATCGTGATGCCGCGCTCCTGTTCCTGCTCCATCCAGTCCATCGTCGCGGCACCATCGTGCACCTCACCGATCTTGTAGCTCTTCCCCGTGTAATAGAGGATGCGCTCGGTGGTGGTGGTCTTCCCGGCATCGATGTGCGCCATGATGCCGATGTTGCGATAATGCGCTAGCGGTGTTTTGCGTGCCATATGTATTCAGCTTTCGCAGCGGGGATCCGACGTGTAAATGCCAGCAAAAATGCGGATGAACCGGGCGCCCCTCGTGGAGCCGGTATTCATCCGCTGCCGCCGGGTGCGATCGCCACTGCCGCACGAACGGGGACCCAAGGGCGCGCCGGGCTGGCTGAATGCTCCCGGCAGTTACGTTGTTCGCCGCGCCATGAACTGCGCATGTGGCACGGTGTAGCCTGCTAAATGTAAGTGTCCGACTTTCGCTGTCAATGGCCGCCCGCCACACCCGCCCCGCGCGATCTCGCGGCTATCACCACCGAACGCACGTAGCGCGACCACCCCTTCACGTTGCGAAGCTGGTTGAGCGCCCGCCGAGCGAACGAGTCGGGCCGGCTCCCTCCCGGAAGGAGATCCTCGTTGCGTTCCCACGGGAGCACCGACCCGTGGCCGCTCCAGCGCGGCCGCACACCGAGCCGCCACATCGAGCGGGCCACGAACACCGACGGACACGGCACCTCGAAGGGGAGCAGCGTGTACGCGAAGTGCCGCTCGACGCGGGCGAGCATCGCATCCGAGAGCGGCGGCCGCAGCGATGCGAGCACCTCCGCGGGAATCCGCACGTCCACCAGGTCGTGCGCCAGACGGAGCGTCCAGTAGCAGCAGCTCCCTCCCCTGCTCTTTCGCGCCAGCGCCACGAACGCATCCCAGTCCGGCTCGCCCGCGGCCATCAGCGCGCGGATGTCCCTGAACGTGCGCCAGGCGCCGCTGCTCATCATGTGCGACCAGGCGAAGTGCAGACAGAGGTGCAGCAGCTGGTCCTGCTGGCTCGGCACGAAGACGCGGCGGCCGCCCGCCGTCAACGGAACCGCGCGCCTCCAGAGATCCGCCATCGGGAAATCGAAGGGATTCCCCTCGAAGAAGAGTCCGGTGTGAAGCTCGAGCTGCGTGTCCATCCCACGGCCATCCACCAGCGTGGGGAGGTGGTGGTGCCGCCTGTAGAAGCTCTCCAGCTCATCCGTCTCCGTGGATATCCAGCCATCCCCCAGCAGCACGTCGCGCGCACGCAGCGCCTCGTCCACGTGCACCAGGATGTCCACGTCCACCATCGGGCGCCGCGCGAAGGAGCCGTACACCGTCATGGCGAGCGCCGCGCCCTTGAGCAGCATCACATCTATCCCGGCCTCGGAGAGCGCCTCGAGCGAGTCGGCGAGCCGCTGTTCGAGATGCATCATCCGGAACTCCGAGACCATGGCCAGCCTCTGCAGATGCGCCGCCTCCTCGGGCAGTGCGCCCGAGCTACCCTGGATCTCCTGCAACAGTCCCCAGAGCACTGGCGCGGCACGCTCGCGCTCCGCGAGCCAGCCCAGCTTCTCCCAGTCGAGGGGGCCCAGAAGCAGCTCGCGGATGCGCTGCGCGCCCGGCGACGCCGCCCGCCCGGTACCGTTGGATGGACCCAGCCCCACGCCCGCGCTCCCCGCCGTCAGGAGCAGCAGTTCCGCCTCGGGCGAGAGGGCCGAAAGAGTGGCAGTCATCGCGCGTCAGTACTGCGCCAACGTGCCCGCACGCCGTGCATAGTGCAGCGCCTCCGTGAGCGCCAGGAGCCCTATGGCCGTGAGCAGCACCACGAAACCGAGGAGCGTGATGACGTCCGGCGCCACCGCGGAAAAGGGCACTCCCTCGAGAAGCGTGCGTCGCAGCGCCCGCAGACCGTACGTGAGCGGCACCGCCGCCGAGAGCTCCTGGATCCCCTTTGGGATCACGCTGGTGGGATAGTACACGCCGCCGAGCAGCCCCGAGAGGATCAGCACCACCGAGGCCAGTGGACCCGACGTACGGAAGGCCAGCATGAGCGCCGCGCCGATGAGGCCGAAAGGAAGGTACGCGAGCACTATCAGGACGAGGACGACGAACGCGCCGCCGATCTGGCCCCAGGCAAGATGTATCCCGAAGAACATCCCCGCCACCAGCAGCACCACCGCGCGCACGGTCGTCCAGAGCAGATTGTAACCCGTGAGCCCCATCAGAAGCGAGGGGAGCGGCGCGCGCGTGGCGAGGAGCGCCTCGAGCGTCCCGGTCGATACGCCAGACGACACCACGTTGGGGATCGCGTTCACGGCTACCGATATGTAGGTGTACGCGATCATCCCCACCAGCAGGAAGGCGAAGTACACTCCTCCCTCGGTGGAGATCGAGTCCGCCATTGTGGGCTGGAGTGCGCGCGCCACGAAGAACAGCGGCACGACGGTGAACAGGAGCGACCCCAGCGAAAGCACCATCGACAGCCGGTAGCTGAGCGCCGTCCGGAAGCTGGCTCTCACCAGCGCGAATATCTCACGCACGAGCGCCTCCCTCGGTCGCGTCCGCGTGCCCCGCCCGTTCGCCGCCGCGTTGGTCCACCACTCGTTCGATCAGATCCGCGAGCGACAGCTCCACGTACTCGAAACGCGCGATAGCCGCCCCCTGTTCGGTGAGGAACGCCACCACCTGCGCGGCACGCTCCAGGCCTCCGGGTACGTCCATCTCCACCACCGACCATCCCCGCTCGTCGCTCTCGCGCACCGTGACGGAGTCCACCACGCCGCGCTCGCCGAGCGCGGCGATCCCCGGGTGACCGGGGTCGCGGGTCCAGAGCCGATAGCGGTCGTTTCCCATCTCGCTGGCGATGCTCTGTGCGGTGCCCGAAGCGAGCAGCTCTCCCCGGTCGAGCACCGCCACGCGATCGCACAGCTCCAACGCCTCCTCCGCGTTGTGGGTGGCGAGGAGCACCGTGCACTTCTGCCGGCCGATGATCTCCTCCCGCAGGAAGGCGCGGAAGCGCCGCGCCGAAACGGGGTCCAGGCTGCGCGTCGGCTCGTCCAGCAGGAGAACGCGCGGCGAGGCGATCAGCGCTCGGGCTATGAGGAGGCGCTGCTTCATCCCCGAGGAGAACGACCCCACCATCTTCTCGCCGGTATCGTCGAGCCCCACGACCTCCAGGAGCTCCGCCGCGCGCCCACGCGCCGCGCGCCTCTCGTGTCCCTGGAGCACACCGTACAGCTCCAGATTCTCCTGCGACGAGAGCCGCCAGTACAAGCTCCGTTCGTCGGCGATCACCGGCGCCAGCAAGCGCCGCACCCGACGTGAATCCTGGACCACGTCGAAGCCGGCCACGGTCGCCGTTCCCGCATCGGGGAGCACGAGCGTCGCCAGGATCTTGAAGAGCGTGGTCTTCCCCGCACCGTTGGGGCCGAGCAGTCCGAAGAACTCTCCCTCGCGCACGGTACAGCTCACGCTCCGCAGCACCTGCTGGTACCGCGTGCTGCGCGGGTGGCGGATCGTCTCCAGCCAGCCGCGTCTCACGGGGAATCGCTTCGAGAGACCGTCGAGCACCACCGCCGGCGCGGCCTCTGTCGGGCGATCCCGTTCCAGGCCGGGCGCCGGGATGAGAGTCTCCCTCACATCCCCTCGCCCGCCGCCACCGGCGGGACGTCTGCCGCTCCGTGCCATTCCCGTAGCTGAGCCACCACGTCATCGAGCCGTTCGAGACCGGCGACCGTCTCCAGTCGGTAGACCGGCACCGTGGACGCCAATGTAGCGGCCCGCTCGAAGATCAGCGCCGCCTGCGCGCCGCCCAGCATCGAACCGAGGGCGGCGTGTCGCACCAGCGCGAGCGCGGCCGTCACGTCTGGAAGGGGGACGCGCCGCGCCGGCTCTCGCATGGTCTGCTCGCCGGTGAGTGGGCTCAGGAGATAGACGACCGAGAGCGGCGCGGGCTCGAACATGAGCGACTCCTCGGGGAGCCCGTGCACCAGGTGCTTGTCGCCGGGCGCGCGTGTGCCGCGCCGCACGTCGAAGAGCTCCGCGGTGTCGTCCCAGAGCTTCACCTGGTGGACACCGGGAATGGCGCGCGCCGGCGGCCCCGGATCCACCGGGATCACGTCGTCGGTCATCAACCGATAGCCCGCTCGCGTGAGCGCGAGCGCTAGGGTGGACTTCCCGTGATACTTGGGGGCCACGAAGGCGAGCGACCCATCGCTCGACGTGGCGACCGCGCTCCCGTGCAGGCAGAGCCGGCCGGCCGCGTGCAGCGCGGTGGCGAGCACCCGGCCGGTGATGTCCGCGCGGATCGCTTCCGGTGCGGGCCGGGGTCCAGCGTGCCATCGGATGGTCGAGCCATCGGCGGAAATGTCGTAGATGCCCGTGTCGTCGTAGACGAACCTGAAACCCGCGGAGTGCTCGTAGAGCCGCATGCGCAGCTCGGGATTCAGTTCGAGCTCGCTGAGCAGGTTCGCGCCTTCCATTTCCGCGACGGTGTCCACCGAACGGAACGTCCAGCTGGCTGCATCCGAGGACACTTCCCGTAGCTCGGGGAAGGCGAGGTCGGAGCGCAGACACCCGCCGTAGATCGAGTAATCGGGCATTCCAAGGTGGGAAAAAGTGAAAGGAGGCCACCGGCGAAGCCGGTGGCCTCCCTCCAGTGGAGCGTTATGCGACGGAGCCCCTCGGCGGACAGGGGTTGCCCTCCGTGCCGCAGACATCGTTACCGGTTCCCGGCGTGTCTCCACAAATCGTGTAGCCATCCGAAGAACCCTGAAACCCGATCTGCGTCAACTCGCGGAACGTACCAAACCGCTCCACTTTTGGCTTCTGATACACGCGACGCCTCCCGTGTCGTGTGTCACCGGACCACTCGCCCGGCAGAACCACGGCCCCCGTGGCCGTGAGATGGTACCACTTGCATCGACCTGCGTCACCACTACCCAACCACCGTTGCCAGAGGTTCACCAGGAACCTCGCCATCGGGCAAATCGGCCGAACGCTTCCGCGCCCTCAACCACAACTCCGCCTGCAATGTGAAGAAGAGGTTGACGCCTGTCTGCCCTCCGGCCGCCCCACGCATGAACGCCGTGGTCGACCGTCGGAGCTCATCTGCATCGATCATTCCAGCGCACTGCAGCTCCGAACTTCGTAAAAATTCTTCACAGAGAGCGGGGAACCCCTCTCTCATCGATCGTCCAAAATACGCTCCGGTCGTGCCCGTTTTCACCGGCCGCGGCGCCAGAACGTGCTCCGGGAGCAGCCCTTCTACGGCCTTCCTGAGGAGCAGCTTGGTCTCCGCCCCCGAGGAGCGCTCCCGCCGGGGCCTGGCGAGCGCCAGCTCGATCACGCGGGCGTCGTACAACGGCGACCGCAGCTCCACTCCCTCTTCCAGTGCCATGGCCGAAGCGAGGCCGAAGACGCGGGGAAAGTATGGGTACGTAAGGTACCAATCTGTTTCATGCCGAACACAACTGATGCGGGAGCGCGGCAACGCCGCCTGCCGCTCCCGGACATCCAACCCGGCCTCCCTGACCAGCTCGGGATCGAGCCAGCCCGGCGCGCGCCGCTCCAGGTACCCCTGAAGCTCGCGTCCGTTGCGTACGGCGGCTGCCAGCCGGTGAGACCGCTCCGTCATGAGCGGCTGCACGGCGTGGCGAAAGAAAGAGCGGAAGCCGGTACCGGTCATCCTCTTCGCCTTCCACTCGCGGCGCAGCTCGAGCAGATGGCCGCCGCGCAGCAGGTCCGCGAAATACGCCTCGGAAACCTTGAAGAGCTGATCGCCCCCGACCCCGTCGAATGCTACGCGCGCCCCGACCGATCTGCTGCCCCGCGCGAGCGAACGATGCCACATCTCGAAGGCATGGCCGAACGGCTCGTCGCGCTCGGCCGCCCGCTCCGCGGGCCGATCGAAGAGGGGAATGTCGCGGATGTCCACCCAGTGGATGGGTGCACCCCACCGTGCGGCGATGGCCTCGATCAGCTCGTCTTCCCGCCCAGCGTCGCCCTGCGGGTAGCTGATCGACACCGGAAGCAGCGAGCGCGACTCGCCGGCCGAGCGCAGCGCGTTCGCGCCGGCCGCGAAGACCGCCGGCGAATCCCACCCGCCGCTCAACCAGACGCTCATCTCGCCCCGCGACGGCACGCGCTCGAGAACCGCGCGCTCCAGGCGGGCGCGCAGCTCGCCGGCGGCCTCTTCGAACGAGGGAATCGCGGAGCCCCTGGCGGGATACGGTGGATTCCAGTGCCGTGCGAGCTTCGGCTCGGTGGAAGGCGCGGCGGTCAGCGTCCAGCCGGCGGGGAGGTTGGATATCGCGCTGTACGCCGTCTCCACGTGCCCCCCGAAGAGGCCGCCCGCCGCAGCCAGCACTTCCGCTTCGTTGATCTCGTGCGAGCAGCCCGGGTAGGCGAGCACTCCGCCTATGGACGACGCGATGACGAGCGTGCCGTTCACGGTGGCGAAGAAGAGCGTTCGTTTGCCGCCGAAGTCGCGTGCGGCAGAGATCCGGCGCGCGCGCCTGTCCCATACGATGAAGGAAAAGTCGCCCTCGAGGCGCGATGCGCAGCCGCTCCCCCAGGCGCGATATGCCGCCAGGATGAGGTGGCTCACACCGTCGCCGGACGGCGCGATCCCCTCGCGCTCGATCGCGCGACGCAGATCGTCGCGGTAGTAGATCGCCGCGTCGGCGGCGACCACGATGTCGTCCTCGACGAGAACGAGGGTATCGTCGGGCCACGAACTCTCGAGTTCCCAGCCGTAGCGGGAGACGGCGAGCAGCGCGCCGCCGGCTTCGTCGCGCCAGAGCTCCGTGCGGTCGGCGCCGCGCTTTCGCATGGCGGCGAGAATCCGCTCACCCACCGCGCGCGGCGGCGCCCCGCCGGAGCGCGCGGGCGCGAAGACTCCAGCTATGGCGCTCATTGCGCATCTACCAGGCGGACCTCGGACAGCTCCACGAACGAGCCTACATGCCCTTCGTCGTCGCCGAGTATGCGGTCACCGTATTCGACCCAGGCGTGCGCGGCGAACCGGCCGTTGCGCATACGGACGCCCACGCGAACGCGGCTTCCGGCTATGCCATGCCGCTCGAGTACGCTCTTGAGTGCGACGGCGCGAACGAGGCAGAGCGGGCGAAAGAGCCCGCACTCGGCGGCACGGCCCACCGCCAGCGCCAGCGCTTCCGCGCGCGGCGGTACCGGCGGCGCGGCGAGGGAAGGGGGAGCGGAAGGAGCGGCGACGCTGCCGGCGGGAGCTTCGGTGGCCAGAGCGGCGGCCGTTGCCGAGTCGGGCGAATGCGAAACGAGCCGCCCCGTGGGGCGGGTCCATACCCGGAACTGTGCGACCAGAAGCGCGAGCTGCGCCTCGAGGAGGTCAGCCCACTCGCGCAGACTCAGCCTGGTCAGTTTCCTGAGATGGGTTCTCGAGACTGCTGTCATCTGTCGGTTCCGCATTTCGCGGGAAGACTAGGCGATTGGAGGAGAGCTCGGCTATGAGCTCCGTCACATCCTGACGGATGACGCCGGGCTCCACGTCCGGATAGCGCTCCGCCACCGCCCTGCACAGTTCGTCCATGGTGGAGAGCTTCGGCGGCAGCAACTGCCACACGAGTGCCCCCACCTCGTTCAGCCCGAAATACACCTCATCTTCGGTGGAGAAGAGCACGGCGCCGTCGGACAGCGCCTTGAAGATCACTTTGGGATTCACGACCGGTAGCATTCGATCCCCGTCGAATGGAAACGGTGGCTCGGACTGGACTGCCACATCCACTGATGCGCCTCCTTCAGCGCCGCGTGACTGGAGGTAACTCCCGCTCCGAAACGAGGGTACGGTACGCCCTACCGTGCGAGCATCGTCCATGCCACACCTCCACTCCGCCAGATCGGCGGGACGATCACCCTGGTCGAGCGCTGAGCGGGCACTAGCGGCGCGGAGCACCACCTTCAGGTTCATACGTCGGTGTCCGGCCGTGGCACCCCCGCAACATAGCGAGCACTACCGCAACATCGCCTCGCGGTTCCCGCGGCCGGGAACCTCCCATACGCACGGGGCGGGCAGGTTCGTTGACTGCCACCGGTGGTGGAGCAAGTAGCGTGCGTGGTGGGCTCGGCCGTAGCACGACTTTCTCCATGATGGGCCCAACTGGAAAGCGGCGCAACCCGTTCCAACGCCAGTGGGCCTCCAGGAGAAGAAATCCCCGCCGGGTGCGTGCACCCGGCGGGGACCCATCGTGCGATTGGGGATTTCTACCAGCGATAGTGCGCGAAGGCCTTGTTCGCCTCGGCCATGCGATGCGTATCGTCCTTCTTCTTGATGGAGTTGCCCTCGCCCTTCGAGGCGGCGATGATCTCGGCCGCCAGCTTCTCGGCCATGGATTTCTCGCTCCGCTGGCGCGAATAGCTCATGAGCCAGCGCATGGCCAGCGCCGTGCGGCGCTCGGGGCGAACCTCGACCGGCACCTGGTAGGTGGCGCCACCCACGCGGCGGCTCTTGACCTCCACGACCGGCTTGATGTTCTGGAGCGCCTGCTTGAAGATGTTGACGCCCGGCTGCCCGGTGCGCGACTCCACGATGTCCATCGCCCCGTAGAAGATCCGCTCGGCGATCGACTTCTTCCCCTGGATCATCAGGGTATTGATGAACTTGGAGACGGTCTGGCTGTCGTAGCGGGCGTCGGCGAGGACGGGACGCTTGATGGACTTCTGACGGCGGCTCACTTCTTACCTCCGGCGCCGGCCTTGGGCTTCTTGGCGCCGTACTTGGAACGGCTCTGGTTCCGCCCGTTGACGCCCGAAGCATCGAGTGTCCCGCGGACGATGTGATAGCGAACGCCGGGGAGGTCCTTCACACGGCCGCCGCGGATGAGCACGATCGAGTGCTCCTGCAGATTATGCCCCTCGCCGGGGATGTATGCAGAGACCTCGAAGCCGTTCGTGAGCCGCACACGCGCCACCTTTCGAAGCGCGGAATTCGGCTTCTTGGGTGTGGTGGTGTACACGCGCGTACATACTCCGCGCTTCTGCGGATTCCCCTTCAGCGCCGGCGCTTTCTCTTTCTTCTCTACGTCCTGGCGACTGCGCCGGACGAGCTGATTTATCGTGGGCATAGAAAAATGAACTTAGTTGTGACGGGAGGGAGGGTCAAGATGAATGAGAGGAGACAGGAGACAGGAAACAGGAAACAGGAAACAGGAAACAGCGACCAGCTCGCGCGAAGAGAGCTTCCCACGGCGGGGCAGTTCCTGTTTCCTGTTTCCTGTTCCCAGTTTCCTTTCCCCTAGATTTCCTCCGAACCCGGGAACCCGGCGCCGCTCCCACCCACTCCGGCGCTGCCGAGGAGCTGGGCGAAGGGGGCGTCGGCGGGCGGGAGGATCGGCTCCTCGGCGGGAGCCGGTACCTCCATCCCTTCGATCTCCACCTGGCTGTAGCGATACTGGCCCGTGCCTGCCGGGATCAGGTGGCCGATGATGATGTTCTCCTTCAGACCGAGCAGGTCGTCCCTGGCACCGCGGATCGCCGCATCGGTCAGGACTCGCGTGGTCTCCTGGAACGAGGCCGCGGAGACGAACGACTGCGTCGTGAGGCTCGCCTTCGTGATACCGAGAAGGAGCGGCTCCGAAGTGGCCGGCTGGCCCTTCTTCATCGCCCGGTCGTTGGTCTCGCGGAAGGTGCCCTTGTCCACGTGCTCGCCCTCGAGCAACTCCGTGTCGCCGGGCTCCAGGATCCTCACCTTCTGCAGCATCTGGCGCACGATCACGCCGATGTGCTTGTCGTTGATCTTCACTCCCTGCAGACGGTACACCTCCTGAACCTCGTTCAGCAGGTATTCCTGCACCGCCCTCGGGCCCTTGATTCTCAGAATGTCGTGCGGGTTCACGGGACCTTCGGAGAGACGGTCGCCCGCCCTCACCCGGTCGCCCTCGTGCACGCGAAGGTGCTTGCCCGCCGGCACCTCGTAGAGCTGTGCCGGCTGCGTGTCGTCCACCGCCGTGCCGCCGTCGTCCAGGATCCGGAGCGGCTGCACGAAGATCTCCCGCTTGCCGCGCTTGATGTCGCCGAAGCGCACCACGCCGTCGATCTCGGAGATCGTGGCCGGGTCCTTCGGACGACGCGCCTCGAAGAGCTCCGCCACGCGCGGCAGACCGCCCGTGATGTCCCTCGTCTTGTACGCCTCGCGGCTGATCTTGGCGAGGATGGTACCGGCGCCAACCTGCTCGCCGTCCTCGATGATGAGCTGCGCGCCCACCGGAATCACGAAGTCGCGAACCCGCTTCTCCTTCCCGCCCTTCTCCTGCACGATCTCGATGTGCGGGTGCAGGTGCTTCTCCCTGTCCTCGATGATCACGCGCTGGCGAAGTCCGGTGAGCTCGTCGAGCTCCTCGGATACCGACTCGTCCTCGATGATGTCCACGAAGCGCACCGTGCCTTCCACGTCCGCTATGATCGGCGTGGTGTACGGGTCCCACGTGAACACCACGGCGTCGCGCTTCACCTCGCTCCCGTTCTCCACCATCAGGAAGGCACCCAGCGGCACCTGGAAGCGCGAGAGCACCGCCGCGTTCTCATCCTTCGACGCGCGGATGATGATCTCTCCCTCGTACGAGGTGACGATCTTCTGTCCCTCGGCGTTGGTCACGTAGATCAGCCGCTCGCCGAACTCGATCACGCCGGCCACCTTCGACTTGCGCGCCGTCTGCTCCGCGATGCGGGCAGCCGTGCCGCCGATGTGGAAGGTACGGAGCGTGAGCTGCGTACCCGGCTCGCCGATCGACTGAGCCGCGAGTATGCCCACCGCCTCGCCCAGATCCACCATCTGCATGGTGGCCAGGTTGCGGCCGTAGCACATCCGGCAGAGTCCGCGCTTCGCCTCGCAGGTGAGCACCGAGCGAATCCGCACGGTCTCGATTCCCGCGTCCTCGATCGCACGCGATGTCTCCTCGTCGATCAGCTCACCGGCCTCCACCAGCAGGAGGCGGCGACCGGATTCGTCGATCTCGTGCGGATCTTCCACATCTTCCGCCGCCACGGTGCCGACGATGCGCTCGCCGAGCGGCTCGATCACGTCCTCCCCTTCCTTCAGCGCCCCGACCTCGAGGCCAAGGATCGTACCGCAATCCTCTTCCGTGATGGTCACGTCCTGCGCCACGTCCACCAGACGACGCGTGAGGTAGCCGGCGTCGGCCGTCTTGAGCGCCGTGTCGGCCAGACCCTTCCGCGCGCCGTGCGTCGAGATGAAGTACTCGAGCACCGACAGCCCTTCACGGAAGTTCGACTTGATCGGGCTCTCGATGATCTCGCCGATGCCGCCGGTGAGCTTCTTCTGCGGCTTCGCCATGAGGCCGCGCATCCCGGCGAGCTGCCGGATCTGATCGCGCGATCCACGAGAGCCGGAGTCGAACATCATGAACACCGGGTTCAGCCCGCCCTTCGACTCGCGCAGCGCCTTGACCATGGCGTCGGCCACGTCGTTGTTGGCGTGCGTCCAGGTGTCGATCACCTTGTTGTAGCGCTCACCGTTCGTGATGTTGCCCGTCTGGTAGGCGCGCTGGAAGCGCTCGACGCGTGCATCCGCGTCACCCAGCAGTGTGACCTTGTCGGATGGGATCTCGAGATCCTCGATGCCGATGGACACGCCGCCCATGGTGGCGTAGCGAAATCCGAACTCCTTGAGCCGGTCGAGGAACTGCACGGTGGCCGCGAGGCCGTCCGTGCGGTACGCATCGAACACCAGCTCCGAGAGCGCCCGCTTCTTCATCTCGCGGTTCTGGTAGCCCAGCGACGGCGGCACGATGCTGTTGAACAGCACGCGTCCCGTGGTGGTCGCCTCCCAGCGCTTGCCGTGGATGTCGTCCACCAGGAAGTGCACCGGCGTGTGGAAGCTCACCCGCCCCAGCGCGAGCGCCATCTCCACCTCGGCGCGCGTCGCGAAGCGCGGCGCCTTGTCGAGCTCCTTCCCGAAGTCGTGCGGCTGCTTCGTGAGGAAGTAGCAGCCGAGCACGATGTCCTGGCTCGGCTCCGCCACCGGGCGGCCGTCGCTCGGCTTCAGGACGTTGTTGCTCGAGAGCATGAGCAGGCGGCACTCGAGCTGCGCCTCGAACGAGAGCGGCACGTGCACGGCCATCTGGTCGCCGTCGAAGTCGGCGTTGAACGCCGCGCAGACGAGCGGGTGAATCCGGATGGCCTTCCCCTCCACGAGCACCGGCTCGAACGCCTGGATCCCCAGGCGGTGGAGCGTCGGCGCGCGGTTCAGCAGCACCGGGTGGTCGCGGATTATGTCTTCGAGGATCTCGTATACCTCGGGGCTTTCGCGCTCCACGATCTTCTTGGCGCGCTTCACCGTCTCGGCGATCCCCTTGTCCACCAGCTTGTGGATGATGAACGGCTTGAAGAGCTCGAGCGCCATCTTCTTCGGCAGACCGCACTGGTGCAGCTTGAGCTCCGGGCCCACCACGATGACCGAACGGCCGGAGTAGTCCACGCGCTTGCCGAGCAGGTTCTGACGGAA
>CAZTTY010000100.1:0-13313 GCA_964616815.1 uncultured Gemmatimonadaceae bacterium | reverse complement strand
GTGTGCAGTTCCTGTTTCCTGTTCCCTGTTTCCTGTC
The DNA here is from genome assembly GCA_964616815.1 of uncultured Gemmatimonadaceae bacterium. Lineage (GTDB taxonomy): Bacteria > Gemmatimonadota > Gemmatimonadetes > Gemmatimonadales > Gemmatimonadaceae > JADGGM01. Next base: position 13,276 of record CAZTTY010000100.1, on the reverse strand, counting down.
TCCTCGGTAGTTCCTGCTTCCTCTTTTTTACCTTTACCCGTTTCCTGCCCCCTCCCCCTCCCCCTTCCCCCCAAGGTCCGCCGCGCTGAGATCCAGTTCGCGCGTCTCGCCGTGACGCAGGATCCACAGCTCGTCGGCGGGGAGCTCCGCGGCCGTCCAGGCGGCACGCATCCGTCTGGGGGGCTCGTCCATGGGTTCGTCGGTGAGTCTGAACGTACCCCAGTGGATGCCGAGCGCCACGTGCGGCCGGTGGGGGCCGCGCGCCCGCAGCGAATCTCCGCTCACTTCCATGTACGCGCGGAGCGCCTCTTCGGGGTCCACGTGTACCCGCTCCATGAACCAGCGCGGGTCGTAGGCGCCGATCGGAATCAGTACGATGTCGAACGGTCCGTGACGCTGGCCGATCCTCGCGAATTCCGGGTGGTAGGCGGTGTCGCCGGCGAAATACAGGGCGTGCCCCGCGACACGGAGCGTCCAGCCGCACCAGAGGCTCCGCATCCGGTCGGTGAGACCGCGCGCACTGAAGTGCCGCGCGGGCACGCACGCCACGTGCGCGTCGCCGCTGTCGGTTTCACTCCACCAGTCGAGCTCCGTCGCATCGCTCACTCCCAGACGCCGCAGCAGCCGCGCCAGTCCGAGCGGCACCATCCAGCGTGCGCCGGGCTGCAGCTTCGCGAGCCGGCGTACCGTGGGCGCGTCGAGGTGGTCGTAGTGGTCGTGCGAGAGGAGCACCACGTCTATCGGCGGCAGCGACTCCAGCGCGACACCCGGTGGCACCACGCGGCGCGGTCCCAGCGCACGGAAGGGCGATGCGCGCTCGCTCCACATCGGATCGGTGAGGATGTTCAGGCCGCCCATCTGCACGAGCACGGTCGAATGCCCGATCCACGTGACGTTCAGCGTGTCGCGCGGCGCGCGCGGCGAACGGAAAGCGGGGGCCGCGCGCTCGAAGTGAGCGGCCGGCATGCGCGCGGCGGGTGGACGCCAGCCGCGTTCGCGGCTCCACCGAAGGATGTCGCGCCAGCCGTGCGGCGGCTGTGCGCCGGGCCATGGGTTGGAAAAGCGGTGGTCCTGCACTCCGGAGAGCATAGCAGCCGGCGCCCCGCGAGGAAACCTCCCCGCATGGGGCCATGGGCGCATGGTCGCCCGGTCGGCCCGCCCGGTGCCCGGAACGCGAAGCCACGGCGCAGCTACTTGCGATGCGATGCATCGGACATAGGATTGTAGCTGTCCGTTCCCGGATGCACGACGTCGTGCACTGCCGCCGATCGTGCGCCGCCCGTAGATGTCTTTCGTGATCTTCATGCCCAACGATCTCAACGCACACCCGCGCGGCGGCGCCATGCGCCGCCGCTCCGTACGTCGCCCTCTCGCGCTGATCGCCGCCACTCTCGCTTTCCCGCTCGCGGCGTGCGCCACGAGCCAGTCCGCCACGTCGCAGCAGACGGAGGTGCGGCCGTCCACCCGCTCGCAGGAAACCGCGGCGCAGCCGCGCCGTCCGCGCCGGAGCGTGGTCATGGACACCGCGCGCGCGCGGCAGCTCTATGTGAGCAAGGATCCGGCTGATATCCCCACCTGCCGCTGCGAGCGCGACATGGCGGTGAAGCGTGCCACCGACAGCATCTTCGCGGCGCGCAGCGAGGGCGTGATGGAGTTTCGGAAGGTCACCTACAGGAGTCGCGTCGACGGGATGGAGATCCCAGCCTACCTGTTCGCCCCGCTCGAGAAGCGCGGGCCCGGGGGGCACGCCGCCATGGTCTGGGTGCACGGCGGGGTGCACAGCGACATGAAGGAGGACTACTTCCCGTTCATACGGGAGGCGGTCGAGCGCGGCTACGTCATCATCACGCCCGACTACCGCGGCAGCACGGGCTACGGCGAGGCGTTCTACAAGGCGATCGACTACGGCGGCAAGGAAGTCGACGACGTGATCTCCGCCGTCGACTATCTCGCCACGCTTCCGTACGTGGATACCGCGCGCCTCGGGATCATGGGCTGGAGCCATGGGGGCTTCATCACCGCGCACACGCTCTTCCGCGGCGATGACCAGCCGTTCAAGGGCGGCGCCGCGATCGTGCCCGTCACCAATCTCGTGTTCCGCCTCTCGTACAAGGGGCCCGGCTACCAGCGCAGCTACGCCTCGCAGGAGGGGATCCAGGGACTCCCGTTCGAGAACCGCGAGGAGTACATCAAGCGTTCGCCCGTATTCCATGCGGCCAATCTGAGCGTGCCGATTCTGGTGCACGTGGCCACGAACGACACCGACGTGGACTTCGTGGAAGATCAGCAGATGGTGTACACGCTGCGCGCGCTCAAACCCGAGCTGGCGGAGACGAAGATCTACGTGGACCCCGCGCCGGGCCCGCACGGCGCCGGGCACTCGTTCAGCCGGCGCGTGAACCCGGTGACGCTCGAGCGGGAGGATTCGCCTGCGCAGATCGACTCGTGGAACCGCACCTGGGCGTTCTTCGAGCGTACGCTGCACCCCGATCGAGGAGCGGCGGGCGGGAGCGGCGGGAATCGCTAGCCGCGCGCGTGATGAGACGCCGTAATCACCGCGCGTGCCTTCGCCGCGCGGCGACCGCGCTGCTGTTCGCGCTCGCCGCGAGCGGCGCCGCGGCGCAGACCCGGGTGTCGTCGGCATCCGGAACCGCGGCTGGATCCGCCAGCGCGCGCGCCGCGGATGATGCCCCGCCGCTCGACCGCGAGTTTCGCGCTGCATGGGTCGCCACTGTCGACAATATCGATTGGCCCTCGCGCCCGGGCCTGAGCACCTGGCGGCAGCAGGCGGAGCTGATCGCGATACTCGACCGTGCCGTGGAGCTGAAGCTCAACGCCGTGGTACTGCAGGTGCGGCCCGCCGCCGATGCGCTGTATCGCTCCAGCCGCGAGCCGTGGTCCGCCTTTCTCACGGGGCAGATGGGCGCCGCGCCGGAGCCCGCGTACGATCCGCTCGCCTTCGCCGTGCGCGAGGCGCACAGGCGCGGGCTCGAGCTGCACGCCTGGTTCAACCCCTTTCGCGCGCACCATCCCGCCGACAGCTCGGCCATCTCGTCGAACCACGTGAGCCGCGCCGACGCGCACATGGTGCGCCGCTACGGGCAGTATCTCTGGCTCGATCCGGGGAGCAGGTCGGCGCGGCAGCGTTCGCTCGATGTGGTGATGGACATCGTCTGGCACTACGACATAGATGGCATCCACCTCGACGACTACTTCTATCCATACAAGGAACGCGACTCGCGCGGCCGAATCATCGACTTTCCCGATGGTCCGAGCTGGCGGCTCTACCGCGGCAACGGCGGCAGGCTCTCGCGCGACGACTGGCGCCGCCACAACATCGACACTTTCATCGAGCAACTCTACGCGCGCGTGAAGGCGGCGAAGCCGTGGGTGAAGGTGGGGATCAGCCCGTTCGGCATCTGGCGCCCGGGGAACCCGCCCGGGGTGAAGGGCCTCGACGCGTACGGGCAGCTCTACGCCGACTCGCGCAAGTGGCTCCGCGAAGGCTGGCTCGACTACTTCACGCCGCAACTCTACTGGAAGGTGTCGGCGCCCGGACAGAGCTACCCGGTGCTGTTGAAGTGGTGGGTGTCGCAGAATGTGCACGGGCGGCACATATGGCCCGGCAACTTCACCAGCCGGGTGAGCGACGAGGGAGCGAGCGGTGGGCCCAACAGTTGGCCGGCGAGCGAGTTGCTCGAGCAGATTCGTCTCACTCGCGCGCAGGCCGGGGCCACCGGCAACGTGCACTTCAGCATGAAGGCGCTGCTGGAGGATCGTGGCGGGCTCGTGGACTCGCTCGAGGGCGGACCGTATTCCACGCCGGCGCTGGTTCCCGCTTCGCCCTGGCTCGGTGACCACACGCCCCCGAAGCCGCGCGCGTGGACGGCCGTGGATTCCGTGACCGGCAACACGCGACTGCGCTTCGCGCCCGCTACCGCGCACCGCGTGTGGCTCTGGGCCGTGCGCGCGAGGGTGGGCGGGCGGTGGAGCACTTCCATATTGCCGAGCGAGCAGCGCGTGCTCACTCTGAGCCGCGCCGGTGAGCCGGTGCCGGATATGGTGGTGCTCAACGAGGTGGATCGCTACGGAAATACGAGCGAAGATGTGGTGGTACTGCCTGCCGAGGTGGTGAGTCGTTAGAGTCGGGTGAGCGCGTTCGCTGGGATGACGAAACGGCGCGGGGACGACTCTTGCGAATGCTGAACGCCTGACCCTCACACCGACCGGCATGACCACGGCAGCAACCGGAGCTACCGATCCACCCGCGCCCCTCGACCACCGGCGCATTCTCATCGCGTTCAGCGGCCTGCTACTCGTTCTCCTCCTGGCCGCGCTCGACTCCACGATCGTCGCGACCGCGCTTCCCACCATCGTGGGCGAGCTCGGCGGAGTCGCGCAGCTTTCCTGGGTCGTGACGGCGTACCTCCTCGCGCAGACCGTGGTCACGCCGCTCTACGGCAAACTCGGCGATCTCTACGGACGCAAGGGGATCCTGCAGAGCGCGATCGTGATTTTCCTCCTGGGCTCCGCGCTCTGCGGGATGAGCCGGAGCATGTGGCAGCTCATCGCCTTCCGGGCGCTCCAGGGGCTGGGCGGCGGCGGTCTCACCGTGACCACGCAGGCCATCGTGGGCGATATCGTCTCGCCGCGCGAGCGCGGCCGCTACCAGGGACTCTTCGGCGCGGTGTTCGGAGTCGCCAGTATCGCCGGCCCGCTGATCGGCGGCTACTTCACGACGCATCTGAGCTGGCGCTGGATCTTCTACATCAACCTCCCGCTCGGCATCGCGGCGATGGTAGTACTCGCCGCCACCATACCGGCCGTCAGCGAGCGCGTTCGCCGCTCCATCGACTACCTCGGCTCCGCCCTCCTTGCCGTGCTGCTCAGCGCCATCGTGCTCGTGGCGGATCTGGGAGGGTCGAAGTTCGCGTGGACGTCGCCCACGATGATCGCGGTGGTGATCGTCGCCATCGCCGCCTTCGCGGGATTCCTCTTCGCGGAACACCGCGCGGCGGAGCCGGTGCTTCCGCTGCGGCTGTTCAGGAACCGGTCGTTCGCGGTGACGTCGTCCATCGGGCTCATCATCGGCTTCGCGCTCTTCGGGTCGGTGACGTATCTGCCCGTCTTCCTGCAGCTTTCCATGGGCTCGAGCCCCACCGCATCGGGGCTGCAGATGACGCCGATGATGGGCGGGATGCTGGTGACGTCCATCCTCTCGGGCCTGCTCATCAGCCGGTGGGGGCGCTACAAGATCTTTCCGATCATCGGCACGCTGGCGGCGACCGGCGGGCTGGTCCTCTTCTCGCGCATGACGTCCGAGACCAGTCTGCTCGGCGCGTCGTTCGCGATGCTGGTGCTGGGCCTCGGCCTAGGCATGGTGATGCAGGTGCTCGTGATCGCCGTGCAGAACGCGGTGGACTATGGCGACCTCGGCGTCGCGACGTCGGGCGCCACGCTCTTCCGGCTCGTGGGCGGTTCACTCGGCACCGCGGTGCTCGGCGCGATCTTCGCCTCGCGGTTGAGCGCCAACCTCGAGCGGCTCCTCCCCGGCGGCGCCGCGGCCGTGACGGAGGCGACGCGCGCGCTCGATCCGGAACGGCTCGCCGCCGTACCGGCGGCCACGCGCGCGCTCTACGTGCAGGGCTTCACCGAATCGCTCTCTACGATGTTCATCGTCGCGGCGGCGATCTCGCTCCTCGGCTTCGTGCTCGCCTGGCTCCTTCCGGAGCAGCCGCTCCGCGAGACCGTCGCCGCGGCGAGCGCCAACGTGGGCGGCGACATGGGCGAGACCTTCCCGATGCCCACCAGCGACGACTCCCTGCCCAGACTCCTGCGCGGGGTCAGCATCCTCGCCGACCGCGACGTGCGACGGCAGTACATCGAGCGGATAGTGGAACGTGCGGGACTCGATCTCTCCGCGGCCGCGGCGTGGATGCTGGTGCGGGTGAGCAGGGATCCACACGCCGACGCTGCGGAGCTCGCGAAACAGTACGACGTGAGCGAAGAACGGTTACGCGCCGGACTCGCGGAACTCGAGGAGCGCGGGCTCGTGAAGTCGGATGGCGTGCGAGGAGGGAGCGCGCTCGATGGACGTCACACCCCGGTGCCGTCGCTGGCGCTCACACCATCGGGGAGTGAGACGCTCGAGCGACTCGTGGCTGCGCGGCGCGAGCAGCTCGCGGAGTTGTTCGCGGAGTGGGGGCCGGAGAAGCACGAGCGGATAGTGAAGATGCTGAACCGCCTTGCGCGCGAGCTGGTTCCGGAGGCGCGGCCCGAGGACGCGCGCGCGCCGCAGGGGGACCGTTCGTCAGCAGGCTAGCACCAGTACGATCGTGGCGCCGTCAATGCGAGCCACTGTCGAGATTCTCGACCAGATGCTCCCGCCGCTTCATTCCCACCAGACCCGCCGAGATGACCGGCAGCGAGCGCACGAAGGCTATCGCGCGCTGCGCGTCGGTGGCGTGACCCGGAATGGCGTCGTGCAGCTCCGCCGGCAGATTCGCGGCGAGCTTCCCCTGGAGCAGCGTCGCGCTCGCGACCACGCTCACGCCGAGCGCGGCGGCCGCTTCCAGCACGGTCATGGAACGACCTTCCACCGTCTGCGTCGGCGCGCGCACGGCCTCGGTGAACGCGAGATTCACCGGAAGCTGCACGACCCTGAAGTGATGCGCGTCGCCAGCCACCTCGTGCGCGATCTCCACCAGCTCCGCGAGCTCGACATGGTCGCGCGCATCCGGCGCCGAGCGAAGCCCGTTCCAGGTGGCGCAGCCGTACACCCCGATCTCGCCGCGCTCGCAGCGTACCTCGAGGAGCTCGAACGCCCGCGCCAGACGTGAGAGCAGCTCATCGTGCGGTACGGCGTCGAGCTGCTGCTCGGGGTTGTGAATGTAGTAGACGTCCAGCGTTTCGAGTCCCAGGTTCGCGCGGCTGCGCTCGATCTGCGAAGCGAGGAAGCCGGGCGCGAGGCAATGGCCGCCGCCCACCACATCGTCGGGCTCCATGATTCCACGCTCAAAGTACTCGCGCGCCACGTACGCCTGGTAATCCTCGCGCGTGGCGGGCGCGTTCCCGTCGAGCGGGATGTAGCCGCCTTTCGTGCACACCACGACTTCATCGCGCCGCACGATGCCGTCATCGATCGACTGAGCCAGCGCGCGACCCAGCGCTCGCTCGGAGCGCTGGCACCTGTAATTGATCGCGGTGTCCAGCAGGTTGACGCCGAGCTCCAGTGCCGCCCGGGCCGTGCTGGTGTAGCCTCCGTCATCCGCATCATCGCACTCGCCGAGGTAGCTGCCGAGTCCCACTGACGACACGCGCAACCCATCCCTTCCGAGCGCGCGGTAGAAGTCGTCGGCGCAACGCCCGGCGAAGCGCGTCTCGAATCTGGCGGTCCCCTCGGCCGTGGCGAGCCCCGGTATGGGTTGGGCACCGTCGCCAGGTCGAGTGGGTGGCTTGTTGGTCACATGCACACGCTACTGGCCGGGGTTGTGAGAAGCAAGATGAAGCGGGTCGACGCCCGACTTCATGCATTTCCCTCTACACCTTCGGCCGCAAGGATTTCCTGCCCGGAATCCTCCCGATCACGCAGCATTCCTCGCGATGTCAGCTCGCGAGCTCGCCGGCGACCGCATCGACCGGACGCGGCGTCGCAACACCGGCGACGGAAGCCGAGATCCACGATGCGCCGTACATGGCGAGCGCGATGAGCGCGCTCGACCACTCGGACGGGTTTCGCGAATCGGCGAGGGCCCGCGGAATGTGCAACGTCAGCACGAAGATCAGGAACATCGCCCCCAACCCGAACGCTGCCGGCCCAGCCATCCACTTGGATAGGAGACTCACGCCGGCGGCTATCATGGCGGCACCCGTGAGAGACGCGAGGACGAGATGTCCCGGCATCCACGCGGGGACGAGACTCGCGATGAGGTCGAGCGCGAGGAAGTGATCAACACCGAATCTGCCCGGCAAAGGAGGTCAACGCGCCCGGAGCGCCACGAAGCCATCTTTCCGGCTCGCGTACACACGCGGACCATCGATAGCTGGTTGGCTCCAGTAGCCTCCGCCCTGTTTGCCTTCTCCAGTACGCCACAGGATGGTCCCGGATTCCGCGTCGAGTGCGACCACTTCTCCCAGAGAGATGACCACGAGACCGTTATCTGCGGAAATATCGCCGAGCAGCGACGCACCATGGACGTGCGTGGTCCATAAAGGATTCCCAGTCTCAGCATCGAACCCCATCGCAGAGCCGCTCATGGAGGTCGCGATGACAGTCGTTCCGGATAGCGCGAGCCAACGCAGATCGTTGTAGGTGTATCCGTCGACTGCGGGCGCTATCCAACGAGCTTCGCCGGTAGTACGATCCAATCCGTAGATCCGACCGTCCGCAGCGCTCGCAATGACGAGCGATTCGGTTACGACGGGATGGCTGGTGCAATACGAATCCAGTTCTGGGTTGCGCGCGTCGAAGTTGTGGATCCAGAGGATCTGTCCAGTAGATGCGTCGAGAGCCGCCACGCCACCCGTCAATGGATGAGTTTCGTGCCAGGTGCCGACATAAACAACTCCGTCGTACACAGTGGGATCGCCAGCACTCGTGCGTTCCGTGCCACCCGGTAGTTGTGTCACCCAGCGGATAGTCCCGGATCGGGCATCGATCGCGTAGACTCGGCCGGTGAATGATGTAGCATATATGTTGTTCGAATCCGCGTCGAGGCGCTTCCCTCCCGTCGCATCGAGATCACCGGCTTGGAAGGTCCATCGTGGTTCACCGGTGGTGCGGTCAAAGGCGTAGATGTTCACGTCTCCGAGCACAATGAGGTCGCCTCTGACAATCGTATTGTGGCCTGCAGTCGTACCGCCGGGGCCGACTCCAGTACTGGCTTCCCAGAGTTGCTCGCCAGTCTCCCTGTCCAGGGCGACGAGGCGGTGGTCCATCGTGCCGAAAAACACCCGGCTCGAGTCGTGAGAAGGCGTAATGCTCCAGCTGGTGCCGGATACCTGCCAGATCACGCGGCCACCGTGACCAGGCTCGGTCGAACCGTTGCAGGTGAGTGCTGCGATCGACAGCAGCATGATCGACGCAATTCGCCGCCAGGGCCGGGGGGAGGGGAGCGAGCTCACCGCAGCCTGCGATAGCGGACCAGCCTCACGCGAGCGTCTCATACGTGCCTCCCTGTACGCGATCACTCTTCCGAAGATCGAGAAACGGGCACGACGGTGACTACCATATGTTCCACCGTGTGTGCGCGCAAGACGAGAGTAACCGGTGACGCGCACGGGACGGCTCCTGCGATAGCGACAATCAACTGTCATTCCCGCGCTTCGAGTCGGTCATCCCCACGAAAGCTGGGAGCCGTGTTCGGTTGGTCGACACATGGATCCCCGCTTTCGCGGGGATGACCGCTGAAATCTTCGCAAGGACGACGACTGACATCTTCGCCAGGATGACGGCAGCGTTGCTTCCCCTACCCTTCGTTTCACCCGCGCCTCGATGCACCTTTCGACGCCGGGGCGAGATCCGCCCCACGTATGCCCTATCTTCCCGCTACACGCGAACACTCACGGAGACGAGGCCTTGAAGCATCCGCTCTCTATTTCGATTCTCGCCTTCTCCCTCGCCGCGTGCGCGCAGTCCACGAAGGTGCAGCCGGCCCCGGCCCCGGCCCCCGCTCGCGACCACGCCGGCGCGCCGGTGCGCGTGGACTCGCTCCCCGCCGTGATCATGATGACGCCGGCCACCAAGGAGATCACCCCACCGTCGAGCGTGGCGGGCAACCTCCCCGAGTTCGCGCGGCTCGATCGCATGGACTCGCCCGGTCCCAACCAGTACCGCGCCGCCGATGGCTCCCCCGGCCCCGACTACTGGCAGCAGCGCGCCGACTACTCCATCGATGCGACGCTCGACACCGCGGCGCAGAGCGTGAGCGGCCGCGTCACCATCACCTACACCAACAACTCGCCCGACACGCTCCGCTTCGTCTGGCTGCAGCTCGATCAGAATCTCTACAAGCCGAACAGCACGGGCTCGGCGCTCTTCCCCGAAGACTCGCGCTGGGGCGTGCGCGGCTTCCGCGGCGGCTATCACGTCGAGAACCTCACGGTCAACGGGAAGCCGGCGCGCTCGCACGTGAACGATACAGAGATGCGCGTCGACCTTCCCCAACCGCTCGCGCCGCGCGGCGGGAAGACCACCATCGCGATGAGCTTCAGCTTCAACGTCCCCGAGCACGGCTCCGATCGCATGGGGCGCGACGGAACGCTCTACGAGATGGCCCAGTGGTACCCGCGCATGTACGTCTACGATGACGTGCGCGGCTGGAACACCGACCCGTACATCGGCCAGGGCGAGTTCTACCTCGAGTACGGCGACATCGACTTCTCCGTGACCGCGCCCGCCGGCTACGTGATCGCGGGAAGCGGCACTCTCCAGAACCCGACGCAGGTACTCACCGCCACTCAGCGCCAGCGCCTCGCGCGCGCGGCGAAGTCGGACTCGGTCGTTGCGATCATCACGAAGTCCGAAGCGGTGGCGAAGCCGACGAGCGGAACGAAGACCTGGCGCTTCAGCGCGAAGAATGTGCGCGACGTGGCCTGGGCCGGCGCGCCGGACTTCCGCTGGGATGCCACGAGCTACGAAGGCATCATCACCCAGGCGCTCTACCAGTGGCCGAAGTCGGGCGCCGGCTGGGAGAGCGGCGCCGAGAACACGCAGTGGACGGTTCGCCTCTACTCGCAGCTCGTGCGGAAGTACCCGTACCCGCAGGCCACTTCCATCGCGGGCCCCGTGGGCGGGATGGAGTACCCGATGATCGTCTTCGTCCACTACGCCGACCAGCCCGACGGCGCCTTCGGCACGATCGACCACGAGCACGGCCACGAGTGGTTCCCGATGGTGGTGGGCTCCAACGAGCGGCGCTACGCGTGGATGGATGAAGGTCTGAACACCTACATCAACACTTTCTCGAGGGAACGGCGCGATCCGGGGAGAAGTCTCTGGCCGTCGTACATGGCCAACTGGCGCATGGTGGTCGACAACGGCACGCAGTCTCCACTCATGACCATGCCCGACCGCGTCAACGCGGGCGCACTCGGCGCGATCGGCTATCGCAAGCCGGCAGCGGTGCTCCTCGCGCTCCGCAACCACGTGGTGGGCCCCGAGACTTTCGACCGCGCGTTCCAGGAGTACGCGCGCAGATGGTGGTTCAAGCACCCCACGCCCGCGGACTTCTTCCGCACCATCGAGAACTTCACGGGCGACGACCTCTCCTGGTTCTGGCGCGGCTTCTTCTACACCACCGACGTGCTGGACCTGGCGATCGACTCCGTGGCCACCACCCAGTCCAGCGGCGGCACCACGGCGCTCGTGACGCTCGTGAAGAACACATCCATCCCCTTCCCGGTGGAGCTGCGCTTCGAGCTCGCCGACGGGAGCACGCAGGATGCGCGGCTTCCCGTGCAGATCTGGACGCAGGGCGACCGGTACACGGCAGCCATCCCGGTGCGCGCGCGGGTAGTGGGCGCCCGGCTCTGGCCCGTGCCAACCGTCCCCGACTGGGACGCGGAGAACGATGTCTGGGGCGACGCGCCTGCCGCCGAGCCCGTTCCTCCGGTTACGACAGGCGGACTCGCGAGTCCGATCGGTGAGGGACCCCGATAATGTGAAGTAGTGTTGGCAGGCCGGAGAAAGCGGCTTACATTTTGTTGGACGGCAGACGGCACCCGCTCCTGGATCGGCAAGACCGGGGGCGGGTGGTTCGCTAGTCCCCACCGCTGCCGCGCGGACCGTGCGGACGGGGGAGAGCAGGTCACTCGAGTCAGAGGAGCACGAGCACACAATGCCAGGGTTCGCCTACTTGTCCTCGCATTGGTGGCAGGCGGTCGTCTTCGTCATCGTCGCCGGCCACATCACCAACGTTTGCGTGACGCTCTTCCTGCACAGGAATCAGACGCACCGCGGCGTGACCTTCAGCAAGGCCGCCGAGATCCCCATGCGGATCTGGCTCTGGCTATCCACTTCCATCGTCACGAAGGAGTGGGTGGCCTGCCATCGGAAGCATCACGCCTTCGCCGACCGCGAGGGCGACCCGCACAGCCCGCTCATCGAGGGGCTCCGCGAGATCATTCTCAAGGGCGCCTTCTACTATCGTAGAGCGGTGAAGCAGCCCGGGATTCTCGAGAAGTACGGGAAGGGAACCCCCAACGACTGGCTCGAGCGCCACGTGCTGGGCCGTCTCCCCTGGCTCGGCATCATCATCATGCTGGGGATCGACATCTATCTCTTCGGCTTCTACATCGGCCCCCTGGTGTGGGGGGTGCAGATGCTCTGGATACCCTTCTGGGCCGCCGGGATAGTGAATGGCGTCGGGCATGCGCTGGGCTACCGCAACTTCAACGTCAAGGACGAGAGCCGGAACATCTCGCCCATCGCCATCTGGCTCGCGGGCGAGGAGCTGCACAACAACCACCACGCCGACCCTCATTCGGCTAAATTCAAGGCAAGGTGGTACGAGTTCGACATCGGTTGGATGTACATCCGACTTCTTCAGATGGTGGGTCTCGCGAAGGTGAAGTACGCCCGCGGCTGAGCCCCGCCCGTCAGCCCGAAGGTACGAGATGGAGATAACCTGCACCCGCTGCGGCGAGACGCGCGCGGGCCTCGAGAAGATTCCGTTCCCCGGCCCCATCGGACAGCGAGCACAGGCCGAGATCTGCGCCGAGTGCTGGGGACTCTGGTTGAAGCAGCAGACCATGCTCATCAACCACTACGGCCTGAACCTCATGGATCCCCAGGCCCGCTCCTTCCTCACGAAGAACATGGAGGCCTTCCTGTTCGGGACCGGCAGTGGGGAAGAAGTGGATACGAGCAAGCAGGGGACGATCAATTGGTGAGGGGGGTGGGGGGAGAAAGCAGGAAGTAGAAAGCGGGGAAGTGCACACCAGTCACTGTCGTCCCCGCGAAAGCGGGGACCCATGTTCGACCGGAGTAACATGGATGCCCGCTTCCGCGGGCATGACGTGAGGGTCCGCTGCCGCGGGCATGACCATGGAGCGTGTGCGGTTCCTGTTTCCTGTTTCCCGTTCCCTGCTTCCCTCTCCCCCGCTCCCAGCCCCGCGCAGTTCCTGCTTTCTGCTTCCTGCTCTCTTCTCCCCCCCCCGCCTCCCATGCGCCGATTCCTGGTCGTTCTCTCCGCACTTCTGCTCTCGGCCTGCGCCACGGGGGCGCCGGCGGTCGACAGTGGCAACTCGAGGCGGGGCGTGGGTGGGGGTGGGGGTG
>CAZTTY010000099.1:0-13796 GCA_964616815.1 uncultured Gemmatimonadaceae bacterium | reverse complement strand
GGCGTGTGCGGTTCCTGTTTCCTGTTCCCCGTTTCCTGTTTCCTGCTCCCCCTCCCCCCCTCACCCCGGCTCCACATGCACGGTCACTTCCGATGCGCCGAGCTCCTCGGCTAGGCGGGCTTCGACGGCGTCGGCTATCTGGTGGGCCTTCTCGACGGTGGTGGAGGCGTCGACGCAGATAGTCAGTTCGGCGAAGAGGACGCCCGACGCCATCGCGCGGGAGCGGACCGAGGGGACTCCGCTGATGCCCGGGATCGCCGAGAGCACCCGGCGGATCTCGCGAGCGTCGACCGCGCGCTCATCCACGAGCACCGGCACGGTTCCCCGCACGATCTTGTAGCCGTTCCAGGCGATCACCAGCGCCACGGCTATGGCGAGGATGGGATCGATGAAGCCGAGGCCGGCGCGAGCCAGGAACAGCGAGCAGAGCGCCGCGGCGGTGACGTAGATGTCGCTCCCCGTGTGCGCCGCATCGGCCAGGAGAAAGGGACTCTCGAGCTGCTTCCCGCGCCTGCGCTCGTACCACACCACGATGAAATTCACGGCCATCGTAGCCACGATCACCAGGAGCTCGGCCAGGCTCGGCGTGCGCGGTGCGCGCCCCGACGCCATGTAGCGCACGCCCTCGCGCAGCAGCTCGAAGCAGGAGATCGAGAGGAAGCCCACGATGGCCAGCGCACCGAGCGTCTCGAACTTCTCGTGACCGTAGGGATGATCCTCATCGGGGCCGCGCGCCGCGATCCCGACCAGCACGATTCCGACGACGTTGTTGAGCATGTCGAAACCCGACTCGAGCGCGGCACCGAGCACGGAGAGCGAGCCGGTACGGATTCCCACGATCAGCTTGGCCGCGACCACGATCGCGTTCAGCGCGAGGATCACGAGCAGCGTCGTACGGATTTCGGGCCCTCTCATCGCGCCCGTCCGCGGCGGCGTGGCATCGCGAGTCTCGGATCTCTGCACCGTGGAAGTCTGCCCTGCCGCGTGCATCGCAGTCAACGTGTGTGCGTGCCCTTCAGCTTCCGGGACTCCGGCTGCCGCCGGCGGCCGCGGCCTTCACCAGCTTCCCGATCGGCGCGCCAACCGAAACGCGAAGCAGGCCGACCGGGGTCTCGGCGCTCCTGACCAGGCGCAGCGCGCTCGCGCTCCAGTCGGCCGGGGGCTTCTCGCCGCGCGCCAGATAGGAGATCGCCTCGTTGCCTACCGCTCCGAGCCGCGCGATCAGCGCGGCGGCATCGTCGGCGCCATCCAGAAGCGGCGTGCGCTTCGCCAGCCCCGTCAGCGAGCGGGCCATGTCCGTCCACTCCGCGAACTCCCGGCTCAGTGAGTCGGCGTACGCCGCGGCGTCCGGCGCGCCGGAGAGCAGCGCGTTCACCTTGGCCGCGAGAGCGCGCGCAGCGGCGGGGTCGGGGCGCGCGATATCGCCGGGCCGCACCAGCGGGTAGGTGAGCAGCGGGCGGAAAACTCGCACGTGCTGTCCCAGACTGAGCGGCTCGACGAGATCCATGAGCCGCAGAAGAGATTCGAGCTCGGCGGCGTCGGCCGGACCCGCTATGCGCCGAAGCATCATCTCGGGCCCCGATACGTGGCGCAGTCCGAGCGATTCGAGCTCCAAGCTCGTGTACTCCAGACGGCGGTACATGTCGTTCACGTCGCGCAGGCTGCCGGGCGACCAGAGGCGCTCGGCGACCACCGCGGTGCGCGGCCAGATGCGCGAGTCGATGTTCTCATCCGTCACCAGCTCCGCCCACATGCACGCCTCGCCGCCGAGTATCATCGACGCCTGCGCGCTGTCCAGGTCGGTGCCCGGCGGCACCGGATCCACGAGATAGATCTGGCGGCCGGTGTGCATGGCATCCAGGTAGTAGCCGGCGGAGAGTATCCCGCGGAAACCCTGCCGCGCTCCGGCCCCGAGCGACTTCTGGCCGCGCCACGACTGTACGACCACGCTCCGGGGCAGCTTCGGATGCATGATCTCGTCCCAGCCGACCATGCGCCTGCCGTGCTTCGTGAGAATCGAGGCGAGGCGTCGATTGAAGTACGCCTGGAGCGCGGCGTTGTCCGCGAAGCCGTTGCGCTTCATGAAGCTTCGGATGCGCGCGTTCGCGTTCCACTGCTTCGGGTTCACCTCGTCGCCGCCGATGTGCCAGTACGGATCGGGGAAGAGCTTCACCATCTCTCCGACGAAGCCGTCGAGGAACTGGTAGACCGATTCGCGCGTGGGGTCGAAAGTGCCGTCGTAGCCGCTCATCCGCCGGCCGATCGTGTAAGGTCCCGGCGCGCTCGCGTACTGCGGATAGCCCACGAACCACGACGTCGAATGCCCGGGCATGTCGAACTCGGGGATGACGCGAATCCCGCGGTCGCGCGCGTACGCCACCACTTCGCGGATCTGCTCCTGCGTGTAGTACAGTCCGTCGGAGCCGCGCCGCTGCAGCTCGGGGTACAGTCTGCTCTCCACGCGGAAACCCTGATCGTCGCTGAGATGCCAGTGCAGCACGTTGAGCTTCACGGCAGCCATCGCGTCGAGGTTCCTCTCGATGCGCTCCACGCTCTGAAAGTGGCGCACCACGTCGATGAGGAGGCCGCGCCAGGGGAACCTGGGGCGATCGTCGATGTGCGCCAGCGGGAAGTAGAAGCCGAGCGAGTCGCTCTCCACGAGCTGCAGCAGCGTCTCGAGGCCGTGCAGCGCGCCCACCACGGTGTTGGCGCGCAGCGCGAGCCGCCGCGGGGTAACGTCGATCGAATACGACTCGTCCTCGTCCACCGACTGCACCTTCTGGCCCGGGCCGGCCACATCTATCAGCAGAACGGTCGCGGACGAGTCGGTCGAGAGCGGAGGGATGTCGACGCCGGTGTGTCGTTCCAGGCGCAGCATCGCGCGCTGGACGCCGCGCAGGAGTCGGCCGTCGCGAAAGCGGCCCAGCGCCACGGTGAAAGTACTGTCGACCGCCAGCCGCCCCGGCTCGAACGAGACCGATGCCGGTACGGGCATCAGCCGGCGCGTGATGGTGGAGTCGGCGTCGGTCGCACTCTGCGCGGCGAGTCGCGGCGCGCCCGCGATCGCGGCCGCACCGGCGGTCATCGCTACCACCGCGATGGTCGCCCGCATCCGGGCCGCGGCCAGCGGCGCGCCGGGGCGTCCGGCCGCGGACGCACCGTATCGTGGGCTGCTGGGAAAGTGCACTGCTTTCTCCTCCTGTTTCGTGTGGCGGTACTCGGGCCGCCGTGATCTCATCCGATTCGTATCGCCGGTGGGCCCGCGCGCGTGATGAAGAACGCATCGTCATCATCCGTCCCCGTCGATGGGAACCGCTCGCGATAGCGCCGCTCCCAGCGGCGCGGGAACTCGTCGTCGTCGTCGCGCACCAGCGCCCAGACGCTGCCTCCGAATCCGGCTCCGAAAGCGGATGCCGCGACCGCGCCCAGCTCCCTCGCCGAGCGCGCGAGCTCCATGGTCTCCGGAGTCTGGTTCTCCAGCAGCCGTTCAGCGCGACCCTGCGACCGGTCCACGATTTCGCCGAAGGCGCCCAGGTCGCCGTGCGCGAGCGCGGCCGAAGCGGCCGGTATCAGCTCCTCGCTCTCCACCACGAAATGGTCGAGGCGCGTGAGAAGCTGTGCCGCGTCGAAGCCCGTGCCGGCCGTGTCGGCGCGCGCGAGGATCGCGCGGAGTTCCCCCAGTGCGGACGGCGACGACGTGATCGCCGCTCTCGCGGTGTGGTCGTCGCGCCCGGTCGCGCGGCGCCAGAGGTCGACGATCACGGCGAGTGCGCGCGATGCCTGGTTGTAGCGCTCGCGTGCGGAGCCAGTCTTCTCCGCGCGCACGCCGCTCACGCCGATGGCGAACGAGTATCCGGACGGTACCGGCACCGCGCGCTCGAAGCGAACCGGGCGGAAGGTGTACTGCGCCATCTCGTTCGGTCGCGCGCAGAGGATGGCCGTATGGTCCTCGCTTCCGCCCAGCGTGCCCACGCCGGTGTCGCCCGCGAGGTGCCCGAAGCTCCACCCGTTCTCCACCGCGCCCAGGTAGCCGGCCAGATGCTCGTTGTCGGTGATGTGAGCGGCGAATTCGGGGAGTGCCGCGAGCTCGTTGACGTCGGCGAGCGCCAGAAAGGTGGCTACCACGAGCGCGCTGGAGCTGCTCACGCCGGCTGCGCGCGGCAAGTCGGAGGCGAAGGCGATGTCGACGCCGCGCACGCGTCCGAGCGCGGGGAAGTCACGCGCCATCCTGCGCGCCACGGTGAACGGATAGGTGCTCCAGTGGCGCGCCGGTGCGCTCATCGCGGGACCGATCTCGCTCTGCGCCACGTCCATCGTTCGCTCGTCCATGATGCGTATGCGCGAGTCGTCGCGCGGCGCGGCCGCCACGGCGAACCCGCGTTCCACCGCGCACAGGAGGCTCCTTCCGCCGGCGTAGTCGGTGTGCTTGCCGAGCACCTCGATCCGCCCAGGCACCCAGTACCGCAGGGCGCGGGACGCGTCTCCGCCGCAGGCGCGGAGCGCCGAGAGGAGCTCCGCGAGTCGAGCCGCGTGCCGTGCCGCGGCCGGACGCGACATCCCCGAGTCGTGCATCCGCTCTTCCACCTCGCTCGTCATGGCTCCGGCCGGATGGTGGAGAGTCGCTCCCGTACCTGCGCAACGTCGCCCCGGCGCGAGAGGTCGAGCACTCCTTCGTGTACCGGGAAGGTGAGGAAGCGCAGGCCGTAGGAGTCCATCGCATGCTGAACGGCCAGCGGAATCTCCAGCTCTCCGCGCGCCGACCGCGGTACGGTGCGGCACGCCGTGAAGATCTCCCGCGAGAAACGCCAGCAGTTCATGCTCACGAAGGCGGCCTCGCCGAACACAGTGAGCGTTTCCGCATCCGGTTTCTCCACGATCCTACGCAGGTAGCCGTCCGGCGCCACGTCGAGAAGCGCGTAGCCCGCGATTCGTTCCGGCGCGATCGCGCCGTCGGCCAGGAGCGCGGCCCGCCCGAACGCCGGCAGTCCGGGCTCGCCTAACGATGCCAGGTGCGCGAGCACGCCGATGGGGTAGTAGTTGTCGGAGTTGAGCACCACGAACTCTTCGCCCGCGGTGAACGACTCGGCCGCGAGCAGCGCATCGGCGGTGCCGAGCGGCTGCGCCTGAACCGCGAAGCTGACGTGGGCGCGCGTGCCGCCGGTTCCGTACCGGTCGCGAACTTCGTAGTGCTCCGGCCCGATCACGAGGCACACGTGGTCGAGGCCCGCATCCACCAGCGCCGAGATCAGGTAGTCCAGGAAAGGCCTTCCGACGGGTATCATCGCCTTCAGCCCCGCCGATGCCATGCGCTCCTGCTCGGCATCCAGCGCCGCTCCCCGGTCCTTCGCGCGCATCCGCGTGCCGAGGCCGCGCGCGAGGACGACGGCCCTAGTCGTCCGTGTCGGCACCGATCCGTGCTAGGATGGGCGGCTCCGCCGCTTCATCATCGGCCGACGAAGCCCACATCTTCGGCAGCAGCCGCGCCAGGTACCAGGTGCTGAGCACGAAGAGCACCAGCCACATCGAGCCCTGCGCCGTTCGGCCGTACAGGAAACTCCCCGAGCCGAAGAGCGCGGAGTATACGAAAACGCAGCCCGCGATCCAGCCCAGGAGCGCCTGCGGCAGGCTGTCCGGCGACGGCGGCAGCCCCGTCTCGGCACGCAGCCGCTTCCACCCCGGTCCGGCCGGGCGCACCAGGCGGTAGAAGCGCACGAGCGTGGCCCGGTCGGCCGGCCTGGTGAGGAACGTTGTGGCCATCCAGATCACCGTCGTCACGGCGATCGTGACGAGGAGGGAGATGTGCGATGGAATCGGCGAGCCCATTTTCGCCGCGATGAAGAAGCCCACCGAAACCACGAAGGAGCTGGCCATCGCCGCGATCTCGCTCCACGCGTTGATGCGCCACCAGAACCAGCGGAGCAGGTATATCAGGCCGGTTCCGGCGCCCACCGACATGAGCAGCTCGAAGCTCTCGCGCGCGGAGTCGAGCGCGTAGGTGAGCAGCGCGGCGAGCACCATGAGCAGCGCGGTGACGATGCGTCCCACGAGCACGTAGTGCTTCTCCGATGCATCGCGTTTCACGAAGCGCCGGTAGAAGTCGTGCACGAGATAGGAGGTGCCCCAGTTGAGGTGCGTGGAGAGCGTGGAGACGTAGGCGGCGAGCAGGCCGGCCACCATGAGCCCCATGAAGCCGGCCGGGAGGAACTTGAGCATCGCCGGATACGCCATGTCGTGGCCGATCAGCTTGGGGTCCACGTACGGGAACGTGTTGGCGATGTCCGAAAGGTTGGGGAATACGAGGAGCGAGGCGAGCGCCACGATGATCCACGGCCAGGGGCGGAGCGCGTAGTGCGCGGCGTTGAAGAAGAGCGTGCCCGCCATGGCGTCCTTCTCGCTCTTCGAGGCGAGCATGCGCTGGGCGATGTAGCTGCCGCCGCCCGGCTCCGCTCCGGGGTACCATACCGACCACCACTGCACGGTGAGCGGTATGATCAGCACCGTCAGCGTGAGCGACCAGTTCCCGAAGTCGGGGAGGAGGGCGAGCTTCGCCGGGTCGATTCGCTCGAAGAGCCCCGTGAGGCCGCCGACCTGCGGCTGCTTCAGCGCGAAGTACGCGGCGGCGAATGCGCCGGTCATCGCGATGCCGAACTGGATGAAGTCCGTGACGAGTACGCCCCACAACCCCGAAGTGGCCGCGAACGCGATGTTCAGCACCGCGCAGATGGCGAGCGTCTTCCCCATCGGCCAGCCGAGCATCACGTTGGCGATCTTGACGGCGGCGAGGTTCACCGACGCCATGATGACGAGGTTGAAGAAGAAGCCGAGGTAGAGCGCGCGGAATCCGCGCACGAACGAAGCCGGCTTCCCGGCGTAGCGGATCTCGTAGAATTCCAGATCGGTGAGCACGCGCGAGCGGCGCCAGAGCCGCGCGTAGAAGAACACCGTGGCCATCCCGGTGAGCAGGAAGGCCCACCATGCCCAATTGTTCGCCACGCCGTTCTCGCGCACGAGATTCGTGACGAGATTGGGCGTGTCGGTGCTGAACGTGGTGGCTACCATCGAGACTCCGACCAGCCACCACGGTGCCGCGCGGCCCGAGGTGAAGAACTCGGCGGTGCTGGAGCCTGCGCGCTTCGCCAGGAGGATCGCCGGCAGAAAGCAGACGACGATCGAGAGGGCGACGATCAGCCAGTCCAGAGTGGTGAGCTGCATGAAGGGATGTCGGGGAGTCCGCGGATAGCGAGCGGGCCGAGGACGGCCGGGAGAAGGGAGCTGGGGGGAGGGTGGCTGGGCCTCACAATACGACGCGAACGCGGGGAGCGGAAGGGAGGCGGAGCACCGCTCGCGCCCGGTGCGCGCATCAGGATTCCACTGCGGCCAGCAGCTCCCGCGCCGCCGCTTCCGGGTCGGCCGCGTCGAAGATCGCGCTCACCGTGGCCACGCCGCTCGCGCCGGCGACCATCGCCGCGTGCGCGTTCGACGCCGCGATACCTCCTATGGCCACGGCTGGCAGCTTGCAGAGCGCGGCGAGCCGCGCGAACTCATCTACTCCGATCGCCGAGCCGGCATCGGACTTGGATCTCGTAGGGTAGACGGGGCCGATTCCCACGTAGTCCGCGCCGCGCGATCCGGCGACTTCCGCGTCGCAGCCCACGGACGCTCCCACGATGAACCCCGGCGGCGTCATCCGCCTGGCCGCATGCACCGGGATGTCGTCGGCGCCCAGGTGCACGCCCGCCGCTCCGGCGGCGAGTGCCACGTCTACGCGGTCGTTGATCACCAGCGGTATTCCGCGGGGGAGGAGTGCCAGCAGCGCGCCGGCCACTTCCACGATCGTTCGCGGATTCTCATCTTTGAGGCGAAGCTGCAGCATCGTGGCACCGCCGCGCACCGCCGCGGCCGCGCGTTCGACGAGCGCGTGGCGATCGTCGCGCAATTCTCCTGTGATGGCCAGGAGCTTCAACGAATCGGGATCGAACACGTCAGGGATGGGTGAGCGCACTCTGCGCGCCGTACGCGGTGCCACCACGGTAGAACGGGATGAACGGGAGCTCGTGGTATCGGCCACTCGCGAGCTCCTCGCAGCGATAGCGGAACGTAACGAGTTTGCTCACGAGGATGTCGTGAGCGCCATCTTCACGGTCACGCCCGACATCACCAGCGAGTTCCCCGCGCGCGCGGCACGGGAGATCGGCTGGGTGGACGTGCCGCTCCTCTGCGCGATGGAGATCCCGGCCGCTCGCGGCCTGGCGTGCTGCATCCGCGTGCTGCTGCACGTCGAGACCACTCTCCCCCGCAGTCGGATGAAACACGTCTACCTGCGCGGCGCGGTGGCGCTGCGCCCCGACCTCGGCGAGCACGACCGCTGATGCGCCGGGGCGCCGGAGTCGCGGCACGGCGGCCCCGCACGTGACGGCCGATCCATACGGCAGATCCATCTCCCAGCGTCGTTCCGCGGACATCCGGCCGCCCCGCGCGCGGCCGGCCGGTCACCTGCCGCGCTCGCGCCTGATGCGCTGGATCGCGGCACGGTGCTCCTTGAAAGTGGTGCGGAATTCGTGATGGCCGTCGGAGTCCGCGACGAAGTACAGGTACGGTACCGATGCCGGATACAGCGCGGCCTCGAGGCTCGCCTCCCCGGGGGATGCGATCGGGCCGGGCGGGAGGCCCGTGTGCCGGTACGTGTTGTAGGGTGAATCCACCTCGAGGTCGCGGTAGAGCACGCGCTCGCGGTGCTCGCCCAGCGCGTACTGCACGGTGGGATCCGCCTGCAGCGGCATCCCTATGCGAAGCCGGTTGTGGTACACCGCCGAGATGACGGGCCGCTCTTCGGCGATGCGAGCTTCCTTCTCGATGATCGACGCGAGCGTGACGATCTCGTTGCGACTCATCCCCAGTTGCCGGAGCCTGTCGTTCCACTCTGGCTTCCACACTTCCTCGAAGTGCCGCACCAGCTCCTTCACCGCGGTGCGCGCCGGAGTGCCGTACGAGAATATGTACGTGTCGGGGAAGAGGTAGCCCTCCAGCGTCGGCGTGGTGATCCCCAGCTCGTCACGCAGTGTGGAGTCGCCCACGGCGGCCCGCACGGAGTCCTCCGGTACGCCGAGGTCAGTGGCGAGCTCCGGGACTATCCTGGCCAGCGACCAGCCCTCCGGGATCGTGACGCGCCGCTCGATTCCCTGACCCTTGCGCAGCGCTTCCACCAGCGCGTTCCAGGAGATGCCGTGCTGCAACACGTACGTGCCTGCGCGAATCTGCCGGTCGCGCCCGGTGAGTCGTGCATACACGCGGAAGAGCCACGGCGACGAGATGAAGCCCCCGGCGTGCAGCGAATCGGCCGCGGTGCGGAAGGCGGCGCCTTCCGGGATGGTCACGCGTGTGTAGCCGCCGCTGCCGGACGGGCCGCACGCCATCGCCGCAGCGAGGAGCAGCATGCCCGCTCCCCGCGCGCAGCGCCGCAACGGAAGACGGCCGTGGGCGCCTCCCATGCGTACTCCGGACCGCGCGCGGTCGTCACCCGCCAAGCCGGAGTGCATGCTGCAACAGGATGGTAGCGGCAAGCGCATCCACGTCCCCCTTTCGTCCACGCGTCGTCCCTCCCAGATGGCGTACCGCCCTGAGGGCCGCCGCGGTTGTATACCGCTCATCGACGAACGAAACCGGGTGTCCGGTACGCCGTTCCAGCTCCGCCCCCACCTTGCGCACTTCGCGGGACCGCGCGGTTTCCTCACCGCGATCGTCCAGCGGGAGGCCGAGCACGAAGGCGCGAGCTTCGTGCTCCTCGGCGCGCCGGATGATTTCGGCGATGGGCGGCCGCTTGCCCGCGCGCCGCGCGATGAAGCCCGCCGGCGATGCTATCGTCCTGCTCGGATCGCTCACCGCGAGCCCGATGCGCTTCTCGCCGTAATCTATCGCGAGAACCCTGCCACCCGCGTTCCGCGTGGCGTCACTCCGCGCTGTCTGCTCCTCGCTCGCTGCCTCGCCGCTGTTTCCCGTTCCCTGTTTCCCGTGCGCCGCGGTCTCCTGCTGTCTGCCGTCTGCTTTCTGCTTTCTTTCCATCATCCCTGCGCCATGGTCGCGAAGAACTCCTTGTTGTTCTTCGTGCGACCCATGCGCTGCAGCAGGAATTCGATCGCCTCGGCGGGCGGCATGTCTCCCAGGAAGTTGCGCAGCAGGTAAACGCGGTTGAGCTCATCCTTTTCGAGGAGGAGCTCCTCCTTGCGGGTGCCGGAGCGCTGGATGTCGATGGCGGGGAAGATGCGGCGGTCGGCGATCTTGCGGTCGAGCACGAGCTCCATGTTGCCCGTGCCCTTGAACTCCTCGAAGATCACCTCGTCCATCCGCGAGCCGGTTTCCACGAGCGCCGTGGCGACGATGGTGAGCGATCCGCCCTCGTCTATGTTGCGCGCCGCGCCGAAGAAGCGCTTCGGCTTGTGCAGCGCGTGCGCGTCCACGCCGCCGGAGAGGATCTTGCCCGAGTGCGGCACCACCACGTTGTGCGCGCGCGCCAGACGCGTGATGGAGTCGAGCAGGATCACCACATCCTTGCCGTGCTCCACCAGACGCTTCGCCTTCTCGATCACCATGTCGGCCACCTGCACGTGACGGTCGGCCGGCTCGTCGAAGGTGGAGCTGATGACTTCGGCGGCGACGTTCGCCTGCATGTCGGTCACTTCCTCGGGGCGCTCGTCGATGAGCAGCACGATGAGCGTGACCTCGGGGTGATTCTCGAGGATGGCGTTTGCCATCTTCTGCATGAGGATCGTTTTCCCCGCGCGCGGCGGCGCCACGATGAGACCGCGCTGTCCTTTGCCGATGGGCGCGATGATGTCCACGACGCGCATGCTGATGTCGCCGTTCTTCGTCTCGAGGTGCAGACGGCCGTCGGGGTAGCGCGGACGCAGGTTGTCGAACGCTATCCTGTGCTTCGCTTCCTCCGGCTCGGTGTTGTTGATCGACTCGACCTTGAGGAGCGCGAGGTAGCGTTCGCCATCCTTCGGTGGGCGCACCTGGCCGGCCACGGTGTCGCCGGTGCGGAGATCGAAGCGCTTGATCTGCGATGGCGATACGTAGATGTCATCGGGGCCGTAGAGGTAGTTCCAGTCCTGGCTGCGCAGGAAGCCGTACCCCTCGGGAAGAATCTCGAGTACGCCCTCGCCTCGCAGGACGATGTCCGAATCGAGCAGGTTCTGCTCGATGCGAAAGATCAGGTCCTGCTTTCGCAGCCCCGAGAAGTTGGAGATATTCAGATCCTCGGCCATGTTCTGCAACTCGGCCACGGACTTTTGTTTCAGCTCGGTGATATCCACGGACGTGGGCTCCGGGAGCGGGGCGGTACGGCGCCTGGAAGGGTCTCTGCGGCGAGTGGATCGCGCGCAACGGCCGGCGTACCTCGCTCTATCATGGGAGCGGGGGTCCGGAGGGGAGAGAGGGGGATGCGAAGCGGGGGGGTGTGCTGGTGTGCGACAGAGGGTGGCAAGGTAACGCTCGCCAAAAAGGTGGTCAAGAGTGACCGAGCTCGTTGTCACGCAGTACTTTACGTATTGGCGCGCCATCGAGATCGGCGGCTCTAGGGTGGTCGAAGGGCTGGTGGCGCGAGAGCACGCAGCGCCCTCTCGGGCGCTCGCGCGCAGCATCGCCGACTGGGACGGATATCACTACTGGCAGAGCTCACCCGAAGGCCGCTGGCTGGTCCTCGTCGAGGAGCACGAGCGCTCGCGCGAACGATGGTGGCTTCACGTCCTCCTGTTTCTCATCACCCTCGCCACGGCGTCCCTCGGAGGCGCCGCGCTCGCCGGCATCGCTGGCGTGTGGTATCACCCCACACTCGCTGAGCTGCGCGCCGGCCTTCCATTCTCCATACCGCTCCTCGGCATCCTGCTCGCGCACGAATCGGGCCACTATGTGGCCGCACGCCACTACAGAGTCGACGCGAGTCCGCCGTACTTCGTGCCATTCCCGGCGCAGTGGAACATACTCGGCACCATGGGCGCCTTCATTCGCCTCCGCTCCGCCGTGTTCGACCGCCGCACCCTCTTCGACATCGGCATCGCCGGACCGCTCGCCGGGATCGTGGTGGCGATCCCGGTGCTCCTCGTGGGACTCGCACTGAGTACCGTCGAGCCCTCGGGGCCAGTGCTCCCGCTCGCGCACCAGTACTTCGCCGCGACGCCGGGGCTGGGAGGGGTCTTCATCGGCGACTCGCTCCTGATGACGGGTTGCCGCGCGCTCCTCGGAATAGAGGGTGCGGTTCGCCTGCACCCGGTGGCGATGGCAGGCTGGGTAGGTCTGCTGGTCACCTCGCTGAATCTGCTGCCGCTCACGCAGCTCGACGGAGGGCACATAGCCTACGCCATGTTCGGCCGAGCACACGTATGGATCGCTCGCGCATTCTGGATATCGCTTATCCCACTCGGCTACTTCTGGTGGCCCGGATGGTGGTTATGGGCGCTGCTCGGTCTTCTCCTGGGGCGCGGCCGGCTGGCACACCCGAGCGTGATCTCACCGGAGCACGGGCTCGATCCCCGTCGCCGGCTCCTCGGCTGGCTCGCGGTCGCGCTCTTCTTTGCCACCTTCATGCCGCGCCCCTGGGTGTTCTGAGCTCGTGCGACGCGGCGCGCTTCAGCTCCGGCCATCCGTCGAGGGGGTAGTCTCTATCTCATCGCGATGCAGCCGGTCGCGCAGAAGCCGGAGCTGGCGGAGGATCGCGTCGTCGTGCACGAGTCGGCCCGCCGTACCGCGCTCCTCTTCGAGCTGCGCGCGCAGCGTGTCCACGTCGTTCCGCAGCCCGTCGATCGCCAGCGAGAGCGCGCTGTCGGAGAATGCACGTCCGAGCGTGTTGTCGGAGGCTTCGAGCGCTTCGGTGATGGCGCGAGTGCCTAGCGCTATCCGGTCCAGGCGGTGCGCCAGGGCGGTGTCGCTCGCGAGACGCTGCAGCGAGCCGTCGCCGGTATCCATGCGCCGCGCGAGCCGGGTGAGCCGGTCCGCGATCACGGTGAGGCTCGTGGTGGAATCGCCGGCAGAGGGCCCCAGCGCCATGCGAAACGTGCGAACGAGACCTTCGGCGTCGCTCAACAGCGCGGGAATCTGACTCGCTGCCGAGGAGAGCGCGGCGCGCACGGAATCGGCGTCTATCTGGACCGCGCGAGGGATCGTGTCGTTCTCCTCGAGCCGCGGTTCGTCGGGAGAGCCGATGGTGATCGAGATGATCGTGGCGCCGATAGGTGTGTTGCCGCTCCGGAACTCCGCGCGCGAGTCCGCTCGTATTGCGGGCCCGTAATCCTCCAGAACGTCGAGCGCCACGGAGAGGCGTCCCAGCGAATCGCTCGTGACCGGGCGGAAAGAGATGTCGTGCACGGCACCGATCTTTCTTCCCGCGAGCCAGACTTCCGTGCCGCCGATGACGCCTCGAGCATCGTCGGCGAGGACGTAGAGTCGGTAGCTGTCACCGTGCAGGGCGCCCACCCTCGCGAACACGAGCACCGCGAGCGCGCCCAGCGCGATCACCGCGATGATCACGATACCGGGAACGAGTTGCCGCCAGGCGAGGGAGCGGGGCATGGTGTGAAGGAAACAGGGGACAGGAAACAGGAAACAGGAACTGCAAGCGAACAATAGTCATGCCCACGATAGTGGGAATCGAGGAGCGACGGGGTCAGGCGCCCTATGCAGGGGGCTAGTGACACCGTCGCTCCAGTGTGCAGTTCCTGTTTCCTGTTTCCTGTCCCCTGTTTCCTTCACACCATGCGCGAGGCGGGATTCGAACCCACGACCTTCGGCTCCGGAGGCCGACGCTC
>CAZTTY010000098.1:0-14030 GCA_964616815.1 uncultured Gemmatimonadaceae bacterium | reverse complement strand
GCAGCTTTGCTGCCGGGATCTCCACTATCGAGTACCCGACCCCGTCGTTTATCTGTTTCCTCTCTCCTTCAGCATCGTCCTTTCTCCGGTGAGGCCGTACGGGTGTCAACGAGAAAGGAGAAACTGTCAATGCGCAAGGGAATAGTGGCGGTGCTGGCGGGGGTGGCGATGATCGGAGTGGCGGGCACCGGCGTGCGCGCGCAGGGCGTTCCGCTCGTGTCGTCGGGGCCCACCTTCGGCGTGATGGCCGGGGTCAACCTGGCCACGTTGAGTGGCGATGACATCACCAGCGTCGACAACAGAACCGGCTTCCTCGGCGGCGTGTTCGTGACGTTCCACCTCACGAACACCTTCGCGATCCAGCCGGAGGCGATCTATTCGCAGCGGGGAGCCAGCGACAACAGCGATCCGAGCTTCGACGCGACCTTCAAGCTCGACTACATCGACGTCCCACTGCTCCTGCGTTTCGACGTCCCGGTGGCCGGTCCGATCCGCCCCTTCTTCGTGGCGGGACCCTCCTTCGGTCTGCAGGTCAAGTGTGCCGTCGGCGCAGAGGGTGAAGGCGCCAGCGCTTCGGTGGACTGCGACCAGATCGAGGAGTCGGGCGGGATCCAGATCGGCAACAGGACCTTCGACATGAGCGGCGTGGCGGGCGCGGGGCTCGACTTCCGGCTCGGCGGCACCACGCTGATGCTCGGGGCGCGCTACCAGCACGGCTTCTCGGACGTGGTGGAGGATGCGGCGGTCAAGAACCGCACGTGGTCGGTGCTGGCGGGCCTCGCGTTCTGAGCCGGCGAAATCCCGTTAATACGGCGTCGTACCAGGTACTACGATATCGAACGAACGGGATTTTCCGCATCCGGACCGGGGGGTTCCGGCGGTGTTCGACTGGGGCTGGCGGCGGCGGGCACGGGGGTGGGTCCGTTTCCTCTCCCCGGCTGGCTCGTCCTTGACGAAACAAGGCAACTGCGGGGTCCGTATTGCTCGGACATCTTTCCGCCGCTCGAGCGCGAGAAGCGTGCGCGAGTGGAGGATGCGTTCAGCCCGCTGGGGGCTGGAAATCACACCCTGAATGGAGAAAGTCGAGTATGAAGCGCTCTGTCTTCGGCGTTGCCATGGCTCTGGCGCTGGTGGCCACGGCCGCGAACGCCCAGTCCCTGGTGCCGGCCGCGAAGCCCGTGAGCTTCGGGATCGCGGGTGGTATGAGCATGCCGACGGGTGACTTCGGCAACGGTTTCAAGTCGGGCTACAACGTCTCCGGCTTGCTTCAGTTCCAGCAGCCCTCCTGGCCGGTGGCTCTCCGTGTCGAGGCGCAGTATCAGGACTTCGGTGCGAAGGGTGGTGCCGACGCCAGCATCAAGACGATCGGCGGCCTCGCCAACCTGATCTATGCCTTCCCCACCAAGAGCACCGTCCGTCCGTACGT
This sequence comes from uncultured Gemmatimonadaceae bacterium, assembly GCA_964616815.1. Classification (GTDB taxonomy): domain Bacteria; phylum Gemmatimonadota; class Gemmatimonadetes; order Gemmatimonadales; family Gemmatimonadaceae; genus JADGGM01. Next base: position 12,604 of record CAZTTY010000098.1, on the reverse strand, counting down.
GACCGGTGGTGTCGGGTACTTTCACCTCAAGGCCGACGTCGCCGACGAGTCCGACAGCGACAACAAGTTCGGCTTCGACTTCGGTGCCGGTCTGGACTTCCAGCTCAGCGGCATGAACACTTTCATCGAGGCGAACTGGCAGTCGGTTCGCGCCGAGGGCTCGGCGCTCAACCAGGTGCCGATCCGCGTCGGAATCCGTTTCTGATAGCGCGCGCCTCGCGGCGCCGCTGATCGAAGTGGGCGGCTGCATGCCGTCCGAGTCGCTATACTGCTGCTGCCCCGCCGATCGGCGGGGCAGCAGTGCATCGTGGCACTTCGAGCCGTGGATGCCTGCTTCTTGCAGATCCCGGGCGACTCGAGCGCTTCGCGGCGACGTTGCCGCCGCGGGATGCGCGCGTCGTTCCAAGAGAGTGACAATCGCGGAAAGAATGGGGAGGTCGTGATGAAGAAGGCAATCCGGAGAGGCGCCATCGCGGGTGCCATGCTGCTGCTCGTGAGCGCGCCGCTCTCCGCGCAGGTGATGGTAACGAGGCCGGTCCGATTCGGCGTGATGGGCGGCGCTACCGTACCGGTGAGCGACATGAAGAACGTGTCGTCCACCGGATGGCACGCGGGTGCGCTGGTGGAGGCCGGCGTGCCGCTCTTCCCGTGGGGCCTGCGCCTGGACGCGACGTGGAATCAGCTCGGCGAGAAGGACACGGGGCTGGGGACCGTCAAGAACCGGATAATCAACGGCACGCTCGATGCCACCTACTCCTTCGGCGGGCTCTCCACCACGAAGTTCTATCTCATCGGCGGGCTCGGCGTTTACAACATGAAGACCGAGCTCGAAGACGTGCCGGTCTTCCTCGATACGGACCGGCGAGTGCAGCGCGCCGCCGTCGCGGAACTGCGGCAGATCGCGCCGCCTTCCCGGCAGGTAGTGGATTTCGGAAGCGAGTCGAGCTCCCAGACGAAGTTCGGACTGAACGCCGGTGCCGGCTTCCGCTTCCAGCTCACCGGCTTCGCCACTTTCGTCGAAGCGCGCTGGCACACGATCTTCACGAGCGGAGAGAACGCGCAGATGGTCCCGATCAGGGTGGGCTTTACGTTCTGTGGCCGCTCGGCTCGCACCCCGCGGCGCTAACTCCGTTACCAACGAGTCGACGCGGCTCCTTGGCATGCAGCGATGGAGCCGCTTCGCATTTCCTGCTTACGAAGTGGTGCCCGGCGTGCCCATATTAGGCGCGTCCGGACTCTCCCCACACTACTTCGATAGCATGCGACGATCCATCCGAAGCATCGTACTCGGCATCGCTCCGCTCCTCCTCGCCTGTACATCGGCCTCGCGCGGCGCGGCCGACCCGCGCGCCCTGGGCGCGACCAGCCCCTCGAGCGCCGCCGCTGCCGCCGGCGCCGAGCGCCCGCTGCCGCCGGCTTCGAGCGCCCCCACGCTGGTGGTGTTCATCACGATCGATCAGATGCGCGCCGACTACTTCGATCGCTTCGCGAGCCAGCTCGAGGGCGGACTCGCGCGGCTCGACCACGGCGGCGCGCTCTTCACCAACGCGTTCCAGGATCACGCGGTCACCGAGACGGCTCCCGGCCACGCCACCACTCTCTCGGGCCGTTTTCCGCGCCATACGGGGATCGTCGTCAACAGCGCGGGCGTGCAGGACCCGCAGTCGCCGGTGATCGGCGCGCCTTCGCTCAACGCATCGCCGTTCCGCTTTCGCGGCGGCACTCTCATAGACTGGATCCGCATCAAGGACCCGCGCAGCCGCGCGCTCTCGGTGTCGCGCAAGGACCGCGCGGCCATCCTGCCGCTCGGCAGGGCGCATCAGAGCGTCTACTGGTACGACCCCACCAGCGGCCGCTTCTCCACCAGCACCTACTACCGCGATACGCTCCCCGAGTGGGTGCGCGACTTCAACGCGCGGCGCATCCCGCAGAGCTACGCCGGCAAGAGCTGGAACACCCTGCTCGGTTCGGGCGGCTACCCGGAACCCGACAGCCAGCCCGTGGAGAACCACGGAAAGGACTTCACCTTCCCGCACGTCCTCCCATCGAACATCGCGGATGCCGTGCGCTCGCTCCCCGACTTCCCCTGGATGGATGAGGTGACGCTGCAGATGGCGCTCACCGGACTCCGCGCGCTCGACCTGGGCCGCGGTCCGCAGACCGACCTGCTCGCCGTATCGCTCTCCACCACCGATGCCGTAGGCCACCGCTACGGCACAGACTCGCGCGAGCTGCACGACCAGATTCTGCGCCTCGACCGTGCGCTCGGCGCCTTCCTGGACACGCTCTTCTCGATCCGCGATTCGACGAAGATCGTCATCGCGCTGACCGGCGACCACGGCGTGGCGCCGACGCCCGAGGTATACTCCGCGCGAACCGGGACCGTCGCGCGCCGCGTCCGCACGTCGAACGTCATCAAGCCGTTCCGCGACGCGCTCTCCGCCCGCGGAATCGATCCATCGGCGTTCCGCTATGCCGAGGGGATGCTCATAGTGGACCGGCCCGTGCTCCGGCGCGCCGGCCTCGATCCCGATTCGCTGGTGGATGCGTTCGCGGTGGAGGTGCGGAAGATTCCGGGCGTCAGGCGCGCCGACCGCTATCCACAGATCGCGGCCGATTCCCTGAACGATCCGATTGCGCGCCGCTGGTACCACCAGATCCCGGACGATCTCCCCGTAGCGCTCGTCGTGACGCTCGACGAATACAGCGTCGGCAGCGGCAACGCCACCGGCATCCACGGCGGACCGTACGACTACGATGCCAACGTGCCCGTTCTTTTCTATGGTCCTCCATTCGTACCCGGCCGCTACACCCGCTTCGCCCGCGTCGCCGATCTCGCCCCCACCCTCGCCTGGGTCACCGCCACGAAGCCCACGGAGAAGCTGGACGGCGTGATCCTGTGGGACGCGCTGCGATGAGGGGGGAGGGGGGAAAGGGAGCAGGAAACAGGGAACAGGAAACAGGGAACAGGGAAGTGCACACGCCTCGCAGTCATCCCCGCGAAAGCGGGGATCCATGTTCGACCGAGTAACATGGATGCCCGCTTACGCGGGCATGACCATGGAACGTGTGCACTTCCCTGTTCCCTGTTTCCTGTTCCCTGTTTCCTGTTCCCTGTTTCCTGCTCCCTTTCCCCCATGCCCCTCTCACGCGCATTCGATGAACTGAGATTCGGAGCGGATCGGATTCTCGATCTGCACGAGTTGCGGCCGACCGCGGCGCAGGCGACCGCGCGGACGGAGGCGTGGCTTCGCGAGAAGCAGGCTGGCGGTGCCGGCGAGGTGCTCGTGATCACCGGCCGCGGGCGGAACAGCGACGGCGGGGTGTCGCCCGTGAAGCTCGAGATCGGCAAGCTGCTCGCGCGCCTGCGGCGCGGCGGGGTGGTGAAGGAGACGCACACTCACTCCGAGGGAGCGTTCGTCGTCGTCCTCGCGCCGCTCTCCGCGCTGCGCGACGCGCCGCGCCGCAGGCGCGACCCGCCGCCTCCCCCCGGCATACGCGATCCCGCTTCCCTGCTGCAGCTTCTTCCCGAGACTCGCGATCTCCTGCGCAAGGTGGCGCAACGCGCGCTCGAAGAGCTGGGAATCCGCGATCCTGAGCCATTCATCCAGCGCGAGATGCTGCAGCAGCTCTCCTGCGCGGTGCGCGCCATTCCGGACTGCGGCGATCGTGAGGAGCGACTGAAGACCGCTCTCGAGCTCCTTCTAGCGGAGTACGACGAGCGCTGAACGGACGTAGGTCACTGTCGTGGCGATGGGGCGGATGATAGACTTGCGAATTCACCGTTCCGCCAGCGACCGCGACTCCGCCGCGGCGTCCGGGAGGGGGTGCATTTCGAGAGTTCGTCATGCCAGAGTCGTCACAAAACGCGTACGACATTCTCCTCGCGGAGCTGGACCAGGTACTGACCGAGTGGCGCTCCATGATCGAGCCGGAGCTCGGTCCGCACGTGTCGCCGGCGCGTCTCCTCGACTCGCTCCCCGAGATCCTCCCCCGCCTCATCGCGCTGGCGCGCTCCGGCGCTCAGGGAATCGGCGACCGCCTGAAGGATCGGATCGCCGCCGATCACGGCATCGCCCGCCGGCAGGACGTCGTCCCGGTCGAGCAGCTCACCACGGAGTGGGAAGCCGTGAAGCAGGCGTGCAGGCGGGTGCTCGTGCGCCATGGCTTCGTCGGCCCGCTCGCCGACGAAGCCGCCGGGCGCATAGATGCGCTGGTGGACGATGCCATCGGTTACACGCTCCGCGGCTACTATCAACGTGAGCTCGACACTCTGCGCGGCCGCGGCCTGGAACGGCGCGATGCGCCCGACGAGGACCGGCGGCGTGGCGGCGACCGCCGCGATCCAGCCAACGGGTCCGACGCCGGCGACGCCGAACCGTGAGACGCCATCTCGACACCATACCGGATCTGCAATGACCACACGGAGACTCATCCCCGGCACCACTCTGGCCGCGTTCGCGCTCATGGCCGCGCTGCCGCTTCACGCACAGGAAGGCGTGCTCCCCGGCTACTCGCGCGCCGCGTCGGAGCAGCAGAAGGCGCTCGAGAGCAGCGTCATCGCGCGTCCCAGCAACGACAGCGCTCGCGCCTGGTCGCGCTCCCTCTCAAGCGAAGTACACGTGGCCGGAACGCCGGCCCAGGCGCGCACCCGCGACTTCGTCATCGACGCGATGAAGCGCTGGGGACTCCAGACGGAGGTGCGCACTTACGAAGTCTGGATGCCGCACACCACCAACATCCAGGCGTGGCGCGTAGCCCCGGATACTCTGATGCTGCACCTCGCCGAAGGACCGATTGCCGAGGATTCCACGTCGTGGACCGCGAAGGAGGCGGTGATCGCCAACGGCTACAGCGGAACCGGCAGCGTCACCGCGCCGGTGGTCTACGTGAACTACGGGCTCATCGAGGACTACGCGCAGCTCGATTCCATGGGAATCTCGGTGAAGGGCAGCATCGCCATAGCCCGCTACGGCCGCTCATACAGAGGCATCAAGGCGCGCGAGGCGGAGAAGCGCGGCGCGGTGGGGCTCGTCATCTACAGCGACCCGAAAGACGACGGCTTCGTTCGCGGCGATGTCTACCCCGAAGGCCCCATGCGGCCGCCGCAGGGCGTCCAGCGTGGGAGCATCATGAACGGCGACGGCGACCCGAGCACCCCCGGCTACCCGAGCAAACCGGGCGCGAAGCGCGTGCCCACCGCCGAGCTGGAAGTGGCGCACATCCCGGTCATCCCGATGTCGTACGGCAACGCCACGGAGCTGCTGCGCGGATTGCGCGGAGCGAGCGTGCCGAATGAATGGCAGGGCGGTCTTCCGTTCCGTTATCACGCCGGCCCCGGCCCCGTGGTGGCGCATCTCCTGGTGGAATCGGACACGGCCACGGCCGCGATCAAGCCGATCTGGGATACGTTCGGAATCGTGCGGGGGAGCGAGTTCCCCGACCAGGTGGTGATCATCGGCGGACACCGCGATGCATGGGGCCCCGGCGCCGCCGACAATGTGAGCGGTACGGTGAGCGTGATGCAGGCGGCGCGCGCGGTGGCCGAGGCGGTGAAGGCCGGCCATCGTCCCAAGCGCACGATCATCTTCGCCACCTGGGACGCCGAGGAGTGGGGACTCCTCGGCTCCACCGAATACGTGGAAGACGATTCGCTTAGACTGAAGCGCGGTGGCGTCGCCTACCTGAACCAGGACGTGTCGGCCACCGGCCCCAGCTTCGGCGGCGGCGGCTCGCCATCGCTGCGCTCCACGCTCCGCGACATCGCCAAGAACGTGCGGGATCCATCGGGCAAGGGCTCGGTGTACCAGGTGTGGCGGGAGCGTGCGGCGGTACCCGACACGGCCGAGCCGCGCATGGGAGACCCGGGCGGCGGCAGCGACTTCGCGGGATTCTACAACCACCTCGGCGTGCCCATCGCCGACTGGGGCTTCGGCGGCGGCGGCGGCGTGTACCATTCCTTCTACGACGATTACAACTGGATGGTCAAGTTCGGCGACCCTTCGTTCGCCTACCATTCCACGTCGGCGAAGATCGGAGCGGCCATGGTGCTGCGCCTCGCCAACGCCGATATCCTTCCCTACGACTACGTGGAATATGCCCGGACCATGAAGGGCTACATCCCTCGGGTCACGAAGGCGATCGGCGAGCAGGGGTGGAGCACGAGCGCCGCCCCGCTCGCGAGCGCGATAGGCGAGATGGAGAGTGCCGCTGCCGAATTCACCGCTACGCGCGACGCCGTGCTCGCCCGCGGTACGCCCTCGAAGGGCGTGCGAAGCAACACCAACGAGGCGCTCCTCCGCGTGGAGCGCGCGCTCACGCGTCCCGAGGGCCTGCGCACGCGTCCCTGGTTCCGGAACCTGATCTACGCGGCCGATGAGAACAACGGCTACGCGAACATGGTCTTCCCGTCGGTGAACGAAGCGATTCGCTCGGGCGACCGCGCTCTCGCCGAGCGCGAGATCGCCGACCTGGCGTCGCGCTTCGAGGCGGCCGCGAAGGCGATACGCGATGCCACCGGGGCGCTGGGCGGTCCGGTCACCATGGGCGACACCGGTGCCGCGGACACCAGCTCGTCGGGTGCGGGAACACGTCCGCCCAAGGACGCGGTGACCGATACCGGCTATCGTCCGCCGCGCGACTCGCTGCGGGCGAGGCCCGTCCCGCCGGATACATCTCTCACGATGTGAGACGGAACGTGAGAAAAGGCCGCGCCGGGATTCGGCGCGGCCTTTCTTTCAGAGATCCCCCGCGACGGCTCCGATCTCCGGATCGCCCAGGTCGTCGTGCGGCCGCGCCGGCGGTGGCGGAACGGTGCGCGGAAGCTCGCTCGACAGCGGGATCACCACCGAGCGTGTCACGCGCCGCGGGCGTCTCGCGCCGTCGGCCGTGATACCCATCGATTCGCTCCCGCCCGCGGCCCGGGCGCGATCGCCGGGCTTGGCGTCGTCGGGTCTCCGGCCCCGGCGCGTCCGTGCGGCGTAGGCGCGCGGGATGATGGCGCCATCCTCGCGCTCCAGCGCTGGTCCGAGCCCCGCGCTCCGGCGGATGATCGCGGTCCGGCGGCGCGAGGCGGAAGCCGCGCGCGTGGCTTCCCCGTCCCTGCCTGTCGACCGCTCGTCGTGCGTTCCCGCCACCTTTCTCTCCGGCTTCGCGGCGGCGCGGGCACGCACTCCACCGTAGCGCGGCGAGCCCGCCGGCTCGGCCTTCGAAGGGAGCGCCGCGTCGACGTGGATGGACGGGTCGAGCACCGGCGCCGTGGCGCGCGGCGGCTCGAGCGCCACGAGGCGCGCGCGCGCCGCGGACGGCGAACCGAGAGCCAGCGCGCCACTGCAGGCGCAGCCCACGTGCGGGGCCAGATCCACCACCTCGCGCTCGTGCGAGACCAGCCGCTGCGCGATCTCCAGCGCGATCTCGTCTTCGGCGCCGCTCAACTCCGTGAGCGTGCGGCCGGAATCGGCCTCGTCGATGCGCTCCGGCGCCGGCGCACCGCCGGGAATCGACGCGTAGCGGCGGCGGTCGGGAGGCAGCACGGACTCGAAGTACTCGGGCTGCGCCGTGGGTACGATGTCGCGCTCCTGGAACGCCAGGAGCAGCTCGGCCGGCGAGATGCGCGCGTCGATCGAGGGATCCACCGCGCCGGGACAGCTCCCGGCGAACGTTATGCGCACCGGCTGCTCGCCGTAGAGCGCGCGCAGGTAGCGCGCGGCCGCCACGGGCGGCGATACGCAGTTCACGAGATACGGCGCCAACTCGTCACCCGACTTTCCGACACGCTCGGCGACGAGCGGACAACTGCACAGGATCACCGGGCCGTCGCCGAACTCGTGGAGCCGGTCGAGACAACTGCCGGCCACCAGCTCGTCGCCCCAGCTCGCCGGGAACGCCATGTCGTAACCGAGCGCGCGGCAGGCATGCGCGAGCTGCACCGGCGTCGCGGGAAGAGCCGCGAGCAGCGCATCGGCACCCAGTACTACTACCGACGAGGGGCGAGAATCCGGGTTGGAACCGAGCGGCATGGCAGGAGCGTGAAGCGTGATGGTTACACCTGAAAATGCACTGCTGATCAGCCTGCTGTCCAGCACGGCCCGTACATTGCGGGGAGTGCCGCGGGGGTGCCGGGCGCGGAACGTCGCTCGGTGCGCGATGGTCGAATGCACTTCCAGCAGAGACGAGCGGTGCTTGCAGTCCGGATGAAAGAAATCACACGATTGCCCCGTGAGCAACGGGAGTCGATCGGCGCCTACGGCGCGACCACATCGTGGCCGGCGGGATTCACGATCTACGAACAGGGGGCCCCGGCCGATGGGGTGTTCGTGGTCCTGCGCGGGCAGGTAGTACTGCGCAACCAGGTCAGCGCCGGCCGGAGTTTCGTGCCGTGGGTGGCCACGCCGGGCGAGACTTTCGGCGGCGAGGGACTCGAGAGCGGCGCGCGCTACGCGAGCAGCGCCCGCGCGGAGGAGGAGAGCGAGACGCTGCACCTGAGCGGCGCGCGCTTCAGCGCCCTTCTCCGCGAGAAGGCGACCCAGGCGCTCGCGCTGATCAGGCAGATGATGGCCGAGCGTACCGCGCTGCTGGAGAAGTTCGGCCAGTACGCGACTCTCACGGTGGAGCAGCGCCTGATCGCTGCGCTCATCCGCATGGCTCAGAGTCGGAGCGAGAGCGATTCGCCCGATACCAACGGCGCCACGGTGGTGCCCCGGCGTCTACTCGGCGAGCTCGTGGGCGCCACGCGCGAGTCGATCTCGCTCGTTCTCGGGCGTCTCGCGTCGGAGGGGCTCGTCGAGCGCGACGGCAACGGACTCGTGATAGCGGACGTGGACCGTCTCGCGGCGCGTCTCGCACAGCCCGGTCAGCGCGGCGGCATCGTGGTGTACGACGAGCGTGGAGAATCGGCCAGACGGCGCGCCGTCGACGCCTGACCTTCGGTTCGTTCGAGCGAATGCGTACGGCATCGCTCGAACCGCTTGTGTAGAAGAGCGCAGCATCACAGGATTCGCGCTATGATGCTGCTCGTGCTGGCCGCCGTGCTCGTGGCCCTCCTCGCGTGGCGCACGGTATGGAACGCCCACGTCGAGCGCTCGGTCGGGGCGCGCCTTCCCATGGGCCCTCCTCCCGACCGGATCGTACGGGGCGCCGAATCGATCGACCTCGAACCGGCGTCGCCCGTGGGTGCCGTGCTGCTGCTCCACGGTTTCGGCGATTCGCCGCAGAGTCTCGTCTCGCTGGCGCACGCGCTCCACGAGCGCGGCTTCATCGTGAGCGTCCCGCTCCTCCCCGGTCACGGCCGCACGCTGCGCGATTTCCACGCATCGAGCGGGAGCGAATGGCTCGCCGAGGCGCGTCGCGCGCTGGAGGAGCTGCGGGCGCGCGACGAGCGTGTGGGCATAGCGGGGCTGTCGATGGGCGGCGCGCTCGCCGCGCTGCTCGCGGCGGACTCGAACTGCGTGCGCGCACTGGTGCTGCTAGCCCCGTACCTGGACCCGCCGCGCTCGGTGCGCACGATGGCGGCGTTGGCACCCTTCGCGGGGTGGCTGCTGCCGTACATGCGCGGCGGGGATCCGCGTTCCATCTACGACCCCGTCGCGCATGCGGCGGCCGTGGCGTACCGCGCGGTTTCGCCGCGCGCCATCGCGCAGCTCGTGCGGCTCACCGATCGCGCACGCTCGCGGCTCCCGGCCATCCGGGTCCCCACTCTGTACATCCAGTCGCGCGAGGACTACCGCATCTCCGTCGCCGCGGCCGAGCGCTCTTTCGAAGCGCTCGGCGCGGCGGAGAAGCGAATGGAGTGGCTCACCGGCTGTGGCCACGTGATCACCGCCGATTACTGCAAGGAGCGGGTGGCGGAGCTGGTGACGTCGTGGATGGAGGAGCGCGTGGAACGCGACGAAATCAGGTCACGCGCTCTACCAGGCCGCTCGTAGCGTCGCTGACGCGTTCGCCGAGCGATTTCGCCTCATCCATCGCGACCCGCCCGGCATCGCGCGCCTGACCCATCACCTCGCGGGCCACCTTGCGTACGCGCCGGGCGGGTTTCGCGAGCTTCTTTCGCGCGCTCGTCGCCGCGCTCTTCATGCGGGACGTTCCTCTCCGCGTCGACTTCTTCCTGGTTGCGCGCTTCGTGGTCGCGCGCTTGGTGGTCGCGCGCTTGGTGGTCGCGCGCTTCGTGGTCGCCTTCCCGCGAGCGGCGCTCTTGCGGGCCGCACTCTTTCTCGTGGCGCCCTGCCTGGATGCGCTCTTTGATGCGCTCTTTTTCACGGCGCTTTTCCTGGCGGCGCTCGTCCGGCCGCTGCTCTTCCTGACGCTGTTCTTCCTTGCGGCGCTCTTTCCGGCAGCGGTCTTCCGCGTGCTCTTGCTCGCCGCGGAGCGCGTCGTTTTCTTCGCCGCCGTGCGACTTCCGGATTTCCGTGCTGCCGACTTGGCCCTCGAGTTGCCGCGAGACGACTTTCGTGTCGTAGCCATACGTGTACCCCCCGGTGAGTAGGTAGGACCGGCACAACCACTTCCCGCTAGGCAAGTTTCGGGCGAGCGGGCGAAACGACGCGGCGGTATCCTCGGCGTTCGCCTCTGCTTCCTGCTCTCTGCGTCCTTCCCTATATTCCCCCCTCCACTCTCCATTTCAGAAAGCGAGGTACGACGGTGCGTACGACGACCTTGAAGCTGGGTGCCCTGGCGCTGCTGCTGGCTGCGTGCGGGGGGAAGGATGGTGCCAACTCGGCGGCGATGGCGGGGGACGATCCGGACATCGCGCAGAATGGCGGGGGCGTGCCGCAGGGGTACGTCGCGCTCACCGACAACGCCGACGCCCAGATCTCCGCCGCGAGCTACTCGGCCGCCGGCAACGACTGGGAGGTGAAGACCGGGCCCGCGCACATCGTCTACGCGGCGGGCGACAGCGCCAGCGGCGTGTACGCCGTGAGCACCACCATCCAGCAGCTCGAGAAGCCGGCCCATCCCGAGGCGTACGGGGTGTTCTTCGGCGGCTCGAATCTCGATGATCGCGCGGCGCAGCAGTACGGCTACTTCATCGTTCGCGGCACCGGCGAATACCTCATCAAGTCGCGCCAGGGCGACAGCGTGACCACGGTGGTGCCCTGGACGGCGAGCGACAACGTGCCGAGCGAAGACGAAGCGGGGAAGGCGAGCTACGACATCAAGGTCCACTTCGCCCCCGATACCGCTCACTTCATGGTGAACGACAAGCTGGTGGCGGCCGTGCCGAGGAGTGAAGTCCCGTCGGCGGGGGTGGCCGGCCTGCGCATCAATCACAACCTGCACCTCGATGTGCAGCCGGTGACGATCTCGAAGTGATCGGCCGAGCGCCCGCCGCAGTAGTCGCGGCGGGCGCCGCCGCCACCCGGCGTCAGATGCCCCGGCTCCCGACTTTCACCGCTACCCGCTACGTCCAGCCGCTGCGCGAGGGCGGTTCGCTCCCGGCGGTGGTGGAGATGTCGAGCGGTGATCTCTTCGTGGTGAAGTTTCGCGGAGCGGGGCAGGGAGCGAAGGCGCTGACGGCCGAGCTCATCGCGGGCCTGCTCGCCCGCGCGCTCGATCTCCCCGTTCCCGAGCTGGCGATCGTCGAGCTCCCGTCTCTCTTTGGCCGGACCGAGCCGGACCCGGAGATCCAGGATCTCCTCAGGGCGAGCCACGGGGTGAACGTCGGCATACGCTACCTCGATGGGGCGTTCAACTTCGACCCCGCGGCGGCCGGCGACTTCGTGAGCGCCGAGCTCGCGGCGCGCATCGTGTGGTTCGACGCGTTCCTTACGAACCCCGACCGCACCCACCGGAACCCGAACATCCTCATCCACGGCCGGAAGCCGTGGCTCATCGATCACGGTGCGGCGCTCTACGCGCACCACGACTGGAGCTCGGTCGACGAAGCGCGCGCCCGGACGCCTTTTCCGCTCATCGCGCAGCACGTCCTCCTGGCGCTCAGCGGCGACATCGCGGCGGCCGATGCTTCGATGTCGAAGCGGCTTTCCGGGAACTTGATCGACGAAGTGCTCGCCGGGGTTCCCGATGCGCTCCTCGCGGCGCCGCCCTTCGAGAGCGACACGCCCTCTCCGGACGCGCTGCGCGAGCGTTATCGCTCGTATCTTCTCACGCGCCTCGCGGCTCCGCGCGACTTCGTGGCTGCCGCCATCGCCGCCCGCGAGCGAGTGCTCGCCGATCCGCCGCGGCCGCTCTCCGCCCGGCGATGAGCTCGAGCGACTGGGTCTCCTACGACTTCGCCGTGCTCCGCGTGGTGCCGCACGTCCACCTCGGCGCCTTCACGCCTGTGGGCGTCGTGCTGCACGCACGCACGGCGAACTTCCTCGGCCTGCGCGTCATCACGGACGACGCCGCTCTTCGCGCCATCGCCCCCGCCATCGATGTGGAGCTCCTGGCGCGCTACCTCCGGACGTGCAAGGCGATCGCCGAGGGCGACCCCGCCGCGGGCCCCGTCGCCCTCGCCCCCCCTTCCGAACGCTTCCACTGGCTCACCGCTCCCCGCTCCGACGTGATCCAGTCTTCCCCCATCCATGGCGGCCTCGCCTCCGACCCGGCGGCCGAGCTGGCGCGGCTGTACGTGAAGTACGTGGGGTGAGGGGGGAGGGGGAGG
>CAZTTY010000097.1:0-14202 GCA_964616815.1 uncultured Gemmatimonadaceae bacterium | reverse complement strand
GCCGCGAGGCCAGCGCCCATCGGGCATGCCCGATTCAGCGGCACCCGGTGCCGCTGAATCGGGTGCGCCGCTACTTCCGCACCACCGACAACCTGACCGACGAGGGGTACTTCGTGGAGTGGTGCACGGAGTTCCGCGCCACCACGCCCCTGCTCTCGTCGTAGTTCCTCCCGCCGGTGTTGAGGTTCCGGTCGAAACGCGGGAAGTTGCTGCTCGAGATCTCGATCCGGATGCGATGGCCGGCCGCGAAGTAGTTGCTGGTGTTGAGCGGGCCCAGCTTCACCTCGTACACCTTTCCGGGCTCCATCCACACCTGTCGGTCGTACCCCTCGCGGTAGCGCATCCGCTGGATGGTCTCGTCCAGGTTGTACGCGCGGCCATCTGGGTAGACGTCGATCAGCTTGGCCGTGAAGTCGGTATCCTTCGCATCGGAGGAGACCCAGAGCGTCACCTCGATGGGTCCGCTCACTTCCACGCCTTCCTTCAGCGGCTCGGTGCTGTACACCAGGATGTCGTCGCGGGCCTCCATGGCGCGCTGATCGAAGGCGCCGCCCTGCACGGCGTTCCCGGTGCAGCACACGTTGCCCCCGTGAGATGGCACCGGATTCATAGGATCGTAGGTGAAGGAGTCCGGGCGATCGTCTTTCGGCGCGGAGGTGGTGAGTGCGCCGTCACCGTAGAGGGTGTTCGCGCTACCCGCGCTCGAGAGGTAGTAGGTGACCGGCGCTGCCCCCCTGGGCGGCCACGTGTCCGAGCTCTGCCACTCGTTGCTGCCCATCGTGTAGTAGCGCACGCGCGGCAGGGTGTCGAGCAGGCCGTTCTCCTCGCCCTTCAGAAAGCGGTCGAACCAGCCGTAGGTGAGCGCATCGTAGTCGAGCCGGGCGTCACCCACGCTCCGCTCGCCCACCACTGTATTCTCGGTGGCACGCTTGTACGCGCAATGCAGAGTGGGCGCGATCACGGCGTACTGCTGGTTGGCCGCCGCGCCGGCCGACTGGCGGGCGTGCTGGAACATCGCCAAGTTGGGGCCCACGGACACGTCGTACCACGACATGTAGTACAGGCTCGGAGTCTCGAAGGGCATGTTCTCGTGGTACAACCCGCCGCGCCACCACGCCGAGTCGCCGGGCGTCCGCTTGATCATCGCCCCCCCGGTGGCGACGGGCATCGAGTCGGCGAAGATGCCGTGCGGACCGCCGACGGCCTCGATGATGTCTTCCTCGGGAAGGTGCCAGAGCGCCTTCGACCAGTCCACGCGCGGAAGGTGCTGCGCCAGGTCGAAAGCCCTGGAGGCGCGTATGAGATCAGCCTGTGATGTGTTCGCGGGGAACATCGGCCGTACCTGGTTCTGCTGGCCGTAGATCCAGGCGATGAAGAGCATCTGCACCGCTCCGCCGCGATACCAGTTCCCCTGCTCGGTATATGGGCCCACCTTCCCGATGCCGGCCCCGAAGCCCTGCGGATTCATAGCCGCGAGTCCCGGCGGCCGTGTGGAGGCCACGCCGAACTGATATTCGGCGGTGGAGGAGCACCCCACCAGGCCGACCTTGCCGTTGGACCACTGCTGCTTCGTGATCCATTCGATCATGTCGTAGCCGTCGGTGAGCGGCGGCCCGAGTATGTCGTAGTTCCCCTCGGAGAAGAAGTGCCCGCGCTCGTTCTGCTGGATGTAGGCGTAACCGCGCTTCACGGCATCCACGATGCTGCTCATGTCGCGCGGCGCGCCCAGGCCGATGTCCCAGTAATTGAAGTTGTAGGGCGTGCGCACGAAGATCGTCGGCACCTTCCCCGACGCGTTCTTCGGGCGGTAGACGTCGGTGGCGAGGCGAGTACCGTCGCGCATCGGCACCATCAACTTGCGGTCGATCACGGCGATCGACTCGAGCTCCTTCTCGATCCTCTCGCGCTGCGCGATGAGTTGGGCCTCGTCGCGCGCTTGCGCGTTCGCGTGGGGGGGAGCGGCCGCCAGGACGGCGGCGGCGATTGACAGCAGGCGTAGCTTTCCGCGCATACCGCGGCTCCTTTCTGTTCCCGGTGGGGTATGAGTGGAGTGCACCCGACCCCCTGATTCGCGCTTCAGGGGCGCGGGAGGAGCCCGAAACGAGCTCGGTGCCGCTCGACCTACTCGTTGGCGGCCTCGTGGCATCTACGCGATCGCGGGTCGTCGCGTTGGGCGTGGCTCCGAAGTTGAACTCTCGCGCATCGCGAATTAGATTTGTTGTGGGGAGTCGCGCCCCGATTTTCACGCAGCCAGCAGCTTCGGACGAACGGTCCGAAACTCGCACAGGTGGATGCGCGCGATGTTCTAATGCGCCGCATGCACCGTATCGTGATCTCGGAAGCGCGACTTTTTTTCTATTTGGTACCGCATCATCCGGAGACCCGTTTTGACCAGTATTTCCACGTCCCGATACAGGCGCCACACGAACACCGGTAGCGGTAGGTCGATGATCTGCCGGCCGGATGGCGCACGCGCATCGGAGCGCATGGACAGCGGATTTGCGCCAAAATGGGGGGCGCGGCGTATGCGCATCGCGCAAATACGCACACAAGCGCCGGCCGGTTCGCTGCGGTCCCACGAGAGTGGGCTCGCCTTCGAGACCGCGCCGAGCGCCTCCACAGCGCGCGGGAGTGGGAGATCGGGAGGTCCGCTGTAGCGGATCGCCCGATTTCCAGGCGACTGGCTCGACGAGCCCTACGCCCCACCCGCGCCGCAGAGCCGGGTGGGGCGTGGTGCATCCAGCAGGCTCCTTTCACCCAACGAGCATCGCCGGATGCCACGGAAGAACCCGGAACCGATTCGGTTCCACGATCAGGAGGACGAGATGAAGAAGACACCGGACGCACCCGGATTGACCAGAGCCCAGATCCAGGAGCTCGAGGCCGAGCTCCGTGCCGAGCTGGCCCGCATCGAGCGTACCACCCGGGCCGAGGCCGAGGACGGCGAGCCGGAAAGCTGGGCATCCGACGACACCGCCGTCGGAAACAACACTACCGAGCACCTCGGACTGGCCACTGTGCCACCGTCCAGAGCCGCCGCCCGACGGGCGGCCGTGAGCGATGCGCTCAAGCGTATCGCCGCGGGCACGTACGGCATCTGCGTCACATGCGAGCGGGGTATCCCGTACGGCCGGCTCATCGCCATGCCGGAGACGGCGCACTGCGTCTCCTGCGGAGCCCGGTGGTGATCATGCGGTAGAGCCACGGCCCGCAGCGTGCGACAATTTCAAGGAACGTCGCACGCTGCGACGCCGACGAATCGAACAGGGAGGACACGTGCTGACACCCACACAGCTTAACGAGCTAGTACGCGAGCTGGGCAGTACCAGGGTTCTGACAGTGTACCACGGTGCGCGGGTCACAGATCCCGCGATGCGACACTCCTGGCGCGCCGCGCTCGGCGCGGCGCTCCAGCCCGTTCGAAACGGGATCTCCGACGAGACCGAGCGAGAGGAGTTCGACCGCGCGGCAGCGTATCTGGACGATCCGTGGCCACCCCTGGATGGCGTGTGGGGAATGAAGGGCTGGGCGGCGTTCCTGACACCGGAGGGTCCGCGCTACGCCGGCTCGCTCCCGGTGCAGCCGCCCACACTAGCCGCGTGGCGCGTGGCGCCCGTGGTGACGCCGTATCTGAGAGCGCTCAAGCAGCTCCGACCCGTGATCATCGCGCTCGTGGACTCGCGCTCGGCGCGCGTATACCACTACGCGGCGGGCGAGCTGCGCGAGATGCCCGAGATGGCCCTCGTGGCGCCCGACTCCAGCGAGCCAGGCGCGCAGGAGCGGCCCCCGTCGAAGGGCGGGCCATCCCATCCCGGGCCGCGTGGGACGCTCGACACCGAAGCGCTGCAGCGGCGAAAAGCGACCAACTTCCACCGCCTCGCCACGTCGCTGGCGTCGAAGCTGGTCGAGGCGGCCGGAGACGATGGCTGGATACTCATAGGCGGTACCCGCGAATGGGCCCGCCACGCGGGCGACGCCATGCCGAGCTCGCACGCCTCGCGCGTGATGGTTTCGTCCACCCTCGACCACAACGCCCACGAGACGGAGATCGCCGAAACGGCGAAGCACGCGGCGAGCGAGCTGCGCTCCCGACATGGACACGAGCTGGTGCAGCGGATCATGGAGCGCTCGTGCGACGGCGGGCGAGGAGCGAGCGGCGTGCCCGCAGTGCAGCGCGCGCTCCACGCGAGCGCGGTCGATCTCCTGGTGGTGACTCCACGCTTTCTGGAGCGAAGCGACATCGACGTGGAAGAAATGGTTCGCGCGGCGCTCGCGCGCGGCGCGGACATCGAAGTCCTCTCGGGGAGCGCGTCGGAGGAGCTCGACGAGCGGGCAGACGGAATCGCCGCCCGCCTGCGTTTCCCACTCGACAGGAGCGGCGTGCCGACCGCGGCATCGAACGGAGAACCGGCGAGCCGCGCGGCCGTTCGAGCCGTCGCCGAGTAGGGCGGCGCGAGCGCAAGGACGACGTGGTGGAGGGAACCATCCCCCACCCTCGACCGTTTGTAATGAAAGCCGCGATCGCGTGCGGGCTCCCGAGGCACCCGTGTTGCATGTATCCGCGTTTCGCGACCGACAATCCTTGACGGAGAGTATGAGACATGGCTACGAGACGTTCCGACGCTAGTGACCTCATCGATGGTCTCAACGAGGACCTCGCCAACGAATACGCTTCGGTGATTCAGTATCGTACTTTCGCGAGCACGCTCCGTGGTCCACACCGCCTCACGCTGCGATCGCTCTTCGAGGCCGAGATCACCGATGAGCTGGGCCATGCGGGGCTGCTCGCCGACTACATCACCGCGCTCGGCGGCACGCCCGTCACCACACCGGCCGACGTTCCCACCGCCCGGACGGCGCTCGAGATGCTCCGCTCGGCGCACCAGGCGGAACTTCAGGCGATCGCACGCTATGTCGAGCGCCGCTCGCAGGCGGAGGAAGCCGGCGAGCATGGGATCGCTGTCACGCTGGACGACATCATCGAGGACGAGACCCGCCACCGCGACGAGATGCAGTTGATCCTCGACGGCTGGGAAGTGGAGAGCGGTGAAGCTGGCGGCGACGACCGCGCCTCTTCACGTGGCGCGCGCGACGGCGCACGCAACCGGACCACGCGAGCACGGGGCCGTGAAGTGGCCGGATCGTCGCGCTGAGGGTGGCCGAGACCCGAAACCGGAGCTCGAGATGGAGCAGAACAGAAGCGCACCCGACGGCACCGACCGCCCGGATGAGGAGCACCGCGAGAGACCGGCTCCGGCACGCGAAGTGACGCGCGAGTCGGAAGCCGAGCCGGCACCCCAGCCGGACGACGTCGTCCAGGAAGCTTCCGACGACAGCTTCCCGGCCAGCGACCCTCCGGCATGGATCGACGTCTGGCTGTGAACCTCGGGGGCGAGGCGAAAGAGGGTGGCGCGTTTTACTGTCCAGGTCCCGCCCGGGGGGCGGCGGGCACCTCTACATTAAAACGCTCACCCGTCTTTCGCGTCGTCGTCCACTCTCACCCAGTGGCCCTTGAACATCCTCCAGCTTCTCGATCTCGTCGGCGTGGGAGTCTTCGCCGTGAGCGGTGCGCTCGTGGCGGGCCGCAAGCGCCTCGATCTCTTCGGAGTGGTCGTGATCGCGCTGGTCACGGCGATAGGAGGCGGCACCATACGCGACGTGCTCCTCGACCGGCACCCGATTTTCTGGATCAGCAACGCCGCCTATCTGGCGGTGATCTTCGGAGCGACGGCCCTCACCATCGTGTGGGTTCGAATCCGTCAGCCGCCAGCCGCGGCGCTACTCGTGGCCGACGCCCTCGGACTCGCCCTCTTCGCGATCAGTGGAGCGCAGATAGCCGAGCGACTCGCGCTCCCCTCGGCGGTGATAGTGATCATGGGTACCATCACCGGAGTGGCCGGCGGAATGATACGCGACGTCCTCACCGCCGAAATTCCGCTCGTGCTCCGCAAGGGTACACTGTACGCCAGCACCGCCGTGGCCGGGATCTCGACGTACCTGCTGCTGCGCTCCCTGGGCATCGCACCGTCGCTCGCCCCCTCCATCGGCATGCTCACCGTAGTGGTACTGCGCCTCGCGTCGATCGTGTGGCACCTGAGCCTGCCGGTGTTCAAGGTGGAGGAAACAGGGAGCAGGGAGCAGGGAACAGGAACTGCATATCCATGAAGTCATCCCCGCTTCTGCGGGGATGACCGTGGAACGTGTGCAGTCCCTGCTTCCTGCTTCCTGCTCCCTTCTCCCATCACTCCCTCAGCCCCCGCTCCTCCAGCAGCGGCTCGACACTCGGGTCGCGACCCCGGAAGGAGCGATACATGGCGGCGGCATCTTCGGTACCGCCGCGCGAGAGCACCATGTCGCGGAAGCGCT
Source organism: uncultured Gemmatimonadaceae bacterium (assembly GCA_964616815.1). Classification (GTDB taxonomy): domain Bacteria; phylum Gemmatimonadota; class Gemmatimonadetes; order Gemmatimonadales; family Gemmatimonadaceae; genus JADGGM01. Next base: position 7,836 of record CAZTTY010000097.1, on the reverse strand, counting down.
GCCCGTTCGCGCGGGTCATGCCGCCGTGCTCCCTGAACCAGTAGTAGGCATCGTCGTCCAGCACCTCACTCCAGAGATACGAGTAGTAGCCGGCGGCATAGCCGCTTCCCCAGATGTGCGCGAAGTAGCTGGTGCGGTAGCGAGGGGGCACCTCGTGCAGGTGGACCCCGAACCGCTCCAGCGCCGCCGTCTCGAACGAATCGACATCCTGCTCCGGCGCGCTCGCCGGAAGGTCGTGCCACGCCATGTCGAGGAGGGCCGCCTCGAGATACTCCGTGAGCGCGAATCCCTGGTTGAAGGTGCGGGACTTCCGGATCTTCGCCACCAGCTCCTCGGGCATCGGTGCGCCGCTCTCGTAGTGACGCGCATAGTGCGCGAACACCGAGGGTTCGAGCGCCCAGTGCTCGTTGAACTGCGAGGGGAACTCCACGAAGTCGCGCGGTACGTCGGTGCCGGACTGCGTCGGGTAGCGGACATCGGAGAAAATACCGTGCAGAGCGTGACCGAACTCGTGGAACATGGTAGTCACATCATCGAAAGTCAGCAGCGCGGGCTGCCCCGCAGCAGGCTTCGTGAAGTTGGCCACGTTGTACACCACCGGCCTGGTTCCCAGCAGCTTCGACTGCCCCACGAACTCGCTCATCCACGCGCCGCCGCTCTTGTTGTCGCGCTTGAAGTAGTCGCAGTAGAAGAGCGCCAGCGGCGAACCGTCCGCGTCCAGCACCTCGAAGACTCGCACGTCCGGATGATACACGGGGATGTCCTTCCGCTCCCTGAACGTCACCCCGTACATCCTGTTCGCGGCGTAGAAGACGCCATCCTCCAGCACCCGGTCGAGCTCGAAGTAGGGCTTGATCTGCGATTCGTCCAGGTCGTATTCCGCCTTCCGTACTTTCTCGGCGTAGTACTGCCAGTCCCACGGTTGCAGGCGGAAGTCTCCGCCTTCGCGGTCGATGAGCGCCTGCATCTTCGCCGCCTCGCTCCGCGCCTTCGCTGTGGCGGCGGGAGCGATACTCGTCATGAGCTCGATCGCCGCTTCCGGCGTCTTCGCCATCTTGTCATCCAGACTGTAGGCGGCGAAGGTGGGGAAGCCGAGGAGCTCAGCCTGCTCGGCACGGATCTTCGCGATCTGGCGGATCAGTTCGCGCGTGTCGTTCGAGTCGCCCCGCTCGGCGCGGTCCGCCGACGCCTCGAAGAGCCGCTTCCGCAGCTCCCTGTTCTCGAGCGACGCCTGCGCCGGCTGCTGTGTCGTGTTCTGCAGCACCATCACCCACGCGTCGCCGACCCCCCGCTGTTTCGCCGCCGCCTTCGCGGCTGCGACGTCGCCGGCGCTCAGCCCCGCGAGGAGCGAGCTGTCCCGCACCACCACCGCGCCCTCGCGCGTGGCGGCGAGCAGCCGGTTCTGGAACTCGGTGCTGAGCTTCGACTCCTCCTGGTTGAGTTCGCGCAGGCGACTTTTGTCAGACTCGGAAAGTAGAGCCCCGGCCCGCACGAAGTCGCGATGGTAGCGCTCCACCAGATGCCGCTGCCCGGAGTCGAGCCCCGAGGTCGCCCTCGCCTCGTAGATCCTCTGGATCCGCCGGAAGAGCCTCTCATCCAGGTAGATCGAGTCGGAGTGCGCGGCGAGCCGCGGCGCCATCTCGGTCTGGATCGCCTGGATGGTATCGCTGGTGTTCGCCTGGGCGAGGCCGAAGAACACGGAGGTCACTCGATCGAGCAGCCGACCCGAGCGCTCGAGCGCCACGATCGTGTTGTCGAAATCGGGCGGCGCACTCTGGTTGGCGATGGCGTGCACCTCCGCCAACTCGTCGCGCATCCCCTTCTCCATCGCCGGAGCGAAGTCGGTGACGCGGATGGCGTCGAAGTCCGGCGCGTGGAACGGGAGCGTGCTGACGTGGAAGAACGGATTCTCCCGTCCCCGCTCGGCGCCGGCCGACGCGGCGGCGTCCGCTGCGGCATCCCCTGCCGCGCTCCCGCCCGACAGCTCCGAGGTTTCGCTCTCGACGGCGGCACCATCCGCGGGTGAAGAGTTCGCGCCGTCCGTGGCGCGCGGAGAGTGGTGGGCACAGCCCGCGATGAAAAATACGGTCACGATCGGCAGCAGAAGTTGAGTTTGCATCCAGGCCGCCCCTCCAGGTCAGGTCGTCCCGTCTCGAAGGTGAGCGCCGCGGCTCCGGCGTCCGACGAAGCTTACGGTGTCGCGAGGGACGAGTGCAATACTCGCGAACCGCTCGTTCGGGAACACGGCACCCCTTCGCACGATCGCAGCGCGATGGGCCGGCCGCTCACCCCTGGCGGATAGCAAAGCGGAGGGTGAGGCTCTAAGATTCGAGCAGGCCGAGGCGCGGCGCACTCGTGCTTCGACCCGCTCGAACTCGACAATCCGACACTCGCGACCCATGCCGATGGCACCCCTCGCTTCCGGGCGAACTCGCGCGCAGATCCTGATAGTGGCACTCGGCGCCGTCGTGGCATACGCGATAGCGCCCTACGCGAGCGGCCTTCTGGGCGCCGGGATCCTCTACGTGATCGGGGCGCCGATGCACCGGCGGCTCGCCCGCTTCACAGGCACGCACGGCGCCGCCGCGATCGTGCTGGTCCTGCTCGGGGTGCTGATCATCCTGCCCGGTGCCTGGATCATCAATCTCGTGATCGTGCAGGCGCCGATCATGCTCGCGAACATCCAGCAGAGCACTTTCCTCGAGCGTCTCTCGGCGCTGCACATCGAGGGGATCGACCTCGGCGCGCAGATCGCCTCAGCCAGCGGCGCGCTGATCTCGTGGATGTCCAGCCACGCGATCGGTTTCTTCGGGAGCGCCACGCGATCGGTGCTGAACCTCGTCATCGCATTCTTCGCGCTCTACTACCTGCTGATCTCGGCGAACACCGCATGGCGCTGGGTCGCGGCCTTCCTCCCGTTCTCCGCAGAGAGCAACGAACAGCTCCGGCTGCGCTTCACGAGCGTCACGGAGGCCATGCTGCTCGGCACCGCGCTCACGGCCGTACTGCAGGGCGCCCTGATCGGCTTCGGATTCTGGATGGTGGGACTGCCCAACGCCGTCTTCTGGGGAGTGATCACGGCGTTCGCATCCATCCTCCCCGTGCTCGGGAGCGCGCTGGTATGGCTTCCGGGCGTGATCGTGCTCCTCGTGCAGCAGCGCTTCGGTGCGGCCATCGCTCTACTCATCATCGGCGGGCTGCTGGCCTCGAACCTCGACAACGTCGTCCGCCCGGTGGTGTACAGGCGCGTCTCCGACGTCCACCCGCTCACCACCCTCGTAGGCGCGTTCGCGGGCGTCTCGCTGTTCGGGCTCGTGGGACTTCTGCTCGGACCGCTGGCGATCACGTGGCTGTTCGAGCTGATCGACATCTACGAGCAGGAATACGGCAGGGGCTCGCAAGCGGCGGCTCCCGCACCGGCGGTGCGGGAGCTGCACGAACCGGCGAACATCGGCGCAGGTTAGCCGTCGCGCCCCCGCCCCCTCCACCCGCGGCGGGCGGCTACCGGGGCGCTAGGCGCCGTGCCCCGCGTCCCCGGGCCGCGTGATCAGCACCGGCACTTCCGTGCCACGCAGGACCTTGTCCGCCACGCTTCCGAGCATGAAACGACGGAAGCCGCTGCGACCGTGTGTGGACATGACGATGAGGTCGGCCCCGTTGTCGCTCACCCATTCGAGGATGGCGCGTGGGGGACTGTCCGCCATTACCACGGCCACGTCCACCTCCGGAACGCTTTCGCGCAGACGCCCCGCCACCGACTCTACGTATTGCTCGGCGGAGCGCTCGTGCCGCTCGAGCTCCTGCACGTCGAACTGGAGGACGTACGACGGCAGCCCCACCACGAGCCGCGGGATGATCACTCGCAGCAGCGTGATGCGCGCGCCGGTGACGGCCGCGATGCGCGCCGCCACCGGGATCGCCTCCTCGGCGAGCGCCGAGCCATCGAGGGTCACCACGATGTTCGTGAAAGTGCCGGTGGCCGCCGGCACATCCTCGCGAGGGTGAACCAGGAGCGTCGGAACGTTCACGCGGCGCACCAGCGCATCGGCCACGCTTCCCAGCCAGGCACGTCCGAGTCCGCCGCGCGCGTGGGTCGCGAGCACCATCAGATCCGGCTTCAGGCGAGCTGCGGCTCGGCGCAGCCGGTCCACCACGGCCACGCTCTCGCTGTACGGCGAGCGGATCGGGCGCGTGCGCACGGGGTCCGCGATCGTCCGGCCGGGGAGCTCGCCCGCCACGCGCTCGGTCACCACTCGCAGGTATTCGGTGGACTGCTCCTCGAGCTGCTTCTCGAGCCCGACGTTGTCGAGCACGGCTCCCGGCATGTCGGCGCGCGCGGCGTACGGGACGAAGACGTGCATGAGGTGCAGCTCCGCTCCACTGGCGCGCGCCAGCGCGGTGGCGACGGGGATGGCCTGCTCGGCGAGCTCCGAACCGTCCAGTGGAACGAGGATCGTCTTGATGGGCGCGGTCATGAGCCGAGTCTCCTCCGCAACGGTAGAGGTATCTGACAGGGGCGCCGCGCGGAGCGCGCGCTACTGCAGTGTAGCCGCCAGGAGCACCACGTGCTTGGCCGAACGCACCATGGCGGTCATGTCGGCCCATTCCCCGGGCTTGCCGCGATCTCCTCCCCTCTCGCCGCCGAGGCCGATCGCCGGCGTTCCGCCCGCGATCGCCACGTTCATGTTGGCCGACCCCGCCCGGCCCAGCACCGGATCGAAGCCGAGCCACTTCGCGATGGCCGCCGAGGTGCGCACCAGAGGCGAGGTAGCGGCGCCGGCGATCTGTCCACCCGGCGTGCGCTGCACTTCGTGCATCTCGAAGCGGATGCCGGTCTCGGTGGAAACGCGATCGAGCACCCGCCTGACCGAATCCTCGGTCGCGGCGAGCACCTTCGAATCGAGCGAGCGCACGTCGAGCGAGAACCAGCCGCTGTCCGGCTTGTGATTGAAGACGTCGCCGCTCCTCAGCATCGCGATATTGAGCACCGTGCGCGTGCTGTCTTCCGCGGGCGGGAGCGGGATGGCGAAAATGCCGTCCACGGCGCGCGCGATCCCGCGATTGACGTTGGGAAGGCCGCCGTTCAGCGTGTGGCCGCCGGGGCCGTGAGCCGCGACCCGCCACCAGTCTATGCCGATCGCGCCGTAGCTTATGCTCCGCCCGTCACCGAGCACATCGACCACCGCCATGATGCTGTCGCGCTTCGCGGCGTAGAGGCGCTTCATCCCCTGGAGGCCGGTCTCCTCACGGGCGACAGCGGCAAAGATGATGTCGTGCGGCGGTTTCACGTGCGACGCCTCGATCGCCGCCGCCGCCGCGAGCATCGCCGCGGTGGTGGCGGAGGTGTTCGTGCCCGGCCCCACCACCCGGTCGCCCTCCACGCGCGGCGGGTGTGGTGCGCCGCGCTGCAGCTCCGCGATGTTGGCAAGGTCGTCGAGGGTGGACACGAATAATACCGCGCCGCGCGAGCGCCCCTCGATCCGCCCCATCACGTTGGGGCTCGGCCCATCTTCGAGAACCACGTCGCGGAGACCGATGTCGCGCATCCGCTGGGCAACCGCGCTGGCGCGCGCCCGCTCGCTCCCGGACGGCGCCTCGATGCTCGCGAGCTTCACGAGCGTTTCCGCCATCTCCTTCCGGTGCTCGTTGATGTGCAGGAGCGCCGCCTGTACGTCTTCATCCTTCAGGGCACTGTCCAGCGCCACCCGCTCATCGCCCGCGAAGTGGCGCGGCGGCCCCTGCGCCTCGCTCCGTCCCGCCATCCCCATCAGCGCCGCCGCGCCGAGCGCCGCGAGCATGACGCTTCGTTCCAGCTTGCACCAGAGTGCAGTGATCATACTTCTCATTCTCACGAAGTTGGCGGCATGGGACGTCCATGCCGAACGGAACTGCATCCGACCCCGAAACCGGAGCTGAGTTCCGTGAAGGGCGGGCGGCTCGGGTAATGAACAGGATGCAGGGCAAACGACGGGGTGAGGTATCCAATGTAGAGGCGGCTTTGCCGTCTCTACATTGGATACCTCACCCCGTCGTTTGCCTCGCCATGCATCAGCTCACTTCAGCCTTGGCCTCGTGGTTCGCGGGGCCTTCTGGCAGGTGGGCCATTCGGTGGGAAAGCGGAAGCGCCGGGCGGCGGAGTTGGCGCCGGTCTCGGACTCCTGCTGGACCATGCTCGGAGACGAGGCCACCGCGGCGAGATCGATCCGATCGCGCTTCACCATGGTGGGATCCTCGCTCGCCAGATAGGCGAGCATCGCGGTGAGAGTCGCGTTCTTCTTGAGGTCGTCGAAGACGATCTTGTCGTACGTGTCGCGGTTGGTGTGCCACGTGTAGTTGAAGTAGTCCCAGCCGAGAGCGCCGAGCCCGAACGCGGGGGCGCCGTAGCAGGCGAACGACGCGTGGTCGCTACCGCCGCCACCCGGGAAGCCCGTGCCGCCGAAGTCGACCTGGCTGCGAAATTCGAGCGGAACCTTGTCGAGCCACTGCGTGATGTGCACCGCCCCGTCGGGGAGGCCGCTCGCGCTCATCCGCACGATTCGACCAGTGCCGTTGTCCTGGTTGAAGAGCGCCTGCAGCCCCTGCACCACTTCGGGATGATCCTCGCTGAAGGCGCGCGATCCGACGAGTCCCACCTCCTCCGCGCTCCAGTGCCCCACCATGATCGTGCGCTTCGGGTGCGGGTAGACCTGCCGCAGGATGCGCATCGCTTCGAGCATCGTGAGCGTGCCCGTACCGTTGTCCGTCGCGCCAGAAGCTCCATCCCACGAATCGAAGTGCGCGGAGAGGAGAACGTACTCGTCCGGCTTCTCGCTCCCCTTGATCTCAGCGACCGTGTTGAACACGGGGACCTCGCCTTTCAGCTCGGCGTCGAGGTTCATCGTGATCTTCGGATTCTGGCCGTTCTCCGTGAGACGGAAGACGAGGCCGTAGTCCTCGCAGCTCAGCGCCACGGCCGGGGCCTTCTTGTTGTAGGTCTCGAAGATCTCTATGGTGCCCCAGGCGTTCTTGGGACGCGACGTGATCATCCCCGCCACACCGGCTTCCTCGAGGCGCAGCCCCAGATCACCGGTACCGAGGGCGAGCGAATAGCCCGTGCCGCGCACGTTGCGGCCGCCCCACTCCGTACGTATCGAGTCGCGCAGCGCCTGCATCCGGTCCCTCGAATCGGGAGTCGCGTTGGCGTCCCAGTCCTCGCTGGGGCGGCAGGTGGGCTGCGGCGCGGAAACGAGTATGAACTTGCCCCTGGCGTTGGGCAGCCACTTCACGAACTCGGTGCTGTCGGCGAAGCGCGGCAGGATGATCGTCGTGGCCGTGAGATCCTTCTTTCCGGTGCCGGGGGAGTAGCCGAGCATCATCCCTTCGAGCGTGCGAACGCGAGGCGAGACGAGATCGATGTGGGAATAGCCGCGGCGCCAGCCGCGCCACGTTCCGTAGTTCTCGTTCCGCGCGGGAATCCCCCACTTCGAGTAAGTCGCCACCAGCCAGTCGTTGCCGGACTTCTGGCCCGGCGTGCCGGTGAGTCGCGGCCCGATGGAATCGAGGAGCACCTGCGCGAGCCGCTCCGTGTGCGAGCTGTCCATACCGAGCGCCCAGATTCTCCTGATGACCGGGTCGTCGGTCGGGAAAGTCTGCGCGGTCGCGCGCGACCACGGCGCCGCGGTGAGCAGTGAGCCCAGGGCGAGGACGAGCAATTTTCTCATGGCGATTGGTGTGGTGGTGGCGGGGGACGTCCCTCGTCCCCTCGCCTGAATATCGCGCCGTGGGCGGGAGGGGGCAAACGAGCGGGTCGGGTCTGTAGACGCGATTGGCCCGGCGGCGACGCTGCCGGGCCAATCG
>CAZTTY010000096.1:8616-14506 GCA_964616815.1 uncultured Gemmatimonadaceae bacterium | reverse complement strand
GAGCTCGATGAGGAGAGGGCGTTACCGCTGGTAGCGCCCTCTCCTCATCGAGCTCCCGACCCCGGCGTCCCGGGGCTCTTTCACCGCGCGAAAGCTACATAGAGCGCCGCGAGAGCGGCCACGAGCCCGCCGCCCAGCATCAGAGGCGTGACCCAGCTTCGCTTCCGGCTGTACGGCGGCCCGTGTGCGGCCGTGACCGCGCGTTGCGCGAGCATGGTATGTCGCCGGTTGACCGCGTCTTCGACGTTGTCCTCGAACTGCACGCGGCTCATACCCGGCGGCACGGGGCCGCGCAGAAACGTGAACGTAGTGCCGCCGATGGCGATCTCGTCGCTCTCCATCAGCATCCGCGGCGCCGTCACCGTCTGCCCGTTTATCTTCGTGCCGCCGGAGCCCATGGAGTAGAGCACGTACCCGCCCGCCTCCGATCTCACGTCGGCGTGGAAGCGCGACACGGTGGGATCCTTGAGTACGATGCTGCAGCCGATCTCGCGCCCTATCTGAACGACGCGATTCCGCATGGTGTACGCCTTGCGCGCGGCCGCGTTCACCAGGAGAGCCTGCGGCGGCTCCTCGGGCGGCGCGGGCCGCTCGGAGTCGCGGGTTTCGAGGTACACGAAGCGCGCGGAGCCCGCGAGGATCACGTCTCCGGAGTGCAGATCGGCTCCCCCGGGAGGCACCTGCCGGCCGTTGTGGGCGATGACGTTCTGGTTCGATGCGGGGAGTACCAGCGGGATCGCTCCGGAAATGTCTATCCGGAAGTGTCTCGCGGCGAGATCGCGGCGCTGTATGCGCCAGTCGACCTGAGAACCGCTGCCGATGTCCAGCGCCTCGTTCAAGTCGTGCGGGTTGTCGGCAAGCTCGGGACTCCCTGTGAGCTCGAGAAAGGGCATTCTTCTTCTCCAGAGGGCGCGCCTCGTATAACGCGCCATCCGCCGGCGGGGCAACATCGTCTTCCCACCTCCGGCTGCAGGGCAGTGCTATTATATGGTGGAGCGGCGCGAGCCGCGCAGGCGTGCGCCGCCCGATCACACCAGCTTCCCGTCGCCGATGCACCGTAACGCCAGTCGAACCGCGCTCGCCCGCGTCGCACCGCTCGCCCTGCTGGCGGCGCTCGTCGCGTCCGCGTGCGGGGATTCGGAAGCGCGGCGCGCGGGCCCGGAACACGCGCCGGACATCCAGGCTTTCGATCCGACCTCGCTGCACGAGTTCCCGGACTCGCTCGCATCGAGGCGCGACGCCTCGGCGGCGGCGCGAATGCCGCTGAGCCCCCTCGCCGATTCGATCGCGAACCGGGTCACTTTTCTCGCGACGTTCCAACGTACGTTCGTCGCGGCCGGGCGCGATCGCCGGCTCCTGGCCGATGTGGGGCGCGTCGACACCAGGGTCGAGACGCCGGAGCGCATGCGCGCATACAGGGAAGCCGCTACGGCGCGCGCTCCGCTCGCGGTGGGCGACCGCTTGCGTCTCCACGGGACGTGGGGGGCGAGTGATGCCACGGTGGCGGGCTACGACATCTGGAACGGTCGGGCGGTGGCGACGCTGGAGCTGCCGGCGAGTGTGGATTCCGTCGTGCGGCACGCGGACCCCGTGGTATCGCTCGCGGTGCTGGCCGATTCCGCCGCGCTTCCAGCGGTCGACGTGTGTAATGGTCGAGAGAAGCTCTCGGGGATGCTCGCCGCGCGCGCGGCGGCCGTTGGCGATTCGCTGGTCGCCGCGCTGCGCGGCGACTCGACGGCCGGGAGCGGCGGGCCCGCGAGCAAGGTGACGCGGCTCGCGGGCTGCTTCGGCGATTTTTCTGCCGTCATCTTCGCCAACCTCGCGGCGACGGCGCGCCGCCCCGCGCGCGAGATCGCGGTGCTGCTGGACGATCGCGGCTCGCCGAGCGTTCTCTCCGTCCGCGACCGGCGATTCGTGACCCACGAGGCGCTGCTGGCCTTCGATGCCGACGGCGACGGTGTGGACGACGTCGCCGCGCTCGGTCGCGCCGACCGCTCGGGCGGGACGGTCGTGCTCCGGCTCGATCCGGACGGGCGGCGGCTCGAGTACGTGGCCAGCGGCTTCGCCTGGGAGAACTTTTGAGCGCCACCGCGCCGGGACGATTGAACGTTTGCCTGCTCGCGCCGGGCCTTTACGCCTGGGGGAGTCATCACCCGGCGGGGCGCGCGGCACGGATGCTGGGCCGGGAGCTGGTGAAGCGGGGAGTGAAGGTGAGCGCGGTGATCCCCAGGCGCCGCGGCCAGCGCGATCTCGAGCAGGTGGACGGGATCGCCGTGCACGGCTACCCGCCGGATTCGCCGAGGAGCGCCGTCGCGCTCGGCCGCGACTGCGATGCGGATGTGTACCACTCGTTCGACCCTTCGCTGTTCAGCGCCATCGCCGGCCTGGCGCAACGCGGCCGGCGTCGCGTGGTGACGATCAGCGCTCGGCGCGACTGGCTGAGGGAGCTCCGCGCAGGCAATCGGCTGGATGTGGCGGCTGCGTGTGTGCTGACGGAGAATCCCGTCGTGTGGCTCGCGGTACGCCGCGCGCACGCGGTGCTCTGCGCCTCCGACGATCTCGTGCCCGTGGTGCGCGCACGCTTCCGGGTGCGCGAGCCGATCTTTCTTCCCGCGCCGGTCGTGATCCCGCAAAGGGTGCAGAAAGGCGAGAGTCCGACCGCGTGCTTCGTGGGGGAGTGGGATCGACACGGGCGTCCCGAGCGCTTCTTCGAGCTGGCGCGCCGGTTTCCGCCGGTGAGGTTCATCGCCGTGGGCAGGGCGCGCGACCGCGCCTTCGACGCGGCTCTCAGGCGCGAATACGGCTCGCTGCCGAACGTCGAGTTCACCGGACAGGTCGATCCCTTTCGCTCCGATGCGCTCGCCGACGTGCTCGCCGAGAGCTGGGTGCTCGTGAGCACCGGCTCGCGTCACGGCGTGCCGGGCGCCTGCGTCGAGGCCGCCGCGTACCGTTGCGCGATACTCAGCGACGTGGATCCCGATGGCGTGGCCAGCCGATTCGGTCACCACGCCGCCGACGGAGACTTCGCCGCCGGTCTCGATGCGCTCCTCACCGGCGATGCCTGGCGTCAGTTCGCCGACCTCGGCCACGAATGGGCGCGCGTGAACTACGACGCGGAGCGGGTGGTGGACAGGTGCCTGGCGGTGTACGGCGGGGTCGGGCCTCTGACGTAGAGGGCCGACCTCGCCGTGACCCCGCCGTTTGCCCCTCCACCATCACGGGGCTACGTTGCGCGGAGACAGGGGTGCTCGCGACACCGAGGTCGCGGGCTGAGAGAGTCCCTTAGAACCTGATCCGGCTCGCACCGGCGTAGGGAGTCAGAGCAATGGACATACGTACACGTGAACGCGTGCCGCTCGCGGCGCGTACGCAGATGCGCCACGCGCGCAACGGCGAGATCACCGAAGCGATGAGCTTCGTGGCGGAGCGCGAGGCCGTGGCACCGGAAGTGGTGCGCGACGAGGTGGCGCGCGGGCGTCTCGTGATCCCCGCCAACATCCACCACCTGGCCGGTGCGCTCGAGCCGATGGGGATCGGCAAGGTCGCGCGTGTGAAGATCAACGCGAACATCGGCAACTCGGCGGTCACTTCGTCCATCGACGAAGAGGTGGAGAAGCTCACGCTGGCCGTGCGCTACGGCGCCGACACGGTGATGGACCTCTCCACCGGCAAGGACATCGACCTGGTGCGCGAGGCGATAATCGCCGCATCCACCGTGCCCATCGGCACGGTGCCGATCTACCAGGCCGTGCTCATGGGAAAGGAGCTCGAGGAGCTCACCATCAACGACTTCCTCGAGATGATCGAGCACCAGGCCAGGCAGGGAGTGGACTACATGACGCTCCACGCCGGCATCCTTCTCGAGCACCTTCCGCTCGTGTACGGACGCGTGACGGGGATCGTGAGCCGCGGCGGCTCGCTGCACGCGGTCTGGATGATGGCGCACCGCAAGCAGAACCCGCTGTACGAGCACTACGATGATGTGCTCGACATCCTGCGCCACTACGACGTCACCATCTCGCTCGGCGACTCGCTGCGTCCCGGCAGCATCCACGACGCGAGCGACCGCGCGCAGTTCGCGGAGCTCGAGACGCTGGGCGAGCTCACCCGCCGCGCGTGGGAGCGCGACGTGCAGGTGATGGTCGAAGGGCCGGGACACATCCCGATGCACGAGATCGAGATGAACGTCCGGAAGCAGAAGGAGATCTGCAACGAGGCGCCGTTCTACACGCTCGGCCCGCTGGTCACCGACATAGCGCCGGGCTACGACCACATCACCAGCGCCATCGGTGCCGCGATGATAGGCTGGTACGGTGCCGACATGCTCTGCTACGTCACGCCGAAGGAGCACCTCGGCCTTCCCAACGCCGAGGACGTGCGGCAGGGCGTGATCGCGTACAAGATCGCCGCGCACGCGGCAGACATCGCCCGCGGCCGCCCCGGCGCGCGCGACCGTGACGATGCGCTCTCGCGCGCACGCTACGCCTTCGACTGGAACGAGCAGTTCCGGCTCGCGCTCGATCCCGAGCGCGCGCAGGAGTACCACGACGAGACGCTTCCCGCGGAGTACTTCAAGAGCGCCGAGTTCTGCGCGATGTGCGGCCCGAAATTCTGCTCCATGCACCACTCGCGCACGATCGACGACGGCATCGCGGCGATGGCACGCGAGGCCGGCCTCGCCGACGGGGCGGGGGAGCCGGTGTCGAGCGAGCTGGCGGGGGCGCAAGGCGATGATTGACGCGCGCGGAGTGGCGCCCCTCCGGCGTTTCGGCGCATGCCCCGCCACCCGGAGCCGTGGATGGCGTTGACGTCGAAGCAGCGCTCCGAGCTGCGCGCCAGGGCGCATCATCTCCGTGCCACGTTGCACGTGGGCCAGAACGGATTGACGCCGGCGCTGCTGCAGTCGCTGGACGACACGCTGCGCACGCGCGAGCTGGTGAAGATCCAGCTCGGTCGTCAGGTAGAGCTGACGCCGCGCGAGCTCGCCAACGAGCTCGCCGGTGAGCTGGACGCCGACGTGGTCCAGGTGATCGGCAGAACCGCCACGTTGTATCGAGAGAACCCCGAGGAGCGGACGGGGCCGGGTTCCTGACGGAGCGGTGGCAGGGCCACCGCTCCGTCAGGAGCCCGGCCCCGTCGTTCATTTACGGCCGAGGATGAGCCAGACGATGATGGCGATGGCGAGGATGTAGGTGGCTCGCCACCAGAGCCCGGAGACCGCCGTCAGGACGGCCGCGGCGGCGAGCAGCGCACTCGCCGTTCTCGCCAGCCACTTGGTCAGGTAGCGCGATCGCTCTATCGCCTCGCGGGAGGGTGATGGTGTCATAGGCATCCATGGAGGTGCGGAGCTGGCCCTGGTTCAACATACACGGCTCGCCAGGCGGCGATTACGCGCGCCTGCCCGTTTCTGTTTCCCGCGTCGCCCTTCCTCCGTCCATTACCGGTGGGCAATTGCCGCGTGCCCCGGGTGCGGATCGACTCCCCTGCCCACTGCATCTGCTTTTCGTTAGGTTACCACGACAGCCCCAAAGTCCGTTGAACACCCCCGAGGCCAGCAATGCCCTACGTAATTACCGAAGCCTGTATTGGCGTGAAGGACAAGGCCTGCGTCGATGTCTGTCCCGTTGACTGCATCTACGAGGGGCCGGAGCAGCTATACATCCATCCTGACGAATGCATCGATTGCGGGGCCTGCGAACCAGAATGCCCGGTCACCGCGATCTTTCCCGAAGAGGATGTACCTGCCAACCTGAAGCAATACATCCAGATCAACAAGGACGTTTTCGAGTCCGACAATCCGCCCGTCCGGCCCACCAGGTAGGCGACGGGATCGGATGCTCCGAAGCGTGGAGGGGCCGGGGGGGACCCCCCCCGCCCCCCCCCCCGGGGG
>CAZTTY010000096.1:0-8606 GCA_964616815.1 uncultured Gemmatimonadaceae bacterium | reverse complement strand
GTCAGCTGTTCGGGCCCTTGTCGCGGCCGCCCCCGGCCGGCCCCCCCGGTTCGGCCCGGGCCGGGTTGCCCCGCCGGGGGGGGGGGGCGGCCGCAAACGCAGCCGGCCCCTCCACGCTTCGGAGCATCCCTACCTCTCCCAGCCGAGTAGGAACCAGGCGAGGGGACCGACGAGCGGCAGCAGTATCGCTACAGCGGTCCGGTCAGTCGGCGCGCAGGCGAGCGAGGAATTCGCCGAAGACCGTGTTGAACGCGGCCGGACGCTCGAGATTGGAGAGATGCCCCGCATCGGGGATGACTTCGAACGCGCTGCCGCGGATCGCCTCGGCCATGGCGCGCGCCTCCGGTACCGGGACGATCGCGTCTCGTTCGCCCGTGATCACGACCGTCGGGACATCGATGCTGCGCAGCGTGGGAGTCGAGTCCGGTCGCCGCATCATCGCTTCGATCGCTCCGACTATTCCATCGACGGGAGTCTGGAGCATCATCGAGCGGACGTCGGCTTCCACCTCCGGACATCTCTCGCGCGTGCCCGGGGCGAGCAGCGAATCGATCATCATCTCGGCCACCGCCGCGGAGCCGCCGGCGCGCGCCGCCTGGAGCATCGTCCGGCGCTTCTCGAGCCCCTGCTCGCTGTCGGCGCCGGGCCGCGTGTCGCAGAGCGCGAGCCCCAGGACGCGCTCCCGGTGTCTGCGCCAGAAAGCGAACGCCACGTACCCTCCCATGGAGCAGCCGGCGATGACGGCGCGGCGCACCGTGCAGTAGTCGAGCAGGTCGGCGATGTCGTCCGCGTAGCGGTCCATCGTATACGGTCCCGCCACGGCGCTGTCGCCGAATCCCCGCAGATCCGGCGCGATGCACCTGGAGAGCTGCCCCAGCCCGCTGATCTGCGGCCGCCAGGCGTCGCGCCCGAGAGGGAATCCATGCACGAACACGATCGGTATCCCCGATCCGTTGTCGTCGTACGCGATACCGAGCGGGAGTCTGTGAGGGGTCATGGAGAGCGGGAAGAGAAGAGTCGACTGCGGGGTCGGGACCTTGAATGTAGAGGAACGCCGGCGTTCCTCTACATTAAGTCCCTGACCCCGCAGTCGATCCCCGGAAGGTGAGCCAGAAGACCACCGGCTCGCCGCGTGGGAGCCGCAGGGCGGCGAGGTAGGCTTTCGCGCTGTAGCTGTCGTCGAGCGCGATCCCCGTGGTGGAGCGCAGGCGCGCGGCGGCGGCGGTGGCGGCCGGGAGGGGGCGGCCGTAGGCGCCGCCGTAGACATCGTTGGCGATCTCGAAGCGCCCGGGCCGAATTTTCGGGGGCTCGCATCGCTCGAGGCGTCCGATGAGTGCCGCGCAACGCCGGGCGAGTACGAGGAGGCGCCGGCGGCTCGCCACTATTCGAGGGACGACGCGTGCCGCCACCACTCTGGTTGGCAGGCCGGCGATGCCGAGGCCGAGCGCGATGCCGGCGGCGGTGCCGCCCGTGCCGAAAGGCACCACCACCCTCGCCGGGGCCGGCAGCTCGCCGCGCGCGATCTGTCCGGCGAGCTCCAGCCCCGCGTTCACGTGCCCCAGCATTCCGAGCGCGCAGGTACCGCCGGGTGGCACCCAGTGCACACGGCGTCGCCGGGCGAACAGCGCAGCCGCGTAGGCGGATAGCGGACCGGGCATCGTGCGCGCCCGGGAGCAGATCTCCTCCGCGCGGGCGGCGGTGCGCAGAGCGGCGGGGTTCATGTCGTGACGCCACCGGTAGGCCAGCGTGCTGGCGCCGAGACGTTCGCCCATGGCCGCGGTGACCAGAACGTGCGTCGATCCCTCGCCGCCGATGGTGAGCAGAGTGTCGCCCGGCCGCACGTCGCCGAGCAGGAACTCGAGCGCGCGTACCTTGTTGCCGCCGTGATCCGACGCGTTCAGGTCGTCGCGCTTGACCCACATCTCGCGTTCGTGGCGTTCGCCGCCCAGGTGAATCACGGGTGACGGAAAGCTCCCCAGCCCGGCGCGGGGGAGTCGCGCGAGCGCCGGAAAGCGCTGGAGGATGGGGAGCGGATCGGAGTCCGCCGGCGGCGCGTCCCCGCGCGGGTCACCCGCGGTCGTCGTCGTCAGCGTCATCGCGGTTACCCGTCGCCGTCATCGTCAGCATCATCGTCATCGTCGTCGTCCGGCATGACGTCGTCTCCCACGACGCGCTCCACGTAGAGCATCTTCACCGGAACCATCACCGCGGCGAGCATCGGCACCGCCACCATCAGCCCCAGGAAGCCGAAGAGCAGCGCCATCAATGCCTGCGCGAGTATGGTGAGCACCGGCGGAAGGTCCATCCCGCCCTTCATGAGGAGCGGGATGAGTATGTGTCCCTCGAGCTGCTGGATGGCTATGTAGGCGATCGTCACGTACAGCGCCTTCTCCGGCGAGTCGAGGAAGCCCATCGCGATCGCCGGCACGGCGGAGAGTACGGGGCCGACCGTGGGGATGAATTCCAGCAGCCCCGCCAGCAGGCCCAGCGCGAAGGCCGCCTTCACATCCAGTATCAGGAGCACGACGGTCGATACGACGGCGATCACCGCCATGGCGATGAGCTGTGTCGTGAGCCAGCGGCGAAGCTGTGTCGCGACTTCGCTCAGCACTTCGCCCGCGAGCGGCCGCGACTTGTGGGGGAAAAGGTGCATCAGGCCGCGGTGGTAGAGCTGTGTGTCCGCCGCCACGTAGATCGCCACGAAGAGGATGATCGCCAGACCCGCGAGCACCGCCAGCGTGGACGACAGGAAGGGGAAGAGGTAGCGCGTCACGCCGCTCAGTTGCTGCGCGAGCCGCTCGCGGAGCGGGCTCTCGGGAGCCACGGGCCCCACGGTGTCGGCCTGGGCGGCCGCGGCGGTGCGCGCCGCGTTCCGCGCCGCGCTGTCCGCCGCGGCGCTCTGCCCCTGCGTACTCTCGCCGAGCAGGGCGCCGAATACGCCGCCGTGCCGCTGCTCCAGCCACTCCTCCACCTGCTCCACGGCATCGGGCAGACGCTGCTTGAGCACGCCCGCCTGCTCGCTGATCGTCGGGGCGATGACGGCGCCCAACCCGTAGAGCGCCGCGAAGAAGCTGATCACGATGAACGCCGCACCCACTCCGCGCGGTACGCGCCGCCGCTCCAGGCGGTCGACGCCGGCGGAAACGGCCAGCCCGAAGAGCATCCCGATGAACGCCACCAGCACCAGCTCGTTCGCGAACCACAGAAGCTTGAAGAGCAGCCATACGAACATCACCAGGACCGCCGCGCGCAGTATGTCGCGGCTGCGCCAGCCGATGTTCCGCTTGCGCCTGTCCCGATGTCTGCCGGATCCGCGCTGCCCGCCCGCCGCCGCGTCGGGGAGCGGAGCCAGCGGGTCGTGCGGGCTCTTCGGCTGTTCCTCGACTCCTGGCGCGACTCCGTCCTTTTCGCTCATGTTCTTCACTGGGTGGGTGGCAGCAGTGCGGCACGTCCACGGTCGCGGCCGCCATGCAAGCCGAAGCTGTGCTTCCGACGCGTCACCTCGGTAACATTCGTGCCCTCTCCCCTTCTGCGCCGGTGTTCCGGGTGAGACTATTCGAGAGAGCAGTCCCCTTCCAGAGGATGTACGTGTCCGAAAGCGTTTCAAATCATAAGCCAGCCTACGTCTCTTCCCCGGCAGAGGCCGACTCCTCGCTGGCCTCGATCGCCGATACCCCGGCCATCGCCGTAGATACCGAAGGTGCGAGCTTCCACCGGTTCGTGGACCGCATCTACCTCCTGCAGCTCAGCACCCGCACGCAGACCGCGATTCTCGACCCTCTCAGCATAGGAAAACCCGAGGGACTCGGGCGGCTCCTGGAGGACGAGGGGGTGGAGGTCGTTTTCCACGACGCGGACTACGATCTCCGGCTGCTGCACCAGGACTACGGTTGGCAGGCCACCCACATATTCGACACCCGCATCGCCGCGCAGCTCCTCGGGATCCGCGCCTTCGGGCTCGCCGCGCTCCTCGAGCGGTACTTCGGTATCAAGCTGGAGAAGAAGCATCAGCGGGCCGACTGGTCGATGCGCCCGCTCCCGCAGGACATGCTCGATTACGCCGCCCAGGACACCATGTACCTCCTCGATCTGCGCGACCGGATGCGTTCGGATCTCGAGGATGCCGGAAGGATCGGCTGGGCGGAAGAGGAATTCCGGCGGCTGGAGGGAACGCACTGGACCAGCGAGCCCGACGGCAACGGCTTCCTTCGGATCAAGGGTACGCGCGATCTGAACCGACGGCAGCTCGCGATTTTCCGCGAGCTCGTTGCGTGGCGCGACGAGGTGGCGCGGGAGCTGGATCGCGCCACTTTCCGGGTGGCGGGGAACGAGGCGCTGCTCGAGGTGTCGCGCCAGGCGCCGCGCTCGCTCGATGCTCTCACATCCATCCGCGGGGTTCCGCGCGGCATCGCGGGGCGGCGCGGGAAGGATATCCTCCACGCGGTCGAGCGTGGCCTGGCGGTGCCCGAGGGCGAGCTGCCCCGCTTCCCGCGCGCGCCCCGCTGGGAGCGCGACCCGGATTTCGACGCCCGCGTGACCAGGTTGCGGAGCGTGCGTGAGGCGGCCGCGAACCGCCTGTCGCTCGATCCGGGCGTCCTGATCTCGCGCGACCGTCTGGAGACTATCGCCCGCCTCCGGCCGCAGAGCATGGAGGAGCTCCTCGCGGTGCCGGAGCTCCGCCGCTGGCAGGCGGCCGAGCTCGGCGAAGCTGTGCTGGAGGCCGTGAAGAGCTGAATTACGTGGCCGGCTCTTCGACGTAGAGGGGGCGCCGCCGGCTGCAGCGCCCCTTCCACGCCCCCAGAGCCGGTCCCGTCGCACGGATCTCGCACCGCGGCGGAGCATGAACAAGCCGACGCAGTGGTACAGGGAGGCCGGCTGGCGCGCCTCGCTCGTGATTGCCGTGGGGATCGCGCTGGGAGCCGGGATCATCATTCTCATCTGGCTCATGGCCAGGGCGATCGCGTTGCTGATCGTGGCGATCGCGCTCGCCGAGGGGCTCGAGCCGATCGTGGCGTGGCTGCGGAAGCGGCACGTCGGGCCGAATCTGGCCGTGGTGATCGTCTACGCCGCGCTCGCCGCGGTAGCGGCGGGGCTCTCCTGGCTCGTGGTGCCGCTCCTTGCCGATCAGATGCAGGAGCTCTCCCGGCGCGCACCCGAGCTGCTCGATCGCGCTCGGCAGGCCCTCGCCCGCTGGGATCAGCTCACCGGGGGGCGGGTGGCCGGCGCGGTCGCCAGCGCCGCAGGCGGGCTCGCCGGCCACGCGCTGCGCCTTCCCGTGCTCGCGCTGGGAGCGCTGGTGGACGCGGCGCTCGTGATCTTCCTCTCCATCTACTGGCTCGTCGGAGCTCCGGCGCTCCAGCGTTTCGCACTCTCTCTGATCCCCGACGCGCGCCGTGCCCGCGCCGCCGGGATAATGGAGGAAATGGGCGACGCGATGGGCGGCTACGTTCGCGGCGTGGCGATCAACGCGGTCATCATGGGCGCGCTCGCGTGGCTCGGCCTCTCTCTGATAGGCGTCGACTACGCGCTCGTGCTCGGTGTGCTCACCATGCTGGGCGAGCCGATTCCATACATCGGCCCCGTGGTGGTGGCCGTCCCGGTGGTGGGCGTCGCCCTCCTGCAATCGCCCGGCAAGGCGATTCTCGCGCTCGCGCTGTACACCGCGCTCGAACAGATCGAGGGACACATTCTCACGCCCAACATCATGGAGAGCCAGACCGACGTTCCCCAAACGCTCGTGATATTCGCCATCGCCGCGGGCGCGGCCCTCGGCGGCATCCTCGGCGTTCTGGCCGCTCTCCCCCTCGCCGCGGCGATCCGCGTGTTCGTTCTCCGCGTGGTGGCTCCCACCGAGCGCGAGATAGTGGGGGCGGGGACGGGGTGAACGACTGAGGTCAGAACCCCAGGTATGCCCGGATCCTCGGCTCGATTCGCTCGGGGCTCCAGAGCGGCTCCCACACCAGGTTCACGCTCACGCTCTCCACACCCTGCATGGCGCGGAGATGCTGCTCGGCGTCGGTCATGATCTCCGGACCGGAGGGGCAGCCCGGGGATGTCAGGCTCATGTCCACGTTCACTGCGCGGCCGTCGACGCTGATGTCGTAGACCAGACCGAGGTCCACGATGTTGAGATTCAGCTCGGGGTCCTTCACGCGGCGGAGCGCGGCCTTCACCTGATCTACGGTCGGGCCGGGTGCGTCTGGTGCCGCAGGGTCGGACGGGATGTTCTGGTCGTTCATCGCTGCTCCGGAAGTTCGCTATCGGAACTTCATCGTACATGCGAACCGGAGCAAGGTGAAGCGCGTTTCAGCTCTTTCCCGCGCTGGAGCCGGCGGAGGTTTTCGCGGCCGCCTTCTTCTTCACCGGCTTGCTGCTCGCAGCCTTGTGCGAGGACGTCTTCTTGACTGCCTTCCGCCGTGCGGGGCGCACGGGCCTGTTCCACCCCTGTGCGAGGTCGGCGCGGAAGCTCTCGGGCATGGCGAGGAGCATGTCGGGATCGTCGGTCACCGCGAGCGCGGCGGCGTCGGAAAGATCGGCGCGCACGTCCGCGATCACCTTCGCCGGCCGGCGGGCGCGCGCCGCGTGGACGCGGTTCGTCAGCAGGATCACGAACATCTCCCGCGCGGGATCTATCCAGAGCGAGGTGCCCGTGTAGCCCACGTGTCCGTAGGCCTGGTCGCTGAGGAACTCGCCCGAACCCCACTGGCCGTCGGCCATGGCCCAGCCGAGTGCGCGGTTGCCGGCGGCGCGCTTGGTGAAGAGGCGGATGGTGGAGTCGGCGACTATGCGGATGCCATCGTACTCGCCGCCGTTGAGCATCATCTGCGCGAACATCGCGAGATCCTGCGCGGTGCTGAAGAGTCCCGCGTGCCCTGCCACGCCGCCCAGGGCGTAGGCGTTCTCGTCGTGTACTTCACCCTGCAGCGGGTAGCCGCGCGGCGGGGTGACCTCGGTGGGTGCTACCCGGTCCTTCAGCGAATCGGCGGGACGGAAGAAGGTGTGAGTCATCCCGAGCGGCGCATAGACGCGGTCGTGCAGAAAGCCGTCGAGCGGCTGACCGCTGACCTTCTCGACGATGAACGCGAGCGTCATGGCGCCGAGGTCCGAGTATACGTACCGCCGTCCCGGCCGGTAGTCGAGCCGCGCGGAGAGAACGATGCGCCGCGCGTCCTCGGGCGAGCTGGCGAGCCGCCAGAGCGGTCGGTCGGGCGGGAGTCCGGAGCGGTGCTCGAGGAGCAGTCTGACGGTGACGGAGTCCTTCAATCCACCGGAGAACTCGGGTAGATATTTCGAGACCGGATCGTCGAGACCGATGAGGCCCTCGTCGTAGAGGATCATCACCGCGGTGGTGGTGCCCACTACCTTGGTGAGAGAGGCCAGGTCGTAGATCGTTTCGGAGGGTGAAACCGAGGGACTCGACTTCGCCCAGTCGAGGTGGCCGAAGCCCTTGTGCCACACGGAGGCGCCTTTTCTGCCCACCACGACGGCGGCTCCGGGGAATCCCCCTGCCTTGATACCGCGCTGCACCACGCGGTCGATCACGCGAAGACGGGCGGCCGACATGCCGACGGCGGCCGGTGCCTTTACCGGGAGTCCTTCTCCGCCAGCGATGGCGAGAGCGGCGAGGAGTACAGTGAACACGGCTAACCCCTTCGGAACGACGAAGCAGGCCCGGCGGCCGACGGCGCTGCCGGGTGCGGGTGCGACGACTACGGCTCTACTGGCAAGATCGGGCGCAGTGGGCTGGGGCCGCTAACTGCGACGAACCTGGCGGGTGCAGACTGCGTAGGGAGTGTCGGAGGCGCCGGCGCGTGAACGCTGCCGGCATTGCGAAAATAGGCGGTAGAGCGCGTCATTCGCAAGACGAAGCGCGAGTTGGAGCGTAACATGACAGCGAGCGACGAGCCGCGGAGCGGCGAGAGGGGCGTGTCGAACGTGGAGCGAACGCGGGTGGAACATTCGCGAGATGGAACTTGCACTGATGCGGCCATGCAGCAGGACGTTGCACGATCCACCCACCGCGGCTCCGGCGCCGAGGGCAACCCTCGGCCCCCGGCGCGTGACCAAATCGGTGACGGCATGGAAACGGATCAAATCACTATCCGGCGCGCCATCGAAGGAGATGAGCGAGCACTGCGACAGCTCTGGTCGCGGTACGCTCCGCGCATCGAAGCCGTGGTTCTCCGCCTGGCTGGTGATGCGGATCTCGCCGCCGACATCGCGCAGGAGGTCTGGATGCAGATCTTTCGCGCGCTCCCGACTTTCAGGGGTGATTCGCAATTCGGCACGTGGGCGCACCGCATCGCGGTGAACCGAACGCTCAACGCGCTGCGCAAGGAGCGGCGCACGAGCCGGATGGAGGTCGAGATCACCGAGGACGCGGCACTGGTGGAACACGGCGGGGATCGGGCCTTCGTGGCCAGCACGATCGAGCGGGCGGCGGCGCGACTTCCCGCCGGTGCGCGAACTGTTTTCGTTCTGCACGATGTGGAGGGCTACACGCACGAGGATATCGCGCGCGAGCTCGGAATCACGGCGGGAGCGTCGAAGTCACAACTGTTCAAGGCGCGCGCGAAGCTACGCCGGCTGCTCGCGCCGCTGCTGGA
>CAZTTY010000095.1:0-14533 GCA_964616815.1 uncultured Gemmatimonadaceae bacterium | reverse complement strand
GCGTCGACGTTCGGTCATGCAGCCTGTAGTCTCATTGGGTGAAATTGCTCTGCGCCTTCATGGGGCGCCCGGAATGGGCGCTGCCTGCGCGCTATTGCCACGTGGTTTGTGAGGTCATACCGGGGCCGCGAATGCGGCGCACACGGCTTCCGTGGAGTTGTATGGGTCACTGACTGGGAGTGGGCCCGAAACGATCGCGAGCGCCATGTGCGCGTTCAGCGCCCCTGCGCCTTCGATGACGGATCGGTTCTATCGCGGCGTATCCCCGCTCGCTCTGCAAGTGCGACCGATCGATTCACGGTCGCTGCGGCCCTCATCAGCGAGGGGCCGATCGGAGCGTTACGCTTGCGAGGCCCTGCCATCCACTGTGGCGGCCGGGAAGGTGTTCCACGGCTACCACGAAAATCACCTCGTGCAGGTGGATGCGCAACCTTCGGGCCTGACGTTTCCGAAAAGGCCGGGAAAGCGCCGTGTGCATCCACGATCGAAATCAATCGACATCAACGGTTGCCGGCGTCGTCCGCAGGCCCCGATTGCCCGGTCGCCGGCGCGGCGGACCCGCCAGCTACCCGGTCGAGCTCGCGAACCAGCGAGATCACGCGTCGCGTGAGCTCCGTGATCCGTTCGGCAGCGGCGCGCTGTTCGGCACCGAGCGTGGGCTCCAGCCCCAGGAGTTGCGCCTCCGCCAGGAGTGCCGCGAGCGGGTTGTTCAGTTGGTGCTGGATGAGGACGATGGCCTTCTGCAGCTCGCTCCTCGACAGTGCCCGCGGTGTCTCGCCGGGGGATCCCGTCGTGGCTGCGTCCTCCGGCCCTCTGGGGGAAGACGACTTCGGCGATTGCTCAGTCACGACTGACGCTGCCCGCGTTTGGACGATAGTTTCAATATAATCATGCTAGCCTCTCCCATCGACCCCACTGCGGAAATCGCGGCCGCAGTCGAGGAATACCGCGAGAGTAACAATTTTTCCGTGCTTCTCGAACGGCTGCTGGCCGTCTCGGCCGAGGCGGAGCTGGACGCCCTCATCGCCGCGGTGGAGCCGTACCACGACATTCCCGAAGTGGCCGGTCCGGTCTACGAGCGGGTGGTGGCGGAGCGGCCGGAGGACGCCCGGGCCCTGGTGATCCTGGCGAACGCGTACTGGCTCACCGGCCGTGGCCCGGACGCGGTGGGCGAGCTCGCGTCACGAGCGATTTCGGCCGACCCCACGAACCGGGGCGCCTGGCATCTCTGGGCGCTCAGCGAATCGTCGCCGCACGAGCGGATGACGCGCTGGCTGCAGGTCACGCAGCGCTTCCCGGAAGATGAGCTGGCCAAGGCGAACCTGGCCGACAACGCCGCCAGCATCGCCTCCGCCGAGAACGACCGGGAAGCGCTCCAGATCGCCCTGCATACCTACCGCTCCCTCCTCCGCACCGCCACCCGCCCCGAGCAGCGCCTCGCGCTGGAGGAAGCGATCGGGGTGATGGAGAAGTGGAACGTGTAGGGGGGAGGGGAGAAGGAAGCAGGAAACAGGAAACAGGAAACAGGAACTGCACACCAGTCACTGTCGTCCCCGCGAAAGCCGGAGATCCATGTTCGACTGAGTAGCATGGATGCCCGCTTACGCGGGCATGACTTATGGAACGTGTGCAGTTCCTGTTTCCTGTTTCCTGTTTCCTGCTTCCTCCCCCCTCCCCCCTCACTGCCCCGCGACGCGGCGGTGGCGGTGGGCGGTCATGGCGTGGACGATGTCGAGGAGGTCGTCGATGTCGAAGGGCTTCTGGAGCACGACCGGGCACTCGCAGGCCTTGAGGAGCTGCGTGGCGCGTTCGCTGGCGTCACCGGTGGTGAAGACGGTCTGGTCGCGCAGGTGCGGCTGGACGGAGCAGGCGGTCAGGTAGAGCACGTCGCCGCGCATGTCGGGCATCCGGAGGTCGACCACGAGGCAGTCGATCTCTTCTTCCCTCAGGAACGCTTCGGCGGCTTCACCCCGTTCGATCGCACGTACGTCGTAGCCCGCTCTCCTGAACACCATCGTCAGGGCGCGGCAGATCGACGGTTCGTCGTCCACCACCAGCACACGCGCTCGTTCGTCGAAAGCCTTCATTCCTCCATTCCTCCACGGCGGCAGAGCCGCGCGGCCAATCTCTCCATGAACTTCTCGGGTTCTCCGGTCTCGCGCAGCACGGAGGGCATCACCCCCGTGGCCGCGCGTACCTGTCGCGCGAACAATCGCGGCGAATCGTAACCCAGCTTCTTCGAAATGTCGTCCAGCAAACAGCCAGGGTCCTGCATGTAGTAAATGGCGCGCGCGATGCGTGCACCAAGGAGCAGCATTCTCGCCGATGCGAGGTCGTGCGTTTCGAGCCAGCGGTCCAGGTTCCGTCTCGTCATCCCGGCGGCGAGCGCCAGGTCCGCCACGCTGCGGAAAGCGTGCGGTGTGGTGAAGAGCTGCTTCACCGTGCCGCGGAGCAGCGGTGGCGCGTCGTCGAAGTGCGGAGCGATGGCATGGAGCAGGGAGTCGCTGAGCCCGTGCGCCGGCACCGCTTCGAGGAGCTGGACGAGTCTCCGAGGCTCGTCATCGAACCCTCGCAGGATCACGTTCGTGACGCCGTGTCGCGCCAGCACGAGGGTGGATTGGAGCACCTCGGGAGTCAGTGCCGTCATGTAGAGTACAATCGGCACTGACGGGTAGCGTGCGAGAAGCGTCCTTACCTCTTCGAGCTGCGGCCGACCATCGATGTGAGGGTCGACCACGGCGACGTCGAGAGGCCGCGTTCGCATAGCTGCCGCGAGGTCATCCCAGCTCTCCGCAAAGATTAGAGAATGCTCATTTGCGAGCGCGGAGCGGAGATGGCTGCGAAGGGAAGGGGAGATGTGTGCGGCGACGTCCACGGTTGGCGCATCTTTGTCCTAAAATTGCACACTGGTGTCCTAAAATGTGCATTTACGTAAAGACGCGCTACCGTAGCTTCCGTGACAGAAGTTACCCCCAAAACAAAATCCCCCCGGACGAAGAGGTAACCATGTTTCGTCGCTACGCTGCTATCCTGACCCTGGCCTTTGCCACCTTCGCTCTCGCTGCCTGCACCTCCCCGACCGCTCCTACGTCGGACGTGTGTACTGTGACTGCTGGAAGCGGCACCTGCTGATCGCCGTCTCCAATCGATTTCTCTACGGGCCGCGAGCTGCAACTCGCGGCCCGTATTGCATCAATCCCCTACGCCAGCGAGGGTGCGCAATTCATGTATGGCGCTCGCCACATCCGTGATCGCTTCCGATGGCTCGAAGACTGGCTTCGCCGGAGCCGGTTCGACAGCCCTCCCGGAACGCAGCGACTCCAGCCCTCGTTCCGCATTGATCGCCAGTTGATTGAAACGATTCGCACTGGCGATCGATAGCGCGCGCTCGAACTCCACTCGCGCATCCTCGAGTCGATCGAACATCTGATAACCCAGAGCGAGATGGTAGTGGTACTGTGCGCAAAGTGTCGCGGGCAAATCCGCCCGCTCGAGCTCGCGCCTGTACTGCTCGAAAGCGGGTTCGATACGATCGACTGCCGCCATCTCCAGCAAGTTGATCGTGGCAACCCATCGTGTGTAGTGCTCCTGAGCGGTCGCAGCGAGTACGAGGTTCGCATCGCGCGCCGCGCTGTAAAGACCGATCTCGAAGAACATGGCGCCGATGTCGACGAGCACACGGTCTCGTGCGGCCTGATTCGGCATGCCGTCGAGGGCCGTGTACGCGATGGAAATGCCCTTTTCGTACTGCCCACGATGATACGCCACGATCGCGCGGTCATGCATAGCGATGGAGCGCACTTCCATCAACTCGGGGTCGCTGGCGCGAGCGATGGTTTCGTCGAGGATCCGCTCCGCCAACGGGAGGTTTCCTCTGTCGGTCGCCAGGTTCGCCTCCGCTACTCGTGCCCGCAACACACCCATGACGTCGCCGATTCCCTCGGCCACGAGTCCCGCAACCGCGTACGCCGTGACGGCCTGCTCCCACTGCGCCAGCACTCTCAGGCACGCGCCGAGTTGCATGTGAGCGGTGATGACGAGGTCCGGGTCGGTCTCCGCATCCGCATGACCGATCACCGTCTGGTACACATCTGCCGCCAACGACCACTTCGCCTCGAATTGCAGTGCTCGCGCGTACGCCATGAGCCGCGGCGCCACGGCCGCGGGGCCCTCGCGCTTCCTGGTCTTCATCGCGTCGAGGATGCTCAACAGCAACGCCCGCACCGGCGTTCCGGCGGGTATCTCCTCCACGCGTCTGCGTAGGAGTCTGCTGCTCCACGACTGTCCGTGCGTTGCCCGCGCCTCGTCATCGGCTGCCCACGCGTCGAAACTGCGCAGCGTCAGCAGACCAGCGCTGAGCGTGCACCACTGCGGTGTGTCTTCGCTTTCTTCCTGCGCCAACGCCTCGAAAAAGACGAAGTGCGGCAACCTTATCTCTGGATGCCCCATCGTGCCTCCTACGGTCTGTCCATCAAGTGACAACGAGGGAAACTGCGTCAGCAGCTATATCCGAGCAAGCGCTGTTTTAGGACAATAGTGCTGCATTTTAGGACAAACTTCCCCGTTTCGTGCGAACTCTACTGTATCAATCGCCAACCGGGCGCCTGCTGATTCGCATACGATCGCGCGGCGGGATGCCGCTCGCCACGTACCTCGTTCCTTCGAGCCGTGCCAGCATCTTCTCCAGCTCGCTGCCGTAGACCTGTACGCGCGGCAGTCGATATGGGTCGAACGCCGGGTCGAACGGACTGCGCGCCGGACCGCCTGATACCATTAGTACGGCATCGTACTTGTAGCAGATCTCCCGGCCGACCGCGCCGGCTTCCCAGCACCCCGCGCGCGCGAGGTCGCGATTCTTCGGCCACATCCCGAGCGGCAGCGCGAAGCTCCGCACTCGATACCCCGCAACCGCGGAGTCGATCGCCATGTCGCCCCGCGCGATCTGCTCGCGCACCACGCTGTCCGGATAGTTCGCGAGGTTCGCGTGCCACAACGTATGATTGCACAGCTCGAATCCCTGCTCCGCCAGGAATCGCACTTTACGCAGGCGCCACTCCGTCTTCTGCCCCTCGATCCCCTTGTCGCCGAAGAAGGACCTCCCCGCTGCCGCGCCCGGCAGCATACAGAAGGTCGCCTTCTTCCCCCAGTCGGGGTGGCGCGCGTGAAACGCCAACCAGATTCCAACCACGCTGCTGGAATCCACCTCCAGACGCCCGTCCCGCTCCACGTAGCCGAATTGCGACGGCGATGCGTCGTCGAAGGTGAATACCACGGGGGAAAGCCCGGCGGGCAGGTCGATCTTTCCGTCCACCAGCTCCGAGACCGTTATCGGTCTGTAGCCGGCGTCGTAAAGGAGCTGCAACTGCTCTCGAAAGCGGTTTCGCTCCACCGTCCAGCGGCCATCGCTGTCGCCGATCAGGTGGTACTCCAGGATCGGCACCCGGCCCAGTTCGTTCACCGCCCGCCCCGAGACGCGCATCGCCGCGCGCGGCACGGACTCGCTGTCACTTTCCACCGACGCGAGTCGTACGGATGGCATGGTGACGGCAGAGCCAGATACTCTACCGTCCCGGGACGGCGCCTGCAACTCCCCCGCATCCGGCACGGAGTGGCTGCGTCGCGAAACTACAGTCGCCGCGGCGGTGCTCGCGGAGGCGCTCACCGCTTCACGACTGTTCGCGCCCTCGCCGGCGCAGCCGTACGCCGACGCGACCGCCGCGGCGGCCAGAAGCGCAAACCGCGCGCGTGATACCATGGAACCGGATTGTGAACGAGCGGTACGCAAAGGCTCGGAACTCGACAGGTCGATAGTGATGCGCGCAGCGCAACCGCGTCGCGCCGCGCGCTTTCCCTTCATCAGATGATCGAGCCAGACCGCACGCAACAGAGCCGCGAGCAGGGCACGAAACGCGGCGGAATGTGGAAAGGAATGTGGCGATCACGTCCCGGAATTCCCGGATGGTCGCGCGTATCTGTACGCATCCGGCCGCTGGTGATCGTCGCCGCGGCGGCGCTCTCATTCGCCTCATTCGGCGGCTGGCTGGCCACCTGCGGCTTCGGCGGCTGTCCCACGGCGGCCGACATCCGCCGATTCCGCCCCGCCGAAGGAAGCCGCGTGCTCGATCGCTCCGGAGCGCTCCTGGGCCGCCTGAGCTACGTCCACCGCGTGAACGTTCCCCTCTCCGAAGTGCCGCTCGTGGTGCGGCGCGCGTTCATCGCCACCGAGGACCGCCGCTTCTATCGGCATCACGGCATCGATTGGCGCAGCGTGGTGCGCGCCGCAGTACACAACGTGCGTGCTGGCGGCGTGCGCGAAGGCTTCAGCACGATCACCATGCAGGTGGCGCGAAACGGGTTCACCGCGCTCCTGCCGCCGCGCCGCACTGTGCGGCGCAAGCTGATCGAAATCCGCCTCGCCCGCCTCATCGAGCAGAATCTCACCAAGGATCAGATCCTCGAGCTCTACCTGAACGTCATCTACCTGGGCAATGGCACCTACGGCGTCGAGGCCGCCAGCCGCGATCTTTTCGGGAAGAGCGTGGGAGAGCTCACGCTCGACCAGGCGGCGATGCTCGCTGCGCTCCCCAAAGGTCCGTCGTCGTACACGCCGCGCAACGATCCCGAGCGTGCGCGGCGGCGCCGGGATCTCGTGCTCTCGCTGATGGCCGAGGAGGGGTACATAACCCCCGAACGGGCGCGCTCCACGGCGGCGAAGCCGGTCGTGGTGGCCGAGAAGGAGTGGAAGCCGCCGCGCACCACCTCCTACGTGATCGGCGCGGTGAAAGCCCTCGTGGACTCCGTGCTCGGCGAGGATGCCCATGACATCGGCGATGTGACCGTGTTCACCACGATCGACGCCAGGGCGCAGCACGCCGCCGAGAGCGCCGTGCGCAAACGCGCCGCCCACATCGACCGCGTCGCCGGAGCTGGCGACGCGGTCGGCGTCCAGGGGGCGCTCGTCGCCATCGACCCCGCCAACGGCGACATCAGGGCGCTGGTGGGTGGACGCCGCAACGAGCCGGGCGGTTTCAATCGCGCGCTCTCCGCGCACCGGCAACCCGGGTCCGCGTTCAAGCCTTTCGTCTACGCCGCCGCGCTGGGTGTGGGCTACACGCCCGCCACGCTCGTGGAGGACGAGCCGGTGAGCGTACCGCTGCGGGGGAGCGTCTGGACACCCGCCAACTACGGCGACGAATACACCGGCAGCATCACGATGCGCCGCGCGCTCGCGCTCTCATCCAACGTCGCCGCGGTCCGGTTCAGCCGGGCGGTGGGAGAGTCGCGCGTGGCGAAACGCGCCCACGCCAACGGCATCGAGAGTCCGCTGCCTGCCGTCCCATCGCTGGCCCTCGGCGCGGTCGAGGTCACGCCCCTGGAGCTGGTCGCCGCTTACGCGCCCTTCGCGAACGGCGGCTACAGGGTGCACCCGCGGCTGGTGCGGCGCATCGAAGCCGGCGACGGTACCGTGCTCTGGTCCAGCGACGTCGCGCCGCGCGATTCCGTCCTGGATCCGCGCGATGCCTTCCAGGTGACCTCGATGCTCGAATCGGTGATCGACGCGGGTACGGGGCGGTCGGTACGCGCGCTCGGTGCGCGCGGTCCGATAGCCGGGAAGACCGGAACCACCAACGATGGTACCGATACCTGGTTCGTGGGCTACACTCCCTCGATCGTGGCCGGCGTGTGGTTCGGCTACGATACCCCGCGCTCCATGGGCGCCAGCGCCACCGGGGGACGCTACGCCGCGCCCGCGTGGGCCGATTTCTACATCCACGGCTGGCCGCGCGGGGCGCGCGACGAGGAGTGGCTTCCGCCGCCGGGGATGCTTTCACGCGTGGTGGACGCCGACAACGGTCTGCTGGCCACCGAGTGGTGCCCGCTCACACAGCGAGAGTGGTTCCGAGCGGGCACGGAGCCCACTTCGTACTGCGCCCGGCACAGCGGCCCGCCCGATTCCGGTGACTCGATTGGGGAGAAGATCGTGCAGCTCCTGAAGGGGATCTTCAAGTTCTGAACGCACCCGACCTCCCGGCGTCCCGGCCATCGCGGCGGCGCTCCCCGGCGCGCGGCACGCACCCGCAGAGGTGTTCTCCCGGGGCTGGCGCCGGCGTTCGAGATGACTCATAGTGGACCGATGAGAGCGAGTACTACCGACTATCCGGCGAGCGCAGTCTACGGCGCCATCCACATGCACAGCAACTATTCCCACGATGGGCGGGATTCGCTGGAGACGCTCCGTTCCACGTGCGTGGAGCGCGGCATAGGGTTCGTGGGGATGACGGATCACGCCGAAGACCTCACCCCGCGGTCCTTCGAGGACTATCGGCGCCGCTGCGCCGAGCTCTCAGGTTCGGGTTTCGCCATGATCCCCGGGCTCGAGTATCGCTTCGCCGGCTCGAAGGGCCTGCACCTCCTCGCGCTCGGCCTCGCGGAGTGGATCGAGCCCCGAACGCCCGCGGAGTTCTTCGAGCAGACGCGCGGGCGGGCGGGCCTCACCATCCTCGCGCACCCGGTGCTGGCGCACCACCGCATTCCCGATGTGGTGCTCGACAACATCGACGCCATCGAGATCTGGAACGGGACCTACAACACGCGCTACCTCCCCGACCCGAAGGCAATGAGGATGGTGCAGGCGCTCGGGCGCCGGCGTCCGGAGGTGGTGGCCACGGTCGGCCTGGACCAGCACGACAGCCGCAACGATCGCGAGCTGCGCGTGGTGCTCCCTTCGCCTTCGCCCGATCCGCTGGGCGAGCTCAAGGCGGGGCGCTTCGAGAACCTGGGCAGAACGATGCGACTCGACTCGCGCGCGCTTCTCCCGCCCGTCCGCCTCGCGGCGCTGAGCGCGGTGCGCGGCGTGTACGACGTGGTGGAGCGCACGCAGGACCGCGCGCTCCACATTATCGACCGCGTGCGGAGCCGCCCCGCAGAGGGGTGAACCGTAGCGTAGACGCCCGCGGCGCGCCCCGGCGCCGGCGGCTCAGAGATTCTTGGCCGTGGTCGAGACGAGAGCTGGCGAGGTGCTTCTGCCAGGGTGTTGCGGGTCGTCGAGGGAGATGGGGGCAGGGAGGTGCGCGCTGTCCACCCAGCGAGCCGCGCCGGCGAGCATGTGCCAGCCGCGCATCACCACGGGGCGCGGGGAGCGCAGGGAGCGCAGGGCGCGCAGCAGCTCCCTGCCGTTCCAGCGGAGGTCGTAGTAGGCACAGTACGCCATGGCGCGATCCGCACGCATGAGATACTTGGTGAGCAGAGCTCCGCGCCCGCGCGCGTAGCTCCGCTTGAGTTGCGCGACTTCCTCGATGTTCCGGCGCCCGTGGTTGTGGGCCACCAGCACCGTGGGGACGTACTCGATCCGCAGGCCGAGCTGCAGCGCGCGATAGAGGTAGTCGGTGTCCTCGGCGCTCCCCACCGGAGTGCCGGCGCCCAGCGTCACGTCGAACTCCCCGACGGCCTCCACAGCCGAGCGGCGGAACGCCATGTTGCACCCGACCATGAGCGCCGGGAGCTGGAACACCTCCGTGAGCGGCTCGCGCTCGAGAGAGGTGCGGATGGTGATGGGGAAGTCGCGCGGATCGTGCAGCTCTACCCGGCCGCCGAGTCCCGAGAGCCCGGTGTCGGCATCGAACTCGCGTACGATCGCGGTGAGCCAGTCGGGCGATGGGATGCAGTCGTCGTCCGTGAAGGCGAGGAAGTCGCCGCGCGCGGCGTGCAGCCCGGCATTGCGTGCGCGTGAGAGCCCCTTTCTTCCCTCGAAGGCCCGGGTGATGGGGAGTCGCTCGGCGAACGAGTCGAGCAGTACCGGGGTGGCGTCGGTGGAGCCGTTGTCGACCACCACCAGTTCCCAGCCCCGATCGGCGGGAGACGCGAGCAGCGTGAGCGACTCGAGAAGCTGTGCGAGCGCGGAGCAGCGGTTGCGCGTGCACACGATCACCGAGACGGTGGGGCGCCCTCCTCCGGGGCCGGACTTCACGAAGCGCGCTCCATGGCGAGCGAAATGGCCTGCTCCGGGTCGCCGGCGAGCGTGGCGAGCGAATTTCCGCGCGTCCAGGTATCGTAGAAGTCGCGCAGCTTGCCGTAGCTGTTGTCGAGGATCACGCTCGGAATGCCGAGCAGCAGACTGAGGATGTGTGCGTGCAGCCGGTCGGTGACCACGACCTTCCCCTGGGAGAGAATGGCGCAGCCGCGGCGCAGGCGTCCCTCCGCCGCACGGTCGGCAGTGCGCGAGAGAGCGCTCCTGAGCGCCGGCTCCGCGCGCGGGTGCTCCACCACGAGCTCGCGGATGAAGCGCTCGAGGCGAAGTCCGGGCGCGGGCGGCTCGTTCAGCCAGTCCACGGTCTGAACTCCGGCCGGCGGCGTCGCCGCACTCTCGCGGTCGGTACGCGCAAGCCACACCAGTTGTCTGCTGGCGGGTACGGGCCGCGCGATCTGGCCGAGCCAGAGCGCCATGTCGGGGCAGAGAAGGGCGGGCGCGCGAAAATTCTCCGTCACGACGCGGAGACTGCGCTCATCGCGCACGAGGAGCGTGAGCGCCGGGTGGGCGTCGAAGATCGCCCTGGCGCGGGCCAGCTCCCGTTCCTCGCGAAACATCACCGACTGCGGGAGCTGGATGATGCGCCACTCGGAGAAGTCGCGCACCACCTGCTCGCGCAGCCGCTGCGAGTGCTTCCAGATATCGCCGAAGTTGCCGCCTCCGCTCAGGAGGATCACGCCATCGCCGAGCCGCCGCGCGAGCGTGGTGCGAGCGTAAGTGCTGTGGTCGCAGGTGTAGCAGAGCGTCTTACCGTGCTCGCGCAGCCAGGCGAGCGTGCCGAGCCAGATCGCGCTGTCGCCTACGTTGGAGTGCGCCGGGAAGTCGAGCAGCGCCACGCGCTGCACGCCGGCCAGCAGGGGACTCAGAACCCGGTCGATGGTCGTCCGGAGCGACGCCAGGTCGGGCCTCTGCATCGCCTCAGCGCCTCGACTCCACCGCATCCGCCAGCTCGCCCCGGCCCGTGCCGGACGACGATACCAGTTGCATGCGCGGCTGCATGTGCACGCTGCCCGCGAACCTGATTCCCTCCACGAGCTGCAGCGTGGCGGCGGGTCCGCGCGCCACGTCGCGATGGGTGGTACGGTCCCACACCGACGTCTCCACCGAGACGACTCCCGGAGGGACGTTGAACTGGAGCTCGATCTCCACCTGGAAGGGTCCATCCTCCGGAAGCGACACGCCGCATTCGCTGGTGGCGATGGCGAACAGCGATTTGCCGGTGTTCATCTCGCGCACCCGGATCGCGCACGCGCGCGGACCCTCGCCGGAGGATCTCACCGATCCCCGCAGCAGGAACCGCGCGCCGTGGCCGGAGCGCACCGGCTCGCCCGCGCCCACCATCTCTATGGATTCGATCGTGGTGGCGAGGTTGCTCCCGCCCGAGGGGTCGGCGGCCCACTCGTTGTGCAGGTACGTCTCGATGCACTCGGTGGGCGTGCCCCTCCTAACCACGCTGCCGCGATCCAGCAGGAGCGCGTGCGTGCACAACGATGCGATGCGGTCGAGCTGGTGCGAGACGATGGCGACCGGGATACCGCTCGTGCACATCTCCTTGATCCGGTCGAACGCCTTGGTCTGGAAGCGCACGTCGCCGACGGCGAGCACTTCGTCGATGACGAGCACGTCCGGGTCGATGTGTGCCGCGATGGCGAAGCCGAGTCGCGCGTTCATCCCGCTGGAATAGCGCTTCACGGGTGTGTCGATGAACTGCTCGATCTCCGCGAAGGCGACTATCTCATCGAAGCGGCGGGCGATCTCCCTGCTGCGCATCCCCATGATCGCGCCCTGCAGAAAGACGTTCTCGCGCCCCGTGAGATCCGGATGGAATCCGGCGGACACCTCGATCAGCGCACCGGCGCGGCCGTGGATCATGCAGCGGCCGCGCGTGGGCGTGAGGATATGGGTGAGCAGCTTGAGGATGGTGGACTTGCCCGCGCCGTTCGGACCGATGATGCCGAGCGCCTCGCCCGGCTTCACGGAGAACGACACGTCGCGCACCGCCCAGAACTCCCCCTGGGAGAGCTGGTCCTTTCGGGGGACGCGTCCCACCATCCGCCGCGCCATAGCCGGGATCAGGTCGCGCAGGCTGTCGTGCAGCTCGCCGCGCTGGAACTTCTTCCAGACGCCCTCGAACTCGATGCTCGGATTCGTCGCGAGTGGCGGCATCAGACGTACTCGGCGAACACCGCTTCGGCGCGGTGGAAGATGATCGCGCTCACGACCAGCCCCGTCACGGCCCATGCCGCGCTGTACGCCAGGTACCACGGGCTCCAGACCGGGAACGACACTCCGTTCGACACAGTGGTGGTGAGCGGCTGCAGGAGATCGTGGCCGTGGACGATGCTCAGCCGGAGGCCCTCGAGGAGAGGCGCCAGCGGGTTCAGCAGCATGATACGTCCGCCGAGGAGGCCGAACATGCGCGGTTCGAAGAACACGGGAGTGAAGAAGATCCCGAATGTCAGCAGCACCTGCACGATGTACTTGACGTCGCGAAAGAAGAGATTCGCGCAGCTTATGAAGAGCGCGGTGGCCGCGGTGAACATGAAGATGAGCAGCGCGAGAGGCGGCACCCAGAGCAGCGCCGCGCTGTAGTGCACGCCGAGGAACGGGAGCGCCACCGCGAGCGTGACGGTGCCGATGGCGGTATCGAAGCACTGCGCGAGAGTGGCCGAGAGCGGGAGTACCTCGCGCGGGAAGTAGATCTTCGAAACCAGTTGCAGATTCCCCGTCAGGCTGGCGGTGGCGAAGCCGAGCGCACCCACGAAGAACGACCAGGGAATGGCCTTCACCGCCATGCCGGCGATCTCCGAGAGCTCCACCTTGCTCCCGCCCATGTACGCCATGGCGAACCGCACCAGCGTACCGGCGAGCACGATGAGCCCGGGCATGAATACGGCCCAGCCAAAACCCATGACGGCCTGCTTGTAGCGGATGCGGATGTCGCGCAGCGTGAGCTGATAGAGGAGCTCCCGGTAGCGCCAGATCTCGTCTACCGCGATCGTGCGCAGGTCGCCCACGATCGAGCGACGCGGCTCGACGGGAAGCGACGGAGTGGGAGTGGGCGCGGGGGTCGGGGTGCGTACTGCCAGGTCAGTCATCGCGGGTCGGGGGTGCAGCCACGGGATCGGCCCGCCCGGAAAGGGCGATGGCCGGGAGCGCAACGTCGCGCGTTCGGAGTTCGCAGTCAAGGATAACGCTAGTCGGTGCGCAGCTCACGATTCGCCCGTCTGTGCGGCCGAGTCCACGCGGCCCAGGCGGAGGATTCGCTTCGCCACGGCTCTCGCGTACCACCGCGCGTCGTCCAGCCGCCGGCGCATGCGCGCACGCCGGCTCCGCGCCATGAGGCGGCGTACCGCGGCATCCACATTGTACGGAAGACCCATCGCGAGGGAATCCTCGTAGCGTCTGAACATCCCTTCGTTCTTCACGCACTCCAGGGCGTCCACGCGCTCGGCGAGCGTGCGCGGGTCGTCGAAGACCTGGAATGTCTCGAGCGCGCCCAGGGCCGCGAGCACCACCTCCGTACGGATGCACTTCTCGCAGCGCGAGCAGTTGAGACTCGAGCTCCGGTTCTCCCAGCACACCCTGAGATAGCGCTGGACGAGCGAGTCGTCCTGGAGGGCGGCGAGCTTGTCGGTTCTGTTCCGCTCGGCGCCGACGTGATCCACCGTCAGCCCAGCGCCGCTCCAGAGCGGGTCGAGCTCCCAGTGCGATCCGGAGGGGCGGGGGTCGGAGAACGAGTAGGAGGACGATACGCGGAGAGTGCTCCACTCGCCGCTCGAGACGTGCCCGATGCTCGCGAGCGCGCCGCCGTACGTACGTATCCACATGCAGCGGCGGAAGGCGGGGTGCGTGCGGAGGTTGGTGCGGATCACCACCGGCCGCACGCCCGCCTCGCGCGCCACGCCGCGCAGATGCTCCTCCACGGCCGCCGCACGCTCGGAGTCATCGGGGGCGATGTCGAAGCCGTGCACGAAGATCAGCGCGTCCACCGTTCGGCCCGCCGCCAGGAGCGAGAAGAAGGAGTCCACGCCTCCGCTGAAGCAGAGCGCGGCACCGGGGCGCCCTCTCGCGGCACCGGCCACCTGTCGGGGAGGGGCCGCAGTGGTGTCGAGCGCCGGCAACAGGCGTGCGTACTTCCACCACCTCTCGGTGGTGTCCAGCACCTTCGGCATGTTGGCCGCGAAGTCCGCGGCTACCGGGCCCTCCACCACGAGCCGCCGCTCGAGGATGGCCGCCGGAATCAGAAACGCGCAGACGAACGCCTCGCTGGAAGGGCGCAGCGTCAAATCCGCGGACTCGTACCAGACTTCCGAGCCATCCACGTCGGCGGCGACACGCGAAACGCCTTCCGAGGTCGTGGCGCGGGGGGCGGAAATGGTAAGGGATTCGCTGCTCATCGAAGGCGAGTTCTGCCGCAAGAGGCGAGCCGGCAAGGTCAGCGATAGGGCCGGCACAGCCATGGCCGGGGCCATGGCCCCGGCCATGGCTGTGCCGGCCCTATCG
>CAZTTY010000094.1:7453-14537 GCA_964616815.1 uncultured Gemmatimonadaceae bacterium | reverse complement strand
TTCGCGGGGACGACAGTGACTGGTGTGCAGTTCCTGTTTCCTGTTTCCTGTTTCCCCCTCCCTCCCCCTACGCCTGCGCGGCGAATCTGTTTCACGTCGACACGACGGGAAGATAGAGGAGCGCGAAGTGTGTGTGAATAGGCGAAGGGGCGGAGCTAGAGCAGCTTCGCGAGGAAGTGACCGGTATGCGAGCTCTGGACGCAGGCGACCTGCTCCGGGGGACCGGCGGCCACGATCTCGCCGCCGCGGGAGCCGCCCTCGGGGCCGAGGTCTATTATCCAGTCGGCGGTCTTGATCACGTCGAGGTTGTGCTCGATCACCAGCACGGTGTTCCCCTTGTCCACCAGCCGGTGCAGCACCCGCAGGAGAAGCCGCACATCCTCGAAATGGAGACCCGTGGTGGGCTCGTCGAGGATATAGAACGTGCGGCCGGTGTCCCGTTTGGAGAGCTCCGAGGCCAGCTTCACCCGCTGCGCCTCGCCGCCGGAGAGCGTGGTGGCGCTCTGGCCGAGGTGCACGTAGCCGAGTCCCACCTCCACCAGCGTCTCCAGTTTGTTGCGCACCCGCGGCTGGTTCTCGAAGAAGTGGAAGGCGTCCTCCACCGTCATCTCCAGCACGTCCGCGATGCTCGCGCCGCGGAAACGAACTTCGAGCGTCTCCCGGTTGTAGCGTTTCCCCTTGCATACCTCGCACGGCACGTACACGTCGGGGAGGAAGTGCATCTCGATCTTCACCAGTCCGTCGCCCTGACACGCCTCGCAGCGCCCGCCCTTGACGTTGAAAGAGAAGCGGCCCGGTCCGTAGCCACGGATCTTCGCTTCGGGCAGCTCGGCGAAGAGCTCGCGGATCGGGGTGAAGAGCCCCGTATACGTGGCCGGGTTGGAGCGCGGCGTGCGACCGATCGGGCTCTGATCTATGGCGATGACCTTGTCGATGTGCTCGAGCCCCAGGATGCGGTCGTGCTCGCCGGGTATCACTCGCGCGCGGTAGAAGTGCCGCGAGAGCGCGCGATGGATGACATCCTCCACCAGGGTGGATTTCCCCGACCCCGATACGCCGGTCACCGTCACGAACGTGCCGAGCGGAATCTCGACGTCGAGATTCTTCAGGTTGTGGGCGCGCGCGCCCTCCACGCGTAGAGCTCTGCCCCGCGCCGGCTTCCGGCGCTCCTCCGGCATGGCTACCTCCGCCGCCCCGCTCAGATAACGGCCGGTGAGCGACTCCGGATTGGCGGCCACCTGATCCACCGTGCCCTCGGCCACCACGATTCCGCCGTGGCGCCCCGCACCCGGACCGAGATCTATCAGGTAGTCGGCCTCGCGCATCGTCTCCTCGTCATGCTCCACCACGATCACCGTATTGCCGAGGTCGCGGAGCTGGCGGAGCGTGGCGAGGAGGCGCGCGTTGTCGCGCTGGTGGAGGCCGATGGATGGCTCGTCCAGGATGTAGAGCACGCCTACCAGTCGCGAGCCGATCTGCGTCGCGAGCCGGATGCGCTGTGCCTCGCCGCCCGAGAGCGATTCGGCCGAGCGGCTGAGCGTGAGGTAGTCGAGCCCGACGTCCACGAGGAAGCGGAGCCGGTCGCGCACTTCCTTCAGGATCGGCCCCGCGATCCCCGGATCCAGGCCACCGCCTGGCCTGCCGTTGGACCGCACGGGGACCCCGTCGAAGAAATCGAGCGCGTCCACCACCGACAGCTCGCCCACCTCGCCGATGTTGCGATCACCGATGGTGACGGCGAGCGATTCCGGACGAAGCCTCCGTCCGCCGCAGGCGCGGCAGGGGGCCTCGATCATGTACGCCTCGAGCTCGGTGCGCACCGCATCGGATGACGTATCGGCGTAGCGGCGCTCGATGTTCGCGATCACCCCCTCCCAAGCGCTCTTGTACTCGCCGCGGAACTTCCCCGACTCCATTCGGATAGTGGTGCGCTTTCCACCCGCGCCGTGCAGGATGATGTCGCGCACTTTGGGCGACAGCTCGCCCCACGGAGTATTGAGGTCGAACTGGAACTGCTTCGCCAGTGCGGGAAGGATGGACCTGCGCAGATGCCCCGAGGGCTCTCC
The DNA here is from genome assembly GCA_964616815.1 of uncultured Gemmatimonadaceae bacterium. Taxonomy (GTDB): domain Bacteria; phylum Gemmatimonadota; class Gemmatimonadetes; order Gemmatimonadales; family Gemmatimonadaceae; genus JADGGM01. The sequence continues at coordinate 12,471 of CAZTTY010000094.1, read as the reverse complement.
CCACGGGAGGATCACGCCCTCGAGTATGGAGATCCGGGCGTCGCCGAGTATCAACTCTTCGCTCACCTCCATCCGCGTGCCGAGGCCGCCGCATTGCTGGCACGCGCCGAAGGGCGAATTGAACGAGAACTGGCGCGGCTCGAGCTCCGGAAGCGACGTTCCACACTCCGGACATCCGTAGCGCTCGGAGAAGATCCGGTTGGTGGCGCCACCCTCCTCCGGGTCGCGGTGGAGAACGACTTCGACCATTCCGTCGGCCAGCTTCAGCGCCGTCTCGATGGAGTCGGTGAGGCGCCCACGATCGTCGGCGCGGACCACCAGCCGGTCCACGATCACCGAAATGCTGTGGTTCGTGGACTTGGCGAGCTTCGGCGGCTTCGCCAGCTCGACCTGCTTCCCGTCCACGAGCGCGCGCACGAAGCCCTGTTTTCTGGCCGACTCCAGAAGGTCGCGGAATTCGCCCTTCCTGCCCCGCACGAGCGGGGCGAGCACTTCGATCCTCGAATCGGCGGGCCAGCCGAGCACGGTTTCCGCGATCTGGCTGGCGCTCTGCCGCTGCACCGGGCGGCCGCACTCCGGGCAGTGCGGAAGTCCGGCCCTGGCGTAGAGGAGCCGCAGATAGTCGTAGATCTCGGTCACCGTACCCACGGTGGAGCGCGGGTTGTGGCCAGCCGACTTCTGCTCGATGGAGATGGCCGGGGAGAGCCCTTCTATGGCGTCTACGTCGGGCTTCTCCATGAGGCCGAGGAACTGCCGGGCGTAGGCCGACAGCGACTCGACGTAGCGTCTCTGGCCTTCGGCGTAAATCGTGTCGAAGGCCAGGGACGACTTCCCCGAGCCCGAGAGCCCCGTGATGACGGTGAGGCGGTCACGCGGGATCGCGATGTCGATATTGCGCAGATTGTGCTCGCGGGCCCCGCGGACTATCAGCTTTTCTTCGGGCATAGCCAGCTAAAAGTGCGCGCCGCGGGAGCGCGATACAAGGGACGGGTGCGGGCGGCTTGCGTCCGGACGCTTCGATCGTCCTTCGGGGATGAGACAGCACACGTATCTGCCGCCGGCTGAGGGGTTAGATTGCGAGCTTCCTCAGCCTACCCAGAATCAGCATGCCGCAAACAGATGCACTAGTAGTGCTCACCACGGTTTCCAACGCGGAAGAAGCGGTGTCCCTCATCCGGACGCTGTTGGAACGCAGGCTCATAGCCTGCGGAACGCTTCTTCCCGGCTCGCGATCCATCTACCGGTGGAACGGGAAGGTGGCGGACGAGGAGGAAGTGGTGATCCTGCTGAAGACGCGTACGGCACGCCTGGAGGCGCTCGAGGAGGCGTTCGCGGAGCTGCACCCGTACAACGTGCCGGAACTGCTGGCGGTTCCGGTGAGTGCGGGCCTCAGCAAATACCTCGGCTGGATCGCGGACGAGACGTCGCTCTCGCTGGTGTAGAGAGGCGGCCCACGATCTGCCCGGCGGCCCGGCCCGCCGGCACATCACGCGGGGGTGAGCCATGAGCCGGCGCGCCGGGATCGCGCTGGGTATAGTGGCGCTGTGGCTGGCCGGGATCGCGGCGCTCACGAAGCGGGAGGTCTTCCGCGGCGAGGAGCAGCTTCTCGCCGGGGCGGCGCTGCGCGTCGCTCCGGGCGCGCTCTACTACACGGTGCGCGAGAACGGTCAGCGGATCGGGTTCGCCTCGGCCAACATAGACACGACGCCGGTTTCCTTCGTGATGTCGGACCTGCTCATCACGAACCGGCGCGACGACGCGTCCGATGGCGGCAAGGAGACACGACGGCGCTTCGCCGCGCGCTCCACGGCCACCCTCACGCGCGGCCTCCGCCTCTCGCGCTACAGCTATCAGACGCGCGGCCGCGGAACGTCGAGCATCACGGGCGTCGTGTACGGCGACACGCTCCTCGCGCTGATGCGGTCGCACGACGGCAAACGCCCCGATACGTCGCTCCTCGAGCTGCACGGTCCGCCGCTCGTACCCGGAATGCTGCCCATGTTCGTGGCGCTGGTCGATGAGCCGTCGCCGGGGACTACTCGAAGCGCGACGGTCTTCGATCCCACGATCGACACCCTCGCCACCGCGACGGTCCGCGTGGTGGCGGAATCGCTCTTCGTGGTGGTCGACAGCGCCGTGATGGAGGAGGAGTCGCGCCGCTGGATCCCGGCCCACAGCGACACTGTGCGCGCATGGAAGATGGAACAGGAGGGCGGCGGCATCATCAACGGCTGGTTCGACGAGCGCGGCAGGCTCGTGGAGGGCGAGCCGATTCCGGGGATGACCATGCACAGGACCGCGTACGAGATCGCTTTCGACAACTGGCGTCACGGAATTCCGGAGAGCAAGGATAGATGATCACGCTACGTTCGCTGACCAAGCGATACGGCCCGTTCACGGCCGTCGATTCCATCGACCTCGAGGTCGCGAAGGGAGAGCTGTTCGGATTTCTCGGACCCAACGGTGCCGGGAAGACCACCACCCTGAGGATGATCGCCGGCATCCTGCGTCCCACGGCCGGCACCGTGGAGGTGGGCGGCGTCGACATCGCCGAGCATCCCGCCGCGGCCAAGGCGAAACTCGGTTTCATCCCCGACAGACCATTCATCTACGACAAGCTCACGGGTGCGGAATTCCTGCGGTTCGTGGCGGGGCTGTACGATCAGAGCGGGCGCGTAGTGGAGAAGCGAATGGACGAGCTGCTCTCGCTCTTCGACCTCTCCGAGTGGAAGGACGAGCTGGTGGAGAGCTACAGCCACGGGATGCGGCAGAAGCTCATCATCTCGAGCGCCTTCCTGCATCGACCCGACGTCGTGGTGGTGGACGAGCCAATGGTGGGACTCGATCCCAAGGCCGCGCGCATCCTGAAGGATCTCTTCAGGGAGTACACGCGCCGCGGACACACGATCATGATGTCCACGCACACGCTGGAAGTGGCGGAGAGCCTCTGCGACCGGATAGGGATAATCCAGGGCGGCAGGATCAGGGCGTTGGGCACGATGGACGAGCTGGCGCAGCGCTCCGAGGCCGGCGATCACGTTGGCGACGAAGGCGGGCGCGGGCTCGAGGCGCTGTTCCTCAGACTCACGGGCGAGCGCGCCTCGCGCGAGCTGGTGGAGGTCCTGGATGCGTGAGGGCGGCGCGGAGTCGGGCGCAGCCACGGCGGCGGGCGAGGCGGCGGGCGGGAGGGCGGTGGCCGAGGCGGCGCAGAGCGCCGAACGGTTGCCGCGGCCGTCGGTGCGGCAGCTGCTGCGGCCCAAGTGGCATACCATCCGGAATCGCGCGCGGAAGAGCGACGCCAGGGAAGGCTGGCGCTGGCTCATCGTAATAGCGATCGGATTGCTCTTCTGGGGCTTCTCGATGGCGGTCCTGGTGCGGGTGCTCACCTACTTTCGGGGCACGCCGGAGATCGGACTGCTCCTCGCGGGGAAGCTGCTGGGGCTGATCTTTCTGAGCTTCTTCGCGATCCTGCTCCTCTCGAACGTCATCACCGCGCTCTCCAGCTTCTTCCTGGCGCGCGACCTGGACATGCTCGCCGCGGCACCGGTGGACTGGCTGCAGCTCTACATGGCGAAACTGCTCGAGACGCTGATCCACTCGAGCTGGATGGTGGCACTCATGGCGCTGCCTATCCTCTCGGCGTACGGCTACGTGTACCGTGGGGGCGCCGAGTTCGTGCTGGTGGCGCTGGGAGCGAGCATCCCGTACTTCCTCATACCGGCCGCGGTGGGAAGTGCGATCACGCTGATCCTCGTGAATGTGTTCCCGGCGCGGCGTACGCGCGACTTGCTGAGCGTGGTGGCGGTGCTCGCGGCGGGCGCCCTGGTCATGCTCTTCAGGCTGCTGCGTCCGGAGCGGCTGGTGCGGCCGGACGGGGTGCGGTCGCTGGTGGACTTCGTGGCGATGCTGCAGACGCCCACATCGCCCTTTCTTCCCAGCGAGTGGGCGCAGCGTGCGGTGATGGGATCGCTCACCGGCGACTTTCGACTGCTGCCGCTGTACCTGCTCTGGACCACGGCGGCGACGATAGTGGTGGGGGGAGCGCTGCTGCACCGCACGCTGTACGACGCGGGCTTCAGCAAGGCGCAGGAGAGCGCGCACCGCTCTTCGCGGAAGGGCGCGTTGGCAGCCCTCGGCTATCGCGCGCTCGCTCCGCTCGGCTCGCTGAAGCGCGAGCTGGTGCTGAAGGAGATGCGGGTCTTTTTCCGCGATACCACGCAGTGGTCGCAGCTCATCCTGCTGGCCGTCCTGCTGGTGGTGTACGTGTTCAACGTGAAGCTGCTGCCGATGAGCAGCGAGGGAGTGACGTTCTTCCTGGTGAACGTGGTGCCGTTCCTCAACCTCGGCATCGCGGGCTTCGTGCTCGCGGCGATCGCGGCGCGGTTCATCTTCCCCGGCGTGAGCATCGAGGGGCGCACACTCTGGCTGCTCAAGTCGAGTCCGTTGCCGATGGGCGCGCTGCTCTGGTCGAAGTACTGGACCGGGACGCTCCCGCTCCTGGCGCTCGCCCTGATCATCGTCGGAGTGACCAACGCGCTGCTGGGCGTGGGAGCGTTCATCTTCGCCGTTTCGCTCTGCTCGATAGTGGTGCTGACGTTCGCGCTGGCGAGCATGGCGCTCGGACTGGGCGCGGTGTTCCCGAGGTACGAATCCGAGAACGCGGCGCAGATCCCGACTTCGTTCGGCGGGCTGGTGTTCATGCTCACATCGGTGGTACTGGTGGCTGGCGTGGTGCTGCTCGAAGCCAGGCCGGTGTACAGCTACCTCAGGGCGCGCACCTTCGGCGAGCCGATCGAGCCGTCGGAGATGGTGGTGGGGTTCGTGCTGGCCTTCGTGCTCTGCGCCATCGCTACGGTGGTACCGCTCCGGGTGGCGAAGCGAAAGCTGGAGACGCTCGAGGTGTAGGGATCGGGTCTTCGACGTGGAGGGGGGGCGGGCCACGGCCCCGCCCCCCCGACCAATTTGTTGCCCACCCCCCCCGCCCAGGCCCCCCCGCTGACCCCCCCCCCCCGGCCCAA
>CAZTTY010000094.1:0-7443 GCA_964616815.1 uncultured Gemmatimonadaceae bacterium | reverse complement strand
CGCGGGGTGGCGATGCTACTGGTGGCGCCGCTGGTGGTGTTGGTATGGGGTCTCCGCGGGGGTGGGGGCGCGGCCATCGGCAGCGCCCCCTCTACTATTGAGTGCCCGACCCCGCCGGCCTAGGCCGCCAGGCTTCCCCCGCACGACGGGCAGAACCGCGCGCCGACCTCGCTGATCTTCGCGCCGCAGCCGCCGCATACGCCCGCCAGGTAGCGACCGCAGCTCGAGCAATAGATGGCGTCGGGCTCGGGACGCGGGCCGCACGCTTCGCACGAGGTGGGATGCGTCCGATACTTGAGGATAACGGCCTCCACCTCGTCGTCGGGCACACCAGCCGCAGTGGCCGCCGCCGAATCCTCCGACCGCAGCGCGGCGAGCGCCTCACGCGTGTACGTGCTCTTGAGGACCTCGTAGTCGCTATCGGAGAGCTTTCCGGTTTCGCGATCGAATTCCACCTCGCGCAGTATCGCGACCGCGCGCTCGGAAGCCGACGGCTCGCGTCTCGGCTCGTCCGGACGCGCCGGTTTCGGCGACGACCCGCCTTCGCGGAAGAGTGGGTAGAGCACGAAACCGAGCGCCCCCAGCGCCAGTACGGTACCCGCGATGAGCGCGTTCAACGGTCATCCCTGTGTAGAAGCTCGTTCAACCGCGCCATCTCCTCCGGAGTCCCCTCGACAGGGAGCCGTTGCACCTCCGCCAGTTCGCCCTCGGGCCGCTTCCAGCGCCTGAGCAGCGCCACGATGAGCGCCGCGCCACCGCCCAGCGCGGCGAACGGCGTGATGTAGCCGGTGAGATTGAAGCCGGTCTTCTTCGGTTCCATCAGCACGCGCTCGCCGTACACGTCCACGAATGCGTCGATGATCTCCTGCGCGCTGTGGCCACCGTTCACCAGCGCCATCACGTCGCGGTGCATCGCCGGCGATACGGGGCAGGTGAAGTCGGTGGTGCGGCAGGTGAAGATGTCGAGATTGCAGCCGCACATGCAGTGGATGTGATGCTCCAGCTCGTCCATCGCCTCGGTGGACATCGACGGCGTGGACGACTTCGGCGGCAGCTTCACGGGCAGATACTTCTGCTCGTTCATCGGGACGTTGGCCGCACCGGTGTTCGCCTGCTGCGCGCCGAGCATGCCGGGGATCGCCGCCGAAGCGGCGCCCGCCGCCGCCATTCTCAAAAATTCCCTGCGCCTCACGTATCCGCTGGCCCTCCGGCGCCCACGGTAGCGGGCTCCAACACCGCTTCGTAGCCCGCCTGCTTCTTGCGTCGCTCCGCCTGCGGCCACATCACGATGAGCCCGCCCACGGCCATGATCATCCCGCCGTACCACACCCACCACACGAGCGGGTTGAACGTCACGCGCAGCTCGGCCGTGTCCTCGCCGGTCACCCCGGCGAGCACCACGTACACGTCCTGCCGCAGTCCGCTGAGTATCCCTACTTCGGTGGACGGCTGGAAGGTGGGGTTCCCGTGGCTGTCCACATATTGTCGCTTCTCGGTCCTGATCACACCGGCCGGCTTGCCGTTGCGACGGGCCTCGAGGAGCACGGCAGTGGTCTGCCGGTTGAGCTGCTCGTACGCGGAGACGCCCTGGCTGGTGAAAGTCCACTGGTTCCCGTAAGGGTCCGTGGCCTCGTACTTCTCGCCGCCCCGAAGAGTGACGTCGAACTCCTCCTTGAAAGCGAGTCCGGCGAACGCCGCGAAGAGGACCACCACTCCCACGTGCACTATGTACCCGCCGTAGCGCCGCCGGTTGCGGCCGATGAGGCGGAGAAAGGCCATCACGTAGTTCTCGCCGTACATCCGGTGCCGAGCACGCGTACCCTTGTGGAACTCCTGCACGATGGTGCCGAGCACGAAACCGGCGAGCGTGTAGGCTATCACCGCGTACACATCGCGCATCCCCAGCGCCACCACGAGCATGCCGGTCACCAGGCCTATCACCACCGGTCCCGTGAACTGCCGCTTCAGGTTGGCCACGGATGCGCGGCGCCAGGCGATGAGCGGCCCGATCCCGGTGAGCGCCAGAAGCGCGAGCCCGAGCGGAACGTTCACCTGATTGAAGAACGGCGGCCCCACGGTGATCTTCGTCCCCCGCACGGCCTCGCTGAGGATGGGGAAGAGCGTGCCCCAGAGTACGGAGAAGGCGATCCCCACGAGCAGCAGGTTGTTGAAGAGGAAGCTCGCCTCGCGGCTCACCATGCTCTCCAGCTCCGCCTGCGTCTTCAGGTCATCCAGTCGGGTGGTCACGAGCCACGCCGCCACGGCTATCGAGAGCACCAGGAAGCCGAGGAACCAGTAGCCCACCGACGACTGCGCGAAGGCGTGGACGCTGGAGATCACGCCGCTTCGGGTGATGAACGTCCCCAGTATCGACAGGATGAACGCCGACACGACGAGCGTCACGTTCCACTTGCGCAGCATCCCGCGCTTCTCCTGCACCATTATCGAGTGCAGGAAGGCGGTGTTCACTAGCCAGGGGAGGAAGGACGCGTTCTCCACCGGATCCCACGCCCAGTAGCCGCCCCAGCCGAGCTCCACGTACGCCCACCACATCCCCACCACTATGCCGATGGTATTGAAGAACCAGCTTATCAGTACCCACCGGCGAACCGAGACCAGCCACTCGTTGTCGAGCCGCCGCGTTATGAGCGCCGCCACCGCGTACGCGAAGGGGATGGAAGTGGCGATGTAGCCGAGGTAGAGATTGGGCGGATGGAACGCCATCCCCGGGTTCTGGAGCTGCGGATTCATCCCGCGCCCATCCGCCGGAATGAAGCCGAGCCGATCGTACGGGTTGGCGCCGAAGACTATCGTGAGAGTGAAGAAGAGCCCGATCACGGCCAGCGTCGGAACCACCCACGGCATGAGCGCGCTGTTGGTCTTCCGCCCGGTATAGACCGCTATGGCCGAATAGAGAGAGAGGATCAGCACCCAGAAGAGGAGCGATCCCGCCTGGCCACCCCAGAAGGCGGTGAACTTGTAGATCGAGGGAAGGTTCGCGCTCGTATAGGAGGCGACGAACTCGAGCGAGAAGTCGGACTTCAGCAGCGCCGTCCACAGTCCGATCGCCGAGAGCACCACGAAGCCGCACATCGCGTACAGTGCGCGCCGGGCACTCGCTATCAGCTCACCACGGTGGGTCCAGGCGCCCGCGAAGCCTGCGGTGGCCGCCCAGGCGGCCATGAGAAGCGCCACCCAGAGCGAGAGCTCACCGATGAGAATCATGTCGTCGCCGCGGGGGTGCCTGCGCTCCGGTAGCCCGGGGTGCCCTGATACTTGTCCGGTGCGTTCTCGTACCGCGATGCGCACTTCGCCAGCACAGTGGTCGCGGCGAAGGTGCCGTCACGATCCATCCGCCCCTCCACCACCACGTCCACACCGTCCGTGAAAGTGTCCGGCGCGATGCCGTGGTAGCTCACCGGGAACGACTTGGCGCCGTCGGTGACCTCGAATTGCATGGAGCGACCGCCCGGCGCGCGGACTATGGAGCCGGGCACGACGCGCGCGCCTACTTTCACACCGGTTCCATAGAACGAAGGATCCGTCTGAACCTTCGTGGCCAGCTCCGTGGGCGTCAGATAGTAAGTGCCGGTTTCCTCTATCGATGTGGCCATGAGATAGCCGGAGGTCGCCATCACCAGCGCGCCACCGATCAGGAATTTCGTCCGCGCTTTCATTCGTCAGTCTCCTTCGTGGCAGATCGCTGCCGCCAACCAACCCTCATCCGTCGATCATCATTCGCGCCTGTGAGCCGCCTCGCTCCGCACGCGCTGCATTATGATCTCGAGCTCCCATTCCGCCTGCGCGCGCTCGTCGGACGTCCACGCGATGGCGTGCCGGTCCAGCTCGCGCACCCGCTCGAGCATCTCGGTTATCAGCGCGCGCAGTGCAGCGTTCGCACGACGCTCGCCGCTCGCTCCGGCGCTTCCGGACTGCCTGCTCACGGGATCGCTCACGGCGGGCCTCGCCAGTCACGGGGAATCGAGATGAACCAGCCATGCGGCACCGTGAATATACGGCGCGCGGCGCGCTCCCAATAGACCGCGGCGCCGGCCGAGCCCGATCGACGCGGCGCCGGCCGCCGCAACGGAAGCCCGCACACGGTCATCGAGTAGCCGATCCCTCAACGCGTCCTCGAGAGAAGCGCCGTCGCCGCGCCGGCCCCCGCCGCGTCCCACACCAGATCGCGGACACTGAATGCCTCTCCGGAGCGCAGGTCGTGCACTTCCTTTCCCACCCCCACCGTCATAGTCACTGCCGCGGCTCCCACCAGCGCCTCCTCACGCGAAGCACGCGCGGTTCGCAGCACCGAGTAGCTCACGCTCTGCACGAACGCCGAAACGAAAAAATGCTCCAGCTTGTCGCGCCCCAGCCAGGAATCGCCGTGCCCGCCGCCTCCAGCGCTGGCGCCTCCTCCTCCCGGTATCCAGAGCGAGAGAACGAGAACCAGCGCGCGCATCACGCGCTCCTCCGTCCGGCGCTCGCACCCACGCCGAGCGCTCGCAGCTCGCTCGCCAGCAGGTCGAGCGCACGGTTCAACAGGGCGCGGTGCTCCGGATGGTTCACCCAGCTACTCGCACCCGACGGATGCGGCAGCGGGATCGCTACCGACTCGCCGCCCTCGTGGCGTACGACGTGCCGCTTCCCCACCAGCTCTGCCAGCTTCCCGACGCCCAGAAAGCGATCTATCGCCAGCCGACCCACGGGAATCAGCAGCGCCGGCCGGATGATCCGCAGCTCCGCCACGAGCCACTCACTGCACATCTCGCGCTCGCGAACCGATGGAACGCGATCCCCGCGTCCACTCGGCGCCGGCCCCGGGTAGCAGCGGGTCATCGCCGCGATGTAGACATCGCGCCGGAACTCCGCCTCGCTCACGCCCGCGCGGCCGAGCCAGCCAAAGAGAGTCCTGCCGGCGCGGCCAGCGAACGGACGCTGGCCGCCGGCCTCTACCTTGCCGGGCGCCTGCCCCACCAGCATCGCGCGCGGATCGAGCGCTCCGGAAATGATGGGCCGCACCGACTCGGCGAGGCCGCATCGTACGCAGGCAGCGAGCGCCCGGTTGTGCAGCGCGAGGAGAGCCGGAACCGCGTCCCGCCCCGACTCCCGGCCGAGCGATCCCGCGCGCGCATCGGCATCGCTCCGCTGGCCGCTCTGCGGCGCGCGGGGGGCCGCTTTCTTCATTCAGCGTCCCCCGCCCACGCCAGCGCGGCGCGAACCGCACGCTCCCACTCGCGCGCCCCGGCGCGCGCCTGCGCCGCGCCCGCCCCCGGCTCGAAGCGATCGAAGTCGCGTTTCGACATGAAAGCGTCTACCGACGTCCAGACACCGGCGGCGATCCCGGCCAGCCCCGCCGCGCCCAGCGCGGTAGTCTCGACGACATCCGGGCGCTCCACGGGAACGCCGAGCACATCCGCCTGGAATTGCATGAGCCAGTCGTTGGCCGCCGCGCCCCCATCCACGCGCAGACGTTCGAATACCACGCCCCCGCGCTCGCGCATCAGTTCGAGCACGTCGGCGGTGGAGTAGGCCATCGCCTCGAGCGCGGCGCGCGCCAGATGCGCACGCGTGCTGCCGCGCGAGAGCCCCACGATCGTGCCGCGTGCATCCGGCGCCCAGTGCGGCGCGCCGAGGCCGGCCAGTGCGGGCACGAAATACACGCCATCGGTGGAATCGAGCCCCCGCGCCAACACCTCCGTCTCCGCGGCGCTGTCGAGGATGCCCAGCCCGTCGCGCAGCCACTGTACCGCCGCACCGGCGATGAAGATGGCACCTTCCATGGCGTAGGCCGGCCCGCCGCGCGCATCGCAGGCGACCGTAGTGAGGAGACCGCCCACCGGATCGGGACGCGTCTGCCCCAGATTGAGCAGCACGAACGCGCCGGTGCCGTACGTGTTCTTCCCTTCCCCCTCGTTCACGCACCCCTGGCCGAAGAGCGCCGCCTGCTGGTCGCCCGCGATACCCAGAATCGGGATCTCGCCGCCGAGCCACTCCGCGCACGCCGCACCGAAATCGCCGCTCGACGGTCGCGCCTCGGGCAGCATCGCCGGCGGAACTCCGAACAGCTCGCAGAGCTCCTCGCTCCATCGGAGCTCGGCGGTATCGAAGAGCATGGTGCGCGATGCGTTCGTGAAGTCCGTGGCGTGCACGGCACCGCCGGTGAGGCGCCAGACGAGCCAGCTATCCACCGTTCCGGCCAGGAGCTCGCCGCGGCGCGCGCGCTCGCGCAGATCGCCACGCGAGAGCATCCACTCGAGTTTCGTGGACGAGAAATACGGATCCACCACCAGACCGGTGCGTCCGGCGATGGCATCCGCGGCATGCGCGTCGGCGGCGAGCTCGGCGCAGCGGGCGGCGGTGCGGCGGTCCTGCCAGACGATGGCGCGCCCTACCGCCTCACCGCTCTCGCGTTCCCAGAGCACCACCGTTTCGCGCTGGTTCGAGATGCCGATGGCGTCGGGCGTCGCGCCGGCTTCCGCGATCGCGTCGCGCGCCGCTTCCACGGTGCAGCGCAGCAGGTCTTCCGCGTCGTGTTCCACCCAGCCCGGGCGCGGGTAGTGCTGCGGGATCTCCCGATAGCCGCGCCCCACGGCCCGGCCATCCTGGGAGAACATCAGGCACGTGGAACCGGTGGTTCCCTGGTCCATCGCCAGCACGTGCTTCACGGGGCTCCTCCGCGAATCATGGACTAGTTGGGGGCGATGCGGTGGCCGACGAGGTGGCCGACGCGCCGCTCGCCGCGCCGCTCGATGCGCCGCTCGATGCGGCACCGAAGTCGTACGGCGCACGGTGGAGGCCGGCGTCGGTCACGATCGCCGTTATCAAACCCGCGGGCGTCACATCGAAGGCCGGGTTTTCGACTTCCACGCCATCCGGCACCGTGATGCGCCCGAAAGCGGCCGCCACCTCGCCGCGGGGGCGCTCTTCGATCACGATCTCGCCACCGTGGCTCAGCGATGGATCGAGCGTGGAGGCGGGAGCCGCGACGTAGAACGGGAGCCCGTGTCGCGCGGCGAGCACCGCGAGCGTGTAGCTCCCGATCTTGTTGGCGACGTCACCGTTGGCGGCGATGCGGTCGGCCCCCACGATCACCAGGTCCACCATGCCGGCGGCCATCAATCTCCCGGCGGCCGAGTCCACGATCACCCTCACGGGTATCCCCGCGCGCGCCAGCTCCCACGCCGTGAGCCGACTCCCCTGCAGGAGCGGCCGCGTCTCGTCGGCATAGACGCTCACCTTCATCCCCCGCTCCGCGGCGAGGTAGACCGGCGCCAGCGCGGTACCGATGCCGGCAGTCGCGAGAGCGCCCGCGTTGCAGTGCGTGAGGATCCTCGCACCATCGGGGATCAGCGCCACCGCGTGCTCGCCGATGCGTCTGCACATCGCGCGATCCTCATCGAGGAGCGCGGTGGCTTCCTCGCGCAGCACGGCCACGGCGTCTCG
>CAZTTY010000093.1:0-14538 GCA_964616815.1 uncultured Gemmatimonadaceae bacterium | reverse complement strand
CCCCGCTTACGCGGGCATGACCATGGAACGTGTGCAGTTCCTGTTTCCTGTTCCCCGTTCCCTGTCCCCTCGGTAGTTCCTGCTTCCCGCTCCCTTCTTTCTAAGTCTAATGCACACTCCCGCCGAGGCCCCGGCCTCGGCCGGTTTTGAAGACGAGCATGAGGGGGAGGGCGGCGACGAGGAGGATGCCGCTCAGGAGGTAGATCTTCGAGAAGGCCAGCACGCTCGCCTGAATGCCTATCTGACGATCCAGGATCGCGAGCGCCTGCTGGTGCGCGGCGAGCGCGGTCATCCCCTTCGCCATGAGGCCGTGGGTCAGCATCTCGAGGCGCGCCTGCGTGGCGGGTGCGCCGGCTATCACGTGCTCGGTGAGCGTGGACTTCTGCGACGCGGTGAAGCGGGTCAGCAGGGTGGCCATGATGGCGATTCCCATCGAGCCGCCGAGCTGGCGCGTGAGATTGAACATCCCCGTTCCCTGCGCGAGGTCCTTGTCGGAGAGGTCGGCCATCGTCGCGTTGGTGAGCGGCACGAAGATCAGGCCGAGCCCCACACCGCGCCAGATCAGCGGCCAGAACATGTCGTGCGCCCCCGCGTCGAAGGTGAGCGACGAGAGCTGGTACATCGACAGCAGAAAAAGAAGCGAGCCGGCCACCACGGTCACCCGCGCGTCGAGCCGGTGCGCGTTCTTCCCCACCACCGCCATCGTGAACGCCGACGCGAGCGCGCCAGGCAGGATGATCTTACCGGTCTGCCACGCCGTCATCCCGTGCAGCGACTGCAGGAACACGGGGAGTACGAAGACGGAGCCGTACAGCGCGAGTCCCAGCAGCGCCGCGAATACCACGCCGGCCGTGAGCTGCCGGCTGCGAAGGACACGGAAATCGATTACCGGCTCATCCGTCGTGAGCTCGCGCCAGAGCAGGAGTACGCCGGACGCGACTGACACGATGCAGAGCAGGACGATGAACCGTGACTCGAACCAGTCGTTGCGCTCACCGCGTTCCAGCATCCACTGGAGCGACCCGATGCAGAGCGCCAGCAGTCCGATACCGGCGAAATCGATCTTGCGCGCGCGCGTCTGATGCGCCGCGTTGCGTACGTAGGTCCACACCATGAAGGCGGCCAGCGTGCCGAGCGGCACGTTGATGAAGAAGATCCACGGCCACTGGTAGTTGTCCACGATCCACCCGCCGAGCGTGGGGCCTATGGTGGGGCCCACCATCACGCCCACGCCGAAGATCGCCTGGCCGATCCCGATCTCGTGCGGGGGGAACGACTCGAAGAGCGTAGCCTGCGCGGTGGAGAGGAGCGCGCCGCCTCCGAGCCCCTGGACCACGCGCCAGATCACGAGCTCCATGAGCGACGTGGATGTGCCGCAGAAGAACGACGCCAGCACGAAGAGCAGAATGGAGCCCGTGAGGTAGCGCCGCCGCCCGAAATACGCCGAGAGCCATCCCGACATCGGGATGACGATGACGTTCGCGATGATGTAGCCGGTGGAGATCCAGGCGATCTCGTCCAGCGTGGCGCCGAGGTTCCCCATCATGTCGGGGATGGCGACGTTCACGATCGAGGTGTCCACCAACTCGAGCATCGAGGCCAGCGTCACGGCGATCGCTATTAGGTACTTGTTTCTATATGGGTCCAGTACCGCGGCGGCGGCCCCGGTTGCGAGGGATGAAGCTCCCCCGCCCGCCGCGGGGGAGCCGCGGAGCCCTCGTTCAATCGTCGTTGCCATCTACTGCTCGATTTGCCAGAGTTGATGCCCGGTCGATCCCGCGTGATCGGGGATGACTTCGCATGCGGCCTTCGCCGGGAGTACGACCGTCAGTTGGTCGCCACGTGGACGGTCACGGACATCCCGGGACGAAGCGGCCGCTCGGGACCGAGGTCCTTGGTGATGGCGATCCTGACCGGGACGCGCTGAACGACTTTCGTGAAGTTGCCGGTGGCGTTGTCCGGCGGAAGGAGCGCGAACTTCGCTCCGGTGGCGGGGCTCAGGCTCTGCACCACGCCCTCGGTGTCGTAGCCGCCGTAGGCATCGATCTCGATGTCCACCTTCTGTCCTACGTGCATGTCGGAGAGCTGCGTCTCCTTGAAGTTCGCGGTGACCCAAACGCCGGTGTCGGCCACCACGGACATCAACTGCTGCCCCGGCTGCACGAGCTGGCCGAGCTCCACCATCTTCTTCGACACGACCCCGCTCACGGGAGCGGCGACCGTCGTGTAGCCGAGCTGGAGCGCGGCGTTGTCACGAGCCGCCTGCGCAGCCTCGAGGCGCGCCTGCGCCACGCGGACGCCTGCCCTCGCGTTCACCACGCTCGACCCGCCAGCCGCGGCCTGCTTCTCGACGGCCTGCAGGTTGGCGGTAGCGGCGCTGGCCGAGGCCTGCGCCGCGTCGAGCTGCTGCTGCGAGACTATCTGCTTCGCGGCGAGCTCACGCATGCGCTGCAGGTCGGAGAGCGCCTTCGCTTCGTTCGCTCGTGCGGCTGCGATCTGGGCGTCCAGCGCCGCCTGCTGGCTCGATGCGGTGGCCACCGCCGCCTCGGCCTGGCCGGTGCTCTGACCGGTTCCAGCGGCCGCGCGCGCCGCAGCGAGGTCGGCGTCCGCCTGCGCCAGCTTCACGCGGTACTCGGCGTCATCTATGCGCACCAGCATGGACCCGGCGCTCACGGAGTCGTTGTCCTGCACGGTCACCGCATCCACGTATCCACCGACCTTGGAGAGAACGGGGATGATGTGGCCTTCCACCTGCGCGTCGTCGGTGCTCTCGTGTACGCGGGAATACAGATACTTCTGAACTCCCCACACGAGCGCACCGAGCACCACCACGGCGATGATCGGAAGTATCCACTTGCGCCTGGTGCGGCCGGTGGCGGCGGGTGGAGCGGCCGGCCGCTCCGGTGCGCGCGGCGCGCCGGCGACCTCGTCCTGCAGCTCCGTTGCCTGTTCCGCTGTCGTTGCCATTGTCTGGTTTCCTCTGCTCGCTGTTTGGCTCATCCACGTATTGCCGCTGCGCGGCTCGCGCCGGGGTCCGCTCCGTACGATCGCTTCCACTCGACGCGGTTCACGGCATCTCCGTTACCGACCCCTCGGCATGCGCGAGTGCCACGCGGGCGGTCTGGTAGTTCGTCAGTGCATCGATCATGAGATTGCGCGATGCATTCAAAGCGAGCGTGGCGGTGATCACATCCGCGTTGCCCGCAACGCCTGTCCTGAATCTGTCCGTAGCCTGATCGAGCTCCTGCTCGGCGAGCTGCAGTCGCTCGTGCGCCGCCGACATCTCCTGCCTGGCCGATGCGAGGTCGAGAAGCGCGCTGCGCACTTCGATGGCCACACGCTGCAGCAGGTCGCGACGCTGGACGTCTATCTCCCTGACCGCGGCCGTCTGCTCCTCGATGCGCCCCTCGCGATGGAAACCGTCGAAGATCGGAACCGAGATCTCCACTCCCCAGTCGTAGGTGTTGAGCAGGTGGTTCGTATTGATCCCGATCCACCCCTCGTCGCCGAACGCCGAGAGAGTGGGAAGCCGCTCCGCCTTGATGGCGCTCACGCTCTGCCGCGCGGCGGCGAGCTGCGCTTCGGCGGCGCGCAGGTCGGGACGGTTGGTCATCGCGCTCTCGATGGCGTCGCTCTCGTCCGGAATCGACTCGGCCACCGGCAGGGCCGCGAGCGAATCGGCGAGCCGCACCTCGTCGCCGAGCGGGAGGCCCAGCGCGCGCACGAGGTCGAGCCGCGTACGGTCGCGCGCGTTGCGTGCCGCGATGAGCTGCGCGTGCACCGATGCCATCTGCGCCTTCGCCCTGGTGACATCGAGCGCCACGCCGACGCCGGCGCTCAGTTGCGCCTCGGCTATGACGACGAGGGAATCGGCGAGCACGGAGTCGGCCCGGCGCGCGGCGAGCTGTGCATCGGCGCGCTGGGCGGCGAGGTACGCGAGCGCGGCGGTCGTCGCCGCCTCCTCGGCCACGCTCTCGGCGGTGAGCGCGCTCGCTTCCGCGGCGCTCTTCGCGCCGCGAATCCGTCCGAAGGCGCTGAAGTCGAGGAGATTCATCGACGCCCTGCCGCGGAAGTCCATCGTGTTGACCCCGCTTATTACCGTGCCGTTCGGGTCGAAGCCCGGCAGCGGGATCCCGAAAGTGGCCGTGTTGAAACTGCGGCCGTTGCCGAGTGCCGAGGCGGAGATGTCGGGAAGCAGTTGGGCACGGCTCTGGGTGACGCGTGCCTCCGCCTGCGCGGTCCGGTAGCGGGCCGCGCGCGCGGTGGCGCTCATGCGGCTCGCGAGGCGGGCGGCATCGCCCAGCGAGAGCGGGTGCTCCAGGGCCGTGTCGGTACGGGAAAGCTGCGCGGTCGCGGTCGCGGCCGGCAGCAGCGCGAGAGCGGAGGCGACGACGAGAACGGCGCCGAAGCGCCGTGGGAATCGTGGGTCTGAAATCATTCTCTGGCTCCCCTGGCAGGAGCGGCTTGCAGGGATGCCGGATCGCGCACGATCGAATGCAGCATGAAATCCTGGATCTGGTCGAATACCTGGTCGTCGGAGAGATGCGCGATGAAGGGAACTTGTTCCCGCTTGCCGCACCACACGCCGTGTTTGATGAGCACGGCGTGGTGGATGCGCGTGACGGCGTCAGGGTCTACATCGCGGAATTCGCCGGCGGCGATTCCTTCACGAACGATCACGGCGGCCACGTCCATCGAGCGAGTCGAGATCTCTCTGAAGAAGAACTGCATGAGGGTGGGATAGCTCTTGAGGTCGCCTTCCACGATCCGATGGAGCTTGTGGAAGACGGGCGATCGTACTTTGTCCCAGACGGCGCGCATGTAGTCGGCGTACTTCTCGGTGGCGGAGCTGCTGCCGGAGGAGATGCGGAACTGGGCGCTGGTGATCGCCTCGGCCACCATTTCGCGGACCATCTCGGAGAAGAGGGCTTCCTTGTTGGGGAAGTAGAGGTAGATGGTGCCCTTGGAGACGCCGGCCAGCCTGGCGATGTCGTCGAGCCGTGCGGCCGCGAGGCCGTGCTCGGAGAAGACCTCGAGCGCGGCGTCGATGATCTGCCGGGGTCGCTCCTCCGGGAGGCGGCGCCATTTTGGCTCCGGGTTGGTAGTATCGGCGATCATGGTTTCTCCAGGTAACCGACCAGTCAGTTAGTTGCCGGTCAAATCAGAAGGCGCCGCGAGGGCGCCTTGAAGTAACTGACGGGTTAGTAACTTAGTTCCAGATCGCTGGACGTCAAGAGCTCTGCGCCGCCGCCGGCTGCTTGGCCGCCTCGAGATTCGCGTAATGCACGTTCGTCAGATGTACGATTCCGTACATCAGGATGAACAGGACGATCCCCCCGATCACCAACCCCATCAGTCCGCCCCGCCTGTCCTGCGGAAGTGGCATCGACATCGCTGTCTCCCTCCAGATATGCGTGGATGAATCGCGCGCTACTCTACGCGCACACTCGTCATTGAGTCGTTCTGCTGAATCTGGCTCAGCACGTCCTGCCCCTCGACGACCTTCCCGAACACCGTGTGCACGCCGTCGAGATGCCGCGTGTTCGCCTCGCTGAGAACCACGAAAAACTGGCTCCCGCCGGTGTCCTTCCCGGCGTGCGCCATCGAGAGCGCCCCGATCTCGTGCCGGTGCGGGTTGTTCGCGGTCTCGCATTTGATGGTCCAGCCGGGGCCGCCCGTGCCGATGCGGCGGTCGCCCGCCGGCAGGTCGCGCGAGAGCGGGTCGCCGCCCTGCACCACGAAGTCCGGTATCACCCGATGGAACTTCACGCCATCGTAGAACCCGCTGTTGGCGAGCTTCTCGAAGTTCTCCACGGTCTTCGGCGCTTCCTTCTCGTACAGCTCCGCGACCATGGTGCCGCGGTTGGTGTCTATGGTGGCTCTCTTCGTCATGATCTGCTCGGCGTTCGTGGTTTGGGGCCCGTGTACGCCGCCGGCATCCCGCCCACGACGCGTCGCGCGGAGTCGAAAGCTAACGGCGACGCGCGGGAGTTGCAGCCCGGCCATCCCGCATGCCGAGCTCGTAGACGATGTTCCACTCCTTCTTCGACACCGGCTGAACCGAGAGCCGGCTCCCCTTCCTCAGCAGCTCCATCTTCTCGAGACCCGGCACCGTGCGCAGTTCGGCGAGGGTGACCGGCCGCACGAAGCGCTCCTTCGCCCGGAGATCCACCATGTACCACGTGGGCTTCTCCGGATCGCTCTTCGGGTCGAAGTGCTGCTCCTTCGGGTCGAACGCAGTGTGGTCGGGATATCCCTCACGCACCACCTCGGCCACGCCCGCGATCTCGTTGGGGTTGGAGTTGGAGTGGTAGAAGAACACCAGGTCGCCCTTCCCGAAGTCGTCGCGCAGCATGTTGCGCGCCTGGTAGTTCCGCACGCCGTCCCAGAACGTCGTGCGCTTCGGAGACTTCCAGAGGTCGTTCCAGGAGAAGCAGTCGGCTTCCGATTTCACCAGCCAGTAGCGCTTTTCGTCGGTCATATCGTCGATGAGGGACAGGTGTCGGCCAGCACACATTCACCGCAGCGAGGCTTGCGCGCATCGCAGACGCGCCGACCATGCTCGATCAGCAGGTGCGAGAGCATGGTCCACCGCTCGCGCGGCACGAGCTTCATCAATCGGCGCTCGATCTTCACGGGATCGTCGCCCGTGGCGAGTCCGAGGCGGTGCGAGAGACGCGCGACGTGCGTATCGACCACCACGCCCTCGTTCAGCCCGAAGGCGTTGCCGAGGATGACGTTGGCGGTCTTGCGCCCCACTCCCGGAAGCGCCGTGAGCTCGTCCATGCTGCGCGGCACCTCGCCGCCGTGCCTCTCCACCAGGGCGCGCGCCATCCCGATGAGATTCTTCGCCTTGCTGCGGAAGAACCCCGTGCTCCGGATGATCTCCTCCACATCCTCCTGCCTGGCATCGGAGAGCTCCAGTGCAGACGGATAGCGCGCGAAGAGCGATGGGGTGACCATGTTCACCCGCGCGTCGGTGCACTGCGCGCTGAGGATGGTGGCCGCGAGGAGCTCGAAGGCGTCGCGATGGTCCAGAGCGCAGTGCGCTTCGGGATACTCCCCGGCGAGTCTGTCGTAGTACAGGGCCGCGAGCTCGGGCGTCGCCCGCACGCGGCGACGCTTCACTTTCGCCACGCTCACCCCTCCCTGCGCGAGCGCGCCCACTGCAGCACTTCGTCCGCGGTTCCGGTGTTGAGCACATCGCCCGGCTCGAGCCATCCCTTCCGCGCCACTCCGATTCCGATCTCCATGTTGTCCAGGCCGGCCTGGGTGTGTGCGTCGGGTCCTATCTCGATCGTGCAGCCGAGCTGCCGCGCCACCTGGCAGCAGCGCCAGTCGATGTCGAGCCGGTGGGGGTCGGCGTTGAGCTCCACGGCGACGCCCACTTCCGCGGCTTTCCGGATCACCGCTTCGATGTCGATGGCGTACGATTCGCGCGTCAGGAGGAGCCGCCCGGTCGGATGGCCGAGGATGGTGACGTGTGGATCGTCCAGCGCCCGCAGCACGCGCTCGGTCATCGCATCGCGCTCCAGCCCGAAGCGCGAGTGCACGGAGGCTATAACGTAGTCGAACGAACCGAGCAGCTCGGAATCGTAGTCCACGGTGCCGTCGGCGAGGATGTCCGCCTCGATCCCCTTGAGCACGCGAAAGCCGTCCAGCTCCTCGTTGAGACGGTCGATCTCGGCGTGCTGGCGAAGCACCGCGTCGCGAGCGAGCCCGCCGGCGTAGAACGCCGACTGCGAGTGGTCGGAGATGCCGAGGTAGCTCCAGCCGCGCTCGCGTGCGGCCTGGGCCATCTCGGCTATGGTGGCCTTGCCGTCGGAATACTGCGAGTGACAGTGCAGCACGCCGCGGATGTCGGGCAGGGTGATCAGGGCGGGGAGGGAATCCGCGGCCGCCGCGTCTATCTCGCCGCGCCCCTCGCGCAGCTCGGGTTCGATGTACGCGAGCCCCAGCGCCGCGTACAGCGCGGGCTCGTCGGGGATGGGAAGCCTCCCGCCGCCGGAATCGATGAGGCGGTTGCCTTCGAAGCGAAGGCCGAGGGATTCGGCACGGTCGCGCACCGCGCGCTCGTGTACCTGGCTCCCGGTGGCGCGCCAGAGTGCCACCGCGAACTCATCGGGCGTCACGCAGTGCAGGTCGAGCAGAGTGCCGTCCACGAAGCGGATCGTGACCGAGCTCCCTCCCACACCCATCGTCTCGCGAACTCCGGGCACGTGCGCGAAGGAAGCGGCCACTCTTTCCGGCGCGGCGTCGCAGGCCGCCACTATGTCGATGTCACGGATGACCGCACAGCGCCGGCGCACCGAGCCGGCCGTTTCCGCACGCTGAACGTTCGGATGGGCGTTCACGCTGGCGAGCAGGCGTTTCGCCTCGGCGGCCGCGTGCGGGAAGAGTATGAATGCGCTCGTCTCGCGGAGGTAGGCGATCCCCTTGAGGATCTTCTCCGCCGTCTTCTCGCCGAAGCGCGGCAGTCGTGCGAGGCGTCCATCGCGCGCGGCCTCCTCGAGCTCGTGCAGCGTGTCGATGCCGAGTCCCTCGTGGATCGCGTGGATCTTCGAGGTGCCGAGGCCCGGCACGCGCAGCATCTCGATCAGCCCCTCGGGTGTGTCTTCGCTGAGCTGCTCGTGATAGCTGGAGTCGCCGGTGTCGGCCATCTCCTGGATGACCGAGAGCGTCGCGGGTCCGATCCCCTTCATGGTGGCGATCTCGCCCGAGCGTACGAGCGGCCGGATGTCATCCACCTGGAGTCCCGACATGGTACGCGCCGCGTTGCGGTACGCCGCCGTCCTGAAGCGGTTCTCGCCGTGCAGCTCGAGCAGATTCCCGATCTGCTCGAGCACGTGCGCCACGGTACGGGGATCCATGGGAGAAAGATAGCCTTCGGGAGCTGATCGGGAAGTTCCGCCGCGCCGTCAGGGAGCCTCGCTCGCGCGCACCTCCACCCAGGGAAGCCGGGTCTCGCCTTCGCGGTCGGAACCGTCTCTCGGGACGAGCGCGCGGGGGTGCGTGTCGAGGAAGTGGAACGCGCGCAGCACCAGCGCCTCGAGCTCGCTCGTGGTGGCGAGTGTATGGTAGCCCATTCGTTCGCCGCCGGGGATGGCGTTCGCGAACGGCGCGCCTCCTTCGCGCCAGGGCGTGCGCGCCAGCCGCGAGACCGCGTAGGGATCCAGGTCGGTTCTATACGACATGAGCGATGCGCCCGGACGGTCGGTGCGGACGCCGAGGACGAGCTGCACTCTCAGGTGCGCGCCGGCCTGTGGGGCCGGGGCGGTGTCGTCCGCGACGATGAAGCAGCCATCAGCCGGCTCGAAGGGCTGGTCGGCGGCCAGGCGCGCCCAGAAACGCTGACGGGGGAACTGCAGGTAGCAGGCGGGCGGCGTGGCCAGGATCCAGCCGTCCATGTCGTACTCCGCGACCACGAGCTGCTCGGAGACATCTTCGTCCAGGAGGTAGACGCGACGGCCGAACGACCAGAACTGGAAGCCCTGGTAGAGGAGCTCCCCGTACTCGTCCACCGCCTCGCTCGGCGCGTCCTCCGCCATCATCTCGCCGAGTGCCGCCGCGACCGTGCCGAGGAGAAGGAACTGGTCACGGCGGCGCGTCTCGCTGCCGCGCTGCTCGGCCTCGGCCCGGATCTCCGGGAAGACGCTCGACTCCAGCGGCTCGAGGATCAGCTCGTACGGAGTGATGCGTGCGACCGCGCCGCCCGACCCGTCGTCGCTCATTCGCCGTGCCCGTTCGAGTCGATGCCGGCGACTTCGCGAAGTCGGCTCACGATGTCGTGAAGCTGGTGCTCGGCGAAGTCGATCTCCTGCTCGGCGCCCTCGCTGTCTATGAGGCCGGCGCGCATCGAGATGGCGACCTGGTTCAGATAGCGGACGTTCCGGAGGAGCTCGTTGGTGGTGGCGCGCAGAGCGAGGTAGCGGCGCTTGTTGGTGAGCGCGCGGCGGAAGCGGGCGAGGAGCTCGGCCTCGGTGAGCTTTCGCGCCGCGGCTTCCACATCGCCCTTGCTCCGTCCGGAGAGCGGGCCGCGATCGGGGACCCCATCGTCGTCGGGATCGCTCTCGTTGAACCAGAGGCGGCCGACGTACTCCACCCCGTCGTACGATACGAGCACGGAGACGATGACGGTCTTTCCGTCCACGTGAAGAGTGGCGATGCGGGGCTGCACGCTGTCGTCGGCTTGCTGCATGAAATCAGGTGCGGGTCAGGAGGGAGGTGCGTTCGGCGGTCTCGCGCAGGAATGCGCGCACGGCGCCGAAGAGTGCCTGGGGCGCTTCCACGTAGGGCACGTGCCCGCTTCCATCGAGTGGAACGAGCCGGGCATCGGGGAGCGCGCGCGCCACCGCTTCCGATGCGGCAAGGGGTATGGGGTCCTCCCTGCCGTGCACGACGAGCGCGGGGCAGCGTACGCGCGCGAGCGAGGGAAGAAGGTCGTAGTCGCCCAGACTCTCCCATACGGAGGTCTGAACACGGCCCATCACGCGAAAGGGCGTGAGGTCGCGCGCCAGCTCGGGGTTGGCGAAATAGCCGGATACGCTGATCTCGAAGGCGCGCTTCCGGTAGGCCTCGGGATCGCTCTCGCGGAGGCCGGAGGACGCCAGCGCCTCGCGCAGCCTCGCAACCTCGGCGCTTCCCTGGCGGCGCGAGAGCTCGTTCTCGAATATTCTGCGCGCCCTGCGCGTGGCCGGCGCGGGATCCAGCAGAACCATGCGCGCCGGGACGGGCGCTCCTGGAGGAAGCGGCGGCCCCCCGCCGCCGAACGCGTCCACGGCGTAGAGCATCGCCAGCAGCCCGCCCCACGAGTAGCCGACGAGCGAGAGCGGGTTCAGCTCCAGCTCGCGCGCCACGAGGGCCAGGTCCTGGACGTGGGTCTCCCAGGTGATGGGCTCGCGGTCATCGGTGCGCGACTGGCCGCCGCCGCGCTGGTCGTAGAAGATCAGCTCGTGCGTATCGGCCAGCTCCAGCAACTGGGGGAGGAGATAGTCGTGATGGGCGCCGGGGCCGCCGTGCAGCACGAGGAGCTGCGGGGCGGCGGCGGGGCCGTAGCGTGCCCAGTAGAGAGGTACCGGCGTGGATGTGGTGTGTCCCGATGCCGCAGGTCGCGGAATGGACTCGTTCATCGCGTCACGCTCCGTTTTCAACTGCCACGTGCGCCGAGGCGCGCGGCCAGGGTGATGCGCCTGCCATCCCGCTGCACTACGACTTTCACTTCCTCTCCGGGTTTGTGCGCCCGCAATGCGTCGGTGTACTGGTACAGATCCTTCACTTCCATGCCGCCGAACTCCACGACCACGTCGCCCTTGCGCACGCCCGCTACGTCGGCGGGGCTTCCGGGCGTGACGCCCATGAGGCGCACGCCGACCACATCGGCCGCGGACATGTCGGGTACGGAGCCGAAGTAGGCCCCGTTGCCGGAGCCCTGCGTGATCTGCGGCGGCGGAGCGCTGCGAACGTAGGTGAGCCTCCCGGGCCGGTCGGCGATGTCGCGCGCGATGCGCTCGGCGAAGTTCACCACGCGCGCTTCGTCGGCCACATCGATCTTCGATGCCACGTCGGTCGCGCTGTGGTAGTCCTCGTGCAGGTCGGTGAAGAAGTGGAGGACGGGAATCCCCTCGGCGTAGAACGAGCTGTGATCCGACGGGCCGTAGCCGTCGCCCACGGCGGTGACGGAGATCGCGGGAGCGGTGTTGGCGCTGTCCACGATCTCCCGGAGCTCTCTGGCGGTTTCCACGCCATACACGATGAGCTTGTCGTCGCGCATTCTCCCGACCATGTCGAAGTTGAGCATCGCGGCGATGCTGTCGAGCGGCACCGGCGAATGTTCGACGAAGTACTGCGAGCCGAGGAGTCCGAGCTCCTCGCCGCTGAAGTTGGCGAAGATGATGGACCGGCGAGCCGGCGCGCTCTCGAAGATCCGCGCGAGCTCCATGACCGCGGCCGTACCGGATGCGTTGTCATCGGCACCGTGGCGGATGACGCTGCCGGCGCCGGGGTCCATGGAGCCGAACGTCGAACGACCGAGGTGGTCGAAGTGGGCACCGATCACCACATACTGGCCGGCGAGGGCCGGATCGGTACCCGGTACGAGCGCCATGACGTTCTGCGTGGCGAGCGCCGTACCGAGGCCGGCATGCGCCGCGGCCACGGAGCGGGCGATGAAGGGCTGGTAGTAGGGCGGTGGACAGGCGTTGCCGTCGCGAGCCTCGAGGGCCACCTGGCTGCCCGTTTCCTTCTCCAGCGAACGCGCGAGCGGGCCGACCGGGATGCAATCCCGGCCGCTGGTGTCGCCCACGATGTCCAGTCCGAGCGACTCGTAGCGGCGTGCGATGTAGGCGGCCGCGCTGTCGTTGCCAGGAGTGCCGGTGAGACGTCCCTCGAGGGCATCGCTGGCCAGATAATCGATGTCGCGGCGGATTAGAGTCGTGTCGCCATCGGGGCTCGTGCCGATGGCGGAGCGGCCCGGGGAGTTTCCTCCGGCGGCCGTAGAGCAGCCGGCCACCAGTGCGGCGACCGCGGCCAGCAGAGCGGCGCGGACGTTACTGATACGCATGCAACCAGTGATCCTTGCGTGATGTGATCGTCCATTCTGCAGGAACGGACGCTGACGTAGCGAATTCTATTCCGGGGCGCCCGTGGCTGCCAACCGCTCGGAGCGCCGGCGCTCGGCGACGAGCGCGGAAGGGATTTCGCGATGTTACCCGAACGAGGGCTGGAATGTCGTTGGTCAGGGACATGCAGGTCCCTGCCGGCGGGGCGGCCCCGCCGCGCGACTGCCCATCATCCGTAACGATTCGCTGCTCCTCGAGATCATGGAAACCCAGCTCGACTTCGCGCGCCATTACGCCCGGCTCGTATCGCT
The DNA here is from genome assembly GCA_964616815.1 of uncultured Gemmatimonadaceae bacterium. Taxonomy (GTDB): domain Bacteria; phylum Gemmatimonadota; class Gemmatimonadetes; order Gemmatimonadales; family Gemmatimonadaceae; genus JADGGM01. The sequence goes on along the minus strand of CAZTTY010000093.1, from coordinate 1,670 downwards.
GCTCCTGTACGATGATGCGGCCCACGAAGCCCAGATAGAATCGCTCGGTGCGCTGGTGAGCGCGTCGAAGGCCGGGGCGGTGACGCTGCGGGCGCAGGAGTGGCGGCTCCTGGTGAATGGCGAGCTCGTACCGGAGCGCTATACCGGCGCCCAGGACCTGACGGCGCAGCTCATCGGGCACTCGATAGTCGATTTCACCGTGGTACAGAGTGCGGCCCCGGCCGACATGCTGCTGCTCGCGCGGATACTCGCGAGCGCACCGGTGCCCGGCGACGGCGGGAAGAACGTGCTGGAGCGGTTGCGCGCGCTCGATGCGCGCAGCGTGCACATCAGAGTGGAGACGCTGCCGGCGCCGCTCCCCGCCGCGAGCGCGCAGCCCGAGCGGATATCCGGAGTGATCTCGGACATCGCGCTGTTCGCGCCGGGGGCGGAGTCGGGGGCGGGGGCCGGGTCGGTGACGGTGTCGGGGCCGGGGGTCGAAGCCAGGAGACTGGAGCTGGCCGGATCGCAGCGGGCGGGGAAGGGAAGCCAGCATGCCACCGAGGCGGACATCCTCCGCGACCAGGACCCCGAGCAGATGTTCCACGCCTTCTCGGCGCACAACACTCCGAAGGGTTCGATGGTGAAGCTCTTCGAGCAACTGGATGCCGCTCGCACTCCGGCTGCCGTCTCCCGCACGCTCGATGCGCTCCTCAAGCTCGCCACCGGTTCTGCCCGCAAGGAGCGCTACGACATCGTGGCGGACGTGTTCCACGGCATAATCGAGCGTGAAGGGCGAGTCGAGGATCGCGCGATCAAGCGGCAGTACGGGATGACCGTCCGCCGGCTCTCCACCCCCAGCCTTCTCAAGTGCGTGGTCGATCTGCTGCCGCGGCGGCACGAGAGCTACGACCGCTACATGGCGATCTTCGAGCGTACGGATGACGCCGGAGTGGAGGCGCTGGTAGACGCGCTGATGGCGGCTCCGTCGCTCACCGACAGGCGGGTCTACTATGATTCTCTCCTTCGCCTCGGTACGGGAATACGTACCATCATCCACATGCTCGGAGACTCCCGCTGGTACGTGGTGCGCAACGCGGCCGACCTGCTCGGCGAGATGCGCACCGTGGAGGTGGAAGGGGACCTGCTGCGGCTGCTCGAGCACAAGGACGATCGCGTGCGGAGCGCAGCTGCGGGCGCGCTGGCGAAGCTGGGGAACGGCCGCGAGGCGCCTGCTTCCGCCAACGGATCCAACGGCCACTCGGTGCCAGTGACCAACACGATCAACGTGGCGACGAACGGAAAGTCGGTGGACTCGCTCATCCGGGCGCTCGACCGCGAGGACGATGGCCGCGTGCAGATGGCGATGCTCGCCGCGCTGGGGCAACTGGGCACGCCGCAGGCGATCGAGAAGCTGGTGGAGATCGCGCGCACCGAAAAGGGGCTGCTCATGAAGCGGCGCGCCACCCCGCTGCGTGTCGCGGCGGTGCACGCGCTGGGCCAGGCGAACGGCAGCGGCTCGCTCGCGGCGCTGCAGTCGCTCCTCCGAGACAGGGAGAAAGCCGTCCGTGGCGCCGCATCGTGGGTGATCATGGGACGGAAGCGGGGGCCGGCGGCGACGGGGTCGAAGTAGACGACGGGCCGACGACGCGGCCGGGCATCTTGCGCGGAGGGGGCGCTGCCGTCGGCAG